>JANXVY010000059.1 GCA_025351425.1 Hyphomicrobium sp.
CTGTGAGACGATCGGTTCATCGCTTCCCATGAGGGTCCGGCTGACGAGCTGGGTTAGTTGGGAGAAGCGGGTTTTGCGTAGAGATGCGGGTACCCCTCAGCTGGCCCGGATCGCACATGCAGTGGCTTGCCACAACGCCGGCTCAGGATCGGCCGGCGGCACTGCGGTCTAAGCGCAAGACACGGGAGCGGGTGTGCGTTGCAAGACGCATCAACCCAAGATCCCCACTCACAAAACAGGCGGGTTGCCGGTGATTTTGCCGGACCGCTCCCGGACCCTCTTTGCATACCTCCGAGCGGGATCGCTGCGGAGCAAACGGTCATGCCGCGATCGGAAGAATTCTAGTCCTGCGCGGACACCTTGACCGAGCGGGGGATGAGCTTGGTCGGCAGGTCCTCGGCGCCCTCCGACAGACTTGCATCCACAAGCTGGACAGGTTCGCCCTGGAACTGCTGAGCCCACATCACTTCGGCGGTCTGCTGGCCGGGCAGGAACTGCATCTCCGGCACGGTCCAGGTCTTGTCGATCAGCGCGAGCACCTTGCCGATATCGGGCGCGGTCATGCGCGACAGCACGGGCTCGTTGATCGAAGCAGACGCGGTCAATAGCGGCGCGAGGGGAAACGGACGGTAGGAGAGTTCTTCCGGGTGCTCGTCGTCATAGACGGGCGCGGCGACCCAGCCGTTACTCCAGCCCGAGCGTCCGGCATCGCTGATTACGGCTGCATCGCCCGCCATCACACCAGAAAAGGTTGCAGGATCAAGCGCTGCGACCTGCGTCCAGCGCGTGCGGGGGCTGACCGGCGGATCGAGCGCCAGCTGCGCAATCGTCGAGGAACCGGTCATCGGCGTGTTGACCAGCGCGGCCTCGGCCTGCGGCGATGGCGCACGCTTTCGGGCAACTGGCGTCGGCCCCTGGATCAGCTTGGGCGGATTGGCGTCGGCGGTCGCAAACGAAACCAGCGCCATCAGTTGCGAGCGGTCGGCCTCCGACGGCCCCGGCGTCAGGCGCGTTGCGCGCTCGACGAGCTTGGGTTCCGCGACGAGCTTAGGCTTGGAGGGTGCAACAGGCGGCGCAATCGATGTCGCAATCGATGGCATCAGAGCAGCGACCTTCATGGCCGCGGGCTTGGCTGCAGCTGCCGGCGGCAGCCCAGTCAGGCTCGGTTTGACATCGTCGGAGCTGGCAACCATGACGCCAGTTCTGGGCCCCTGGCGCAGCGTGAAGAAGCCCGCGACCTGGGTCGCCAGATCCCGGTGCTTCGAGCGCGCGACCGCCACGTCCTCCGGCCCGATATCGCCGCCCTCGGCCGGGTGATGTTGCGAGTGGCCGTTGGGAAACAGCAGCGCCAGCTCATAGCGCGGCAGCCGCGGCCAGTGGCGCACGTGCCCCGTATCCACATGAACGAACGGAATGCCAGAGGTCGGATAATAGCCCACGCCGCCCTGTTCGCGGATCAGCGCCGAATAGCGGATCTGCTTCAGGGGCACATCGGGGAAGGTGACGTCGATCGCCTTGCCGGTGATGTGCTGGCTCTCGGAGGCCTGCCCGCCGACCGTCCGCCGCAGCATCTCGTTGGTGCCGCGCGAGCGATAGCCGCAGATGATTTGGATCGGCTCCTTCGAGCCAAGTTCGGTATGCATTTCCCAAAGGATGTCGATGGTGTGGGAATCCATCTTGGTCTTCTCGTTCTTGCGCCAGTCGCGCATAATCCAGTCGATCTTGTCCATCGCCTCCGGGATCAGCCGGCCGTCCTTCTTGTAGGTGACGGTGAGCGTCTCTTTGGTATGGATATGAACGAACGAGATCGTGCGGGTGTCGCTGAATGCAGCCGTCAGCTGTTGACCGCTCAGAATGAAGAGGCCGCCGAGAACCGGCAGCGCGAAGCCCCAAATCTTACGAGAGAGTTTCAACAGACAAGAACCCCGTATTGGTTCACCGGCTTTGGCCAGCTGCGAACGGTTAACCCCCAAACATGACTACCGCGTAATGCGTGATTGGGTGGAGATCACGGCCCGATCGCGGCCATATCTGGGCAGCGCCTCCACTCCAGACCTCTAAGGTTAAGAAGCGGTTAAGCCGTCACAAGAAGCGCTCGAACACCGTGACCGTATCGCCGGGCTGCACCACGTAGTCGGCCGGCGCCTCGATCTGCTCGACAAACCCGTTGATACGCCGCGAAATACGGAACCGCTGCGTGCTGGCGCGATCGGAATAACCGCCGGCGATCGCAACCGCAGTTTCGACCGTCATGCCCGAGACGTAAGGATATTGTCCGGCGGTCTTGACCTCGCCGAGAATGAAGAACGGCCGGTTCTGCAGCATGTCGACGGTGACCTGCGGATCGCGCACGTATTGCGAGCCGAGCCGCGCCCTGATGGTGCGCTCGAGCGCCGCCGTCGTGATGCCGCGCGCTTTGACTTCGCCGATCAACGGCACGGTGATCATGCCGGCATGGTCGACGCCGTAGCTGCGCGACAGATTGGGCTGGCCGTAGACGAAAATCCGCAAGCGGTCGCCGCTATCGAGTAGATAGGGACCATCCGTATCGGCGACCGCTTGCGGCCCTTGCAGTCCCGGCGGCGGCGAAGGCTCGCCCCAGCTGGTCTTGGTGGTGACCGCGACATCGCTCGGGCCTGGTCCAACGGGCGCCGGATAGCCGTTAAGGGCCGGCGCTTCGCGCGACGAAACGATAGCCGCGTCGGCGACTTCGCTGTGGTCCATCGCGCAGCCCGACAACAGAAGCAAAGCCGCGCCGCAAAAACCAATCACCCGCTTCGACATGATCAAACGATCCCAAGAACACGAACAGTCCGGATCATTTCTGCCGCACAGTGGTTAAAAAACCCTGAGGCCCTGTCTTTTTTCGCGACGTTTAAGGAATTGCTTACCGGCGCGCCCTCAAATGGGGTCCACGCCGCAAACCGATTCCCAAAGGCCGATCATGCGCACCGCGCCGCCCTCATCCCCCGACAATATCGACACTGCAACGCTGTGGGGCGTCGTCCGCAAAAGCCTGCCTTGGCTCATGCTTTGGACACTTGCAGCCGCCGTCGCAACCTTTGCCATTCTGACGCTCATAGCACCGCGCTTTCAATCGGAAGCGCAATTGACCATCGACGCCAAAGGCGCAACCAACCCGTTCAGCGATCCCAAGCAGGTATCGCCCGGGCTAGATTCGACGACCAACCAGATGGATCGCGAAGCGATCAACACCCACATCCAATCGCTGAAATCTCCAACGCTGGCGGCCAAGATCGTCGCCGACCTGAAGCTCAAGGATAGACCCGAGTTCAATAGCGAACTGGGCGACATCGACCTGCTGTCGAAGCTGATGCGCATGGCAGGGCTCGGCGGTACACGCCCCGGGCAGTCCGAACAGGACCGTGTTCTCGAAGCCTATTTCAGCAAACTCGAAGTCTATTCCGCGCGCGAAAGCCGCGTGATCGGCTTGCGCTTCCTGTCGGCCGACCCCCAATTGGCAGCCGACATTCCCAATGCCCTGGCTGAAGCCTATCGCGAACAGATCGCAGGCCGCAAAGTCGAAGAAACAAAGGACGTCCAGGACGCCTTGCTGCCGAAAATCGAACAATTGACGAAGGACGTATCGGCCGCAGAAATAGCAACCGAACAATTCCGCGGCAAGACCGACAGCTTCAATACTGGTTCGCAGCAAAAACAGACGCTCAACGAACAGCAATTGGGCGAGTTGACCAACGAATTGAGCCGGGCGCAGGCCGCTCGCAGCGACAGCGAAGCCCGCGCCCGCTCGGCGCAGGAGATGTTGCGCGGCGGTTCGGGCGAGGTTCTTCCCGATGTGCAGAAGTCGCCGCTTATTCAAAATCTCGTCCAGCAACGGGTGCGCGCCGAACGCCAGATCGCGGAAGTCGCCGCAACCCTGCTGCCGGGCCACCCGCGCATGCAGCAGTTGAACGCCGATCTTGCCGGCCTGAAAAAGCAGATCAACGCCGAAGTCTCCAAGATCGTCGACGGCCTGGGCAAGGAAGCCAAGGTCGCAGCCGAGCGCGAAACCGCGATCAAAAAGCGGCTGGCGGAACTGAAGACCACCGTCGTCAATGCCGGACCTGACGAAGCCAAGCTCAAGATGCTGGTTGCCGACGCCCGTTCGAAGCGCGACGAACTGGAACGCCTGCAGGCACAATACAACGTCAACAAGACGCGCGCCGAAAGCAAGGCGGTGCCCGTCGAAGCTAAGATTCTGTCGCAGGCCTATCCCTCGAGCGTCCCCGTCTATCCCAAGAAAGGCCCGCTGACCGCGATTGCAGCGCTGGCTGCTTTCCTGCTAGGGCTTGCGCTCACGGTGCTGAAGGCGCTGGCGACGGGCTCTCGCCCGCACGCGGCAAGCTCCATGGCGCCAGCCGTCGATCTGCACGCGCGTAATCTTCCGGAAGCCCCCCTTCCAACGCCGAACGCAAAGGCAAGCCCAACCGTTGCCCCCGCTGACCTAGCCGCGAAGTGGGCTGTCGACACGCCGGCCTCCCCTCGAGCCCAACCTGACAGGGCAGAGCACCCGGCCCTCGGCTCGACCGATGAACTCATCGACCACCTCCTGCAGCGCACTCCAGAACGCGGCGGCTACCGGACGCTGATCGTCGGCGAATCCGGCAATGTGGACGCGACCGCCACCGCCGCAGCGCTGGCCAAGGGCCTAGCCGACGGCGGCCAGCCGGCGGTGCTGGTCGAATGGACCTACGGCAGCGGCCTCGTTGCCCGCCACATCGGCCTAGCCGACAGCCCTGGCATGGCGGAGCTGGTCACGGGCGCTGCGACCTTCGAGGACGTGATCTCCAGCATCGAAAACAACGAATGCCACTTCATCCCGTCGGGCAAGGATCTGGCCGATGCAGCCCCCCATCTCGATCCCGACCAAGTAAACCTCGTCCTCGATGCATTGGATGAAGCCTACGCCCACATCGTCGTCGTCGGCGAGCACGAGAGCGTGCGCAACTTGTTCGAAACCGTGCAAGGCCGCTTCGATGCCGGCGTTCTGGTGGCGGCCCCGTCGGCCGCAACACTCCGCGACCCCGAGGGCACCTTCCTGGGCTTTGAAGTCGCCGATATCGAGATCATTCGCCTGGATATCCCCGCCCAGGCGGACGACCCGCCGCAGCACCGTATTCGCGGCCTGAGTTTCGGCTCTCGCGTACCGTCTCCGGCCTGATAACCATGGCGGCTGCTGGGCTGTTTCATTGAGAGACAGTCCCGCTCTGCATGGCACCTTGCGCTACGGCACGCGCGGGCATGATCCTTGCTGCACGTGGAAGACCGGCGGTCACTGCCGGCGAAAGTGATCCCGAGCAGAGTATTGCGCGTTTGATGCATCAATACGGCATAAACATCGTCAAAGCCGCCCTGCACGCCGCCCATTTTGCCGGCGTCGACGGCCTGCTCGCGCCCTTGACGCGCGGCCTCGGCGTGATCTTCATGCTCCATCACGTACGCCCCGAGCCCCCGCGCGACTTCGAGCCCAATCGCATCCTCAAGGTAACCCCCGACTTCCTGGAAAGTGTGATCAAACAGGTCAAGGATGCCGGTTTTGAAACAATTTCGCTCGACGAAGTGCCAGAACGCCTCGCGCCTAGTTACCGGGGACCGCCCTTTGCCTGCTTCACCCTCGACGATGGCTATAAGGACAATCGCGACTACGCCTACCCGGTATTCAAGCGCCATAACGTACCGATGGCGATCTACGTGCCGACCGATTACGCCGACGGCGCCGGCGACCTGTGGTGGCTGGTTCTGGAGGCGGTACTCGAACGCGCTCCCCACGTCAGCGTGCAGATGGATGGGGCAATGCGCCACTACGCAACGGTCTCGCCCATCGAAAAATCGCTCGCTTTTGATACAATCTATTGGTGGCTGCGCGGCCTGCCCGAGGACCGCGCGCGTCATGTCGTGGCAGAGCTCGCCCAATCCATCGGCTACGACAGCTCGAAGCTTTGTTCGGAACTCGTTATGAACTGGGACGATTTGCGCGATCTTGCACGCGATCCCCTGGTCACGATCGGCGCACATACGCGCCGTCATCTGGCCCTCGCCAAACTCCCGGCTGCCGAAGCCGAAGAAGAAATCGGCGCCAGCATCCGGCGGATCGAATCTGAATTAGGCCGTCCTTGCCGGCATTTGAGCTATCCCTACGGCTGCTCCCAAAGTGCCGGCTGGCGCGAATTCGAGATCGCCGAGCGGCTCGGCCTTCTGACCGCGGTGACGACGCGAAAGGGCTTGATCTGGCGCCGCCACGGACGCGCAATGACCGCACTCCCGCGATTGTCGCTGAACGGCGATTTCCAGGATGCGCGCTACACCAAAGTGCTGCTGTCGGGCGCACCCTTCGCGGTCTGGAACGCGATGCGTCGCAACTGAACCACTGCGATCAGGGGCTATCCACCACGGGCGGCGCCTTCTGCATCCACCAAATTATATACCCCGCCGGAAGCACCCACAGAAGGCCCGCAACGACATAGTAGGCGAACTCGGCCGCCTGATTGGATTGGTTGACCTGCAGAACGATGGCCGCCGCCATGGCCAACAGCGAATAGACGGCAATCAAGGCCAGCAGCGCGATTGCGCCGATTAACTTGCGGGTACGCGGATGCATCTTGGTGACGGTGTCCTTAGAGCGGGTTAGCCGTAACGTGAAGTGGTCTGATAAAAAAACCGTATCCAAACAGGATGCTAGAGCAGGCGTGCCATTCGCAGAACAGCAAGCGGCTTCCGGAAAAAGCCGAGTGATTGGCCGCATTGATCGAGCCGCCAGAAGTCTCGTATTGAACGCATATGAAACGCAACGGGACCACTCATGACCACATCAAGTTTCGCCAAACGCCACCCACAAGCCGGAAACGACGGCGCGAGCCGAGCGTCCGATGGGCTGGTGCAGGCGTGGCTTGCATGCGTTGCAATCCTCGTCCTCGCAATGATCGTTGTCGGCGGCGCAACCCGCCTGACCGACAGCGGCCTTTCTATCACCGAATGGCACCCCCTGCTGGGCGCCATCCCGCCCCTGACGGACGCCGACTGGCAGACGGCCTTCGCCAAATATCAGACAATACCTCAATACACGAGCGTCAACAAAGGCATGAGCCTCGACGCCTTCAAAGCCATCTTCTGGTGGGAATGGGCCCACCGCTTCCTGGGCCGATTCATTGGACTTGCCTTTGCTTTGCCACTTGCCGGCTTCTGGCTGACGGGCCACCTCAGAACCGGTTGGGGAACGCGGCTATTGGGTGTTCTAGCCCTCGGCGGACTGCAGGGCGCGATCGGCTGGTACATGGTCAAATCGGGCCTCGCCGACCGCATCGATGTCAGCCCCTACCGCTTGGCGCTCCACCTCTCGGTGGCCTTCGCCCTGCTCTCGGCGCTCGTATGGCTGATCCTGGATCTCAAGCCGCACCACCCAGATGACCGCGGCCAACGCGCCGCCGCTGCCCAGCCTGGACTTGCAAATGCCCTTGCGGTGCTCGTCTTCACGCAGGTAATCCTCGGCGGCTTTGTCGCTGGCTTGAAAGCCGGACGCGCATTCAATACCTGGCCGCTGATGGATGGTCACGTCATTCCCGACGGAATTGCACAGCTGAACCCATGGTGGCTCAATCTCACCGAGAACATGGCGACGGTGCAGTTCAATCACCGGCTCGCGGCCTACCTCATCGTCGCGCTCGGCATCGCGAATGCGGTCCGGTTGCTTGCCACCCGCGCCTCTGAGCCGCTCGCACGATCCGGCATCGCTCTGGCTTTAGGACTGGTCGCGCAAATGACGCTCGGCATAGCGACCGTGCTGTTGGCGGTCCCGATCGGCCTGGGCGTCGCTCATCAGGGCCTTGCGGCGATCGTGATGGTAATCGCAGTCTGCCACGCTCATGCCGCTACACAAAACGCATCCGCCGCCTCATCCGCACTTGCTTAGCCCTTGACCTATGCGGCATTCCGTCGCAAATTCCGCGCCTATCCCCCACAGCGGAGTACGTCTGCCATGAAGATTTACGATTGGCATATCGCCCCCAATCCACGGCGCTTGCACATTTATCTGGCGGAAAAAGGCCTGAAGATCCCGCTCGAAGAAGTCGGCGGAGAAGATCTGAAACTCAAGCCATCGTATGTGGCTAAGTATCCCCACGCCATGGTGCCTATGCTGGAACTCGATGACGGAACGTGCATCGGGGAAGCAATGGCTATCTGCCGCTATTTCGAAGAACTCCATCCCAATCCCCCGCTGATGGGAACTGACGCCAAGGACAAAGCCTGCGTGGAAATGTGGGAAAAGCGCGCCAACGAAGAGGGCATGCTGGCCGCATCCGAATTGTTCCGCAATACCCATCCAGCATTCGCCGAGCGCGGCTTACCAGGCTCGGCCGAACCCATCAAGCAAGTGCCCGAACTTGTTGAGAGAGCACGGGCTCGAATGGACAGGTTCTATAGGAAGTTCGACGCCCAGCTGGCAAACAACGAGTTCGTGGCAGGCTCCCGCTACACAGTCGCGGACGCCACAACGCTGTGCGCCGTCGACTTCGGCAAGTGGAGCGAAATGGAAATTCCCACCGATTGCAAGTGCTTGCGGCGCTGGCATGACGCAGTCTCGGCGCGCCCTAGCGCCAAGGCATAAGCGCCAAACATGACGTCCGCTGGGCCGCTATGATCGATCTCTACACCGCGTCGACGCCTAACGGCTGGAAGGCGTCGATCGCGCTCGAAGAACTCGCCTTGCCCTATACCGTGCAGCCTGTGAAGCTCGGAGAAAACGAACAGAAGAGCCCGGAGTATCTGGCGCTCAATCCCAATGGCCGCATCCCTGTGATCGTAGACCGGTTCAACGGCGACTTCGCGGTGTTCGAGTCGGGTGCAATACTGATTTATCTCGCTGAAAAGACTGGGCAGCTAATGCCGCAGGCGGCAAAGCCACGGTCACAAGTCCTGCAATGGCTCATGTTCCAAATGGGGGGCATCGGCCCCATGCAGGGACAGGCCAACGTGTTTTTCCGCTATTTTCCCGAAAAAATTCCTGCCGTCATTCAGCGCTATCAGAAGGAAACGCTGAGACTCTATACGGTGCTCGACACCCGCCTTAAAGACCATGAATATCTGGTCGACGACTACTCTATTGCTGATATCGCCCATTGGTCGTGGGTCCGCATCCACGGCTGGGCCGGCGTCAGCATCGACGAGCTGCCGCATCTTCAGCGCTGGATGGCCCTCATGGCCGCCCGTCCCGCCTGCCAGCGCGGCGTTATCGTACCGGAGCCCTTCGAGGCCGATGAAACCGTTGTCGCCTACGCAAAAAAGATACTGACAAAATAGGTATCGCATTCGGCTGGCACGGCAGGACACAGCCGCTAAGCTTCACGCATTCGCGGGCCCATCAGCAGACGGTTTTGCGGATGAACCGGGTTCGGTTTGCCCTGCTGTCTGATACCGGCGGCCCGAAATACTGACCCCCGGAATTGACGTCCTTGCTTTGCACGCGGCCGCCCCACCAACTCAGCGCGCGGAAAGCTGTTGCCGGAGGCGGCCCCGTTGACAATGCCGGGCATCGCGTGCACCGAAGGGCCGATCCGCGGCGTCCGTCGACCAAGGCGACGCACGTGGGGCCGGCATGTCGTCGGGTTTCACACTTGGGCCCAACAAACGTTCGCGGCTCCAGGACCAGGCGGCAGACAACGTCCAAAGCAACCGCTTCAACAAAACAGTGAGCCGATGACTTCGAAGCGCGCCTTTATCACCGGGATTACGGGCCAGGATGGCGCCTACCTATCGCAGTTGCTGGTTGAAAAGGGCTATGAAGTTCATGGCTTACTACGCCGCAGCGCCTCGGCAGACGTGGTTGGCACGCGCTTGAAATGGATCGGCATCGCCGACCGCGTCACGCTCCACGACGGCAACATGATGGACTTAGGCAGCCTCATCCGGATCATAGAGACGGTCGAACCCGTCGAAATCTACAATCTGGCCGCCCAATCGTTCGTGAAATCCTCCTGGCAACAGCCCTATCTGACCGGCATGACGACGGGCATGGGCGTCACCAATATGTTGGAAGCAACTCGCATCGTATGCCCGAACGCGCGCTTTTATCAGGCCTCCTCATCGGAAATGTTTGGTCTCATTCAAGAACCAATTCAGTCGGAAACGACGCCGTTCTATCCGCGCTCGCCGTATGCGGCCGCTAAGCTCTACGGCCATTGGATGACCGTCAACTATCGAGAAAGCTTCGGCATGCATGCTTCCAGCGGCATTCTGTTCAACCACGAATCCCCGTTGCGGGGCATCGAGTTCGTGACCCGAAAGATCACCGACGGCGTGGCGCGAATTAAGCTCGGTCTGATCAAGAAGATCGCCCTCGGCAACCTCGATGCGAAGCGCGACTGGGGCCATGCCCGCGACTACGTCAAGGCCATGTGGCTGATGACGCAGCAGGAACAAGCCGGCGATTATGTCGTTGCCACCGGCCGCACCGTGACGGTGCGCGATTTCTGCAACTTGGCCTTTGCCCATGTGGGCCTGAAGGCCGAAGATCATATCGAAATCGATCCCCGCTTCATGCGCCCGGCAGAAGTCGAGGTGCTACACGGCAATCCGGCGAAAGCCCAAAAGCATCTCGGCTGGGCCGCCGAAACGAGCCTCGAAAAGCTCGTATCCGAGATGGTCGAAGCGGATTTGGACCGTCTGGTGAAGCATACCCATCTGTGAGCCGTCAGCCGTGGGGGAGTGAGGGGCGTGTCAGCTGATGGCGGCAAAAGAATACTTGTAACCGGCGCATACGGGTTCGTGGGGCTGCATCTGGTGGCGCAGCTGCGCCGGCAATTCGGCGAGGGCCTCGCAGTGTACCTCACATCCAAGACGCCGGAAACGCACCCAGTCTATGGCAGGTTTGACGCGCTCGACGTCACGGACGAACCCGCCGTGAACAGCGCCGTCGCGCGATTTTTTCCCACCCACATCATCCACCTGGCAGGGCTCGCAGCCGTGCCAACGGCGACCGCCCACGCGAACCTCGCTTGGCAGGTCCATCTGAACGGCACCCTGAACGTCGCCAACGCGATCCTGGCGCACGCGCCTCGATGCGTGCTCCTGAACGTAGGATCTGGCCAAGTGTACGGAGAGAGCGCGCGCATGGGCCTGTTGCTCGACGAAACCGCCCTGCTGGCCCCGACCAATAGCTATGAAGTCACCAAGGCAGCCGCCGATCTCGCGGTCGGTTCACTCACCGCCCAGGGCCTGCGTTGCGTGCGTCTGCGCCCCTTCAACCACACCGGACCAGGCCAGAGCGAGGATTTCGTCTTGCCCTCGTTTGCAATGCAGATTGCCCGCATCGAGGCGGGGTTGCAACCACCGGTCATGCGCGTCGGCAATCTTGAAGCGGAACGCGATTTCCTCGACGTCCGCGACGTAACGAACGCTTATGTCTTGGCTGTGGATAAATCCGCCGTATTGCCGCCCGGCATCGTGCTCAATATCGCATCTGGCAACCCGCGCCGCATCCACGATCTCCTGGATCACCTGCTGGCCCTCTCGCGCGTGCCGATCACAGTGGAACCCGATACCGCTCGTATGCGGCCGAGCGATACGCGGCGCTTTGTCGGCGATGCAGGCCTTGCCCACCGGCTCCTCGGCTGGTTCCCTCTGCACACGATCGAAGCAACCCTCGCCGACGTCCTGAACGATTGCCGCGAGCGCGTTGCAACATCCGCCCGCCGGTGAACGCTTGCTCGTTGCGCGCTGGCTCGCTAGCAATACGCCCATGAGGCGTGGGACCATTAAATTACTGACCGTGGCATTGGCTGTTGGCACGCTCATGCCCGTGAGCGCACAGGCTGGTGGCTGCGCGAAGGCGGATTTCGAGGCGGTGGTCGACGAAGCGGCCGGCGCTCTGCGCGACCTCAACACGGCCAACAAGCCCAAATTCCAGAATAAGCTGCGCCTGCTGAAGGAAAAGCGCGGCTGGGCCCACGAGCAGTTCATCAAAGAAGCGGCCCCCTTCGTCGCCGACGAAAAGATCGCAGACTACGATCAGCAGTCAAATAGCCTGCTCGAAAAGATCGCATCCGGCGGCGAAGCGGGGGCGGCCGCAGCGACGCCCGATTGTACAGTGTTGGATAGCCTGCGCGCCAGCATGAAGACCCTGGTCGACGCCCAGACCGCCAAGTGGGTCTACATGAATGGCAAGCTGGACGCCGAACTCGCGAAGTAGCGGCTACGTCTTCGCGCTTTGGCCAAACAGCACCTTGCGGCTTTCATCCGTCACCGTCGGCTGTTTGTTGATTTCATCCGCTCGAGCATAGGCACGCACGGTGGCCGGCCGCGCGCGGATGGCGTCGAACCAGCGCCGCAGATGGGGGAAATCATCGAGGTTCTGGCCCTGCCGTGTCCATGGCACGATCCACGGATAGCTCGCCATGTCCGCGATGGAATAAGCATCACCCGCTACGAACGGCCGGTCGGCCAGCCGCGCGTTTAACACGCCATACAGCCGGTTGGTTTCCTTGACGTAACGCTCGATGGCGTAGGGTATTTTCTCCGGCGCATACTGGACGAAATGGTGGTTCTGCCCCGCCATCGGCCCGAGCCCGCCCATCTGCCAGAACAGCCACTGCATGACTTCCATGTGCGGGCGCAGATCGGCAGGGCAGAATTGACCGGTCTTTCCGGCAAGATAATAGAGGATCGCACCGCTCTCGAACACGCTGACGGGGCCGCCACCGCCGGCCGGGTTATGATCCACGATAGCCGGGATACGGTTGTTGGGCGCGATGGCCAGAAATTCCGGGTTGAACTGGTCGCCCTTCGAAATATTCACCGGCTTGATGATGTAGGGCAGTGCCGCCTCTTCCAGGAACATCGTGATCTTGTGGCCATTGGGCGTCGTCCAGTAGTGGAGGTCGATCATCGGATTGTCCTTATTGAGCAGAATTCAGACGCGGCAGGACGGCGCCCATATCGCTGCCAGCATGACGAGGCCGGTCGCCAGCAACAGCGACCAGAAGCCGATCGCAAGAAACGCGTGCGCGGCCACCACCGCGCCGGCAATGAAGGAACAGATCATCGGTAACAAGATCCTGAGCTGCGTTCTCGCGGCGGACACTCGCGCACTGTCGGCCGCCGGATCATCCAGATGAAGTAATCCGACGCTGGCGAGCACCATATCGGTGGTTTCGACCGCCACCTGGGTGACGTTACCCGTCATGAAGTTGGCGGGCAGCGACCCCTTGAACAAAACGCGAACCAGCGCGCTCTGCGCCCCCATCGCGACGAAAGCAGCAATGGCCGCTCCTAGCGCCGCCGGTGCATCCGGCGAGGCGAACGGCTTCCCCGCGATAGAAAGCCCGAGAAACAGCGCGATGAGCAGCGCGACGAAGGCCAACGCATAAGGCATGGCGTCGACGTCACGGCGGCGCAGCAACGCAACGAGCAGCGTCAGGAGGCAGGCCCCCACCATGAACATCGGCATGGCCAGCAATTTCGGCACGAGCCCCTGCTCGCGCTGCACGAACGCAGCCCCGGCCGCAATGAACGCACCCGTCACCTGCGAAGTCAGCAGCCCGAACAAGCCGAGAAAACCGATCGTATCGACATAGCCTGAAACGAAACTCAAGGCCGGCGGCACAACGCTGCGAAAGGCGGCGTCATAGTCTTCGGGTGGACGCGATTGGCTGGTCAAATGTGTTTCCTTGCTGGCCAGCATGCTATGCACCTGTCCCAACGATCCTGAGCGCGGACCACACCATGTTTGCACGATTGCAATCTGTCAAAGCCCTAACCCGCCGTGGAGTTCCCTGGTGGACGATTCGGGCTGCGGCCATCGTTCTCGCGCTATCGCACCCGGCAGCGGCAGCCCCGACGCCTGCACCATGCCAGGAACTGACCCAGGCCGGCGCCTCCTATGTGGTATGCAGCTTCGATCTGCGCACAACGTCGCTGCGGCTCCACTGGAAAGACGCGAGCGGCGAGCCCTACGGCACGGTGGGCGCGCTGGCCCGCGCGATCGGCAGAACGGGCGGCCCGGTCAGCATGGCAATCAATGCTGGCATGTACCACACCGGCGGCACGCCGGTCGGGTTGTACGTCGAAAACGGCCAGCAGCTGGTCAAGGCCAACACGGCGGCAGGGCCCGGAAATTTCCACTTGAAGCCCAACGGCGTGTTCTATTTCACCGACCAGGAAGCTGGCGTGATGGAAACGTCCAAATTCCTGAAAGCCAAGCCGAAAGCCGATTTCGCCACCCAGTCCGGACCGATGCTGGTGATCGACGGCAAGCTGCACCCCCGTTTCTCCGCGAGCGGTACCTCGCTCAAGATCCGCAATGGCGTCGGCGTGCGCGACCCGCAAACCGTGATCTTCGTGATCTCAAACGACGTCGTCTCGTTTGGCGATTTCGCCAAGGTGTTCCGCGACACGCTGAAATGCCCCAACGCGCTGTTCCTCGACGGCTCGATCTCGAGCCTGTGGGCGCCCTCCGCCGGCCGCTCGGATGAACTCTGGCCCGCCGGCCCCATCGTGTCCGCTAAACCCCGCCCCGCAAAGGCTGAGGGACAATAGCGCGGCCTCGCCTGTCATCCCCGCCCTAAGCGATGCACGGCTAACGCCACGGCTGAGCCGAGCGCGGCTCCGGCGAGCAGGTCGCTGACCCAGTGGTAGTTGGCACCGATCATGCCGGCGGCGACCAGCAGCACGGGGATCGGCATCAGCCATTTGAACTTGGGCCAATTGAGCGCGAGCGACAGTGCCACCACGCTAATGATGGTCGTATGGCCGGACGGAAAAGAGTGGTACGTGCGATCGGACGCCAGTGCATACCAGCCGTTCTGCGGGAAGAAACCGAAGACGCCGTCTTTGATATACGAGACGTTGTTATTGGTCCAGGTTTCGGGCCAGGTCCGCCCGAACACGAACTTGAGTTGCTCTTTGAGCGTGATCGCGACCAGCACCGCGACCGCTATCCGCAACGCAATCTGTCCCCGTGGGCCGGGACGCACGCCAAACAGCGCCGAAATCCCATAACAGCCCGCAACCACACCCGCCAGCGCAAAAAACGGATCGACGATGTGCGTAAGGGCCTTGAATATAGGCTCGTTTTCCCGCCACACGGCATGGGCCTGATGCGCAGCCAGCCGATCCACGAAAGCGATAGACAGCACGATTAGGGCAACGCTCGTGACGCACAAAGCTGCCATTGCGGTCGGGCCGATCGAGCCACGGACCTGCGGCAACGGCGCGTCCGTCGTGGATTGTTGCTTCATGGCGCTTAACCCGGACTTAGGCCGAAAAATTGAAGGAAATTTCGGCTCGTATTAGCGCCCCATCATGACAGGATGTTCCGCCTCGGCGCGGTCGGCGCTTACCGGTTAAGCGCCATGATGAGGGCTTTGGAACTGCCGCCGTTTTCGGCGATGTAGTTTTGGAACAGCGTCGCAAGGAACGGCGTCATCCAGAACCCGAGGACCTGGGCATCGCGGATCTTGAACGATTGGCCCGACCGCACCAGCTGCCAACGCACGTCGTAGGATTCTCCGCTTTGCAGTACGACGCGCGTCTCGACACTGGCGCCGCGAGCGTCTTCTTCCGATTGGCCAAGGATCGTTGCCTTCGCGACTTGATACTTTGCGCTCTCCTTGGCGGCATACCTGCCGATGAAGTTGACCATGCCGTTGTAGTAAAGCGGGCGGTCATTCTTGACGAGGCTGCCGCTGTAGTTGCCGAGCGCAGTGAGCCCGATGGCCGGCACATCGCCGTAACGGCGCAGGGCCGCTGCAAAGCCGCTCGCCGACGATGTATGATTGGCCGCGATCAGATCGCTCGCCGCCCGCTGCATGAAAGCACTGGCCGTTTCGGCCCTCGCGGCCACGCTGGCGATGCATGCCAATGCCGCAGCAAACACGACTGTGGCCCAGATGCGGAACAATCCCGGCATTACGCGTTCCATCTTCACGTTACGGCTCCCAATTCAAGGCAACGCTTACAGCGTCCTAACTCACTCTTTCCGGTCGCGCCAGTCAAACGGCGAGCGCCTCCGGCATTCTACGTCACGCCAGCTTAGCGCTGGCCAAAGCTGTTGCGGAAGCAGCATACGGGTGCGACCCCTGCGCCACTGTGCGTCGATAAAACACCTGCGGGGCAATTTCGCGGCAGCCCGTCAGCAGTACCATTTGGTCGATTTCTTCCTGGCCTATCCGGTCGGCAGCGCGCAACAAAAACGATTTTGCCGGATCGGGGTGCACCAGGAGCACTTCATGGCGCGTCCCCGACAGCGACGAACGCACATGGTGGGCAAGGCCACAGTAAGAGTTCAGCGGTTGCGACCAAGACCGGTCGAAGAGCAGGCCGCGTTCGCGCACAGTAACAACGGTTGAGGTAAGGCAGATCTCGCGGCCGGTGCCGATCAGCCCTACCCGCTGCATGATAGGCCAGCCGAACAGCAACGCCCAAAGGATAAGCGCGAGCCCAAGCAGCAGTGACGTGCTGCCCCGCTCGACAAACAGCGAAGCGTCCTGCGTGGCATGGGCGGCAATGAGATAGAACGGCGCAAGCGCGGCAAACGCGGCCGGCAGCGCCAGGGCCAGCGTCAGCAACGGTGACGACCGCGACGGCGTCTGCGAAAGATTGATGGGCAGGGCCGTGATCGGTGCACAGGGAACACAGGTTTCGAACGCCGTAGCACGCATGAGGATGCACTCCTTGAGTTCATCGCGGCACACTAAGTTGGGCTTGGTTACCGATCGCTTAAGTGGCGACCGTTTTATGGATCGCTGCTCGCCAGCCTTGGCCAAAAGGCACGCTTGACATATAAGGATATGTTTATATCCTAAAAAAAATTATGTCATGAGGGTTCGAGTGTCGCGCGAGGTGATGCCAGCAATGGAGTGGGTGAGCGCCCTAAAGGCGGCAGGCGAACCTACGCGCTTGCGTATCCTGCTGTTGCTCGCCGCCAGCGAATTGAATGTAAAGGACCTCACGCTGATCCTTGGCCAAAGCCAGCCCCGCCTGAGCCGGCACCTGAAATTGCTCGCCGAAGCCGGCTTGGTCGAACGGTTCCGCGAAGGCAGCTGGGTTTACTTCCACGTCTCCGACCGCACCAGCGGCCAAAGATTGACCCTGCACCTGCTCGGCACCGTCGACCCAGCCGATCCGCTGATCCAGCGCGACCGTGAACGGGCGAACAACTTGAAGCGCGAACGCGAAGCCGCAGCCCAAGAGTTCTTCCGCCAGCACGCCGGCGACTGGGACCGCATCCGCACGCTCCACGTCGCCGAAAGCGAAGTCGAAGCTGCCATGCGCGAAGCGCTTGGCACCGGCCCATTCCAGTTGTTCGTCGATCTGGGCACCGGCACGGGTCGCATCCTGGAGCTGTTTGCCGGAACCTATGAACGTGGCCTCGGTCTCGACCTGAACCAGTCCATGCTGACCTACGCCCGCAGCAAGCTGTCGGCGACCGACTTGACGCGCGCCCAGGTCCGCCACGGCGACATCTACAATCTCGCGCTCGCCGATGGGTCGGCATCCGTCGTCACTATGCATCAGGTTCTGCACTTCCTGTCCGATCCACGCGCGGCCGTCATCGAAGCGGCCCGCGTACTGGCCCCCGGCAGCAAGTTGCTGATCGTTGATTTCGCGCCCCACACACTAGAGTTCCTGCGCGAAACCGAAGCCCACGACCGCCTGGGCTTCTCGAACGCCGTCGTTTCCCAGTGGCTGAGCGATGCGGGCCTGATAGCCCGCGAGGTCCGTGAATTGCGGCCCGCCGCTGATCCCTCTGCCAACAAACTGACCGTCACGCTATGGCTGGCGCAACGTCCACTCTCGGATTACGCACGCAAGACCGAGGCACCAATCAAGACCGCATTTGAGGAAACCCGCTGATGGCCACCGACAGAGCCCCCTCCGAACGCAAGAGCCGCCTGCTCGGGTCGGGTGAGATCAACGTATCGTTCGAATTCTTCCCGCCCAAGAACGACAAGATGGAGGATGCCCTTTGGGCGTGCATCAAAAGGCTCGCGCCGCTGCAACCGTCGTTTGTCTCCGTGACGTACGGTGCGGGCGGTTCGACGCGCGAACGCACGCATAAAACAGTTGCCGACATCGTGACGGCGACGCAATTGAAGCCCGCCGCGCATCTCACGTGCGTCAACGCCACCCGCGATGAAGTCGATGAGGTGGCGCACGCCTACTGGGCCGCCGGTGTGCGCCATATCGTGGCGCTCCGCGGCGATCCCGCTGGCGGCGTCGGCACCCAGTATGAGCCCCACCCCGGCGGCTACGCCAACGCGGCTGAACTGGTGGCTGGCCTCAAGAAGATCGGCAACTTCGAGATTTCGGTCGCTGGCTACCCGGAAAAGCACCCCGAGAGCGCGTCGGTCGAGGCCGACATGGACAACCTCAAGGCCAAGGTGGACGCCGGGGCTGACCGCGTCATCACCCAGTTCGGGTTCGATAACGCGCACTACTTGCGCTATCTGGAGCGCGCACGTGCTGCAGGCATCTGGGTGCCGATCATGCCGGGCATCGTGCCGATCCACAATTACAAGCAGGTCGCGGGCTTCGCGACGCGCGCAGGTGCCACGGTGCCGTCGTGGATCACGCGCCGCTTCGAGGGGCTGGAAAACGATCCGGCCACCAGCCATCTTGTTGCCGCAGCAATTGCAACCGAGCAGGTGATGGACCTGGTGGATGAAGGCATGCGCCACTTCCATTTCTATACGTTGAACCGCGCCGACCTCGTCTATGCCATCTGCCATCTGCTGGGCCTGCGCCCGGCGCGCGGTGCGGTGGCGGCGGCTGCGGCTGCGGCGGCTTAGCGCTCCGCACCAAGGGCTGCCGCGCTTCAACCGGCTTGGGGGGACATGCCCCCCCAAGCCGCATCTTATTTGGATCCAAAAAGAGGGGAGTCCGAGGGGGCGCCCCTCGAACGGGGCTTGAGGCGATAGCCCCGATCGCGCAGCGAAATCATTCAGGAGTAAGACCATGAAAACCTTAGCCAGCCTCGCCAAGCTGAACACCGCCGCCGACAAGCGCATCCTGATCATCGACGGCGCCATGGGCACGATGATCCAGCGCTACAAGCTGACCGAAGCCGACTACCGCGGCGAACGCTTTAAAACCTGGCACCGCGACGTCAAGGGCAACAACGAACTGCTCTCGCTGACGCGGCCCGACATCATCGGCAAGATCCACGACCAATATCTGGAAGCGGGCGCCGACATCATCGAGACCAACACCTTCAACGCCCAGCGTGTCTCCATGGCCGACTATGGCATGGAGGATTTGTCGCGCGAATTGAACCTCGCATCTGCCAAGATCGCGTGCGAAATGCGCGACAAGTGGAACAAGCTCACACCCGATAAGCCCCGCTTTGTCGCCGGCGCAGTAGGTCCCACCAACCGCACGTCTTCCATGTCGCCGGATGTCAACAATCCAGGCTACCGCGCGGTCAATTTCGACGAGCTGCGCACCGTCTACAAGGAGCAGGTGATCGCACTCATTGAAGGCGGTTGCGATATCATCATCATCGAAACGATTTTCGACACTCTGAATGCGAAGGCAGCAGGCTTCGCAACACTGGAAGCCTTCGACGAATTGGGCATGACCTTGCCGATCATGCTATCCGGCACGATCACGGACGCGTCGGGCCGCACCCTGTCGGGCCAGACCGGTGAAGCGTTCTGGTATTCGATGCGCCATTTGAAGCCGTGGTCGGTGGGTCTCAATTGCGCGTTGGGCGCCGAGTTGATGCGCCCCTACATCGCCGAACTGTCCCACATGGCAGACACGCGCGTTTCGGCCTATCCCAATGCGGGTCTCCCTAACGTCATGGGCGAGTACGACGAGACGGGTGAAGAAATGGCCTGCAAGGTCGAACCCTGGGCCGCTGACGGCTTGATCAACGTCATTGGCGGCTGTTGCGGCTCGACACCCGACCACATCAGTCACATTCGTGAGCATGTGGCCAAGTACAAGCCCCGCGTAGCCCCCGTCATCGAACCCAAAATGCGCCTCTCCGGCCTTGAGCCGTTTGTGGCGAGATAAATCCCCTTCGTCTATGACACCTCTTGAAACTCCGCCGCCTCGATTTGGACACCCCGAACAATGACCACCGAGACCACCTCCGCCTCGACGACGTTCATTAACGTGGGCGAACGCACCAACGTCACGGGTTCGGCCAAATTCCGAAAACTGATTGAAGCAAACGACTACAACGCGGCACTCACGGTCGCCCGCCAGCAAGTAGAGAGCGGCGCGCAGATCATCGACGTCAACATGGACGAGGGCCTGCTCGACTCAGAAAAGGCGATGATTACCTTCTTGAATCTGATGGCCGCCGAGCCGGATATCTCGCGCGTACCGGTGATGATCGACAGTTCCAAATGGAACGTGATCGAAGCCGGT
Organism: Hyphomicrobium sp.; assembly: GCA_025351425.1. Classification (GTDB taxonomy): domain Bacteria; phylum Pseudomonadota; class Alphaproteobacteria; order Rhizobiales; family Hyphomicrobiaceae; genus JANXVY01. The sequence continues at coordinate 20,389 of JANXVY010000059.1, forward strand.
TTGAAGTGCGTTCAGGGCAAGGCGATCGTCAACTCGATCTCGATGAAGGAAGGCGAGAAGCAGTTCCTCGAACAGGCGACGAAAGTGCTGCGCTACGGCGCGGCCGTCGTCGTCATGGCGTTCGACGAACAGGGCCAGGCCGATACGATCGAACGTAAGGTCGAGATCTGCTCGCGCGCCTACAAGCTACTGACCGAACAGGTCGGCTTCCCGCCTGAAGACATCATCTTCGATCCCAACATTTTCGCGGTGGCAACGGGCATCGAGGAGCACAACGGCTACGGCATCGCGTTCATCGAAGCCACGCGCGAGATCAAGCGCCGCCATCCGCTGGTCCACATCTCGGGCGGCGTGTCGAACCTCTCGTTCTCGTTCCGCGGCAATGAACCTGTACGCGAGGCGATGCACTCGGTGTTCCTGTATCACGCGATTCAGGCCGGCATGGACATGGGCATCGTGAATGCCGGCCAGCTGACAATCTATGACGACATTCCTGTTGAATTGCGCGAACTGTGCGAGGACGTGATCCTCAACAAGCGCGCCGACGCCACCGACCGCCTGCTGGAAGCGGCCAGCAAGTTCAAGGGCGATGGAGCAAAAAAGCAGGAAAAGGATTTGAAGTGGCGCGACACACCCGTCGGAGATCGCCTCACCCATAGCCTCGTCCATGGCATCACCGAATTCATCGAGGTCGACACGGAAGAGGCGCGCCAGCAGGCCGACAAGCCGCTGCACGTTATCGAAGGCCCGCTGATGGCCGGCATGAACGTGGTCGGCGATCTGTTCGGCGCCGGAAAAATGTTCCTGCCCCAGGTCGTGAAATCGGCCCGCGTGATGAAGCAGGCTGTAGCCTATCTCCAGCCCTACCTGGAGGCCGAGAAGAAGGCATCTGGCCTCACCGAAAAGCCCGCCGCCGGCAAGATCCTGATGGCGACCGTAAAGGGCGATGTGCACGACATCGGCAAGAACATCGTCGGCGTCGTGCTCCAGTGCAATAACTACGAGGTGATCGACCTTGGCGTCATGGTTCCCGCGGCGAAAATCCTCGATGCCGCCAAAAAGCACGACGTCGACATTATCGGCCTGTCCGGTCTCATCACGCCTTCGCTGGACGAGATGTGTTTCCTGGCGGCCGAGATGGAGCGCGAGGGCTTTTCCGTGCCGCTGTTGATCGGCGGCGCAACGACGAGCCGCGTCCATACCGCCGTCAAGATAAGCCCCAACTACACGCGCGATCAGGTCATCCACGTCAACGACGCCTCGCGCGCCGTGGGCGTCGTCTCCAAGCTATTGTCGAATAACGACAAGCCGGCCTACATCGCTGAAATCCGGTCCGACTACGTGAAAGTGCGTGACGCTCATCTGCGCAGCGAAGCCAACAAAAGCCGCATCACGGTCGCAACCGCCCGCGCCAACAAGTTCAAGTCGGACTGGAATGCGCACGCCCCCGTCAAGCCGAGCTTCCTCGGCTGCCGCACATTCAAGCAGTACGACCTCGGCGAACTGGTACCCTACATCGACTGGACGCCGTTCTTCCAGACCTGGGAATTGACGGGCCGCTATCCAGCCATCCTCGATGACAACGTGGTCGGCCCGGAAGCAAAGAAACTCTTTGCCGACGCCCAAGCCCTCCTCGCCCGGATAGTAAAGGAGAAGTGGTTGACCGCAAACGCAGTCGTTGGCTTCTGGCCAGCCAACTGCGCGGGCGACGATATCGAGGTCTACGGCGACGATACCCGCAAGACGAAGATAGCCACCCTCCACACGCTGCGCCAACAGATCGCCCGCGATCCCTCGCGCGATCGGTCACATACGGCGCTGGCCGACTTCATCGCCCCCAAGGACAGCGGCTTGGCGGATTACATCGGCGGCTTCGCGGTGACGACGGGGCACGGCGAAGACGAAGCGATCGAGAAGCATATAGCCAAGACCGACGACTACAACCGCATCATGGTCAAGGCGCTGGCAGACCGCCTCGCCGAAGCCTTTGCCGAGCGCATGCACCAGCGCGTCCGCAAGGAACTGTGGGGCTATGGGAAGGATGAAAACCTCTCTGCGACCGACCTGATCCTGGAACGCTATCGCGGCATCCGCCCAGCGCCCGGCTATCCAGCCCAGCCCGATCACACGGAAAAGGCGACGCTCTGGTCGTTGATGAATTCCGAAACCGCGACCGGCATCACGCTCACGGAAAGCTATGCCATGTGGCCGGGATCCTCCGTGTCGGGGCTCTACTTCAGCCACCCCGACAGCCATTATTTCGGCGTTGGCAAGATTGAGCGCGATCAGGTGGAAGACTACGCCCGCCGCAAGGGATGGAGTATCGCCACGTGCGAGCGCTGGCTTGCGCCCGTGCTCAACTATGATCCGATCGCAGTCAAGGCTGCGGCTGCGGAATAGTCTGCTCGCGCGAACCCTGGGGAACACAATGCTCGGCACGATAATCTTGATTGCGATCCAGTTTGCAGCAGCATTTCTGGCTGCGCCGTTCGTGCTCGCGCATATCCCAGTATCGGGCGACCTGAAAGTCTTCGCGCACGCAGTGATTTTCGCCGTCATCATCTGGATCGTTGGACTGGTGGGCTCGTTCGCATTGAAGGATGTGAACCTGCCCTCCACGCGGACGCTGGGCGCTGCCCTGATTGGAGCGTTGATCGGTGCGGCGCTCAGCAAAGTTCCAAATCTAATGGAAATGAGCCCGCTTAAGTTCCCGGCCTTGTATCTGCCGCTCGTCGGCGGCATTATCGGCTACATGGCGCGCCGCTAAGAAACGTCGTCAAATCAGCAAAGAAAAAGGCGCAACACCGGCGGGTGTGTTGCGCCCTGGAACGGATGGTTTCAGCTCGACACGTAACGCGTCCAACGAGGTCCATTAAAGCGAGGCTGGGCCCTGATGTCCCTGCAAAGCAGGACCGAGCCACGACGCGCCTCAAACCATCCCGAGAATTACAGCGGCAACAAAACCGAATGAGAGTGCCGCAGCTAGAACATCCAGTCTTAAGCTGTACTCCATGGGAACCTCCTGTGGAACTCAATGCTGGGGATCGGTCGCTCAGTGACGGCTAAGCTATTAACCGTACCGCAAACTAGAGCGGCAACCCCGCCGCCGCCAAGCCGGATTCTGCAAAAACGGTGCGGCGCAAAGAAGATTCTGGGAATTTTTATCGCAGCTGCGAAGGCAAATGGCAGTTTAGCCACAGGATGGCTACCAACAAGCCACAGAATTATTGCGTACATCCCCATAAATATACTCAATCTAAACTTCATACGAGAAATATTTATACGAATTTAAGTTCCAATATTTCGAATTTAAACTTACAAATACGTGACTGTGTCTTTTTTAACGAATAGAAATACTCATGTATGCTGACCGCAAACATTTCCGCTTGCTTCGTGGCGCATCAAACACAACTCGACAGCCAGCTCGCAGTCGCCTATCGCGTGCGTCCAGCATAAAAAATTGTAACGACTGGAGTGACGCATGACGACCTCGGACCACTTCCACGGCTTTGTCGTCACAAAGCCTGAGACGGGCCAGCGTGTTGACTGGACCGCATTAACAACCGCGGATCTGATGCCGGGCGACGTTGAAGTCGCCGTCTCGCATACCACGATCAACTACAAGGACGGCTTGGCGTTGACCGCCAAGGGCCCGATCATCCGCAAGTTCCCGCTCGTGCCTGGGATCGATTTCTCTGGCACCGTGATCTCATCATCCAACCCCGAATTCGCCGTTGGCGACTACGTCATCCTCAACGGCTGGGGCGTTGGCGAAAGCCACCACGGCGGCTATGCCGAGCGCGCCCGCGTGAAGGGCGACTGGCTTGTCAAGAAGCCCGCAGCATTCACGCCCGCCCAGACCATGGCGATCGGCACCGCCGGCTATACGGCGATGCTGTGCATCATGGCGCTGGAAGCCCACGGCGTGCTGCCGGGCCACGGCCCCATCCTGGTGACGGGCGCGGCCGGCGGTGTCGGCTCCATCGCTGTCGCCGTGCTGGCGAAACTCGGCTACGAGGTTGCAGCCTCCACGGGTCGCCCCGAGGAAGCGGATTTCCTCAAGGGCCTGGGCGCAAAGGACATTCTCAACCGTTCGGAATTTTCGGGCCCTGCCAAGCCGCTCGGCCGCGAACGATTCGCAGGCGTCATCGACGTCGCCGGCTCCACCACGCTGGCGAACGCCATCAGCCAGACCCGATACGGCGGCTGCGTTGCCGCCTGCGGCCTCGCCCAGGGCATGGACCTGCCGGGTTCGGTCGCCCCGTTCATCCTGCGCAATGTGACGCTCGCCGGCATCGACAGCGTCCAGGCTCCGAAGGCCAAGCGTATCGCCGCCTGGAACCGGCTCGCAACCGACCTGGACAAGAGCAAGCTCGACGCGCTTACGGTCACGCATACGCTCAGTGACGTTATCGCGCTCGCACCCCAGATTCTCGCCGGCCACATCCGCGGCCGCGTGGTGCTGAACGTGGCCTAACTTCAGGATGCGGGTCCAGGGCACGCGTGCCCTGTCCCTGTGCAGCAAGGCTACGCTCTGACGCCTTCTCTTCACGTTGCTCCGTTCACGCGACAGTTCCGTGACAGTTCATCCGCAAACTGCTTATATTCAATCGGGGTGTTATCGGGGTGTTAGATGCCCCGATTGGGGGTAGCGTGTACTCATTTCTGGATTGGCCGCCGTCTGTGGTTGTCACGGCGTGCATACTCGCGGCGCTGCTGCCGCCGCTGCTCATGACATGGATCTGCTCGCAACTCGCAAAACGGCCGAGCATGATGGCGTTCGCCGGAGTCGAGCCCGCGATCATCGGCACAGTATCCCTGCTGTTCGGCCTTTTCGCGGCCTTTCTGGCCAACGATATCTGGGTCCGCAATCAAGTGGCGCACGAAGCCGTCGTTGCTGAGGGCGACGCCATCCGAAATCTGGCGCGCCTATCCGAAGGCAACGACCAGGCGGCAGAAACGATGCGCGCAAGCCTCGATGACTATGTGAGAACCGCAGTCGAAAAGGACTGGCCGCTGATGCTGATCGGCAAGCGGTCGCTGGAGGTGCTGCCCAAGGTCAAGGCGATCTCGGCGCTGATCGTATCCGGGCCCGTCGGCAAAGCGGTCGGCCCGGTGGTTCAGGGCAAGATGCTGGACGCGTTCACGCAGCTGCGTGAGAAGCGTCAGACCCGGACGATCCTCGCGGAAAGCCGTACCTTCACGATCAAGTGGCACGCCCTGATCCTGTTTGGCGTCCTCACACAATTGGCGATTACGCTGACCCACCTGGCGAAGCCCAAGCCAATGCTGCTGTCGCACCTGGTGTTTGGGTGCGCGCTGGCGACGTGCCTGTCGATCCTGGTATTGAACGAGTTTCCGTTCTCGAAACTCAACCCGATATCGCCCGACCCGCTGACGCTAGCCGCGGCTTCACTGTATCGAAATTGATGAGGCGCGCAGGGCGCAGCCGGTCAAACAATCGGCGCGCCTTGGCCACGACGGATATTCGCCGGAGCTTTATTCAGCCGCGTCCAGCATCTGTTCGCCGGCCTGCTCGTAATGGTTCTGGACGACGGGCTCCAGCAGCATCCCGAGCGCGTGCAGATAGACGTCGAGGATCGATTCCTCTTCCTGCCGCTCGGTCTTGGACTTTTTGCGCATCCGCACGATGGTGCGCAGCGCCTTAACGTCGAAACCGACAGCCTTGGCTTCGAGATATTTGTCGCGGATATCGTCGGAGAGAGCTTTCTTTTCCTGCTCCAGCCGCTCGATCTGCTCCACCAGCTGCCGCAGTTGGTCCTGTGCCGTCGCTGGCAGTGTTGTCATGGGGGCCCTCACCTTGTTGCATGTTAGACGAAGCTAGAGGCCAGCCACCCCTCCAGCAAGCAGGCGCAACAACTCATCCAGAGCTTTTTGCCAATCCTGTGGATGACACCATAAATCTACGCCGTTCAGCCCAGAATCAGTGTCCGGCCGGCTTGGCGACCTCGTAAGCAGCCTTTTGCTCCGGGCTCGCGTCCGTCTGGTGCGCCGCCTGCCACTCTTTGTAGGGGATGCCGTAGATCAGCTCGCGCGCCGCATCCTTCGAAAGTTCGATCCCTTTCGCGTTCGCCGCTTCCTGATACCAGTTGGACAAGCAGTTGCGGCAGAACCCCGCGAGCACCATCATGTCGATATTCTGCACGTCGCTGCGCCCGCGCAGGTGCGCGACGAGGCGGCGGAATGCTGCAGCCTCAAGTTCGGTCGTGGTCGCCGCCGAAATTTCCGGCTTGGTTTGGGTCATGGCCGTCCTCTCATGTTTCAGCGCAGACATCGGTATGTGAGCCGTGAAAGTCAACCGCGAGCAGGCGCGCTCGCAATACGGGGTCCTGCAGCATCCGCTGGATCATCCCCGCGAGCAGCAGCCCCCATTTGGCTTGGCCCTGCGCACTTTCAATCAAGTCCTGCCGGATTTCGACGATTGCATGCGCGAGACCACGCCGCGTGCCGTGCTGCCACAGCGTATCCCCCGTGAGAATACCGCTGTAGGGCTCGTTATCACCCACCACGCAGCCCGTGCCGGCTCGCAGATAATCGAGCATCGGTGAGGCGAACCGCGGGTCCTTGTCCCACAGGATGCCCACCTGCCAAGGCCGCTCTACGCCCTTCATCACCGGCGTGAAACTATGGATCGATACCAGGATCGGCGGCACGCCCGCCCCCATCGCCGCGTCGATCACCCTCGCAATCGCCAGGTGATAGGGCCGGTAATACCGGTCAAGCCGCACCCCCCGCTCGTGCGCGTCCAGCTCACGGTTGCCAGGCACCACCGCGCCGTCCGAGATCCGCATGATCAGCGTGGGATCGTCGTCTCCCCGGTTGGGATCGATCAGCAGCCGCGAATAACGTGATAAAACGACTGGGGCTCCGAGTTCGGCCGCCAGTGCCCGCGCGACGCCGGCCGCCCCGATATCATAGGCTATATGACGCTCGAACTCGGCCGCAGGCATCCCAAGCGCGCCGTAGATCGGTGGCAGTGCGTTGCTCGCATGATCGCACAGCACGACCACCCCGCAGTCCGCTATCCCGCCGATGACGGTGAAAGCGTCCGCTTCTGAGGATCCAATCATTGGAAAATGCGCGGTGGGGGAGACGTCCATCATTTACGATACAAAAACCCGCTCCCTGCAACCATCGCCAATTCGGTTCGCTTGACGCCGTCATCAGCTTACCCCAAAGGAGACATTCGACCAAAGCCCAATATCGCCCCCGTTTGTCCTTCTCAATCATAGGCCTTAGATGTCGACCAGCCGCGCGTCCCGCCTCGATGAACCCGCAGCACACGCCCTGTTGATGTCGCTCTATCGGGCGGCCTGGACCACGGCCCATCCACGCAGCTGTGTACCGCCCCATCTGCCAGCCATACCGAACGGCGGACGCATTATTATCATCGGCGCGGGCAAGGCGTCGGCGGCCATGGCCCAAGCAACCGAGCAGCACTACATCGGGCGCGGCGAGCGCGACCGTGTGGCGGGCTTCGTCACCACCCGCCACGGCTTCGGCCTCCCGACCGAATTGATAGAAATCATCGAAGCCGGCCACCCTGTTCCGGACGCCAACTCCATCTCCGGCGCCGCGCGTGCCATCGATGCCGCCAAGGCCGCAGGTCCGAGCGATCTGGTGCTGGTCCTTCTGTCTGGCGGCGCTTCGGCGCTCTGGGCAGCACCGGTCGCCGGCGTCAGCTTCGAGGCAAAGCAGCAGCTGACGAAGCAACTCCTCAAGTCCGGCGCTCCGATTTCGGACATGAACTGCGTGCGCAAACATCTATCGCGCATCAAGGGCGGCAAGCTCGCCGCCGCCGCCTATCCTGCCCGCTTGCTGACGCTCGCGATTTCGGACGTCCCAGGCGATCACCCCGACGAAATCGGCTCCGGCCCGACCGTCGGCGACCGCTCGACGCTGGCAGACGCCCGCGCCGTGCTCGCCAAATGGGGCATTACACCGTCTCCCGAAATTGCCGCCGCCCTCATTGACCCCGCCAACGAAACCGTCAAGCCCGGCGATCCCAAGCTTGCCCAATCGCGTTACGCGATCGTAGCGGCCCCCAAAGCCTCCATCGAAGCCGCCGCCGCCCTCGCCCGCAACGCCGGCTTCCGCGTCGAGATGCTGGGCGATAGCCTCGAAGGCGAAGCTCGCGACGTCGCCCGCACCCACGCCAAGATGGCGCTCGACTACCGCGCCAAGGGCGAGCGGGTCGCCATCCTTTCGGGCGGCGAACTGACGGTCACCGTGCGCGGCAATGGCTCGGGCGGCCCCAACCAGGAATACGCGTTGAGCCTCGTCGAGGCGCTCAATGGAACCCCCGGGATCTCGGCGCTTGCTGGCGATACCGACGGCACGGACGGCGGCGCGGGAAGCGCAACCGACCCAGCCGGCGCATTCGTTCTGCCATCGACCCATGCGCGCGCCACCGCGGCAAACCTCAATCCCGCCACCTTCCTTGCCAACAACGACTCGACGGCTTTCTTCCGCCACGTGGATGGCCTCATTTTGTGCGGGCCCACCCAGACCAACGTCAACGACTTCCGTGCAATTCTGGTAGACCCGTGAAGGTCGGCCGCCACTCCTGAACTTTGAGACGCCCTTGACCGCTTCCAGTTATCCAACCATCCTGGCGCTGACGTTTGCTTTGGTCTTGCCGGCAAGCGGAGCCCACGCGGAACTCAAGATCTGCAACACGACCTCGACCCGCGTCGGCGTCGCGATCGGCTATCAGGACCCGACCGGCTGGTCGACCGAAGGCTGGTGGAACATTGCCTCGCAGACCTGCGAAACGCTGCTCAAAGGCAATGTACCGAGCCGGTTTGTCTATGTTCACGCCGTGGACTATGACCGGGGCGGCGAATGGACCGGCACTAATTTCATGTGTACCGACGATAAATCGTTCGCCATTCGCGGCGTACAGGATTGCCAGAAGCGCAATTACAAGCGATCTGGCTTTTTCGAAGTCGACACCGGTGAAGCCAAGGAATGGACCATCCGCCTGACCGATCCGGACGAAGGCAGCGGCAAACCCAAGCCATAGATCCAAGTCGAACCCGTACGAACACCAAATCGAGACCACACCTCCCGGCATTTTGCAAAGCACCCGCAAGTCGAAATCAAGTCCCAAGAAACCACAACCAAAAAGGATACCCGGCGCGATGAGACGCAACCGCAAAGTCAAGATCGTTGCCACCCTCGGACCCGCGTCGTCCTCTCCCATGATGCTCGACCGCCTCGTCCACACCGGCGTCGACGTGTTCCGCATCAACATGAGCCACTCCACGCACGAGAAGGCCCGCGAACTTCACGCAGCCGTCCGCTTCTGCGAGCACAAGAACCGCCACCCGCTCGGCATCCTCTACGACCTCCAGGGTCCCAAGTTCCGCTTAGGCGAGTTCATGGGCGGCAAGGCTGCCGTGAACGTCGGCGAAACGTTCCTCTTCGACCGCACAGAGCAGCCGGGCTCCAGCGAGCGCGTGTTTCTGCCCCACCCCCAGATATTTGATGCAGTTGAGCCCGGCCACGAGCTGCTACTGGATGACGGCAAGATCCGCATGCGCGTCACCGAAAACAAGGCTGGCCGTATCGCAGCCCAGGTCCTCGTCGGCGGAGCGCTCGCCTCCCGCAAGGGCATCTCGCTACCCGACACCCTGCTGGCGATCGGCCCCCTGACCGAGAAGGACGAAGCCGACCTCGCCTATGGCCTCGAGCTCGGCGTCGACTGGATCGCGCTGTCCTTCGTTCAGCGCGGCTCCGACGTCGCCGACGTGCAAAAGCGCATCCAGGGCCGCACCTCCATCATGTCGAAGATCGAGAAGCCCTCCGCCATCACCGACCTTGCGGCCATCATCGAAGCCTCCGACGGCGTGATGGTCGCCCGCGGCGATCTCGGCGTCGAGATGCCGGTCGAAAAGGTCCCCGGCCTGCAGAAGATGATCACGCGCATGAGCCGCGCCGCCGGCAAGCCGGTCGTGGTCGCAACCCAGATGCTGGAGAGCATGATCTCTTCGCCCGTCCCCACGCGCGCCGAAGTGTCCGACGTCGCGACCGCCGTGTTCGACGGTGCCGACGCCGTGATGCTGTCGGCCGAATCCGCCGTCGGCCAGTTCCCGACCGAAGCCATCGCCATGATGGACGCCATCGCCATCGAAGTCGAAGCCGACCCGAGCTACGACGCCATCGTCCACGCGACCAAGATCGACCCCGTTCCAACCGGCCCCGGCGCGATCGCCGCCGCCGCCCACGCCGTCAGCCAGACCGTCGATCTGGCTGCCATCGTCTGCTACACCGCGACCGGTTCGACCGCGCTGCGCGTTGCCAGAGAACGTCCTGGCCTGCCCGTCATCGGCCTGACGCCGGTGCCCGAAACCGCCCGCCGCATGGCCTGCGTCTGGGGCATCCAGTCCATCCTCACCAACGATCCGCAGAACCTCAACGACATGGTCGCCAAGGCCTGCCGCATCGCCTTCGAAGAGGGCTTCGCCAAGGCCGGCCAGGGCATTCTGATCACCGCGGGCGTGCCGCTCGGTTCCCCCGGCGCGACCAACATGATCCGCATCGCCTACCTGGACGACAAGGGCGCTACCGTCGCCGGCTAGCCCCAAGCTCGAGCCCGCGCTCATGCGCCCGATCCGGGCCGGTTGTCCAGGGGCAGCCGCCGGGCGCCGCCGGGCGCCCAAGTGAAGGCCAGGGCACGGTTGCCCTGGACCCCCATGCAAAGGGGGCTCGCGCGCTTTCTTCAAGTCCGCGGGTCCAGGGCCGGCGAGCGACTGCTCGCCTCGCCTTGAGCGCCCCCTGGCCTTCCCTTCACGCGCCTTCGCCCTCCGCAGCCATGGGCTCGGAGTTAAAAGCGGGGGGTGGAGCAGCGCGACGGGCGCGCGGGTCTTCCGCAGATGGGTAGAGTAGCACCAGTGGCGCTGCTCCGTGTGCAGGGTTGTCGATGGCTTTCGCACCTCAAGGACACACCGGCAGTATCCAGACGGCCTGGA
>JANXVY010000064.1 GCA_025351425.1 Hyphomicrobium sp.
AAGACGATGCCGGTGGACAGCTTCGAGCCCAACCCGTGGGGGCTGTATCAGGTTCACGGCAACGTCTACGACTGGGTCGAGGACTGCTGGCACGACAGTTACAAGGGAGCGCCGACCGATGGTTCAGCGTGGACAACTGCGTGCACTGACAGTGGTCGCCGGGTCGTTCGCGGCGGTTCCTGGTACGGCAATCTTCAGGCCCTCCGCTCGGCCAGCCGCCTCAGGAGCACCTCCGTCGGCCGGTACAACTTCATCGGCTTCCGTGTCGGGAGGACGCTTAGCCCCTGATGCCCCGCGCCGCTCCGCGGCGACAGCTTTTTAACCTTCAGGGTGTCGGCGTTTCATTAATCGCTGGCAGTCCCGCCACACCCCCTTCAAACGCGACACCTCCCAACTCCGCCCTTGCGTTTTGCGCTGCACCATGAGATAAGCCCGCATCGCCAGAGCATATTCGGCGATTTACGGCGCTCCAGCCGCGTGAAACGGTGGTCTCTTGGGTCAATGCTGCATGAATGCAGCGCCCGCCAACCGTCCTGTTGAGCACCGCCGACCTCTGATCCGATGCCCAGGCCACGCGGGGCGTCTCATGAAGGTGACCCGCGATTGAGCGAAGATATGGGACATGCGTGAAGCGCATGACCAGCTTTGCGTGCGGGTTCGTATGAAGGCTATTGCTTTGACAAACTCGACCGAGCGCAGCGCAGCTGTGCCCACGAACGCAAACATGAACACGACGACGGCCACGTTCGCCGAATTGAACCTCGTACCCGAACTTCTGAAAGCTCTCGAAGCCGAAGGCTACACCACGCCGACGCCCATCCAGTCGAAGGCCATCCCGAGCGTATTGGCTGGCAAGGACCTGTTGGGCATCGCCCAGACCGGCACCGGCAAGACGGCGGCCTTCGCGCTGCCGATCCTCCAGCGGCTGATGCAGAACCGTAAACCGGCAACCCGCAATGGCTGCCGCGCGCTCATCCTGTCGCCGACGCGCGAACTGGCCACTCAGATCGCCGAAAGCTTCAAGACCTACGGCCGCCATACCGGCCTGACGACGGGCGTAATCTTCGGTGGCGTCGGCTACAAGCCGCAGATCAACCTGTTGTCGCGCGGCGTCGACGTTCTGGTGGCAACGCCCGGCCGTCTGATCGACCTCATGCAGGAAGGCCATCTGGCGCTGGGCTCGACCGAAATCCTCGTGCTCGACGAAGCCGACCAGATGATGGACTTGGGCTTCATCCGTCCGCTGCGCCAGATCGTGGCGAAGCTGTCGAACAAGCGCCAGAGCCTGTTCTTCTCGGCGACCATGCCGCATGAAATCGGTTCCCTCGCGGCCGAACTGCTGCGCGATCCAGTGCAGGTTTCGGTGACCCCGGTCGCCAAGACGGCAGATCGCGTCGTGCAGCGCGCAATCCACGTCGAAGCCTCAAAGAAGCGGGCTTTGCTCGTCGAATTGCTGACGGACGCAGGGCTTTCGCGCGTGCTGATCTTTACCCGCACCAAGCGCGGCGCCGATAAGGTCGCCCGCCATCTGGAGCAGGCCGGCATCTCGTCTGCCGCCATCCACGGCAACAAGAGCCAGAACCAGCGTGAAGCCGCCCTCGATGGCTTCAAGAAGAGCAAGATCCGGGTGCTGGTCGCAACCGACATCGCCGCGCGCGGCATTGACGTCGACAACGTCAGCCACGTCGTGAACTACGAACTTCCCAACGTGCCGGAAAGCTATGTCCACCGCATCGGCCGCACTGCGCGCGCCGGAGCCGAAGGCATCGCGATCTCGCTGGTGGACGGCGAGGAGAAGGCCTACCTGCGCGACATCGAACGCCTGACGAAGCAGACGATCCCGGCCGAAGACCGCCGCAACGATCACGCGCTCGTCGCCACCGCAACGCTCGAAGATCGCCCGCGTCAGGGGCAGCGTCCCAGCGGTGGGCGCGGCGGTGAAGGCCGTGGGGGCGACCGTCGTCCCGACGCCCGCACCAATGCCTCGCGCCCCCGTAGCGCCAGCGGCGGCGACCGTCGCGGCAACGACCGTGCCCCCCATTCGGAGCGCCCCGAGCAGGCTGGCGGCTACAGTGCCGGCAGCGACCGCCCGACCAGCCGCCCGATGGCCGAGCGCTCGAACGGCTACCGTCCGAATTCGGACCGCGCACCAGCCGGCGCTGACCGCCGTCCTTACGACCCGATGAACGCCGTGAGCCGCGGACCAGCCCCCCGTCCTGACGAGCGGCGCCCAGAACCGCGCGGCGAACGGCGCGATGCAGGCCCCACGCGTTCGCGTTTCGATGCGGAGCGTGACGCGCACCAGTCGCGCAACTCCGGCGCTCCAGCCCGTAGCGCTGCCCGCCCCGCAGGCGGCTTGCAGGCGGCCAAGCGGCCCTCCGGCACGGGTGGCCGCCGCGATTATTGATCGCGCATGACGGCATGAGATTTGAAAGGGCGGCAGCAATGCCGCCCTTTTTTTGGGCCTGTTTAAGCAGCCCTCACGGTGACGATGACGGTTTGCGGCGCCCCCGATGTCGCCCCCGACTTGTCGGCGACCACGACGTCGAACTGGGCAGCCGCATTGGCCGATCCATCATGCTGGAACACCACGCGGCCGCCGGCGAGATCTGCCTGCGTGAATTGACCGGCGGGCCGGTCGGTGCCGCCGGTGACCGCGACCTTGCCGTGCGTCGCGTTGGAGACCGTGAACACGAGATCGCTCGCCTTGTCGTCGGGATCGACAGCGTTGATGTCTTCGAGCGTGATGCGGGTGGCACGGCCCCGGACGACGCTGATTTCGAAGTCGCCCACGATGCGCGGCGGCACGTTGCGCATGTCCGCCGAGAGGTTGCCGCCGGTTTCCATCGCGAGGCGGCCGTAGTGCACATTGCCCGCCACATGGCCGGTGGAGTGGATCTGAATCAGCCCCTCGACGACGATATCGCCCTGCATGGTGCCGCTGACATTGGCCGTCCCGGTCTGGGCCTGACCATAGAAGTTGCCGCCATCGTGAACGATCAGTTCCTTGGTCGAGACTTCACCTTCGACATAGCCGAAGATCTCGAGCCGCTTGCAATTGCGCATGGCGCCTTTGAACGCGGTATCGGTGCTGATGATGACAATTCCATCGCTTTGGTTCACGCCCGTCCCCTTTGAATCTGTATCTTGCCCTGGCGTTCTATAGCGCGGCGATGACAGCGTTACCAACGAGGGTGCACGAAACTAGGGACGCAAGTGCAGCACAGTTGCAGCGCACCCTGCGGCTCGTTATCTCAAGTGGCGAAATGCGTCTTCCAGTAGATTGCGCAGCGCAAAAGGACAATTCATGGCCGACCTGAAGCTTCAGGCGCTCGATTCCGAAGATTTGAACATTTTGTCCGCGCTGTGCCAGGACGCTGTGGTGCAGGTGGCGAACCTGTCCTACAGCGCCGCCAGCGGCCGCGTCGCGGTCGTTTGCAACCGGTTCGACTGGCCGGCGGTGCAGCCCGGTCAACGCGGGCATGCACACGCAACCTATACACGCAAACGGGCTGGTTTGCGGTTTGAGCGTGTGAACCGCGTACAGTATGCCGGCTTCGATCCCAGGCAGGGCGGCACCGTGCTCGCACTGCTGGCGATCGAATTCGCCCCGACGGACGCACCCGCGGGCCAGATCACGCTCCAATTTGCCGCTGGGGCATCGCTGCGTCTCGATGTTGAATATATCGAGGCGGAGCTTAAAGACCTAGGAGCAGAGTGGTCGACAAAATACAAGCCTGACCACGACGCAGAGGCTGCAGCGCCGGATACCGTTGCTGGCGTGTCCAAACCCGAACGATCATAAGGAGCGGCCTAGGTCGGTCGTGAACGTTGAATGCCCAAACATCTCTACGCGCGCAACGCCGATTTTGCGGCGGCCTTCAAGGCCCTGCTCGGCGAGAAACGTGAATCCTCGGCGGATGTTGACGCAGCCGTTCGTGAGATCATCGCTGGCGTGCGCGCGCGCGGCGATCAGGCGCTGATCGAGTATTCGACCCGCTTCGATTCCGTCGATCTGGCGAAGGCCGGCTTGCGCGTGAGCGAGGCTGAAATAACGGCATCCATCGCTGCCTGCACCGCTGAAACACTGGCGGCGCTCGCGTTTGCCCATGAGCGCATCACGGCCCATCATCGCCGGCAGTTGCCCGCGAGCGACAGCTACACCGACGCGACAGGCGTTGAACTGGGCTCCCGCTGGACGGCCGTCGAATCGGTCGGGCTGTACGTCCCCGGCGGCACGGCCTCCTACCCGAGTTCGGTGCTGATGAACGCAGTGCCCGCACTGGTGGCAGGTGTCCCTCGCGTCGTCATGGTAGTGCCCGCCCCGCGCGGCGAACTCAATCCGTTGGTGCTGGCTGCGGCGCGCCTCGCTGGCGTCCACGAAATCTACCGCATCGGCGGCGCGCAGGCCGTGGCGGCGCTCGCCTATGGAACGCAATCGATCGCGCCGGTCGTCAAGATCGTCGGCCCGGGCAATGCCTATGTCGCAGCCGCCAAGCGCCAGGTGTTCGGTCAGGTCGGGATCGACAGCGTGGCGGGCCCCTCCGAGGTGCTTATCATTGCGGATGCAAACAACAACCCCGAGTGGATCGCAGCCGACCTGCTGGCGCAGGCCGAGCACGATACGGCGGCCCAGTCGATCCTCATGACCGACAGCGAGCCCTTTGCAAACGCCGTCGAGGCGGCGGTGGCCCGCCAGCTCAAAACCCTGCCGCGTGCGGCCATCGCGTCGGCCTCCTGGGACGGGTTCGGCGCTACGATCATCTTGTCGTCGCTCGACGAAGCGCCCCCGCTCGCCGATGCGATCGCAGCCGAACACCTCCAGATCTGCACACCCGACCCCGACCGGCTCGCAGCAAAGATCCGCAACGCAGGCGCGATCTTCCTCGGCGCTCACACCCCCGAAGCCATCGGCGATTACGTCTCCGGCTCCAACCACGTGCTTCCGACCGCGCGCAGCGCCCGCTTTTCGTCCGGCCTTGGCACGCTCGACTTCATGAAGCGCACCTCGATCCTGCGCCTCGACGCAGCGTCCTTGGCAGCGCTCGGTCCGGCTGCGATGACGCTGGCGCGCGCGGAGGGCCTGGAAGCCCACCGCGCCTCGGTCGGCCTGCGGCTGCCGTCAACCAAAGGGAGCGCCGCATGAGCGAGCCAGAACAGAGCGCAGCAGACGCCGGAAAGCTCACGCCCCGGGACAAGCTGACGGCGATCACGCTCGATCAAAAATCGATCCAGCAGGGCAGTCATCACATCGAGCACGAACGCGAGGTCGCGATCTTCGATATCCTCGACGGCAACGTCTTCGCCCTCGAAGGCCGCGACGAGGGCCCCTATACGCTCGCGCTGTCGATCGTCGACGACAAGCTGATGATGCACGTCGGCAATGAAAGCAATCCCGGCCTGTTCGTCCATGGCCTTTCGCTGATGCCGTTGAAACGCATCATCCGCGACTATTTCGTGGTCTGCGATTCCTATTACGAAGCGATTCGCTCCGCGCCGCCTGCCCGCATCCAGGCGATCGACATGGGCCGCCGCGGCCTCCACGACGACGGCAGCCGCGTGCTGATGGAGCGGCTGGCGGGCAAGATTACGGTCGATTTCGACACCGCGCGGCGGCTGTTTACCCTGATTGCGGCGCTGCACTGGCGGGGTTGAAAAGACGCGCGAACGGCGGCGGATAAATAAGTTATCCCCGCGCCGGGAGGGCAGGCTGAGGATGGCAGCGCATTTAGCGCGTAGCCCCGTCACAGCGAGCCCCCATGGACCAGACCCCGAACCTGAGCCTGCCTTACATCATGGCAGCCCAAGCCCAAAAGCACGTCACCCACAACGAAGCGATCCGTATGCTCGACGCGCTGACCCAGATCAGCGTCGCAAGCCGGATTTTGACCGCCCCCCCTCAACGCCGGCGGATGGCGTGCGCTACATTCTGCCCGCTGGCGCAACCGGCGTCTGGGCGGGCGCGGCCGGCCGGATCGCAGCTTTCCAGGATGGCGCATGGGCAACCTTCGCCCCGCGCGAAGGTTGGCTCGCCTGGGTCGCCGACGAAGCTGTGGCGGTCGTCTACACGGGCGGCGCTTGGGCTCTGATGAGCGGCGGCGGCAGCGCAGGTTCGGTACCTCTGCTCGGCATCAACGCGACCGCCGACACGACCAACCGGCTGTCGGTATCTGCCCCCGCGACGCTACTCAACCATGCCGGCAGCGGGCATCAGGCGAAAGTCAACAAGGCTGCCGCCGGCGCGACCGCGAGCCTGCTTTATCAGACCGCGTTTTCGGGCCGCGCCGAAATGGGCACCACTGGCGACGACGACTTTCACATCAAGGTTTCCGCCGATGGCGCAACCTGGCGCGAAGCACTCGTGATCGGCGGCGCGACGGGACGGGCAGCGTTTCCGCAAGGCGGCATCGTCGCCAGCACGCCGTCCACCGTGACGATCAACGTGCCCGCTCAAGCGGCGACCATCCAGGCAGCGCTCGACCAGATGAACAGCACGCGGTTCGAAAGCAACGCCCAAGGCATCATCTCGGTAGCCGCTGGCACCTATGTGCTGACCGCGCCCCTCGTGTGCCGTCACCCCCAGCCGGGCCGTATCGTACTCAGAGCGGCGGTCGCAGCAACGCTGCCGGTCGAAGCCGATTTCACTGGCACCAAGGCGACCGACGAGACGATGGTGCGCTCGAAATACAAAGTGATCGTCGAATGTCCCAATGTGGGCGCGCTGACGGTGAGCGACGGCGAAGGCATCGGCCTCGTCCAGGATCTGGCCTTCATCCGGACCGGCACCACCGGAACCCCGCTCGGCGCCACCGCCACGCGCGGCGGCCGGATCGTGCTGGACCGCTGCGCAGTGTTCGGCTTTGCCAATGGCGTGCAGGTGCGCGAACAAGGCCACGCGACCCTCACCAACTGTCAGCTGGCCTACAGCGCCGCCAGCGGAGCGCTCATGCAGCAAGGCGGCTGGGTGAAGGCTGGTTCCACTCTGATCGTCGCAAGCGGCAACCACGGCATCGAAGCGAGCCAAAGCCAGTTCAGCTCGGATGGCGGGCTGCGCGTCAAGACGTCGGCCGCCGTTGGCATCGCGCTGAACAGCGGCAGCCGCGCCACGGTCACTGCCGCAAGTCTTTCCGGCAACACCGGCATGAGCGTTCAGATCGTTTCGGGATGTGTGCTGGAACTGGCGGGCTGCAGTTTGATGGGTGGCGCAGGCCAGCCCTCTTTGATGGCGTGGGACGGCAGCGCGGCCTATGTTAACGCGGTCACGGTCGCGGGCGACGCAACGCAGCGCGCGCTGACGGCCCAACGAGGCTCCATCATCACGACAGGTGGAACACATACGGGAACACCGGTCTTCTCGCCGGCTGCTGGCACAACCTCAAATAGCGGGGCCTGGACCTTCTGATCGGCGTCGTCAGCCGGTTGGCACGGTGACCGATTGCACTGTGCGGCAGCCGTCCCCCCGCAAAACGCCTGTCTATGCGACGCGATACAAAAAGCATATGAGGCGTATTGAACCGGCCACCGCTCCGCACACTAAACAATTCTTAACCACAAAATGCAATCTAAGATTGTTTTTAGATGTGGGATTGTTCCATGATGGTGCGAAACGGCTATAGCGCGATGCAGGCTTGGCGGGGCGGACTGGCAGCTGTGCTGGTGGTGGCAGCCCCGCCGGTCGCCCACGCCATTCCCTCGCCCGAACTCGTGGTCTCGTCGTTGTCGAGCCTGTCCCAGCTGTGGGGCGTGGCGGGCGCTTTTGCCGGCGGCGGTGCGCTGGTGATCGGAGTCCATGGCCGGAAAGGACAAGATCCACGCCTGCAGCGCTGGTTCAAGATCGCCGTGGCCGTCGCCGTGGCGGCGCTGGCGCTCGATGTCATGCAGTTCGTTGCCGCAGCCAACGAGCACACGGCGCGGCTCGAAGCGACATTGGTGCGCCCGACGCCGAAGCGCGCCGACGGCCAGACGCTCGACCCGCTGTTGCGCGAGATGCCCTACAGCGCCCAGCTGAAAA
Source organism: Hyphomicrobium sp. (assembly GCA_025351425.1). Taxonomy (GTDB): domain Bacteria; phylum Pseudomonadota; class Alphaproteobacteria; order Rhizobiales; family Hyphomicrobiaceae; genus JANXVY01. The sequence continues at coordinate 8,012 of JANXVY010000064.1, forward strand.
GCCCCAATGGCCTCTCCACCAACGAGGTCGGCGAGTTGCTCGCGCAGATGGAGGCGGGCCGCCGCGACGACGTGATCGCCCTCGATATTCGCGAAACGCCGGAGACCGAGCAGGGCGGCCTGGCCAGCGCGCGGGCGGTGCGGTTTCCCGATCTCCCCCAGAGCCAAATCGATTTCACCGGCAAGACCGCGCTGCTGTTCTGTCACAACGGCAACCGTAGCGCCGAAACCTGCGCAGCGCTGACGGCGCGCGGCGTCCAGTGCCGGTTCATGATCGGCGGCTTCGAGAAATGGCTCGTCGAGGGCCATGCTTTGTCCGGCAACGGCGCGCGCACCCTCGCCGATCTGCGCGCCATCGCCCCCTATCCCAATCAATCGAAATATCTCGATACGGGCAACGTCAAGCAATTGGTCGCGCGCGATGGCGCCGTGTTCGTCGATGTCCGCTATCCTGGCGAATTCGACGGCGGCCACCTGCCCGGCGCAATCAATTTGCCCATCCGCCCGACGCCGACGCCAGAGTTGGAGCGCCGCCTCGCCGAACTCCCCGATCACCCGGTTATCGCGCCTTGCTATGACCGCCGCAGCTGCTTTTTTGCCGATGTGCTGGGTCTGGAATTGACGCGGCGCGGGCGCACCTTTGCCGGCCGCTACACGGTTCCGTGGGAATATTTCGAACCCTCGACGCCGCCCCCGCACGTGCAGAAATGGCTGGAGACGGCGAATGCCTCCTGGCAGTCGCGCGCAAGCGTGGCCCTTGCCGATGCGCTGGAACAGGCCAGTGCGCATCTGGGCCTCATGGGCGCGATCCTCGCATTGTCGGCTCTTGCACGTACGATCGTGTGGCCGTTCGCGAGCAAGGCCGACGCCGACCAGAAGGTCGCCCGCGCCATCGCCCCGGAAGTCGCAGCCCTCAAGGCGCGGCTCGAAGGCGACCCCCAGCGACTGGCCCGCGCCCTCCGCCATCTGATGGCCCGCCATCGCATGACGCCGCTGCGCAACCTGCTGGCGCTGCTGCTGCTTCCCGTGCTCGCGGTTTCCGTGGAGGCTGTGACGCGTCTGGCGCAGAGCCATCCGCAGGCCTGGGCATGGCTGCCCGAACTCGGCGCACCCGATCCGTTATACGCGCTCCCTGCAATCTTCGGCATCTTGCTGGCGGTCTACCTTTCGTTGACCCTTGCGCAAGCGCGCTGGCACCACGCCGCAATCTGGCTCGTGGCTGCGCCCGGTCTTACAAGCCTCGCAGCGACCATGCCGGCGGCGGTGGACGTCTATCTGGTCGGGAGCGCAGCCTTGCTGCTGCTTCAGCGCTGGGTGACGTCCTGGCGCTGGGCGGCGGTGAGGAAGGCAACGCGCAGGCTGCGGCTCGCCTGGATCCGGTACCGGCTGGGCGACCCCCGGCTCGTGGCGCTTGCCGACGCGGGTCGGCTGTCGTTGGCCGGCAACAAGGCGGCGCGGCTGGCGGCGCTGGCGGAAAGCGGCCTGCCGGTTCCTGGCGGCGTGGTATTGAGCAGCCGGTTCCTCCACGCCTACCAGCGATCTGACGAGCGCTGGCGCCGGCGCAAGCTCAATACAATCTGGCGGCATCTGGGCGCGAGGCGCGTGGCGGTCCGGTCTTCGGCCGGGGCCGAGGACGGCGCACAGCAGAGTTTCGCCGGCGTTTTCGAAACCGTGCTCGACGTCGATCGCATGGGGCTGGAGGCGGCGATCGCCGAAGTCGCGGCGTCGTTCCGCGCCCACCGCGTCGGCTCCTATGCCGACGACGCGGGGTCGGCCAACATCCTGATCCAGCCGATGGTGGCGGCCCGCTTCGCCGGCGTCTGCTTCACGCGCGATCCGGCCATTCCCGGCTGCGCCCTCGTCGAATGGGTGAGCGGCAACGGCGAAGCGCTGGTGTCGGGGGCGGTGACGCCGGCGACGGCGCGCATTGGGCGCATCACCGGCGCAATCGAGACGGACGGCCCTGCCCCGTTCGATCTGGCGAAGCTCTGGACGCTGGCCCGCCGGATCGAAGCCCGCTTCGGCAAGCCCCAGGACATCGAATGGGCCTTCGATGGCCGCCGCGTCCTGATCCTGCAGAGCCGCGATATCGCGGCGGGTCCGCGCGGACTGGAAACGGCGATTGCCCAGGAGTGGGCAGAGCTGGCCCGCATCGCCGCCGCCGCCGCCTCCGTTGACGGCGCTCGCCGCACCCACGCCTCGCGCAACACGACCTCCGGTAAACGGCGTGACGGTGAGGAAGGCAGCGCCGTGCTCACTCTCGACACCATGGCGGAACTGCTGCCTCACCCCACGCCGTCGTCGTTATCGCTGCTGAACGCTTTCTGGGCGAGCGGCGGCAGCATGGATCGCGCCGCTCGATCATTGGGCTTCGACGCGCCCGGTTTCGACGGCGACCATCCCGAAGCTCGGCCGCTCTACGTCACGGCGTTCGGCGCTCTCTATTGCGACGAACGCGAACGGGCGAACCGCGCCCTCGTCATGCCGCGCCGCGCAATCCGCCAGTTGACGCTGAACGCCCATGCCTTCGAGCGCGATCTACGGACCAACGTGCTGCCCCAGATCGCAGCCCGCGCGGCGCTCTACGAGGCCGTCGATCCGGCCCGCTTGCCGGCAGCGGCGCTGCTGTCGGCTTTTAATGAGACGCGCGCGCGGCTGGTGGACGACACGCATCTGGCGGTCGACCGGGTCAATATTGCAGCGCAGGTTTTCCTTGAGCAGGCCCACGAAGGACTGAAGCGCTGCGGAGCCGATCCAGCGGTGGTGTTGGCCGCGACGCCGCTGACCCAGTTGCGGTACGGCTTGCGGCGATTGCCAGGGCTCCCCCCGGCTGAACGGCGGCCGGCACTGTATGCCCTGCTCGGGCACCGGGCGGATCTCGATTACGAACTGGCCGCCCCCCGCTACGGCGAAGAGTTCGGCAGCCTCGTCGAAGCGGCGCAGACACTGGCGGCGACCGCTCATTTGCCCCGCCGAACGGACCCCGCCGGCGACCTCCCCCGCGACGTTCGTCATAGCGTCTACCGTGCCCAGAAATTCGTGACCTTGAAGGAAGACGCCAAGCACGAAAGTCTGCGCGAGGTGGCGCTGTTGCGGCGTCTGCTCGGCGAACTGGGCCTCCGGTTCGATCTGGGCGGCGCGGTCTTCTACCTCGGGCTCGACGAGGCGGCGGCGCTGAGCGCCAACACCAGGGACGCCCTGCTGGAGACGGCGCTGGAACGCCAGCAGCTCGCGCACCATTTCAACGGGTTGCAGCAATTACCGGCTCGCTTGACCGCGCACCGCATCGAGCGAGGCCCGCTCGGAGCAGTGTCTCTGCCGGCCCACGCGGCAAGCCTCGATCCGAGGGCCTTGAAGGGAAAACGGGTCTCGGGCCATGCGAGCGTGGAGGGTCGCGCGATCTGTGCGCCTCCGGGCCACGCGAGCGGCGCGCCGCTTCCAGGCTTCGAGCCGGGCGACATCATCATCGCCCGTACGCTCCATCCTGCATGGCTGCCGCATCTGATGACGTGCGGCGGCGTGGCGGTGGAGACTGGCGGCTGGTTGAGCCATATGGCGATCCTCGCGCGCGAACGCGGCGTCGCGATGAGCGTGGGCGTGCACGGGCTGGAGGCGATCAAGACCGGCATGCGCTTGCGGCTCGATGCCGACGGCACCGTGGTGCGACTGTAAGCGCGCAGCCGCTGCGGCTGGAAGCTGGTCCTAAAAGAAATGCTGCCACACGCAGCTGGCGATCAGCACGCCGACCGGCATGAGATTGGGCATATTCCACCGTACGCTGAACCACATCATCTCACATCTCCATCCGGCTGGCCGGAACAGGCTTGTAGGAGAGTCGTGTAAAAACGTTGCCAACGTCCGCCCTGCAACTTGTGTCGAATGCAAACCGTGGATTGGGCCAAATTAGAGGCGGGAACAAAACGAATAATACACGCATAGATTGTAGTTATGGGACCAGACCTCAATAGGAGTCCCACATGCCGATCGGCTTGCGCGTAATACTGGGTACCGGACTGGCAGCCTGCGCGCTGACGGTCGCCGTGCTCGTGGCCGAACCTTCGGGTGCCGCCGAGGGTCCGCTTCGCGTCCAAGGCTCGACCACCTTTAATGCCGCGATCTTTGCAGCCTACCGCCCGGCGATCGAGCGCATGGCCGGAGCGCCGCTCGACATCGTGGCCAACAAATCAAGCTGGGGCTTGCTGGCCTTGCTGGAGGGGCGCGCCGATCTGGCGATGATTTCGGCCCCCCTCGATGCGGAAATCGCCGCCGCGCGCAAATTGCAGCCCAATTTGGACTACGCGCCCCTGAGCGAATACCGGGTCTTGACGACGCGGATCGCCTTCGCCGTTAATCCCTCCAACCCCGTGAAGTCGTTGCCGGTCGAAACCATCACTCGGTTGCTGAGCGGCCAGCTCGTCAATTGGGCTGAGGTGGGCGGTCCCGATATGCCCGTGCGCGTCGTAGCCGTGAAGGAGGGCGGCGGCACTGTCGCCGCGGTTCGGGCGCAAATTTTGGGCGATGCGCCTTTGGCGGCAGGCGCAATCCGGCTCGAAAGCGCCAATCATGTCTTGAAGGTCGTGGCCCAGGAGCTGGGCGCAATCGGCATTACCCAGCTCGGCCTGATCCGCAAGGCCGGCTTGCACGAGATCGAAACCGACCGGCCTGTCGAGCAGCCGCTGAGCTACGTGACCGCAGGGCTCCCCAGCAAGCAAGCGCTGCGCGTCATCGACGCCACCCGCTTCGCAACCGTCAACGATCGGGACTGAATGTCCGCGGTGAAGCGTCAGCAGCTCCCAATTCTGCCGGTCCGCATTGGCGCCCGCCTTTACTCGCTCGCGGGTCTGGCGCTTGCGACGGTTGCGATCCTTGCGACCGCGGCGCTGCATTTCGTGACGCTCGCAGCTGGGACCGCACGCGACATCCGCGACCGCATCGAGGTCGACCTGCTGCACGTGAACGAGCTGGAGCTGCTGCTCGAACGTCATCGCCGGATCGTGGAGAGCGCGCCGGTCGAACTCGACCGCGCGCGCATCAGCGAACTGCGCGCACGCGCAAACGAACTCGTGGCCGACATGGGCGAACACGCTCCTGCCCACGTAAACGAATTTTCCCGCACGCTGGAACAGCTGCTGCCGGAACTGTCGCGTCAGGGCGATGCGACGCTGCACCTGGCGTATAATTATGCCCAGGCCGCCGCGATCGATCAGGTGCAGGTCTATGTCGAGGTGGCGCGCAAGCTGCAAAGCGAGATCCTGCGCTCCAAGGCTGAACAGCTTTCGGCGGTCGACCGCGAGGTTGCTGGATTGATCGACGGCGGCCAGGTGGTGACGCGGTGGGTGATGATGGGATCGGCGGTGGCGCTCATCCTGATCGGCCCGTTCAGCCTCATGATCACACGCCAGATTGTGCGCCGGCTGGCGCGCATGACCCAAACCATGCTGCAGCTGGCACAAAACGACACCTCGGTCTACGTGTCGGGCACAGGCTATCCCGACGAACTGGGCGACATGGCGCGCGCACTCGGCGTGTTCAGGGCGAACGCGATCGCATTGCTGGCGAAACAAGCCGAGATCGAAACTCTCAACCAGCGGTTTGACTTCGCCATTCAGAACATGTCCCGCGGCCTGTCGATGTTCGACAAGAGCGGACGCCTGATCATCTGCAACACGCGCTATCGCGATCTTTATGAATTGACCGAAGACCTGTCGCAGCCCGGCACCCTCTTTGAAGACATCATCGTCCATCGGATCGCGATCGGGACCGGCCGGGTCGGCGAAACGCCCGGCCACCCGCGTTTGTCCTGGCCATGCGACGACCCCGGTTGGGCACATCAGACCGAGCAGGTCCGGCTGACCCACGACCTGGCCGACGGCCGCATCATCCAGATCGCCTATCAACCGTTGCAGGGCGGTGGCTGGGTCGCGCTGCATTCCGATGTCACCGAACAGCGCCGCCAGGAAGCCCGGATCGAGAAGCTCGCGCATTTCGACAGCGTGACCGGGATCCCCAATCGTCACTACTTCAAGGAGCGGCTCGACGCGTTGACCCAAGGGCTGCCCGATAGCGGCGCATTCGCCGTCCACTGGATCGATCTCGACCGGTTCAAGGCGGTCAACGACACGTTCGGTCATCCCGTCGGAGATGCGCTGTTGCAACAGGTAGCGGCGAGGTTGCAGCGGGCGGTGCGAGGCGAGGATTTTGTCGCGCGCCTTGGCGGCGACGAATTCGCCGTGATCCAGATGAACGCCGCCCAACCGAACGAAACGGAGCCGCTGGCCGGCCGCCTCGTCAGGATCTTGAGCGAGCCCTACATGCTCGGCACGCAGCGCCTGGAAATCGGAGCGAGCCTCGGCGTCGTCATCGCTCCCGATCATGGCACGAGCGCCAAGGACCTGATCCGCAAAGCCGATATCGGCCTGTATCAGGCCAAGGCCAAGGGCCGCGGACGGTTCGTGATATTCGAAGATGCGCTCGTCGAGGAGATCACAGCGCGCCGCAGCCTGGAGGCGGACCTGCTGGAGGCGTTGAAAAACGGCGACTTCGAACTTTATTACCAGCCCATCCTCGATCTTGCGCGCGGGGAGGTCGTGGTCTGTGAAGCCCTGATGCGCTGGACGCACACGAAACGCGGCCCCGTATCGCCAGCCGTCTTCATACCGCTCGCCGAAGAAATCGGTGCTATCTCGCAACTGGGGGCGTTCGCCCTGCAGCGGGCCTGTTCCGACGCGATTGATTGGCCAGCCCACATCAAGGTGGCTGTCAACCTGTCGGCGATTCAATTCGCCGACGGCAATCTCCTGGAAACGGTGATGGACGCGCTGCACGTCACTGGCCTGGCCCCCGGCCGCCTGGAACTGGAGATCACGGAGACGGCTTTGATGCGCCACGACGCGGCGACGATTTCGACGCTGGAACAGCTGCGCAGTCTGGGTGTTTCGATTGCGCTGGACGATTTCGGCACCGGATATTCCTCGCTCAACTACCTGCGCCGTTTTCCCTTCGACAAGATCAAGATCGACCAGTCGTTCATCCGCGACATGCCAAGCCACACCGAGTGCGTCGCGATCGTACGGGCGGTGACCGACCTCGCGAAGTCACTGGGCATCGCGACGGTCGCAGAGGGGGTCGAGACGGTCGAACATTTGGGACGCGTGCGTGCGGCTGGGTGCGACGCCGTTCAGGGCTACTTGATCAGCCGCCCGGTTCGCCTCCAGTCGCTGGCGGCGGAGATCGAAAACGCGCCGGCCAGCACCGTTTCGATGGCGGCCTGAGCGAATTGCGCAACAGTTTCCGGGCGGACTTGCTTGAAAACACCGGAAAAAACCGACGGCCTCGATCACAAGGAGCCGATCATCATGGATTGCCGACGCCGGAATTTGTGGCTAGTGTAAGGCCTGGGTGGGTCTACGCGCGAAAAGGCGACAGACAGATTGTGGTGCGCTTGCGCCCCATTTTCGTGCGTCTGGAGTGCTAATTCGCGCATCAGTTTCGCATTGCATGCGGAATTTCGCGCAAGCTTGCGAGCGGGCCTGTGACGGCTTCGCTGGTCGCATTTTGGACGGTTATGGCCGTTCAAGCCGTGTCGGCTGAGCCGTTTTGGCTGTCGGGAATTCGCCTGTCGGCAATTCGGCTGCATGATTCGACTGTATAAAGAATACGTTATCCGGGAGCACGGCGTAATATGAAGTGTCATCCGTTGCGTTGGATTTGGGGCTTGATCCCGCTCGCTCTGTTCAGTTGGCTTGCCGCCCTGCAGATCAAGGATGGGGTCGAGCGGGACCTGACGGCGCGCGTAACGGAAGCCCTCAACGGCGCAAATCTCGGCTGGGCAAAAGTCCGGTTCGATGGCCGCGACGGAACGTTGTCGGGCCGCGCCGAAGAGGAAAGCGAGCCGACCAAGGCGATTACGCTCGCCAACAATGTCTACGGCGTTCGCATTCTCGATGGCCAAGCTGATTTGCTGCGCAAGATCGAGCCTTACACGTGGGGCGTGACGCGCACCGACACCAAGGTGGTGTTGACCGGATTTGTTCCCAATGAAAAAACGCACAAGGCGGTGCTGTCTGCCGCCAAATCGCAGTTTCCAAAACTCGAGGTTGACGACAAGCTGGAATTCGCCCGCGGCAATCCCCCGGTCGCCGAGTGGCTGGACGGCGTGCGCTTCGGCTTGAAGCAGCTGTCCCATCTCAAGATCGGCAAAGCCGAGCTCTCGGGCCTCGATGTCTCGGTGACCGGCGAAGCCCAGTCGTCGGCGGATTACTCGGCCATCAAGACGGCGCTCTGGTCGAACCTGCCCAAGACACTGAAGCTCGGCACGGAAAAAGTCAGCGCCCCCCGCATCGACCCATATGCCTGGGCTGCCCGGCTGGCGGGCAACCAAGTCGTCCTGACGGGATACATCCCCAACGACAAGGCGCGCGAGCGGTTGCTGGCCCATGCCAATCAGGCCTTCGGCAAGACCGGCGTCGTCGACAAGATGGAATACGCCGAAGGCGCTCCCGAGCATTGGGAGAAGGCGACCCACGTCGCCCTCGACCAGTTGGCGACCCTTCAGGAAGGTTCAGCCGAGCTGAAAGGCAAGGACGCAGTGCTGACCGGCAACGCCGCCGACGAAGGGGTTGCCGAAGCGACCATGAAGGCGTTCCGCGCCGGCATACCGGAAGGTTTTAAACGCACGGAAACGGTGCGCGCACCTGCGGCGGAGGCCGAGCGAGCCAAACGTGAGGCCGCGCTGGCCGAGGCGAAGCGCCGCGAAGCCGAACAAGCAGAAAAGGCGAAACGCGAAGCCGAACAGGCAGAAAAGGCCAAGCGCGACGCCGAACTGAACGACACCGCTCGCCGCGAGGCCGAGCGAGCAGCTCTCGCCAAGCGCGACGCCGATCAGGCGGCAGCCGAGGCCCAGCGTCTCGCCGCCCTCTCCGCCGAGCAGGCAAAGAAAGCGCAGAAGGAGACGCGCGCGTCGGCTTGCGAAGGCGATTTACGCAATGCAGCCAACGCCGGCACGGTTCAGTTCGAGCGTGCGAGCGATGTGCTCTTGCGCGCGAGCCGGCCGACGCTTCGCACCCTGGCCGAAATAGCCCTCAAGTGCGAAAATGTGCTGATCGAGATCGAAGGCCACACCGACAGCGAAGGCATCCCCGAGCGCAACCAGCCGCTGTCGGAGCGCCGCGCGCAGGCGGTCGTCAACTATCTCGTCGAGACCGGCGTCGGCCCCGAGCGGATCAAGGCGGTCGGCTACGGCGACACCAAGCCGGTCGCCCCCAACGACACGGCGGAAAATCGCGCCAAGAACCGCCGCATCGAATTCACGGTCAAGAGCAAATGAGCGATCCGCGGCCGTCCGTCTCTGGATGGGATGGCCGCAGATTGTAACGACCTGCAACCAGTCCGGCATGTCCGGGTGAGAGGTACCGATGTTGTATGTTGCCCAGCAACTGCTGATCCCCTGGCTGTTCGTCGCCGTGGCGACGGGTTTCTTTGTCGGGTGGGTTTCCTGCGGCCCCGCCAAGCCTAGCGAGTAAATGCCAAGCCTAGCGAGTAATCGCCAAGCCCAGCGAGTAATCGCCGGGCAGGAGCGCGTACTCGCCGAGCGTAAAACCTGATCGAACGACTGCCGCCGTCCGGAAAAGGGCGCGGATCTGGGTAGGAGAGTAAGTGATGCCGGTCCTGTTGCTTCAAACCTTTGCGTGGATGGTGCTGTTCGGCCTGTTGGGAGCAATCCTCGGCTGTCTGGCGCGCCGCCTCTTCGCCCCCAGAATGGCCGAGGCGGATTTGGCGACAGCAGGTATGACGGCGGGAATGGCGCCAGGAATGACCGCGGGAGCTGCGCAATCCTCAACCCGCATCGCTACGCCGGCAGTTCCGCCCGCCCCCAAGCGTCCAGTTGTCGAAGCCAGCAAGGCGCCAGCTCCCGTCACCCCGCCCCCACCGGCATCGGCTAAACCGGCAGCCCCGGCCTCGGGATCTGCTTCCCCCACCCGCACGGCTGATGGCTACAGCTATCCGGTCACGACGGTCGGCATTCCCCGCGAGAACCCGGCACCGATCCAGCCCCAGATCAAGCAGATCGAGCTGCACGCAGCCGGTACGACAGCGGCAGCGGCAACCGCCGCCGTAACCGCGACAGCCGCAACGGTCGACATCCGGCAGCCCGCCGCTGCTCCCGCCTCCGCTGCGAGCGCCCGCTCAGCGACAAACTACCCGGTTTCGACCATCGGCATCCCGACCGGCTACGTTGCGCAGCCATCCACGCCGACCTCGGCAGCGCTCGCCGCCGTGCGCGGCGACACGGCCCGCTTCGAACGTGCCCTAGCCGGCGAAGCGCCTCAGCCGCGTCCCGAACCTCTGCGTCCCGAACTCGCGCGCACGCCCTCGGTCGCGGCAACCATTCCACCCGCCGCACCCGCAGCTCCTGCCGCGCCTTCAACGACTGCCAAGCCCGTTTTGGTGGCTCCCGCCGCTCCGTCTCCGGCTGCTGCCAAGGCGCCGGACGAGCAGCCCTATGTTCCTGTCGCAACCGGCACTGCCGCATTGACCGCGCTGGCAGCGCGCGCCGCTGCCGCGACCGGCTCTGTTGCACCCGCCGCAACCAAGGCCGAACCAGCCACCCCAGCTGCTGCTGCTGCACCCGCCCCAACTTCGGCCGCCAGCGACGACCTGATGCGCATCCGGTCCATCGATGCCGCCATGCAGGGGCGTTTGAAGTCGGCCGGTGTGACCCGCTTCACCGACATGGCACGCTGGCAGCCCGATGATGTCGCACGCGTTTCGCAATCGCTGGGTCTGGTCGGCCGGATCGAACAGGAAAACTGGATCGAACAGGCCCAGATTCTGGCGTCTGGCGGAGAAACCGAGTATTCGCGCCGCCGCGCGCGCGGCGAAATCCCGACCGTGATCCCGGTTTCCAGCACCCCTGCCGCTGCCCCGGCAACTCCCGCCTCACCAGCCGTACCCTCCGGCGAAGGCGCGGCCGCAGCAGCCGCAGCTGCCGCCATGGCGTCGGCAGCCGTGGCAAGGGCTGCCGTGGCGAACGTCGAACCCGCCATGCCGGTCAAGCTCGCCGACGCCATCCGGGAAAAAGAAGCAAAACCTGACGCGGCAGCGCCCGCCGATGCAAACACCCGCATTTCCCGCCCCGATCTCGCGGGCCTGCGCTCGGTACGCTCGGAAGCGTTGCGCGACGTGACCGCGAGCGAACAGCTGCGCAGCGGCGGGAGCGCCCGCCCCATGGGCGCCATGGAAGATCTAAAGCGCATCCGCGGCATCGGCGTACTGATCGAGAAGAAACTCAACTCGCTCGGCGTCTCGAGCTACGAGCAGATTGCGAACTGGACCAACGCCGACATCGACCGCGTGAGCCAGATTCTGGACTTCAAGGGCCGCATCGAACGTGAAAGCTGGGTCGAGCAGGCGCGTATCCTTGCGTCCGGCGGCCACACCGAGTTCTCCAAACGCGTCGACCGCGGCGAGGCGTAACGCCTAAGGCAGGGGAGTTCGAGGGGACCAAAGGTCCCTTCGAGACGATCCATCGCGGACAGCCCACCGCTACTTCGCATCGCTCGCCGCGAGGAAGGCTGCGACTTCGTTGATGGTGTGGGCGTCGCGCAGCCAGGGGGCATGGCCCTCCCAGCGGACGGTATGCGCGGTGATGCGCGGATGCCGCCGCCGCATCTCCTCGACGGTTGCAGCCGAGAGGATGTCGGAGTTTTCGCCCCGCAGCACCATGACCGGCACGCGCTTCAACGATTCAAACTGCGCCCAGAGCGGCTTCATCGGCCCATCGAGCACAGACAAGGACTGCGACAGCGCGGGATCGTAGCCGGGCGTCGGGCGGCCGCCCGTGTCGTTGAATAACTGGCGTGCGATCTCGACCCACTCGGCGTCAGTGATGCGTGGGAACTGCTTGGCGTTCATGTCGCGTACGATGCGGCCGGCGTCGGCCCACGAGTGGGGCACGGGCACGCGGCCGATATAGCCGGCAATGCGCGCAAGCCCGTCCATCTCGACAATCGGGCCGATGTCATTGAGCACTACGGCGCCGATGGCCGACGGCTGGGCGGCCCCCATCACCATGGAGATGATGCCGCCGCGCGAAGTGCCGATCAGCGCGACATCGCTGAGCGAGCGCAGGGTGATGAAATCCAAGACGTCGAGCATCTCGACGGGAACGGCATAGTTCTTCGGGTTGGGGTCATGCGCCGAACGGCCCCGCCCGCGGGTGTCGATGGTGTAGACGGGGCGCGCGTTGAGCGGGTCCGAAGACAGGGCAGACGCGACGATGTGGAAGTCGCGGGAATTGCGCGTGATGCCGGCAAGGCAAAGCACCGGGCGCAGAGTGGAGCCTGGCGCGGGATAATGGCGGGCATAGAGCCGGAGCCCATCCCGCGCGGTGAAAAAGATCTCCTCAAAACGGGCATCGGCTGCAGCTGCGGTGGTGGTGGACATGGGGGGCGGTCTCTCGAAGCGGTTCGCTCAGCCCTCATAGCGCGGAGCGGCAGGTGCAGCCACCGGTCAATTGGGGTGGGCTAGTCCAAAAACAAAGGGAGCTTGGGGAGCACCCCTCAAACGGGTCGCATCGAAGATGCGCAAGCGTTTGCATCGAAGATGCGCAAGCGTTGAGTGGGGCGGTAGCCCCTGCGCGTAGCGATTTTTTGCACCTCCACCCGCCGTTCACCCGTCCGGCCCGTTGGGCGTGCCGGTCTTGCCGCGGCCGCGCAGGAGATCGAGGTCGAGCTGGAGCGCGCCTTGTTCGTCGCCCAGGCGCGCGCGGTAGATCTGGATGTTGGACAAAACCTTGGAGACGTATTCGCGGGTTTCCGAAAACGGGATGCGCTCGATCCAGTCGACCGGGTCCATCTTGGGGTCGCGCGGGTCGCCGAAGGAGCGGATCCATTCGCGCGAGCGCCCAGGGCCCGCATTGTAGCCAGACAAGCCGAGCACATAGGAGCCGCCGAATTCGCGCATCCGGTCGCCGATGTAGGCCGACGCGATTTTGGCGTTGTACGCGGTGTCGGGCAGCAGCCGGTCGAGCTCGCAGGTGAACTTGTAGTCCTTGCACACATGCTGCGCGGTGACGGTCATGACCTGCAGCAGTCCCTTGGCGCCCGCCCCTGAGACGGTGTCCTTGTTGAACTCTGTTTCCTGGCGGGCGACGCCGAGCAAAAACGCTGGCTCGGGCGGCGCACTCAGCGGCGTGAAGCTCGGGAACGTGCGCACGGGATAGGAATAAAGCAGCATGTTCTGCCCACGCGCGACGGCCGACTTGGCCCCGCGCAAGGCAAGCTGCGTGTCGCCGAGCGCATCCGCCAGATGGGCGGTCATGGCGACTTCGGTCTCGGTGTCGAAGTACATCCTGAGGCCGACGGTGAGCAGGCGGTGGATGGACGGATCGAGCCCGGCTTTGCGGGCGACAACGACGGCCTTGACCGCATCGAGGTCATTGAAGCGCGCCATCTGCTCGGGGCTAGGCGCAGGCGGCAACTTGATTTGGATACGGCGGTTGTTGGGATCGAGCTTCAGCTGGGCAAGCTGGCCATAGAAGGTGTCGATCTCCTTGGCGGCGATTGTGAACTGCTCGCGCGCCTTGGGTGCATCGCCTGCCGTTTCCGCGATCCGCCCGAGCCAGTAGGCAGCGCGCGAGCGCGACAGCGGCCCGTCGGCAACCTTGGCGGCAGCGGTGAAATGGCCAGTGGCGAGCTTGGGGTCTTTGAGGAACCGCAGCGCGATCCAGCCGGCCATGAAGGCCTGTTCTTTGGCGGGATTGACGGTCAGCGGCCCGGCCTCGCGCACGAGGCTGTAGGCAACCTTGGCGTTGCCGGTGTTTAACACCGCATAGGCGAGCGTGCGCCGCTCGGCCCACCATTCGTCCAGGTTTGGCGTCAGCTTGGGATCGATGGGCGCGGTCAACATCAGCTTCACGGCGTCGTCGATCTTCTTGTCGCGCCGCAACGCCTGGATGCGGTGGTAGAGAAAACCCACGTCGCCCTTGGCATCATAGAGGACCTTGGCGATTTCGGCCCGCGCGCCGTCCTCGTGCAGGAACACAGTGAGCCGGGCCTCCGCGAGCTTCTGCGCGTCCGCCGGTAGCCGGTTGATCTGGCGGCGGATGTGCCCCGCGCGCTCGTTGCGGTCGGCCGACCAGCGGATGTCTTCCATCATCAGCCGGTCGAGCCGCCACTTGTGATCGGCGACCGTTAGAAACTTGCCGAACCGCTCGATGAAGCCCGCTTCTAGATTGGGCGGGATGGTCATCTCGCGCCAGATTTCGGCGGCATGTTCCTTCGCACTGGCGGTATCGCCAAGCGAGAGTTCGGCGGATGCGAGCGCGGCAAATCCGATGCCGTTCTTGGGCGGCCAGGATTTGAAGTGCGCCTTGATCCGGTCGGCCGAACCGCCTTCGGTGAACAGCAGCTCCTCGATGCGCTGGTTGAGAACGCCGCGTTCCGGCCACGCCGGATTGTCCGCAAGGAAGGCCTTGTACTCGTCAATTTTGCCATAGCCGCTCTTCAGGCGGTACCAGGCGACGATTTTCGACGCGACCGGGTCCTTGATCGCGGCGCGGAGTTCGCCCGCTTTGGTCAAGTCCTGCGCGGCGAACGCCTTGAGGCAGTCGCGCAAGCGGGCGGCCTCGTCGGCCGCGATCTCGACGTTGCGAGCAGGCTGGATCGCAGCGTCGAAGGTCTTGAAATATTGGAGTTCCTGGGCAGTCGGCGCGACTTTCAGCGGCTCGGCCAGCACTGGGTGCATGACGCCGGCACTGACCAGCAGCACGAAGGCGAGCCACGTGCCTGTCACAAATCGATTGCGATACCCCATCCGCCCGGAAGCGTCGGCTTGCAGGTCGCGGATCAACCGCTTAATGTCACAGCCCACGGTGGTCGATCCTAAGCGTTTGAAATTGAGCTTGTCAGCCGTCTGTGAAACGCTAGCAAGTCAATTGGGGCGGAACAAGGTTGGATCGCGGCGGTGCAGCGGTCGGGAAACGGCCGGACACACGCGACGGACACACGCGACGGACACCTGCGAGCGAGGACGGGCACCTTGCCCCGCTGGCGGGAACGCGCATCGCTCACCACATGAGGCGACGACGCCGCATGAGACACGATGGGCCCGACCTTGCGCACCACTTTGACGACGCACCACTGAGACGAAACGAGAAGCCGGAGACGGCGGGAGACTACAGCGTGAAAATTCGAGGCTCGCTCACCGCATTAATCACGCCATTCAGCAATGGCCACGTCGACGACGAAGCCTTCAAGCGTTTCGTCGAATGGCAGATCGCGGAAGGCACTCACGGGCTGGTTCCGGTCGGCACGACGGGCGAAAGCCCGACGCTGTCGCACGAAGAGCACAAGCATGTCATCGACCTGTGCATCAAGACGGCGCGCGGCCGGGTGCCGGTGATCGCAGGCACCGGTTCGAACGCGACCGACGAGGCGATCGAGCTGTCGCAGTACGCTGAGCAAGCGGGCGCGGACGCGGTTCTGATCGTGACGCCGTATTACAACAAGCCGACTCAGGAAGGGCTGTACCAGCACTTCAAGGCGATCAACGACGCCATCAACATACCGATCATCATCTACAACATTCCGGGCCGCTCGGTGATCGACATGAAAGTCGACACCATGACGCGGCTCTTTCAGCTGAAGAACATCGCGGGCGTGAAGGATGCGACCGCTGATCTCCAGCGCGCTTCCCAGGAGCGCGCAGCGATGGGCCCTGAGTTCATCCTGCTGACAGGCGACGACGCGTCCGCGCTGGGCTTCATGGCGCACGGCGGGCACGGCTGCATCTCGGTCGCCTCCAACATCGCGCCGCGCCTGTGCGCCGACTTTCAGAACGCGTGCATGGCAGGCGACTTCGCCAGGGCGTTGCGGCTGCACGACCAGTTGATGCCGCTCCATGACATCATGTTCATCGAGGCAAATCCTGGCCCGGTGAAGCACATCGCCATGCGTTTGGGTCTGTGCAAGGGCGACATGCGGCTGCCGCTGGTGCCGGTCTCGGATGAAGCAGCGGCGAAAATCGACGCCGTGCTGGAGCGCTCGGGGCTGCTGGGCGTGCGCGCGGATGCCAAGAGCGCGGCAGAGTGACGATAGTCTGCAGACTATGACCATGAGCTCGACATTGGCCGCGAGTGCGGCCCGGCGTCCCTGCAAAGCAGGGCTCCGTCCCAGACGTGCCGGTGCGCCGGACTCTCACGAAAGTTCTTACTTTCGTGAGAACAGCAAGAGAGCAACCATTGGCTAAGCCCCCCGAAGATAACCGCAAGGTCGTGGCGCAGAACCGCAAGGCGCGCCACGAATACAAGATCGACGACGTGTTCGAGGCCGGCATCATGCTGACCGGGACCGAGGTCAAGAGCTTGCGCAAAGGCTCAAGCAACATCGGCGAAAGCTATGCGAGCTGGGAAAAGGGCGGGCTGTTTCTCGTCAATTCCTACATCCCCGAATACCAGCAGGCGGGGCGCTTTTTCCAGCACGAGCCGCGGCGCAAGCGCAAGCTGCTGATGCACGCCCGCGAGATCGCGAAACTGACTCAGGCGGTAGAGCGCAAGGGCATGACGCTGGTGCCGCTGGAAATCTATTTCAACGCCAAGGGTATCGCCAAGCTGAAGCTGGCGCTGGCGGAAGGCAAGAAGCTGCATGACAAGCGCGCCTCCGACAAGGAACGCGATTGGAACCGCGAAAAGGCGCGCGTGCTGCGCGACCGGGGTTGAGGAACAGGCGCGGGGCGGATTGAGGTGGAACCTTAAGTCCACCCGCTTTGAATAAAAGCGCGGCAGGACGGTAGGTCTTTCTTTTGTCGTGCTTCTTTTAAGGAAAACCGTTCCACACTTTTCCTCAGAAGCGCTTTAACGTCAGGGGGTCCAGGGCCCTGGGGAGGGCTGCTGAGCCCGACCAAACAAAAGCGCGCCCCCTGGCCTTCACTGTTACGCCGCGCTGGTAGACGCCGCTTATCCGGCGGCGCGGACGGCACGGCGGTAGAGGTGCCAGCTGCTATAACCGAGCACGGGGAGTACGATGGGCAGCAGCAGCAACCCGGAGGCGATAGCCGCGGCCATCGATGCTGCAATGAGCGCGCACCACAACGCCATGGTGATCCGATTGCGCTGCACGAGGCGGACGCTAGTGCCCATTGCGGTCATGACGTCGATATCGCGATCGTACAGCATCGGGAACGAGACGGCGGAGATCGAGAAAATGAGCAGCGCAATGACGGCGCCCGCGATATGGCCAGCGAGCAGGAAAACCCATCCACTGGTGGTTGTGGTGATTTCCTGCAGCAGACCCCGCATATCGAGGGCGGACGCGCCGTAGACCGACAGCGTCAGCATGGCCGCAAGGTCCATCCAGATGACGAAGGCGAACGAAGTGATGACTGCCATCCAGCGCAGCTGGCGCCCGCTCGCATCCTTGACCGCCGACCAGACGCCGCGGGCGGTCGGGGTTTCGCCGCGTTCCAGCGCCTGGCTGACGGCGTAGAAGGCAACCGCGACGAACGGAGCGATCAGCGCAAACCCCATCGCGAGGGGATAGACTAGGTAAGGCAGCTTGAGGACGAGGAGGAAGACGACGAGCTGCCAGCCGCCAAGGGTGTAGATCGAGGCGATGCCGAGGCTGAGCAGGGGGGCGGCGCGCAGATCGGCGATGCCGGTTGCGATGATGGCCTTGAGGTCATCGAGGGTCACGGTATTGACCTCGAACCCGATCGAGGGTTTGGGCGTCCTGCTTGGCTCGCCGGCGCGCTCCGATAAGGTGGTGTCGTGCATGGGACGGATACTCCCTCGCGGGTCTGCCCTCAGATATGAAGGTGCAACAATGGTGCGGCGTTCTGTTAGGGTCAAGTCTGTTTCCGGGCGCGCGCGGCGAAACGCTTCCTCGCGCCGGGGCGACGGCTATAAGCTAGATTTTCCTCAAGTGCCCGGCGTCTTGCGCGCGTGAGCGCGGCGCTTCAGGATCGGCTCTCACACCTCCAGACCCAAGCCTAATGTCCCAGGGCTCTCATGACACAACAACCAAACCTCCTGGCTGTCGATTGGTCGAAGATCCCCGCGCCCATGGACGACGGCGCGATGGCGCACATGACCGGCGCGCGGCTACCCGCAGTCGCACTTCCCGCGACGAACGGCGCGAGCGTGACGCTGTCGGCGCTTGCTGGCCGGGTGGTGGTTTATGGTTATCCTATGACCGGGCGGCCAGATGTGGCGCTGCCGGACGGCTGGGACGCGATCCCCGGCGCGCGCGGATGCACGCCGCAGTCGTGCGCTTTCCGCGATCACCATGCCGAGTTGAAGGCGGCCGGTGCGAGCGCGGTCTATGGCCTGTCGACCCAGGATGCCAGCTACCAGCGGGAAGCGCACGCGCGCCTGCATCTGCCGTTCGCGCTGCTATCGGATGCGGATTTGAAATTCTCTGGCGCGGCGCGGCTTCCCACGATGACGGTCGCCGGCCGCACCCTGTTGAAGCGGTTCGCGCTTGTGGTGGATGACGGTATCGTCACAACGGTATTCTATCCGGTCTTCCCGCCCGACGCGAACGCGGGGGAGGTGCTGGCCTGGCTTAGCGCCCATCCAAGGACAACAGCGTGAACGCAACGATTCTCCCGGCATCAACCCTGCCCGCATCAACCCTGGCCGCATCAACCCTGCCCGACGACGGCGCGGCGGCCCATCTGATCGCCGGACTGCGCTTGCCGGGCATCGCGCTGGCGTCAACCGAAGGTGGGTCGGTGGATCTTTCTGCGCGTGCGGGCCGCGCCATTGTCTACATCTATCCGTGGACCGGCCGGCCGGGCGTCGCTAATCCGGCCGATTGGGACCACATCCCCGGCGCGCACGGCTCGACACCGCAGGCGGAAGGGTTCCGCACCCACCACCAAGCCTTGCGCAGCGAGGGTTTCGAGGTGTTCGGCATCAGCGGCCAGTCGCCCGCCCACCAGCGCGAGTTCAGTGCGCGCCTGAGCCTGCGGTTCGCGCTGCTGTCGGATGCCGAGTTGCACTTCGCAGACCAGCTGAGGTTGCCGCGCTTCGAGACCGGCGGCGCCGCCTATCTCAAGCGCCTGACGCTCATCGTCGCTGATGGTGTCATCGTCGATAAGGTTTATCCGGTCGCCGATCCGGCAGAGCACGCAGCCCAACTGGTCGCGCGGCTCGCGCGAAAGCAGATGCATGGCGTGGGCTGACCAGGTCTTCCTTTATTGCGAGCGCGGGCAGAGCGCGGAGCTTGGTGCCAAGCGACGTGTGGGGCCGACGGCGCGGGACAAATGCGCTGTGGCACGTGCTCAGTGCCGTCGTGCTGGGTCTGCTGCTGGCCGCCGCCATCCGGCATGGGCGGGCCGATGCTGAAAGCCGTTGCGCAGGGCAGCTGCGAGCGTCATAAACCTGGGCTCGACCTGACGCGGACGTGGTGGAACGGTAGACACACAAGACTTAAAATCTTGAGCTCGTATGAGCGTGCGGGTTCGAGTCCCGCCGTCCGCACCAGACGCGGGTCGTTTCGACCACTGTCTCAAGTAAGCCGGAACGGACCCTGCCGGTTGCGCCGCGCGCTCACAATCCCCACGGCAATTGGCTCGAATGCCGCCGGGTCCGCCGCGCCCGCGTTGCCGCTCGCCACCGCCCGACGACCGCCGCGATTGCTGCGGCGAGGCGGTTGCGTGGCCTTGGTGATTGCGGGATGCGCTCAACCGTTGCCCCGAGATCCACGATGTGGGGGGAACGCTGCTCGTACTGATGCGCGGCCATGGGAACAATAAGTCCATTGGTCATCATGGTGTTTCCTGGGATGGTGTTGGGGTTTTCAAGACCCTTGCGCCAGCGAACGTGCAGGGACACGCCGAAATTGGCTCAGCGTCGCGCCCGGGCCCGTTCGAGGGGTCTTCGCCGCAGCGCGAGGGCCGGTCGCGCACCAGTGGGGAGAACGGCACGAGCATCGGGACTTGGCTGCGATAGCGCTCGTACGGCTCCCCCAAGGTGGCCATGAGATCGCGCTCCTCCAGCTGCACGGCCGCTAGAATGTAGAGGCTGGTCACGATGGCAAACAGGAGATGCCCTGCCGTCATCACAGGCGTTGCCCAGAACGCAATGAGGAAACCGAGCATCAACGGATGGCGCACAAGCCTGTAGAGCCATCTGATTTGAAAGGCGGGCGTTGACGCTTCCGCGCCGCGAAGCGCGCCCAGGCCCTGCTTGAGACCGAACAGGTCGAAATGATCGATCATAAACGTTGAGGCGAACGCGATGAGCCAGCCGACCCATTGCAAGCAGGTCAACAGCAGGGCCGCGGCGCCGTCCATGCGCCAGATTGTGGCCGGAATCGGCCGCCACTGCCAAAAGAGCAGGAGGAGGGCCAGACTGGAAAGCAGCACGTACGTGCTCCGCTCCCCAGCCGGCGGAATGATGCGGGTCCACCAGAATTTGAACGCGGGCCTTGCCATGAGGCTATGCTGGAATGCGAACAGGCCCAACAGGATGATGTCGACGATGAGCGCTTCGCTCACCGCGCCGCCGCCACCGGTATCGATCGATTTCGCCACCACGACGTTCCCGACGAAGCCGAGCATGTAAAGGAACGATAGGACGAAGAGGGCATAACTCAGGATCGCATAAAGGAAGATCAAAGCACGTTGGATCATGATTTCAATTCCTGTTGATTTTGCTCCAAATCGGCCAACGTCACGCGTCCAGCCGAACGGCGAGTGATACGTTTGCGCTCAGGACCGTCCCCGGACCGTCCCCCACCGCCTCGAGAACCAAGGGCAGGCCTGTGTCACAGCTGGAGTTGCAAACACTTGGGTTTCCCGAACTCCGCATTGGCGGTCGCGCCGGAGTCCTGAGCCTCCGCAAGGCGCTCGCACTATTGATTTATTTGGCGGAGGCAAAAGGCGCTGTTGCGCGCGAAGCAGCGGCAACGCTGCTATGGCCGAATGCGGATGCGCAGACCGCACGGACGAGACTGCGGCGGTTGCTCCATCGCATCGAGGTCGCAGTCGGCGATCGGATCATCGACGCCGACCGGTTTGCATTGCGCTTGAGCGCGAGCGTTACTTTGCACCTGGATTCCCAGCGTTTCGAAACGTCCTGCGACAGCGGCGATTTCACGGCGGCCAGTCGCATCTATCGCGGCGATTTTCTGGTTGGATTTCTTTTGGAGTCTCAGGAGTTTGACGACTGGGCGTTCTACCGCCGGGAAGCACTGAGAGGCCGTCTCATCAACGCGCTCGAGCGTCTCGTGCTGGCGAACACCGCGGTCGGCGCCTACGCGGCCGCAGCAGAGTCCGCGGCCCGGCTTGTCGGGCTCGACCCGTTGAGCGAGGTTTACGCGCGATACCTCATGCGCAGCTTCCTGCTCGCCGGCGATCGCAGCGGGGCCGAACGCCAATATTCGGCGCTGGAAAAGCGCTTGAGCGACGATCTCGGAATAAAACCCGACCCTGAAACGCGTGAGCTGATTCAATCCTTCGAGACAGCAGCCGTTCCACAATCGACGAGATATGCAGGCGGTGGCGGTGTTCACCTTGCGTATCAAGTGCACGGCGGCAAAGGGCCCGACATTCTGGTGATGCCCGGATTCGTGTCGTCGGTTGAGCGTCTATGGGAACTTCCCGCATGCCGGTCGTTTCTGGCATCGGTGATGACGATGGGGCGGTTGATCATTTTCGATCCTCGCGGCATAGGTCTATCGGACCGCGGCGTGCCTCCAAGTCTCGACGGGACGGTTGAGGATATAGCCACTGTGCTTACGGCTGCGAAGTCGCGGCGGGCCATCCTGTTTGCCGCGTCCCAGTGCGGCGGCGCGTGCATTCGTTTCGCCGCGGAGCATCCTGGCCGGGTGGCGGGTCTCATCTTGATCGGGGCGTTGGCCAAGGGGTGCCGTACTCCGGATTATCCGTTCGCGTTAAGCGCGGACCAATTCGAAATCTGGCGCCGGCACCTAATCTCAGGGTGGGGCGGGCCGATAGGGATCGAAGTCTTCGGACCAAGCCTGGCACGGGATGCGCAGGCGAGAGCCTGGTGGGCAGGGCTGCTTCGCGCAGCCTCGAGTCCGGGCGCCTTGAAGGCCGTACTCGACTCCGTGCGCGATGTGGACGTAAGGCCGCTTCTCCCGCGCGTTAGCGTGCCAACGCTTGTGCTGCATCGGCGTTACGACCGCGCGGTGCCTATTGATGCGGGCCGATATATTGCGGACCAGATACCTGGAAGCCGGTTCGTCGAATTAGACGGCGGGGATCACTGGTTTTTCGCCCCGCCACACGAGCCTGTGCTCGATGCCATGAGAGCCTTCATCGCCACGCTGAGCCGCAAACGAGGGTCAAAGGGTGATGACGGCTAAAGCGCAGTGGTGCGCAAGCAGATTGAGAATTCAGAAAGGCCCATCTCATAGCGGGACCCGTATGATGGCGCGCAGGCCCCCCATGGAACTCTGGCCGAGCGCGATGTCCCCGCCATGGCTCTTGGCGATGTCGCGGGCAATGGCAAGGCCGAGGCCCGAATGACCGCTGTCTTGGTTGCGGGAAGCGTCGATCCGGTAGAAAGGGCGGAACACGTTGTCACGTTCGGCCGCCGGAATCCCCGGCCCGTCGTCGTCGACTTCTATCCGCAGCCAAGCGCCCTCGGTCGCGCCGCGGATCACGATGTGCTCGCCAAACCGGGCAGCGTTCGAGACGAGGTTGGTGACGGCGCGCTTGAACGCGTTGCGCTTCAACGGCAGCACGAGGTCGGTGCGCCGCTTGCGCAGCTTGATGTCGACGGGCGTACCATAGATCGCGGCGTCGTCCTGGATTTCCTCGAGCAGCTCGCGCACGTTGGTGGGCTTAGCCTCCTCTCCTTCGTCGCCGCGCGCGAACGCGAGGTAGTCTTCCAGCATGTGCTGCATCTCGTTGACGTTGGCCGATAGCGATCGCACTTCCGGCGCGCCGCCCATCAAAGCGAGTTCGAGCTTGAAGCGGGTGAGTACGGTGCGCAGGTCGTGGCTGACGCCCGCGAGCATGGTGGTGCGCTGCTCGACATGGGTCTTGATGCGTTCGCCCATCTCGAGGAACGCGAGCGCCGCCTGGCGCACTTCGCGCGCGCCCCGCGGCCTGAAATCGGTCGGGATCGGCCGTCCTTTGCCGAATTCGTCTGCGGCTTCTGCGAGCCGCAGGATGGGCCGGATCTGATTGCGCAGGAACAAGATTGCGACGGTGAGCAAGATGACGGACGAGCCGACCATCCACATCAGGAAGATGAGCGAGTTGGACTCGGACGTCTGGTTCTGGCTGGCGACGAACCGCAGAATCGCGGTGTCGACCAGTACGCGAATTTCGACGAAGCTCGACTGCCCGATGGTGTCGATCCAGAATGGTTTGTTGACCTGCTTCTTGATCTGGCTCGACAGCATCTTGTCGAGCGGATTGAAGAATGGCTTGGGCAACGGTGCGGGCAATTCGGTGCGCGGCAGCACCTGCATGGAGAGGTTGAGCCGGTCGCGCGCCAGTTCGATCAGGCGGCTGTGATCGCTCTTTTGCTTCTCGTCCTGATAGATCTCGATGAGGGCCGAGATATCGCGCGCAGTCGACTCCGAAAGCCGCTGGCTGACCGTCCACCAGTGCCGCTCCAGGAACACGTAGGTGATGACGCCAAGCAGGATGATGATCGGCGTGATGATGATGATGACGGCGCGGGCATAGAGGCCCTTGGGCATCAACTCGCCAGCCCCGCTCGCCATCAGACCGAGCAGCGCCTGGCTGCGCTGCTTGAGGCCCGCGCGCGAGGACCACGGCCGCGCGTCTTCTGCGTTGGCACTCGGTGGAAGTACGGCCATTCATCATCCAGCTAGAGCATTTTCTGACGAAGTGGATCCCGGTTCGTCGAAGAAAATGCGACAAAAGCAACAACCTAGAGCTAAATTCCGATTCCGTAGGATCGGAATTTGATCTAGCGCCGCCCAGCTGGCAGCTCAGTCGGTATACAGGATATAGCCCTTGCCGCGAACCGTCTGGAGATAGACGGGATTGGCGGGGTCGCTCTCGATCTTGCGCCGCAGCCGGTTGATCTGCACGTCGACCGCGCGCTCGCTGCCCGTTTCACCTTCGCTTGCAAGCTCATGGCGCTGCACGGGAAGCCCGCGGCGCTGTGCGAACAGCCGCAACAGCTCGCGCTCGCGTTCGGTGAGCTTGACGGAGACGTCGTCGCGCTTGAGTTCGCCGCGCCCGACATGGAACGTGAACGGCCCCATCCGGATTTCCTCGCGGCTGCCGGTGGACGAAGGGTCGCTCCGGCGCAGGATATTTTTGAGGCGCAGCAGCAACTCGCGCGGCTCGAACGGCTTCTGCATGTAGTCGTCGACGCCCGCTTCGAGGCCCTCGATGCGGTGTTCCGGTTCGCACCGCGCCGTCAGCATGCAGATCGGCACGGGCCGGGTTTTTTTAAGATCGCGGGCAAGATCGAGCCCGCTTTCGCCCGGCATCATGACATCGAGCAGGATGATATCGAAGTCGAGCCCGCGCAGCGCGGCCCGCGCGTTGGCGGCGTCCTGCGCCGGTGTGACGCGAAAGCCGTTTTCGGTGAGATAGCGCGCGAGCAGGTCGCGGATTTTCTGGTCGTCGTCGACCAGTAGAATGTGGGGCGCATTGTCGTGGAGCGCTTCGCTCGCGCAACGGGGATTGGACACGGGCAAACTCCGCGTGTTGGAATTGACGTCCGGAACCGGACCTGCGGATTGTTGAGGGACGTTGTGCGTCCGAATGGACGAACCTGCAAGGTTTTTGGTAGCGTTTGAAAAATACGTCCACGTTTGGAACGGACAAACAAGCACCCAGGAGAGCCCCGATGAGAGCAAAGGCGCATGGCACGCGGTGGCCCGTGTTTCTGGCCGCAGTCGTCTGCCTCGGGGGGCCGGCAGCGCAGGCGTGGGCGCAAAGCGCGCCCGGATCGGTCGATAGCCAGAGAAACTGCCAGACGCTGCGCACGTGCCAGTTTAATAAGGGCGGTGCATTCCGCGGCTGCATTTCGACCTACAGCTGCCGCAGCTGCAAGTTCGTGGCGGCGAAGTGTTCGGTCGGGACCATCACCGGCAACTGCCGGCGTCAGGTCTGCGCGTGGGGCGCATGACCCAGGCTCCGGGGACTTACTGAAGACTTATGAAACAGTCAGATGCGCGCGCACATCCGCAAACACGGCCCGGAACATGGCCGGGGTGAGTACACCCGTATTGGTATTATAGCGCGAGCAGTGATAGCTGTCGAAAAGGTGCAGCCCATGTCCCACCGCATGGCGCGCCCCATGGCCGAACGGAAACGCGCTGCGTTTATGGCCGAGCGCGACCAGCGTCGTGTCGTGGGCGATGCGGCCAAGCGCGACGATCGCGGCGAGCCGTGGCAGGCTCGCGATCCTCGCCGCTAGGAAGGGCCGGCAGGTGTTGATTTCGGCGGGTGTCGGCTTGTTGAGTGGAGGGAGACAGCGGACCGCATTCGTTATCATGCAGTCGGCCATCGAAAGCCCGTCGTCTGGCCGCGCATCATAGCGCCCGCTGGCGAACCCGAACGCCAGCAGCGTCTCGTAAAGCAAAACGCCCGCATGGTCGCCCGTGAAGGGTCGGCCGGTCCGGTTGGCGCCGTTCATCCCAGGCGCAAGGCCAACCACCAGCAAGCGGGCTGTCGCCGGGCCAAACGAGGGAACGGGCGCATTATGCCAATAGGGCTCAAGAACCCGCTGTTCGGCGAGAAAACAGGACAGCCTGGGACACAAGGAGCACGCGGACGCCGGTTCGGGCCCGCACGGATGCGCCCGAGGCGCGGGTGACATGCGGGAGATCAGGCTTCTTCAGTCACGTCGTCGCGGTCGTGAAACGAAGCGTCGCGGGGCGGTTGACTGCCGCCGGGCCGTGGCGCGAACGAACGGACCTCGCGCTGCGGACGCTGCTGGGCTGGATCGCGGCAGATCAATTGTTCGAGATCGGCGATATCCACGAACTGATCGGCCTGCCGGCGCAGCTCGTCGGCAACCATCGGCGGCTGGGTCTGAAGTGTCGACACGACGCTGACGCGCTTGCCTTTTTGCTGGAGCGCGGCAACGAGGCTGCGGAAATCGCCATCGCCCGAAAACAGCACGATGTGATCGAGGTTTTCGGCGAGCCGCATCGCGTCGACGGCAAGCTCGATATCCATGTTGCCCTTGACCTTGCGGCGGCCCGTGGCGTCGGTGAATTCCTTGGTCGGCTTGGTGACCATCGTGTACCCGTTGTAATCGAGCCAGTCGATCAACGGCCGGATGGACGAATATTCCTGATCTTCAGCCAGGGCCGTATAGTAAAGCGCGCGGACGAGCTGACCCTTTTGGCGGAACACGGCGAGCAGGCGCTTGTAGTCGATGTCGAAGCCGAGGGTCTTTGCGGTTGCATACAGATTCGCGCCATCGATAAAGAGCGCAATTTTATTGGAAGCGGGCGACATTCAGTTTTCTCGCGTGGTTGTTGTCGTTGTCAGAACATTTCTGGCGCGGGCGGCAGTGCACCACGCATTTTCAGAATCACACTACCTTAAGTTGGCTGGCTGCGCGATACGCATCG
>JANXVY010000099.1 GCA_025351425.1 Hyphomicrobium sp.
CGTACCCGCACGGGGGCAGTTCCTGTGTCCGCGAGTGTTAAAAGCTACGGGTAGGCCTAAAATCTTGCAAGGAGCGGCGTCTTATCGCTTCTACCAACATCGGAATGCCCGCGTCGTGGCAGCGCCACGCTTCGCGTGGACAACGCGCCGCTCCTCCCCCTGCTTTTAACTTCGCAGCGCTCTCGCGCCGTGAAGTTAAAAGTGTTGTTGTGGCCTCACGCGCTCTCGATGCTTGCCCTGCTCCGCAGGGGAGCGCTCCGGCCGGGGCGCGGGACCGCCCGCGGGTCGGGTTCGCGCCCGGTGGACCTGGGGTCCACGAGGATGATCGCCGAGCCGTTGGCAGCTGATGTTCGTACGATCTTTGAGACGGCCCGCCCCCACCCCTTACCCCTCCCCGCAAGAGGGGAGGGGACGATCGTGAAAGCCCTTTAGTCGAGGGAGGGTCCGGGCGGAGCCGCGCTCCGCACTGAAGGGGGGAGCATCTCTGGGCGGGGTCGGGGTCTTGCCTGGACTTACGACGTGAACACGATCTCAGCGGGATCGACGTTGGCGGCCGCGAGATCACGCGCCTTAGGAGAGATGGTCGAGAGGTAGCCCCAGCCGTCGAGCGTGACGGTGGCATCGATCACCTTGGCGGCATCGTCGAGATATTCGACGACGAACACAGTTCGCCCGGCATCGATGGCAAGATCGAGCGCCCGGTGCGAGAACGTCACCTCGTCCTTGGGATTGGGTTGTTCGGGTCCCGGAAGGCCATAAAGCAGGGCTTCCTTGGCGACGCCGTCGATGGCTTCGCGCAGATGCTCCTGCTCCAGAAGGATTTCGGCGTTCTGCATGATGACGGCAAACGCCGGCTTGCGCGCCTTGGCGTATTGCGACAGCCGGGCGACGAAATTGATCATGTCGCCCTCGAGGTCGGGACGCGACTTGGCGACCTTCTTGTTGCGGTCCTGCAGGTCCTCGAACACGTCGCACTTGTCGAGATAGACGCCGTCGAACCCTGCCGCGATAATCTTGTCGAGATAAGCGGTAGGGGCTCCGCAGAACTGGTTCTGCCAGGCTGGGTCCCAGTAGCAGACGGAGAAGTTTTCCTTCCAGTCCGGATTTTCGTCCAGCAGCCAGGAGGGCTTCTTGTCGCTCCACTCCGGGTTCCAGTAGTAGCGATAGCTCTCGGCTTCCCCTATCGACATGTAGGCGATGACCTGGCGGCGCGAACCGTCGGGCTTGACCTTCATGCGGGCAATGTCGCCGGGGGTGAAGGCTTTCTCATCGGACCCGTCCTTGGAATAGTCGATCACGAACAGGTCGAACGGTGAGGCGGCGACTGCCTTTGCCGAAACGTGCTGCAGCTGATACCCCCAAGTGCGCACGCCCTCGAACAGTCCGGTGCCTGCAGCCGTGCGCGGGATCATGGAGCGCTCAGAACTTGCGGGGGTGGCTGCCTCGGGCGCAATCGCAGCGGCTTCGGTCTTGCGCGATTTGCTCATGACGGGGTTCGCTCCTGGGTCGGCGCTCTCGGGCGTACTCTTGGGCGTCGCCATCAGGCGCAAGCCTGCGATGATGGCGGCAGCGAACAAGATCGAAATCAGGAGAATGCTTTCCATGCCGCCAACCTTTTGCCGAAGTTGGCCGGAGATTTGGCAAGGAATGCTCTCAACCGCAAGGGCTGGCGCGAAGGAGCTGTTGATCCCCAGCTGGCGCAATGGAAGAAACCGCAGCGGAAACCGGATTGGCGGCGACGGGCATATCGGCCCCCAGTAGATTGAGCGTCGACAAACTGCGCTCGGTGAAATGGATCAGAAATCCTTCGTGTCCGGCTTTGAGGCGCGCCGCAGCCGCCTTGGCCGGATCATCCAAATACTCGACCACCAGGACCTTGCCGCCAGCCTTTTTTTCGAGCCGCAAATCCGAGAGCACAGTCGCCTGATCTTCGGGCGGCGTCGGCTTACCCCCACTGTCCGCGTTGAAATACAGGCTTTCCTTGGCAATACCGTCGAGGCGCGAACGCACGTCCTTGTTGCGAACGAGCTCTTCAGCGTTTTGCAGCACGACGATCGCTTCCGGATTGATCGAACGCGCGTGATCCATCAGGCGAACGAGGAAATCGTTCATGTCCGCCTGCGCGGTCCGTCGCGATTTGAGCTGTTCGTAGACATCGGCGCGATCCAGATAGATCCCGTCGAACCCGGCGGCGAGCACACGGTCCACATAGCTGTCCGACTGGCCGAAGATGAGCGACTGCCAGAACGGCTGCCAGTATTCGACCGGATAGTTGCCGGCCCATTGCGGGTTGACCGGACCAAGCCAGGCGGCGCAGTTACCCGGCGCCATCCACGTGTCGTTCCAATAGAACCGGTAGCGCTCCGCTTCGCCAATCGACATATAGGCGAGAACGAGCCGCCGGGACCCGTCCGGCTTGGATTTGAGCGCGGCAATCTCGCTCGGGCGGAACATGAGTTCGACGCTTTCGACCCGGTCGGGTGCGTGATCGATCACGAGGAGATCAAACGGCGAAGACGAGAGCACCGGCAAGTCGAGCTTCTGCAGCTGATAGCCCCAGCTGGACACCTTGGCCATGAGCTGATGGCGGCGCTCATGGGGCGTGGACTGCTTGGCCAAGGCGAAACCGGCGCCAAACAGCACAACCGTGGACGCGACTATCGCTAAAAAACGGGCACTCAAAATTGCTCTCCCGGCAACCACATCTGAGCCAAATTGCGCGGACCTACATATGGTATAAATCCTTCGGCACGCGCGCGCTTCACCATTTCGCCGCTGCGCGACTTGTCGTTCACATAGTCGACGACGAACACCGCCCGGCCGGCAGCTTTGGCCTGCCGCAGATACCGCAAGATAACTTCCGTTTGTGCCGCATTGTTCCGGCCTTGCCCCATGTCGCCGCCGAAAAACAAGCTCTCCTTGGCGATCGCGTCGATGG
This sequence comes from Hyphomicrobium sp., assembly GCA_025351425.1. GTDB lineage: Bacteria > Pseudomonadota > Alphaproteobacteria > Rhizobiales > Hyphomicrobiaceae > JANXVY01. The sequence goes on from JANXVY010000099.1 coordinate 2,939, forward strand.
TCTCGATCATTTTGGGATGCGCGAGCAGTTCTTCGGCGTTTTGCAGGATGACCATGAAATTGGGATCGGCATTGCGGGCCCGGGCCGCGAGGCGGGCTACGAAATCCACCATCTTGTTCGCGCCGTCCGGGCATTCTTTAGAGATCTCGCTGTAGACGTCGACGCGGTCGAGATAAACGCCGTCAAACCCGAGTTCCAGCAACCGGAACAGCGGCGACGGCTCGTCGCCCCCGTAGACATTGCGCCCGCGCTCATCGCCCAGAATAGTTTTTTGCCAGCCTTCGGTGCAGAACCGGATCAGGCGGTTGCCCTTCCACTGCGGATTTTCCTTCATCAGCCAGTCGGGAGCGTCTTCTTCCATGTATTCTTTGGCGTAATAATCGCCGCGGTAGTCTTCCGCTTCGCCGATTGAAAGATAAGAGATCACGATGCGGCGCCGGCCATCGGGCCCTTGTTTCAGGCGCTCGACCTCGGCGCGCGTAAAGGGCTTGCCCGACTCCAAGCCGGTGGTGGCGTCGACCACCAGAAGATCGTACGGCGCGCGGTGCGCTTTCTCGATCGTGAGCGAGGCGAGTTGATAGCCCCAGCTGTGCACCGCGTTGATCCGCTGCAAGCGGATTTTTTGCGCGAACGCGGGGTCAAGTTTCGCGCCCGAGGAACGCGGGCGCTGCGCTGGACGAGGCGCTGGCGGCTGCAACGCATCTGCGACCACCGGCAGCGCTTGCGCGAACGCCGCGTCGAACCCAGCGCACGTATATGCAGCGGCCAGACCAGCCGCTATAAGAGCGCAGAGACTTCGAGAGGGTGCCGCCAAGTTTATGAGCCTTCCGGTTGCTTTTGCCCGTCGATACGCTGACGAACCGATCAAGCGGAAGTGTGGCACGCGGCGCTTTCCAGACGGTTTGCCGCGGAGGGCGGAAACTTAAGAATGGCCGATTACTTGAGCATTGCTGCGGCCGGCGTTCCGATCGTTATGCCAGCAGCCGACGGCTCGACCGTCGTCTCGATCGAAGCATGGGCGAGATAAGCGGCGACACTGGTCACCGCGATCATCACGACGAGGCCGAACACCGCGCGCCGCACGACCCAACCCCAAGACGGCGCTACCGCTTGCGAGCGAAGAGTAATAGGTTCGGACGGCTCTATAGTCATGGTCTTTCCTGGCGGGCGTCTTTGCCGGATGTGTGGGCTTGGCGTACGCCCAAGCTGCACCATGGGCGCGGCAAATTCCTGTTCAACGCTCACTATGAACGCAGAGGTGGCGCTGAACGAAGGCCGGGTCAAGACGATGTTGCGGCACGACCGCGGCATATGGTTAAGGCGTGCCTTTGGTGCAACGCACGCGGGTTCCGGAAGGTTCCAGAACTATAGCATCGCCCGGGTTTGCCGCACCATTTCCAGCGTCGCCGGCAGATCAGTTTTTCCCGATCCCAACATCGGAATGCTGTTCACGATCAGAATGGCGCGCGGTACCCACAGCTCTGGAAAGCCTTGGCTCTTGGCATAGGCAAGCAGCACTTCTTTTTCAGCGTCCGGATGATCGGTCACGAGAATCAATTGCTCGCCCTTCTTGGGATCAGGCAGCGCCACGACGACATGATTCGACGACGGCCATAGCCCAGCCGCGAGGCTCTCGACCGCGGCCAGAGAAACCATCTCTCCCGCAAGTTTCGCAAACCGCTTCGCGCGGCCGCGGATGGTGATGAATCCATCCTCCACCGTGACGATATCGCCCGTATCATGCCAGCCGTCAGTGATCCGTTCGATTACGCCGGGCGCTCTCGCGACGATATAGCCCGCCATTACATTGGGGCCCTTGACCAGCAGCCGGCCACCGTCGCTGAGCCCCTCGACAGGGACAAGCTTCGTACCGATCCCCGGCAGCGCCCGTCCGACGCTGCCCGGCTTGATGGCGCCTGGCACATTGACCGCGATGACCGGCGCGCACTCCGTCGCACCGTACCCCTCCAGCACGACGGCCTTCGCGCCAGCCCAAAGAGCGCGGGTGGCGTCCTTCACGCGCTCCGCACCCGCGACGACGAATCGAAGGCTGTCGAGATCGCCCGGCTTCGCAGCCTTCGCGTATCCGGCCATGAACGTATCCGTGGCAAACAGAACCGTTGGCCGGGCCTCGCGGATCAGCTTTGGAATTTCCCGGTAATGCAACGGACTGGGGTATAGGATCACCGGCATGCCATTGAAGAGGGGCATCAAGGTCCCGGCCGTCAGCCCGAACGAGTGGAACATGGGCAACGGGTTCAGCACCGTATCGGTAGGTTTGAGATGCCCGTCAGCGTGAGCAAAGATTTGCCGGGCATTGGCAACGATGTTGGCGTTGGTGAGAGCGACGCCTTTCGGCACACCCTCCGTGCCCGAGGTGAACAGCAGCACAGCTAGTTCGTCGCTGCGACCCGCGAAGAGAGATGGAAAGTTGCGCACGAACGGCAAGGTTAGCGTTCCGCGCAGCTTGTCCCCCCAGCTGATCTGCTTGCGCACGTCTTCGAGATACTCGAACGAAACCCGCTGGCCGGGCGCGATGTCCGTCGCACTCAGCTGATCGACGAGTTCGCCCAGGTTCGCCTTCTCGATGAACCGCCGCGAGGTGACGACGCGGCCGAGGTTCCCGGTCTTCAAGGCCGACATCAGGTTGCGCAACCCCGCCGTGTAGTTGAGCAGCGCGCACGGCTCGCCAAAAGCATTTAGCCCCAAAGCCGCGATGACGAGCCCAGGCACGTTTGGCAGCATCAGCGCGGTCGTTTTGCCCGACACGCCGGTTTTGGTGAGCCTCCGCCCCAACACGAGGCAACTCAAGATAAGTTGATCATAGGTGAGCTGGGTTCCCTCGGCGTCCGACAGGATCACGCGGCCGCCACCGTGAACCTTACGGGCCTCGATCAAAGCTTGGAACAAGGTGATCTGGCATGCGGCAGGTAAAAAGGCGGGCATAAGAACGCTCTTGCGGCTGGCTTGAGGGGCGGCGCGACGATGCACACTGGAGTGACGAGGCGCAACGGGGATACTTCGGCACTGCCGAAGCCCGCTGCCTGGAACAGCGCGAGACTGGCGTGAGCCGCGCCTCTCGTCTAACCAGGGCGCGCTGGCCGTGTTGCGGCCGCAGGGAGAACCTTGTGCCAATGACACCGCTGACCGCAACCGCCTTGCTGCGCCGGACGGTCACGACCGTTGCGATTTTGAACTTGGCCTATTTCAGCGTCGAATTCACGGTCGCCCACGCAATCGGGTCAGTGTCGCTCTATGCAGACAGCATCGATTTCCTCGAAGACGCGAGCGTCAACCTGCTGGTGCTCGCAGCCTTCGGCCTGACCGCTGCTTACCGGCGCGCGGTGGGACTCGGGTTTGTCGCGCTGCTGATGGCGCCAAGCCTCGCTGCGCTCTGGACCATCTGGGAGAAACTCAACCACCCAACGCCCGCCGATCCCTTGCAGCTGACGCTGACGGCGCTCGGTGCTCTGCTCGTCAACGGATATTGCGCCTACCTGCTGGCGAAAGTTCGCCATACAGGCGGCAGCTTGTCGAAAGCCGCCTTTCTTTCCGCCCGCAACGATATGGCGGCGAATATCGCAATGATCGCCGCCGGCGGGGCAACCGCACTCACCGGATCTATCTGGCCCGACATTGTCGTTGGTGTTGCGATCGCCGTGCTGAATGCGGGAGCGGCCTTCGAAGTCTATGAAGCAGCGCAGGGCGAAATCGATCCCTAATAGAATTACTGATGGATCCCTGCATATTCAGCATGCGTTAACGGGTGGGTGCGAACCTGAGTGACACACGTTAGACACACTCCAGTCACTTGACTGAAAAAATGGCAAAAAGTGCCTCTTGTTCAAACTTGTAGCAATCCCGAATCACGCCTAGCTTTTAATCAGACGAAAAAAGTGCCGCGTAGACTACCGTTGTAAACAAGAAACGCGACGAAAAGGGACGATCCGCTCCGAGGTATCCGCGACCCGTATGGTACGGGCCGCTTATAACTTACGGGGACTTCCATGATCGAACTTGTCATGTCTGTTTGCCTCATTACGGATCCGGGCCGCTGCAAAGACGTGCGCCTGAATTTCGCCGAACAAAACGTCACGCCACACCAGTGCATGTTCGACGGTCAAATCGAAATCGCCAAATGGGTCGAATTTCACCCAGATTGGCAAGTCGCCAGATGGGGTTGCGCCCGCGCTGGCCTGATGGCGAAGGCCTGACGACTTAGACGTGATCTTGCGCCTCGCATGCACGTCACGACTGCTTACACTATGAGTTGACGAACCCGTCAATTTTGCCTCCTCATCAGGGCTTGATCACCCTTGATGGAGGCATGAATGACCGCGGCGACCCCGAGATTTGCAACCCTTGCCGTGCATGCCGGCAGCGCGCCCGATGCCTCGACCGGCGCCCGCGTCACGCCGATTTATCAAACAGCATCGTTCGTGTTCAACGACGCCGACCACGCAGCCAGCCTGTTTGGACTGGAAGCTTTCGGCAATATCTATACGCGTATCACCAATCCCACACAGTCCGTGCTGGAAAGCCGGGTCGCAGCGCTCGAAGGCGGCACCGCCGCGCTGGCCGTGGCGTCTGGTCACGCTGCCCAATTTTTAGCCCTTCACACGCTCATGGAACCGGGCGACGAATTCGTCGCCGGCCGCCAGCTGTATGGCGGCTCGATCAACCAGTTCAACCACTCCTTCAAGAAGTTCGACTGGCACGTCGTGTGGGCCGACAGCACCGATCCGGAGAGCTTTGCACGCGCCATCACACTGAAAACCCGCGCGATCTTCTGCGAGTCGATCTGCAACCCCGGCGGCATCATCGCCGACCTGCCCGCGATCGCGGCCATTGCCAAGGCGCACGGCATCCCCTTCATTGTCGACAACACCATGGCGTCACCCTATCTATGCCGCCCCAAGGAATTCGGCGCTGACATCGTGGTGGAGAGCCTGACCAAATTCATGGGCGGCCACGGCAATTCGATCGGCGGCGTCATCGTGGATTGCGGCACTTACGATTGGCTGGGCGCGAAGCACCGCTATAAAACGCTGGTCGAACCGAATGCATCCTATAACGGCATGCGGCTCGCGGAAACCTTCGGCAACTTCGCGTTCGCCATCGCCTGCCGCGTGATGGGTCTGCGCGACCTCGGCCCCGCGATCTCGCCGATGAACGCGTTTCTCATCTTGACCGGCATCGAGACGCTCCCCTTACGCATGGCGAAGCACTGCGAGAACGCGCTGGCGGTCGCCCAGTATCTCGAAAAACACCCAGGCGTGTCGTGGGTGAACTACGCCGGGCTGCCGGGCAACAAGTCCTACGCCTTGCAGCAGAAACTGTGTCCACTGGGCGCGGGCGCGGTGTTCACGTTCGGACTGAAGGGCGGCTATGAAGCGGGCAAGCGGCTGTGTTCCGAGCTGCGCCTGTTCAGTCTTTTGGCCAATATAGGGGATACGCGCTCGCTGGTGATCCACCCCGCCTCGACGACGCACCGGCAGCTGACCGACGCCCAGCGCACGGCGGCAGGCGCCGGCGACGAAGTGATCCGCCTCTCGGTCGGCATCGAAGACAAGGCCGACATCATCGCCGACCTGGAACAGGCGCTCGCGAAGGTGGGGTGAAAGACACGTTTCATCAGCGAACGGGCTAGCGTCGCGCATAAGGTCCCGGTTGCGGCGACTAAACGGTTGCCTCTACCCGGCCGACACCCGGTCGGGGGTCGTGGCTTCTTTTGCGAGGGCTGCGACGGCATCGGCGAGGCTCATCGCTGTGTTGTCCTGGCTGCCGAAGCGGCGGATGGCGACGGACTTTTCTTCGGCTTCGCGCTTGCCGACCGTCAGGATGATGGGCACCTTCTTTAGAGAGTGCTCGCGGATCTTGTACCCGATCTTCTCGTTTCGCAGGTCGGTCTCGACGCGTAGACCGGCCGACTTGCAGGCGTTGGCGACCTCGTTGGCGTAGTCATCAGCGTCCGACACGATGGGGCATACGACGACCTGCAACGGCGCAAGCCACAGCGGGAAGGCGCCCGCAAAGTTCTCGATCAGGATGCCGGTGAAGCGCTCCAATGACCCAAACATCGCGCGATGGATCATCACAGGTGTGCGTTTGTTGGAATGCTCGTCGATGTAGAACGCGCCAAGCCTTGACGCGAGGTTGAAGTCGACCTGGGTGGTGCCGCACTGCCAGTCGCGGCCGATGGCGTCCTTCAGCACGTATTCGAGCTTGGGACCGTAGAATGCACCCTCACCCGGGTTAACCTCGGTCTTGATATTGCGGTTCCCGGAGGTGCGTTTCACCTCGTCCAGCACGTCGCCGAGCGCTTTTTCCGCCTTGTCCCAAAGCTCATCGGACCCGACGCGCTTTTCGGGCCGCGTCGAGAGCTTGATTACGATGTCGGAGAACCCGAAGTGATCGTAGATCGAGAGCATCAGATCGTTGATCTTGAGGCACTCGTCCATGATCTGGTCTTCAGTGATGAAGACGTGGGCGTCGTCTTGCGTGAAATGGCGCACGCGCAAGAGGCCGTGCAGCGCGCCCGACGGCTCGTAGCGATGCACTTTGCCGAATTCGCCGATACGCAGCGGCAGGTCGCGATAGCTCTTGAGGCCGTTCTTGAAGATCTGCACGTGGCCAGGGCAGTTCATCGGCTTGCAGCAGTAGGTGCGGCCGTCTTCCGTCTCGGTGACGAACATATGGTGGGAGTAGTTCTCCCAATGACCCGACAGCTCCCAGAACTTCTTGTCCATGAAGTCGGGCGAATTGACCTCGACGTAGCCGGCCTTCTCCATGCGCCGCCGCATATAGTTGATCAGGGTTTGGAATAACGTCCAGCCCTTGGGATGCCAGAACACGGAGCCGGGCGCTTCCTCCTGGAAGTGGAACAGATCCATCTCGCGGCCGAGTTTGCGGTGGTCGCGCTTTTCGGCTTCCTCGATCTGCTTCAGGTGAGCGGCGAGGTCGTCTTCGCTGGCCCACGCCGTGCCGTAGATGCGCTGCAGCTGCGCGTTGTTGCTGTCGCCGCGCCAATAGGAGCCGGAAAACCGCGTGAGCTTGAACGCCTTGCCGATCTGGCCCGTGCTCGTCATGTGCGGACCGCGGCACAGGTCGAGCCAGACGCCCTGCTTGTAGATATTGAGGTTCTGATCGTCAGGGATCGCGTCCACAAGTTCGATTTTGAAGGTCTCGCCCTTGTCTTTGAAGAACGCCTTCGCCTGGTCGCGGGTCCACACTTCCTTGCTGAAGGCTGCGTTCTTGGCGATGATGGCCGCCATCGCCTTTTCAATTTTTGCGAGGTCTTCGGGTTGGAAGGGCTCGGCCTTTGCAAAGTCGTAATAGAAGCCGTTCTCGATCACGGGGCCGATCGTCACTTGCGTGCCGGGCCAGATAGCTTGCACGGCTTCCGCCATCACGTGCGCGGCGTCATGGCGGATCAGTTCGAGCGCTTCGGGATCGGTGCGCGACACGAACTTGATCGTGGCATCTTGCGTTATGGGGTCGGCAAGGTCGGAGAGTTTTCCAGAAATCACCATCGCCACGGTGCGCTTGGCGAGCGACGGCGAGATCGACTTGGCGACCTCGAGCCCGGTCTGGCCTGCCTTGATTGTCCGCATCGCCCCGTCGGGCATGGTCAAAACGATATCGCGGGCTTCAACAGCCATGGTCGTCTCCTCTCACTCTCTGCCTACCACGCAGGTAAGGGTTAAGACGCAGCTTTTGCCGCCAGGATAGGGACACTGTCAAGGCAACCGCCTGCACGCCCTGGCATGCCTGATGAAGCCCATTCAACGGCAATCCATCTTTTATTCGCTCAGCCCACTGTCCCAAATCATTTCCCAACAAGAACCGATTGACAGTGAAACGCGCATGCGTGTGTGATGTGAATCGGTGCGCCGTTTCGGAATTGCCGCGAGATAACTTGAAAATCAAAAGGTGGATTATGATGGTGATTGGAAAGTATTTCAGCACACAAATGATCGCGATTTCCGTCGCCTTTGCCACGGCCGGTGTCGCAAGCGCGGCGGAGCCCGCGGCGCCCTCGAAGCAGGAATTCGACACCAAGGTCTTGTACTGCAAGACGTGCCACGGCCTGAACGGCGAAGGCTTCCGGGGGGCCTCGATCATGCCACGCCTCGCCGGGCAGCAGCCCGACTACGTGGAAAACCAGTTGAAGGCCTTCGATGAACGCCGCCGCCAGAACAAGATCATGGCCAACGTCTCGCACGCCCTCAGCCCCGGCATGCTGATCGCCCTCACCAAATACTTCAAGGACCTCAACCCCAAGCCACTGGGCGGCGCACCTAAGGACCTCGTGCCGGAAGGCAAAAAGATCTTCGACGAGGGCATTGCGGCGAAAGATGTTCCGGCGTGCGCCAGCTGCCATGGCCCGCAGGCCAAGGGCGAAGGCCAGTTCCCGCGGCTCGCAGGACAGCTCCACGACTACATCTTCAACAAGCTCACCCATTGGAACACCGAGCGCGGCCAGGACGCCAAGAACCCCGATTCGTCCGCCATCATGGAGCCGATCACCCATGGCCTCACCGAACCGCAGATCAAGGCCGTCGCCGCTTATCTGAGCACGCTCGAATAATTTTTCGAACGCGGGGACTAAATAAGGGCCAGACTCGTATTTCCGCGTGGTCTTTAGCGCAAACGGTTTCGTGATAAACGCGCAACACTTTCCGGATCCCCATAAAAAGCTGACTTAGGTCGGCAACGCGGCGAACACCAGACGGAAACACCCCGAAGAATCATTTATCGTTGGTATTACAAGACTGTTGCGAAGCCTACGGAATTGGATTTTTCAATGATGGCGAACCAAGTTGCAAATGGCCAAGCCGGGACGTTGACGCCGGAACTCAAGATTGCAGCAGGCGCTGTCCTTTCGGCTTTGATTGTTTTGGTTGGCGGCGCGCTGAGCCCCAGGCCGGTTTCGGCGCTTCCTTCCTTTGCCCGTCAGACCGGACAGCCCTGCGCCACCTGCCACAACGGCGCGTATGCCCAGCTGACGCCGTTCGGCCGTGAATTCAAGCTGAACGGCTACACGGCCGGAGGCACGCGCTGCAACGACGTGCCTGAATCGGGTGTGACGGCCGACAATAACCGCCAGATCCCGCTGTCGATGATGGTGGTCTCAGGTTTCACGCATCTTCAAAAAGACCTGCCGTCTCTACCGCAAAACCGGGATCAGGCCACCGGTGGCCTGCCGGGCGACGCTGGTTTGAAGGTCAACGACAACGCCATGCCGATCGAGGTGGCGAGCCTGTTTTTAGGTGGCCAGATTTATTGCAAGCTCGGCGCGTTCATGCAGGTCACCTACGCCCGCGGCAACGACGTCTACGCGCTCGACAATACCGAGCTGCGCTACGCCGACCGCACCCGGCTGGCGGGCACCGACATCCTTTATGGGTTCTACGCGAACAACAACCCGACGCTCGAAGATGTCTGGAACACCACGCCGGCCTGGCGCATCCCCGGCGGCGGATGGCAGGCGAGCACCTTCAGCGGCGGCGGCCCTCCCGTTAAGCCTTTGATCGATGGCGGCTTGGGTGGAACTGTCGGCGGCGCGGGCGCCTATGTGTTCGTCAACAACATGTTCTACGCTACGATCGGGGCTTACAAGTCGCTGGACCGCAAGACGCAAAATGTCCTCGGCCTGGGAGACAATACGACGGCTCTCGACGGGCTTGCGCCTTACGGCCGTATCGCGGTCGAAAAGAACATCGGCCCTTACTCATTTATGGTCGGGGCATTCGGACTGATCGCGGACATGAAGCCCGATATTACGCAGATCACGCGCCGGGACCACTACACCGACGTGGGCATCGACTCACAGATCCAATATTTGGACGGCAAGCATTTCGTCACCCTGAGGGCGAGCTACATTCAAGAATGGCTGCGACTTGGCGGAACGGCGGATGTGGCAAATAACGCATTGGCGCTTGATCCGGGTGCAGCGCCTCCGCCGGATAACTTCAAGAACCGGTTGTCGGAGCTGAATGTTTCGGCCACTTACGCCTACGACTCTACATATTCGATAACGCTTGGATACTTCGACACTCATAGCACCACGGACTTCGGCTTTTTCGGCGGCAACGTTGGACAAGCAAATTCGCGAGGCGAAATTTTGGACCTTGGGTATTCGCCCTGGAGCCACGGCGGGCCTGCACTCTGGCCCTGGCTCAACACCCGTCTGGGTGTCCAGTTCACGCACTATGAAAAAACGAACGGCGCCAGCGTAAACTACGACGGCAATGGCCGGAATGCGAAAGACGATGATGCAGTCTGGCTCTATTCGTGGACAGCGTACTGACCCATCACTTCAGCTAACTCAGATCGCGACTTGGCTGCCGGTAGCACGACCGATACTTTAAGATTGCGCCTAGGAAAATCGGACGATTTTACGATCTACTCCGGTGTCCAAAATGATCAACGCAGGGTCCAGACTATGAAACCCGTTCGAATGCAATTAGCAGCGTCTGCCCTGGTTTTCGCTATGGCCTTCCCCGCATTGGGGCGAGCCGGTGATCTAGACAGCCCCTCGACCGGTAGAGGCGCACTGAACGCCAAGGTGGAATACTGCACGTACTGTCACGGCCCTTCCGGCCGCGGCTACCGCGGATTCTACACGATGCCGCGCCTCGCCGGACAGACGCCAGAGTACCTGGAAAACCAGTTGCGGGCCTTCGCCGAGTTGCGGCGCGACCGCTCAATTCCGGTCCGCATGTCGCGCGTACACGCTTTGAAGCCTTCCATGCGGGCTGCGTTAGCTGCTCATTTCAATGGCCTCAACCCTCCTGTGGTGGGACGAGGCTCGTCCGAGCACGCGGGCACGGGCAGAAAGATCTACGAAGAGGGCGTGCCGGAGACCAATGTCCCGGCGTGCGTCGCCTGTCACGGCCCGACCGGGATGGGCGCAGGTCCCTCGCCCCGACTCGCCGGACAGCTCTCAGCCTACACGCAAAAGCAGTTGCTCGGCTGGAGCCGGGACCGCGGCCAGGACCCGGCCACTGTCGATAGCTCCGCCGTCATGAAGTCGATCGCCGGCAGCATGTCCAAGACGCAAGTCCAGGCCGTGTCCGCCTATCTCAACTCCTTGAAGTAACAACTGGCCAGATCATGAAGCTCATACCGCCGGCACTCGCGATCTTAGCCATTGTTTCGGCATCGGCAGCAGCGTTCGCTACCGATGATCGAGGCCGTAGCCCTGGGCAGGTCCTGTCTGACAACAACTGCACCTGGTGTCACGGTCCATCGCTCCAGGGGTACACGACAGCGCCACGGCTTGCGGGCCAGCGCGCCGAATACGTCGTCAACCAGATCCTGAACTTCAAGGCCCACTCGCGCGACAACCCGCTTTCAAAACAGGTGATGTGGGGCGCGGCGAACACCGTCACGCCGGAAGCTGCGCACGAGATCTCGGACTATTTCTCAGGCCTGCACGCCGAACCGGCCAACGACGGCAATCGCAGCACGGTGGAAACCGGCGCCGCGCTCTATCGGGAAGGTTCGGCGGGTTCGAACATTCCCTCGTGCGCGATATGCCATGGTCCTGATGGACAGGGCGTCGGTGCGATCCCGCGCCTCGGCGGGTTGTCCTACCGCTACCTGAAGCGCAAGCTCGAACAGTGGAACGAAGGCTATCATGCCGCCGCTCTCGCGCCGATGCCGGCTGTTTCATCCAGCCTTTCGGCGACCGAGATCGACGCGATTTCGTCCTACCTCAGCTTCGTCCACTGAGGCCGCGCTTTGGACGGGGGTAAGGCCGGTCACGTCTCAATGGCCCAGATGGTTTATCACTTGATCCACCAATTCGAGCATGTCGTTGGTGGAGAGTTGCGCCCCTAAGGCCTCGGCCTCGCGGCGGAACTTGGGCAGGTCAGACCCGGCAAAGATCAAGAACGGTACACGATTACCCTGGCTGCGGACCGCCGCAAGCAGTTCGTAACCTGCGCGCATGTTCTGACCGCGGCCCATATCCGAGATTATGAGATCGAAATGGCGTCGCTGCATGGCGCTAAGCCCCAGCTCCGTGCTCGTCGCCTGCTCTACGTCGAGCTGAAATTTACGCAGCGCCCGAACCGCCAACTCATTGTTGCTGGGGTTATCGTCGACCCACAGGATGGACTTGCCGATCAGGTTATCGGCTGTCTCCGCCTCGAACGCCCGTCCTACGGTCGCGCGAATCCTTGGAACGTCGACCTTTTGATCGGTCTTGGCGTTCCAGTCGCGCGCGGCGCTTGCCGTAGCTTCGACGGCCGCTTCCTGCATCTTGACGCTGAAGGGCCCGACGGAAACGCTGTGTATCGCGTTGGCCCGCATGGCACGGATGAGGAAAACGAAGCCACAACACCACCCCACGATGTTGACGACGGCACTGATGGCAGTTGCCGCATCGACGTAAGACTTGTGAGTTTGCAAGAAATTCAGGAACGCCTGCATATCCGATCTTCCCCAACCAGCCGGCGGGGATCTTTACCACGGCAGCCGGCCGGACTTCCTTAAAATTGTCCGTGCCCCCCACACAGGTTCGAAACCAATTGGAGGGTAAGTTCGGCGGGCCTGCTTCTGCAGCGCGTCAATCCAGCAAAGGCTTTGTCCCCATGACGGCTCCAACGACCGCGCAGCGACTTTCGATCGCAAAGAGCATGCAGCAGGTCCACGGCAAACTTCGGCCGATGATCGAAGTCAAGGCCGAGATCGAGCCGAAGGCGAAGGCGTTCCTGCTGGAGCATTTCGGCAATGAAACGTTGTTCAAGCGCACCGCCTATTCGACCGGCTTCACGGACGGCGGTCTGCAGGCGAGCCCCCCGCTGGCCCGCATGCTGGCGAACTTCATCCGCAACGATGCCTGCCCCGAAATCACGGTCAAGACCCTGATGGCGGGCCAGAAATACGAAGGCGCCGGGATGTGGGACATCCAGTGCTTCGAATTCGTCGCCAAGCGCGCCTTCGACGGCCTGACAGAACTTGCCGAAGGCGTGCAGGGTTTTCTCGCGCCGGCCGTCTACTTCGGCCACGGCGTTGCGCCCGCGGTTGCAGCCTTCCACGCCGATACGGCGCTAGAGATGGCGGTCCGTCCAGCGGCCATAGCGGTAGGCGGCATAAAGGGGATGGCGGACGCGGCTTAAGTCTGGCACCGGATCGTAGCCGTGGGTGCCCCATGGCTGGCAGCGCGCGAGCCGCGATACCGTCAGCCAGAAGCCCTTCCAGGCTCCGTTCTTGTCGATGGCGGCGAGCGCATAGTCCGAACAGGTCGGCAGATGCCGGCACGGCCAGCCGAGCCACGGCCGCAGCGTCCACTGGTAGAGATGGATGGGCGCCTTGAGCAGCATGGCCGCACCCGCTCGCAAGCCGTCGATCACGGATTGGGCTCCCCCGATTTGCGCCGGACTGCAATGACGCCGTTCCGCCTTTGGGCTGGATAATTCGTTGGCAGCGGGGGCGGCAGCGCCAAGGGATCTTTGATGACGGGCACGGAAAGCTCCTAAACGACCGCCGCTTTCGCATCGATTTCGTCCAGCGCCTTGGAGACGGCGTCGAAGATGATCATCACCGCGTCGTGGCGATGCTTGTAGTCGCGCACCGGCGCTAGCACGGCGAGGTCGGCCCACTTGCCACCGGGCGGCGGACCGCCCTCCTTGAGCATGGCCCGCATGGTCTCGCGGACTTGACGCAATTCGGCCGGCGTAGACCCCACGATTTCCCGCCCGACGACGGATGCCGCCGCCTGCCCCAGCAGGCAGGCCTTCACGTTCTGCCCGAACGCACCGACGCGCCCATTGGCGACACTGACGTCGACGCTGACCTCGGACCCGCACAGCCGCGAACGGGCCGAAGCGGTCGCCTGCGGATCGGCGAGCCGCTCAGTCCGCGGGATGGCCGCGGCCAGTTCCAGGATGCGCGTGTTGTAGATGTCGTCCAGATCGCTCATGGCGGTTTACAGACCTCGCTCCACGGTGTGACGGCTAGAGCAAATTCCGATCCTAGGGAACCGGAATTTTGCTCTAGGTTCTTGATTTGGTCGTATTTTCTGCGACGAACCGGTATCCACTTCGTCGGAAAATGCTCTAGAGCGCGTTCACCTCAAATGGAAGCGTAGCCTGAGTTGGTGAAGTAGTTCCGGCACTCATCGGGCAGGAAACGCGGCAGGCTCTCACGGATGGCGTCGGCCATCGCGTCGATGCTTCGTGCTCTTGCCTTCCT
>JANXVY010000097.1 GCA_025351425.1 Hyphomicrobium sp.
CCACGACACGCTCACGAAGATCGAGGGAATAGGGTCGAGCCATGCATGCTGGCCTCCGCCTCCAGCATGCAGCTTGAATCAGATCGCAGCTGATTTGGGAATCCCTATTGATTCAGCCTGAGATGAACATGCTCTAGAGCATTTTCCGACGAAGTGGATACCGGTTCGTCGTCGACGGCGAAGCCTCGCTCCATGAAGATGAAAATGCGACAAAATCAAGAACTTAGAGCATTTTCCGACGAAGTGGATACCGGTTCGTCGTCGACGGCGAAGCCTCGCTGCATGAAGACGGCGAAGCCTCGCTCCATGAAGATGAAAATGCGACAAAATCAAGAACCTAGAGCAAAATTCCGATTCCAGAGGATCGGAATTTTCTCTAGCCCGTTTTATTCACGGCACGGTAGGCAATGAGGAGGTGAACGGCGACCAAGGCGGCGGCCTCGCGTGCACGCCCCTCGCCTGCACGTCCCACGGCCCTGTTCTCCCCATCCGGTCTCGTCCCGTGGCTCAGTCCAAGTCCTTCCGGAAACGCCACAAGCCGACGGTGTCGATAATGGCCTTCTCGGCAATTTCCTTGTCTTTGACGCGCGCAAATTCCGCGTGACCAACCAGAACGACCACGAGATCTGCCTCGGCAAGCGCAGTCTTCATCGTCGAGAACCTGACGTTGTTCCATCCGCGAAGGGACGGCGGCAGTTCGTCGATGAAGGGTTCGACGACCAGCAACTGGCCGACGTTCTCGCTCGCCAGCTGTTCGACGATATGGAGCGCGGGGCTTTCGCGCAGATCGTCCACGTCGGGTTTGTAGGCAAGCCCCAGCAGCGCGATGACCGGATCTTTGAAGCGGCCCGCGCGCTGGCGCACTTTCTCAACGACGAAACCGGTCTTGCCCTCGTTGACCTCGCGTGCCGTGCGGATGATCCGCGCCTTTTCTGGCCACGCATCGATGATGAACCACGGGTCGACCGGAATGCAATGACCGCCGACGCCTGGGCCTGGACGCAGGATGTCGACACGAGGATGGAGGTTTGCGGCAGCGATGACGTCGAACACATCCACGTCGAGCCGGTCGCACAGCATCGACAGTTCGTTGGCGAAGGCGAGGTTGACGTCGCGGTAGGAGTTTTCCGCAAGTTTGACGAATTCCGCGGTGGAGGCCGTGGTCTTCGAAAGGTGGCCCTTCGTGAAGATCCTGTAGAACTCGCAGGCGAGATCTCCGCTGACCGTATCGAGCCCACCGACGGTCCGCGAATTATCGATCAACTCGCGCAACGTTTGGCCCGGCAAGATCCGCTCTGGGCAGTACGCCATTCGGATATCCGACTGGTTTGGGGCGTGCTGGGGAAAGGTCAGATCGGGCCGCAACTGGGCGACCAGTTCGGACATGCGCGCCGTGGTTCCAACCGGCGAGGTCGACTCGAGGATCACGAGGTCTCCCTTCTTCAAAACCGGCGCGATCGAGCGCATAGCCGCCTCGACAGCGCTCAGATCGGGCCGGTTGTCCTTGTGGACCGGGGTCGGTACGGCAATCACGAACACGTCCGCCGGTTCCGGCGTCATCACCGCCCGCAAGCGTTTCGCCGCGACCACGCCCTGCAGCACGACATCGAGGTCGGGCTCGACGATGAGGCTCGCCCCCGTGTTGATGATTTCGACGGCTTTCGCATTGATGTCGACGCCGATGACGCTTAGTCCGCGGCTCGCGAGGACGGCGGCTGTCGGCAAGCCGACATAGCCGAGCCCGATAACGGAGGCCGTATCGAATGGTTTTGATTTCATTGCTGCAACAACCGCTCTATGATTTTTGATCCGGCACGTCCGTCGCCGTACACGTTGACCCGCCGGGCGCGGGCCGCGTATGCGCTTTCATCGTCCAGCAAGTGGTTGGCGGCCGCGACGATGTCCTGCCGCCGCGTGCCGACGATTTCGCAAACACCGGCAGCCACCGCCTCGGGCCGCTCGCTGGTGTCGCGCAACACGAGGACGGGCTTGCCGAGGCTCGGCGCCTCTTCCTGAATTCCTCCAGAGTCGGTCAGAATCAGATGGCAACGCATCAAAAGGTAGACGAACGCCGTGTACGAAAGCGGTTCAATCAGATGGACGCCGGCGCGGTCGCTGAGAATACCGTTCACCGCTGAGCGCACGCTGGGGTTGAGATGCACCGGATAGACGATTTCGATGTCGCTGCGCTCGGCAAGATCGCGCAATGCAAGGCAGATCTGTTCAAGCCCGTGCCCGAAATTCTCCCGCCGGTGGCCGGTCACAACCACCAGCCGCTTGTTGGTATCGAGCCACGAAAACTGGTTCTGGAGTCGTGCCGCCGCTGCCGGATCGGATGCAAGCCGCCCTTCGGTAACCAGCAGGGCGTCGATCACGGTGTTGCCCGTCACCTCGATGGCGGACGCGTCGATCCCCTCAGCCAGCAGGTTCCCGCGCGACTTTTCCGTCGGTGCAAAATGGAGGGTCGTCAACGCCGCGATCATGCGCCGGTTGCCCTCTTCGGGCCATGGGCTGTAATTGTTCCCGGTCCGCAGCCCGGCTTCGACGTGACCGACCGGGATCTTATGATAATACCCGGCGAGCGCGCCCGCCAACGCCGTCGTGGTGTCGCCCTGCACGAGCACCCAATCGGGTTTGACCTCGGCCACGACCGCAGAAAGTTCTTCGATCGAACGGGCCGTAACCGCTGGCAGCCCGCGCGCCGATCCCATGATGTCCAGTTTCGAATGCGGCTCCAGACCAAGGTCGGTCAACGTCTCGTCCAACATCGAGCCGTGTTGACCGGTCGCGCACAGGTGCCACTGGATGGCGCTCTGCTTGCGCAGCTCGAATACCAATCCGGCCATTTTGATCGCTTCTGGCCGGGTGCCGACGACGAGCGCTAACTTCATGACGCAGCTTTCCACGATTCGGTCGGGCGTCGTTGGCCCAGCGGACGCGTCGCAACCCTTTCGGAAAGGCTTCCAACACAGTCAGCGGAGTTATGTCGTGCGCTTCCGCCAGACAACAGCGTTCAAACAGTCGCAGCGGCCACAATTCGACGAGTGTGGCTAAAATGCATTGCGGTCCTGGAACACCAAAAGCATGGTCTTGACGATAATCTTGATGTCCAAGAGAACCGACCAGGTATCGATATAAATAAGGTCGTAACGAACGCGCTGGCGAAGTTTCTCGCGGGAATCGACATTGCCTCGAAAACCGTTAACTTGCGCAAGTCCAGTCAGTCCTGGTTTGAAACGGTAACGCAAACTGTACTCGCTGACCAATTCTTCCAACGGGCGGTCTTCGGTCCGCATTCCCCGGGCATGCGGCCTAGGACCAACCAGCGACATCTGGTTTGCTAACACATTGAAAAGCTGCGGGAGTTCGTCGAGGCTCGTCGAGCGCAGAACCGCGCCAACTCTGGTCACTCTCGGGTCGTTGCGTTGAGTCTGCTGGGAGGCAGACTCATCCCGCATTTCGTGATACATTGTCCGGAATTTCCAAATCCTGAATTCCTGGCCTTGAAACCCGATTCGGCTTTGGCGGAAGAACACGGGTCCTTTTGACTCGAGCCAGATGGCAACCATGATCAGCAAAAGCAACGGCGCTGTCACGATAAGACCGGCCGTGCTCAATATTAAATCTTCGCAGCGTTTTACAAAAGCGCCCATTTCCGAAATAGGCCTGCGAGCAATTTGAATGACAGGGATCGTTCCGACGCGTCCAACTCCGATTGCGCGATCCGCGAATATGCCCAATTGCGGAATAATCGCAACTTCCACCGCCGTGCGCGACAGGCGGCTGACCAATTCCGAAATCGCCTGGCTGCTGGATACATCGTCGATCACGTAGATACAGTCGACGCCGCCGTCGCGGATCTTAACTTCGAGGGCGTCGATCGCTTGACGCCGTTGCGCGCCGTCCGTTCCAAAGGCTTCATCGCTGGGCAGCAGTGAAGTGCAGACGACGCGCTGCTGATTACCGGTTTCATGTTCCATCCGGCGCGCGGCTTCGCGAACGGCGTCGAACGAATGGCCGGCAATTGCCACACGCTTGTCGCAGTAGTCCCGCGCCAGCAAGCGGTTCAGCCGCCACGACCAGCCCGCCCTGAGGAGCAGGAGCCAGCCGAGGGTCCCGCAGGCCCACGAGACCAGCCAGATGCGCGACATGCCGTCGATCGCCCGCGTTCCGAAAGTGACCAGCAGGACGAGGGCGAAACACAAACCCCACGTGACGACGGCCATGCGCGCAGCCCGACCGGCATCGAACAAGGCAGCCCGGCGATAGATTTTCTGGCTGCCCGCGATCAGCACCCAGCCGACGGCGTAGGCGAGCACCGCGTGCCAAAGCTGCTCGGATGCCACCAAGCGAAAATTCGAGAGGATTTCAAAGGATGCCCAGGCGACAAGGCAGCCGCCGATCACATCCAGGCAGGCCAGCGCCAAGGCGCTCCGCTTGCGAGACAATCTGTTGATTTTGCGAACAGGCGTAGTGAATTTGGGCGAAATTTGCACATGCATTACGCGACCCCAACTCGGCCTTTCCCACCCCTGGGGCGCAGCCGTACTCACAACTCAATTAAAAGAGCAATCGGTGCCCCTCTCGCGGGTTCTAATGCCCATAGCTATCTAAGATAGAAACCATGATGTCAATCGACCTTGTGCGGATTGACAGCCGACGGCGTTTGATTTTTCGATGGCGT
Source organism: Hyphomicrobium sp. (assembly GCA_025351425.1). Lineage (GTDB taxonomy): Bacteria > Pseudomonadota > Alphaproteobacteria > Rhizobiales > Hyphomicrobiaceae > JANXVY01. The sequence continues at coordinate 4,685 of JANXVY010000097.1, forward strand.
GATGCTGCCGCCACTCGTGTTCGTCGCCGCCGCCTTTATGCGCCGCAAAACCGATGATCCTTTTCGCTGCGCGCCAAGGATCATCCAGAAGCGCAATGGTCCGCAAGAAACGTTGGCGGGTGAGGGTGTTGCTGGGGCGGCGTACCTTTTTTTGCGAATGCACGTAATGTATAAGGCGAGCACTCGCTCGGACCAAACTCGACGGCTTAAGGGACGGCTTAAGGGACGGCTTAAGGGTAGTGTGCCGCATCGATCCTCGCCTGTCATTTCAGTCATAAATGGATCAGAGCCGGACACGATCCAGCGATCTCTGCAAGCTGTTGCCTCGCCTCGCACGACCGAAACGATCGAAAGTCGACTGACAGGCCGCTGCCCGGCGAAAGGAAAAATGACAGCTCAACCTCAATCGGCAGCAGACGAACGTGCAGTCCACGGCCGCGCCCGGGCGTGGGCGGCACGACTGTCTTGGACGACCGGCAGTTCACTCGTCGAATTCGGCTTCAGGTTGTTGCGCACGATCGTCCTCTCCCACCTGCTGTCGCCGACTGAATTCGGCGTTGCCGTTGCGATCATGTCGGTCGTGGTCACAATGGAGCTGGCGACCGATGTGGGCCTGGACAAGATCGTCGTATTTTATGCAGGCGACAGAGCACGCAATATCCGGGGCGCAGCGCAAGTCCTGCAGCTTGCGCGCGGGGCGCTATTGGCATTGGCCATCGTGCTCCTGGCGCCCTACCTCGCGCGCTTTTTCGGCACGCCGCAGTATTCGGCGAGTTTCGCCATGGCGGGGGCGCTGCCGATCGTTCGCGCTTTTGCCCATCTTGGCGTCAAGGAAGCCCTTCGCGATCACGACTATCGCCCTGACTCGCTCGCAGTCATGACGGCGCAAGCCGCAGCGCTTCTTGCGACCTACGCCGCCGCTGCCTGGTGGTTTCAGGATCACCGCGCCATGCTGGCCGGCTTTGGCGTTGAATACCTCGTCTATACGTTTCTCACCCATCTCCTCTCGCCCGTGCGGCTGCAGATGATGGCAAACATGCAATCTCTAAAGGTCGTCCTTCGTTACGGTTTGCCTCTTGCACTCAACGGCATTGCGCTTGCCATTCTTTCGCAAGTCGATCGCCTGATGGTCGGATCATTTATCGGTGTTGACGCATTGGGCCGATATGCCGTGATCCTGACGGTCGCGATTGCGCCGACAGCCATTGTCGGGCGGTCGTTTGCCGTCCCCGCCGGGATCATGCTCGCGAGAACGAGCAACGAACCGGAAAAGCTGCGCGATGTCTATGTCCGTATCACCTGGATCTTCGCGACGATCGGCCTTGCCTATGCGGTCGCCATCGGCTTGCTGCTCGACACCGTCGTTCCCCTGGTCTTCGGCGCGAGCAATCAGGTTGAGCCCGATGTCAGGCTGCTCATGGTCGCCATTGTCTTCATGCGGATCTACCGCTTGCCGCCGAACGGACTGCTCGTCACGACAGGCGATACCACCCGCTTGCTGCTGGCAAACTTCACCGCCGTTTCCGGGCTCGTCGTGGCCGTACTCCTGTGTCTGAACCATCCAGGATTCACCTCCGTGCTGACCGGCGTTCTGGCCGGTGAGATCGTCACGTTCGTGTCTTTGCAGTCGTGCGTCATCTCGCGGCTGAGAACTGACCCTTGGCCGCTTTGGCAAGGGCCGGCGTTGTCGGCCGCGATGCTTGCGGTCGTATTGATGCTGCTGGCGGCGTGGCCGGCCAATACTCTCTCGACGCGGTTGTTTTTGGCCGCTGCCTGTTTGGTCCCGGTCGGAGCGCTGGCGGCTATGGCCGTTCCCGCTATCCGGTCGCGGCTCCGCCAGTTTATCTAAGGCTGGCGAGCGGAAGATTTGACACTGTCGCCTTGTCTACTCGGCGTGCGGCGAACAGTCGCCGAACCCCCCGTTGCCGCCACGGGCATGGCTTGCTGGCTGAAATGGAAAGCGTCGTCGGCTATGAGGAGCTCTTGGCTTTCTCCCGCAATCTCGCTCTTTCTCCGATCTTGCGTTTGATCCGGCCATAGATTGTCTCGAACGGACCCGAAAGCCGGCTGAAAAACCGGCTGCCGGTTATATACATATACGTACTTGTTGTCTGAATGTCGCGGGCGCGAAGCGCGCGTTGCCATTTGCGGCGAAATGTGTCGCGGCACTTGAAAAAATCTGCACCTGTTTTTCCCTGGCCCAGGTGCTTGAGATGAAAATCGATGACATAAGAGTTGAAGCCGAGTAAATCCGCGACGATGCAAATATCGGTCCCATAAAGATGGAACCCGGAAATGTCCGCGGAGAAGCGGGCGCCGGTGCTTTTGCGGACCACAATGAAGTTTTCGTCTAGCGACGTGACGCGTTTGGGGAACGAGCCGGTCCGCATGTTTGTGCCATGCCGATCCGAAATGCGGATGAAAATCTCGCCAGCGCCGCCCCCGCCGGCGTTGCCTGCAAGTGCCCATTGGCTGTCGATCTTGCCGAGTTCGAGCAGCCTCGCCTCCAGCGCCTCGCGGTTGTCGATGGCCACAACGTCTTGATGAATGAGAACCACGGTTTCTGCGCGCGCTGCCGTCAATATGGCGTTCAAGCCCCCGTAGCCATCGCCGGTATTTCCAGACGTGTTGTCGATCACCAGATATTCGCAATCGGCATCCGAAAATCCGGCGGATCGAAACGATGATCGAAACGCCTCGTATTGTTCTGGGTTCGTCAAAAGCGTGCCGAACGAAAAAGCGACCGCGGCTCCTTGCGAAGGACCGGAAATACGAGTGACCTTGGGTGCGAGCGTGGAGCCGGATGTTTGCAACATAATCCTCTTTCCGTATCCGAATATATTCAAGCGTTGCTTGATGCGGCTGCGCGCGGTGGGCCGCCCCAGCTGTTAGGCCGCCCCGGGCTTGTACAGCGCCGTGAGGGGCGAGTGAATGCTGATAGCGTCCAAGTGGTCTCGGGCCTATTGCGGCCATTGCACGCTGTTGCGGTGGTGTCTCGCAGGCCGACGTACGGGCCTGCAGCCAAACCGACATGTGTTTATCGCTTTGCGCGCGTATGCTGCGTTGGCCTATATCGAGGCAGCCTGCGCATTTCGCGACGGCCCGCCGCCATTGCCAACACGAGAGATGATGATGTCGACTTCCGCCGACCGCACGCCGACGACGGCAGTGCCGCTCAGTCCGGCGAACCGCTTTCGCGGTGCACGCTTTGCGCTCGTCCGCTCGCTCGCAGCCCAGAGCCTTGAGGAATCCGGCCGGTGCCGGATCATCGATATCGGCGGCTTGCCGGGGTATTGGCGCGCATTTGGCGCCGATGTCATCGCCGACCCCAGGGTAACGATCACGTTCGTCAATCTTGGCTACACCGACGCTGAACGGGCCGCCGCCGACGGCCCCGAAGCGGAACGGTTTCAACTCGTGACAGGCAACGCGTGCGAACTGAGTGCCATCCCGGCGCTGGCGTTCGACCTTGCACATTCAAACTCCGTCATCGAGCACGTCGGCCGCTGGACCGAGATGACGGCCATGGCAAACGAAATCCGGCGCGTGGCGAGCCGCCATTATGTGCAGACGCCCTATTGGGGATTTCCCATCGAGCCCCACAACCGGACGCCGGCCTTTCATTGGCTGCCCGAACAGTGGCGCTATCGTCTGGTGCTGAGCCGCAAGCTTGGTTTTTGGGACCGCGCGACCAGCGTGGATGATGCGATGCGGCGGGTGCACTCGATATGTCTGGTCGACCGCCGTCAGTTCGCAGCCCTCTTTCCGGGCTCGTCCATTTACAGCGAGATCGTCTACGGCTTGACCAAGTCTCTGGTCGCAATCGGCGGCGAGGGCTTGCCCGTTGATCCACGCTCCAATACACGACGCTTGCGCACGGCCTGACGCTGGTCTGCGGCTTGGACCAATCCAGATGGCAGACACGACGCATTCACATGGCAGCCCGCAGGTTTGGCAGACCGCGTCTCGGGCGTGGCGGCGCGAAAATACCGTTACGCGGGCCGGGCACTGGGCCGAGACGGCAATCTTTTGGGGCCTCATTGCATGCCTCGGTCTGGCGCCGCTGTGGTTTGGTTCGAATCGCGATTTTGCGTGGCGGAACAACGCGGCAGCTGTTGGCTTCTTGCTCGTGGCGCGGACCCTTTTGGCAGCCTCGAACGGTGAGGTTCGAGCCCACGACGGCGCTGCGGCGCGCGTCCTCGCTTGGCCAGTGCTCCTGGTGACGATCGTGGCCGCCTGGGTGGTGTGTCAGGCTTTGCCCGTCTTCCCCCCCTCCGTGGTCAATCGCTACTGGACGCTCGCGGCACAGGCGCTCGACAAGCCCTTTGCCGGCACCATCAGCATCGCACCCGGCCTCACGCTCGGCGCGCTTCAGCGGTTGCTGACGGACGCCGGCGTGTTTTTGTTGGCGGTTGCCGTCTGCCGGGGCGCGCGGCGAACCGAGACGTTTTTGATCGCGCTGCTCGTCATTTTCGCCGCCTACTGCGGCTACGGCCTGGTCTGGACCATGACAGGTCACACCAGTGTCCTGGGTCTGGAGAAGACGGCGTATCGGCTCGATGTCACGGCAACCTTCGTCAACCGCAACAGTTTTGCGACGTTTGCAGCGCTCGGTTCTGTCCTGGCGTTGGAGTTAACCGCGCACTACTGGCGGCGCTGGAGGTATGGCGGATCTTGGCTGCCGCTATTTGGAACGTGCGTTTGCGGCGCGGTGATAGGCGCAGGCTTGGCGCAGTCGCACTCCCGCGCAGGGATTGCGGTCGCTCTCGCCGGAACCGTGACCGTCGCGCTCTTGCGCTTGTCGCGTCCTACCACGCGCCCCGCGCTTCGCCTTTTAAAGCTGGTCGTCCTGTTGGGGGCGACCGCGGCCGCGATCGCGTTAGCGGTCGCTTTGGGTGCTTCCAGGCTCGCACGCAGCGAAGAAGATTTTGCCAGCCGCTTGCAGGTCTACCATTTGGTGTTCGATGCCGTGAAAGAACTGCCTTGGACGGGCTACGGGTTCGGTGTCTTTGAACTCTTGTTTCCAATTATTCGTGACCAGCAGCTTTCGCCGTTTTCGACATGGGATAAAGCCCACAATTCATATCTGGAACTGATGGTAGGCATCGGCATACCAGCTGCCCTGCTGCTCTTTCTCGCTTTGGTGTGGCTCGTTTGCTTGGCCCTCGGGGCAGCGGTCCGCTCAGGCCCGGAGAGCGCTGCAGCGCGCGTCGCAGTCGCAGTTGGCGTAGTGGTGGGGCTCCATTCGCTGCTCGATTTTAGTATCCAGATCCAAGGCGTTTCGCTCATGTTTTATGGCCTTCTGGGTGCGGGAGTGGCAAACGCAAGGCCCGCAGCCGCTGCGCCCATCGAGCCTGGGTGAGCGCGCGTTTGGTTGCGCAATGCCCGCTGCCAAGCCCATCGGCGGGGGTCCGTGTGCGCCTCGCACAGGCACAGAAAGTGGGGTACAAGGCGACGCTACGGCTCGAAACTTTCCGCCTCTGCGACGCTGACACGCGAGACGTTTGGCTATAAGTAATCCATGATTGATAGCGGCGTTGATCGAAGGCCCGACCGTCCTATCCACTTTGGTCTGCCATGATCGTCATTTTTGGTTTCAGATGGCGTTGATTGCTTAAAGTTCGGGCCCAGTCTGGCGCTTTACACGTGAACATGAAGGTACCGTGCAAGTTCAGTCGCAACATACCGGCGTCGGCGTAGCGGCTTCGCTATCGATGAGCGGGAAAGCCAAAGTTGAAGCCACCGTTCCTGAATTCATTTCCGTCATCATCCCGCACTACAACGATCTTGAGAACTTGGCGCTGTGCGTGTCGAAGCTCGAAGCTCAAAGCTTGGATCGCGCCCGTTACGAGATTGTTGTTGCCGATAACAACTCGCGCTGTGGCGTCGATGCGGTTGCGAGCGCAGTGCCCACGGCACGGGTCGTGTCTGCGCTTGAGCAGGGGGCGGGGCCGGCCCGCAACAAGGCGATTTCGGTCGCCCGCGGCGACATTTATGCCCTGATCGATTCCGACTGCGTGCCCGACAGGGCCTGGCTCGAGGCAGGAATTGCCGCGTTGGCCGATGCCGACTACGTTGGCGGCCATGTCATCACCACCACCGTCAATCCAGACAGCCCCACGCCTGCCGCCGCCTATGAGGTCGTGTTCGCCTTCAATTTTGAAAAGTACATCAAAGAGCGTGGCTTCACCGGCACCGGAAACATGTTCATCCCTAAGCGCGTCTTTGACGTCGTCGGTCCGTTTCGCGACCAGGTCGCCGAAGACGTGGATTGGTGCCACCGGGCCAACGCGATGTCATTTCGGATCGGCTATGCGACCGGCGCCATCGTCTCTCATCCAGCCCGTGAATCATGGTCCGATCTCAAATTGAAGCATTGCAGAGTGACGCGTGAAGGCTTCGCGCTCTACAATGAAAAGAAGTTTGGGCGGCTGCTTTGGACGCTTCGCTCAGGGCTCGTCGCTGTATCGCCGTTGGTTCACGCTCACCGCGTTATTCTGAGCAAACGGTTGCCGAATGTGCGGGCAAAGTTGAGCGGCCTGCGGGGGCTCTGCGCAATCCGGGGGTTCCGGGCCTACCAGATGCTCGGGTTAGTCTTGCAGGGCCGGCCTTGACAGGGTTCGAGGCATCGTCCGCGCTGCACATCTCGATTTTGCTGCCCGATCACGATGCTGCGGCGGGATAAGGCACGAGCTCGAACAGGGAACAAAAGCCGACATGTCCGTTAGTCGAAGCGAAACGGCAAAGGCTGCTCACCAGAAGCGAAAAATTGCGCTTTGGCGTAAGAACATTTTCTTTCTGACCGGTGCGACCGTAAGCTTCGTACTGGTGGTCCTGGGTTGGAATTGGGCCGCGCATTTGGTTCCCTGGCTTGCCCTCCTCGCCGCCATCATCGCAGTGACAGCGTTTGCAATCGGCGCGCGCTGGGGCGCAGCACCCTGGGCGGCAGCCGCTCTCATGCTGGGAGTTCCGGTGGCAGCGTCTCTTCTGCCGCACTTTCCGCCGTCCGCAACGGGTTGCCGCTTCAGCGTTCTCACATTCAACACCAAGCTCACGCGCGGCCCGCAAGAAGATCGCATTGCGGATGTGATCTTCCGTAATCCCGCTGACATTCTCCTCTTGCAGGAAGTCATGCGCCCCTCCGTCCTGCGCGATACGCTGCGCGCGAAGCCCGCATTTTCCGGCTATCACACGCTTGCCAGCGACGGCAACGGACTACTGATCCTCTCCCGGTTCCCTATCGCTGGACCGATTGAGTTTCCTGCCGGATTAGGTGTCGAAATCCGCGTCTCCGGTCAGCCGGCCCGCGTATTGACGGGGGTCGGTTCGCGCAACCACGACAATCCGTTGGAAACCTCCACCCTTTTCTCTGGAATCATTGCCGCGATCTCTGGCGCCCATAGCCCCCTCATTTTCGGCGGGGATTTAAACGCCGGTCCGTTCGCCGATGGACCGCGGCGCTTGCGCGGCGGCCTGAGCGATGCGTTCGCCACTGCCGGCTGGGGGTTTGGATTTACGTTTCCAACACCCGGCCGGAGCATAGGAAGGCTCGGTGCGTTCTTGCGAACCGATTACGTCTGGGCTGAGTCGATATTTCAGCCGGCCGCCGCCGAAGTCCCGGCGGATTTTGGCGGATCGACGCACTATCCCCTCAAGGTCGAATACATTTTCACCGGCGTCGGCGTTAACGGCGCAGAATGCGCCGGTAGCTGAGGCGCCGGCCCGACGGGTCTCCAGGGCGCTGCCTCCTCCGGAGCTCTTTTGTTTGTGCGACGCGAACCATTATTTGAAACAAGCTATGGACATCGCGCTAGCAACGGCTAGATTTACTTGACACAAAAAACGTAAAGTAAAGTGGACACACTGTCTCGGGTCGAAAAAAGCAGGTGTGTCCCGGCGAGTGGTCCAAACCAAGCGCCGCACGTAATTCAAGGGTTGTCACTATCGGAGCCGAGAGCCGAGAATGGCGCCAGGATTGGGAGTTGAACCATGAGTAAGACGCCCCTGCTCGATCTGGTCGATACGCCTGCAGATCTGCGCAAGCTGAAGAGCAAGGAGCTTCGCCAGCTGGCCGACGAACTTCGGGAAGAGACGATCGAAGCCGTCTCGATCACCGGCGGCCATTTGGGCGCGGGCCTCGGCGTCGTCGAGCTGACGGTGGCGCTGCATTGGATCTTCGACACGCCCACGGACCGGCTGATCTTCGATGTCGGCCACCAGGCCTACCCCCACAAGATCCTCACCGGCCGGCGCGATCGTATCCGCACCTTGCGCCAGCCGGGCGGACTATCGGGATTCACCCGCCGCGTGGAAAGCGAATACGATCCCTTCGGTGCGGCCCATTCCTCGACCTCCATCTCGGCCGGCCTCGGCATGGCGGTATCGAGCACGCTCGCCGGTCGCGACAACCGCGTGATTTGCGTGATCGGCGATGGCGCGATGAGCGCGGGCATGGCCTACGAAGCGCTGAACAACGCGGGCGCACGCGACGAAAACCTGATCGTGATCCTGAACGACAACGACATGTCGATCTCCCCGCCGACGGGTGCGTTTTCTGCCTACCTCGCGCGCACGACTTCGAGCGGCACCTACTTCTATATGCGCGATTTCGCCAAGCAGCTCGCAAGCCGCCTCCCCAAGAACTGGCAGCGCCGCGCGGCCCGCGTCGAGGAATACACCCGCAATCTCTGGCAGGGCGGCGTGTGGTTCGAGGAACTCGGCTTCTACTACGTCGGCCCCATCGACGGCCACGATTTCGACCAGCTGCTGCCGGTCTTGAAGAACGTTCGCGACGCCAATCAAGGCCCGATCCTGGTCCATGTCGTCACCAAGAAAGGCAAGGGCTATGCCCCGGCGGAAGCTGCCCCCGACAAGTATCACGGCGTCAACAAGTTCAACGTTGTCACCGGCGCACAGGTCAAGACGAAGCAGACCGCGCCGAGCTACACCCGCGTTTTCGCCGACAGCTTGATCTCTGAAGCCAAGCGCGACGACAAGATCGTGGCGATCACCGCCGCGATGCCGTCGGGTACCGGGCTTGATCTGTTTGGCGCAGCCTTCCCCGAGCGCACCTTCGATGTCGGTATCGCCGAGCAGCACGCCGTCACGTTCGCGGCCGGAATGGCGACCGAGGGGCACAAGCCGTTCGTCGCCATCTACTCGACGTTCCTTCAGCGCGCGTTTGACCAGGTCGTCCACGACGTAGCCATCCAGCGTTTGCCCGTCCGCTTCGCCATCGACCGCGCTGGTCTCGTTGGCGCGGATGGTGCAACTCATGCAGGCTCCTTCGACCTCGCCTATCTCGGCTGTCTGCCCGATTTCGTGCTGATGGCCGCGGCCGACGAAGCCGAACTGGTCCACATGGTGGCCACCTCCGCCGCCATCGACGACCGTCCGAGCGCCTTCCGTTACCCGCGCGGCGACGGCACCGGCGCCGAGTTGCCGGCAGTGGGTGTCCCCCTGGAGATCGGCCGCGGAGTGATTCTTCGCGAGGGGACGACGGTTGCGCTGTTGTCGCTCGGCACCCGCCTTGCCGACTGCATGAAAGCCGCCGATCAGTTGGCAACCTTCGGCCTGTCCGCCACGGTCGCCAACGCGCGCTTCATGAAGCCGCTCGACAAAGACCTTCTGGGGCGCCTCGCCCGCAGCCACGAGATTCTAATCACCGTGGAAGAAGGCTCGATTGGCGGCTTCGGCAGTCACGTGCTGCATGCGCTGGCCGAAGAAGGCTGGCTTGACCGCGGCATGAAGGTCCGCACTCTGACCTTGCCCGACCGCTTCATCGAGCAGAACAAGCCCGAAGTCATGTACGAGCAGGCGGGCCTCGACGCCCGCGGCATAGTCACGACCGTGTTCCAGGCTCTCGGCATGTCCGATCTAGAGAGAGTTTACACCGAGGGCAGCTGATCTGTTGGGTCACAGGTCAGCCGCGCCCTCCTTCAAGCCTTCGGGGCGACCAGTCCCATGAGATGGGCCAGATCCTTGAAAAAGATCTTGGCGTGCGCCATCGGGCTTGAGTGCACCAGCTTTTTGTTCATGTACGCCTCGAACGTCAGCCGCTGCACGTCCTTGTCGCGGCACATGCTGACGAACCGTTCGCGGCGCTGGTCGTTGCGATACCAAAAGTGCTGCAGGATCCCGAGCACCCAGAACACCCGCCCGTGGTCTTTCATGAAGCTGCGGCGCGCGTCTCCGAGCCGTTTGGGATTTCCGGTCCGTAAGAACGCATCGGCGCTTGCTGCAACCATCTGGCCGCACGCCATCGCATAGTAGATGCCCTCGCCCGATGCCGGAGCGACGACGCCGGCAGCATCGCCCGCCAGAATGCAATCCCGGCCATTGTCCCATCGCTTCAACGGCTTCAACGGGATGGGTGCGCCCTCGCGGCGAACCGTCGGCTGTCCGGCAAGCCCCGCGTGCCGGCGCAGTTCGCCGGTCGCCGCGCGCAGCGCGAATCCCTTCCGGCAGCTGCCGACACCCACGCTCGTCGTGTCGCCATGGGGAAACACCCAGCCATAGAAGTCTGGCGAGACCTGCCCCTGATAGTAGACATCGCACCGCCGCCCGTCGAAGCCATCGCTGCCCTCGACCGGCGAGCGAACGATCTCATGGTAGGCGAACACGTAGGGGATTTTGGCTGCGCCCGGAATTTCGCTGCGGCCGACGTTGGAGAGCGCGCCATCGGCGCCGATGACGACGCTGGTTCGCACGCGGCATCTTTCGCCCTCGAGTGTTCCAGAGTTTCCTTTTTGATAGCAAACGAAGGTGCGGCCCTCCCCGTCGCGTTCCACGCTTTCAAAGCAACCCAGTTCACGTGCAGCACCCGCCAAGCGTGCCCGCTCGCGCAGCCATTCATCGAACTCGTCGCGGTCGACCATACCCACGTAGCCGTTTTCGATCGGAATATCGACGCGCGCGTCGCTCGGGGAAACCATCCGCGCGGTCGTGATGCGCGCCTTGATGAGCTTCGCGGGAATTTCAAAATCCTGGATCAGCCGGGGCGGCACCGCGCCGCCACACGGCTTGATGCGTCCGCCCTTGTCCAAAAGCAGCACGCTGCGGCCCATCGCGGCCAGCTCCCGCGCAGCCGTTGCTCCAGCCGGTCCCCCGCCGACGACGACCGCATCGAAATAGGCTACTTGGTCCATCAATCTACTCCTGTGCGGAAAAGGCGGGTTGTCCCGCCATGTTGAAGCTTGCGCGTGCAGTCTCTGGCGAAGCGGCGCGCCGGCTGACCAACAGCGAAAGCGCCGCCGCGCAAACGAAAAGCCCTGCGATTTCGACGAATACGATCGCGTAGGCCGGCTCTGGCTGCATCCCGGTCGCCTTCAGCACGTCGACGCTGATGGCGCTGATCAGGCCGCCGAGCCCGAACGCGATGCCTTGGGCCGCGCCCCATACCCCCATTCGCACACCCTCGCGGCGTTCCTTGCCCCGGCTGACCATGGCCATCATCGAGCTGATCGCCGCAATCGCAAACACGCCGTTTGCGATACCCAGCACGAATACCGCCTGCGGCAACGGAAACGGATTGCCCGTCAAGGAGCCGGACGCGATCGCGAGCATGATGCCGGCCGATCCAAGGCATCCGTACATGGCCCAGTTGCGCAGGATGTCCGGGCGGCCTTTCGCAAACCAGTTGCCCGCGGCTCCAAGCACGATCATCCCGAGCAGCACCCCGCCGTGCTGATAGGCCGATAGCTTCGTCGTCTGGCCCGGCGTGAACGCGTGCACCACCCCGGCAAACGGCTCGATCACCAGTTCTTCGGCGCTGTAGGCAAGCATTGACACGAAGACGAAGGCCGCAAACAGCCGCGACTGAGGTTCCGCCCACACGTCTTTCAGGGCCTCCATGAAGCTGGGCTGAGGCTCATGTCCGATCGGGGTTCCTTTCGGCGCCTCGGCAGGCGCGCTTTCCAGTCCCGTGACCGCGCCAACTGTGACGATGACGGCGAGCGCCGCGACGGTCCCGGTCACCAAGATCAAGCGCTCCGTCGAGAACGGGTCGAGGTAATGCCCGCTCACGCCCGCGGTCAGCACGAAGCCGAAAATCATCATGATCCAGACGATCGTTGCGGCCGAAGCCCGGCGGTTGGGCGGCACTTCCTTGGCGAGCATGACGAGCAGCGATGTCCCGCACGCGCCAGCCCCCGCCCCGACCGCTGCAAACGAGATCAGCGAGAGTGCGAGTCCCAGCACAAAGCTCTGAGGGAACACGGCCGTGGCAACAGCTGCGCCAAATCCGCCGGCTGCCAGCGCGCACATGCCGCCGATGATCCACGGCGTGCGGCGGCCGCCCGCATCCGAGCCATGGCCCCATCGCGGACGCAGGATTTGAATGCCGTAATGCAGGGCGATGAGCGCGCCCGGAATGGCCGAGGGCAGCGCCAGTTCGATGACCATGACACGGTTGATCGTTGCGGTCATCAAGACGACGATCGAACCCAACGCGAGTTGCACCGCGCCCATGCGGACGACCGCAATCCAGCCGAAATGCTTCTCAGCCATGGTTCGCGATCCTTCAGTTGAGTGTTCTGACGGCAAAGGCGCTGATCAGCATGCCAATAACGAACAACAGCGTGCCGGTGGCGTTGTACCAGGGCGCCCGCGCCTCCGGATCTTCGAGCAGCCGCCGCATCAGAACCAGTTGGACCAGCATCGAAGCCGCCACCGCAGTCGCATGCGCCGGCCGTTCCCACGAAACCAGGCAAATGACGACGAGTAGCTGTGGCAGCGCCATGAATGCGCAGGCGACGAGCGCGGCATTGTGAATCCCGATGTGGGCAGGAACCGACAGCAGGCCCAGCTTGCGGTCTCCTTCGACCGACTTGAAATCGTTGAGCGTCATGATCCCATGCGCCCCGATGCTGTAAAGGATCGCCAGTACGATCACAGGGTTGGACGGCATAGCGCCGCTCATGGCGGCAGCCCCCGTGAACCAGGGCAGCCCCTCGTAGCAGGCGCCGCAAACCCCGCTGCTGATCCAGCCGTTGCGCTTGAGCCGGATCGGCGGCGCGCTATAGGCCCAGGCAAGCACGATCCCAACGATGGCCGCCGCGAACACCACCGGTCCGAGGGCCGCTGCAAAGGCCATTGAAATGAGCGTTGCCGCGCAGGCGATGTAGAGGCCCCACATTCCCGGAATGCGTCCAGACGGGATAGGCCGGCCCGGTTCGTTGATGGCATCCACATCCCGGTCGAACCAGTCGTTGACGGCCTGACTCGTGCCGCAAACGAGCGGGCCGGCCAGGATTGCGCCGGCAACCGCTTCCATCCACCGGTCGCCAGTGGCGTTGCCCACTGAAACCACGCCGCAACCATACGCCCACATGGGAGCAAACCAGGTGATCGGCTTCAACAATTCGACGACGGCTGAAATGGCCGGAAGGCGAGAATTAGCGATCGCTGCGGGGTGGCTTGGCATGGCCTGATCGTAGGCTCATCCAACCCCGAGTGTCAAATAATTTGGACACAATAAATGTCAAAGTATTCCGCAAGTCGGCGTCGATTCCGGGGCTTGGTTGCGTGATGATGCAACGGCTCGACTGCACGCAGTTGAATGCATCGTAGAGGTCCAGTCTGCGCAACTTCCATGGGTGCTGCCCCGGCCGCTGGTTCGCGGATGGCGTCACGCCCTCCAAGCCCATCTCGCAAAGATCCAGGCGGTCGCTGAACACGTCGATGGCGCCAACCAGATTGTCCACGGCAACTCAATTGTCGAAGCATTCCCGCAGCAGTGTCGATTGACCCGGACTGGCAACTTTTAGACGGGCACTTTCAACGAATAGCTGTATTGTTCCACCCAGCAAATTGCATGGACAACTATGGCAGAGTGGTTCTACTCATGCAGCCCGGTTCAGTTGGAATAGGATCCGAGGTCGCCGAGCCCATGGCGGCGCAGCTTGTCGTAGAGCCCCTGCCGGCTGAGGCCTAGCATCTCGGCCGCCGACGCCCGGTTGTCGCCGGTCAGCTGCAGCGCAGCCTCGATGCACAGCCGTTCGATCACGTCCGTCGTTTCGCGAACGATCTCCTTGAGCGGTGCCCGTCCGACCAGTTCCCTCATCTGCGTGACCGAGCGCGGGAATTCGTTCGTCGCGTTTTGGGCGACCGACACGCGGCCGGCAATGTTGTGAACGATGAAGCCGAGGCACGGCGGATCGCCGTCGGGCACCGCGACGCCTGAAATCTCGACATCCATCTGCGTCCCGAACTCGCCCCGCATCGAAGTGGCGAACAAGCGGACCGACCCGTGCTCATTGACGTTGGCGATCAGCACCTTGAAGTCGACGCCCGGCCGACCGAGGAAGCGGTCGAGAAGTTCGCCCCGCGCCTGTTCTTCGGTCGCCAGTTCCGCGAACTCGAGAAACGTCTGGTTTGCGGTCAAGATGCGACCGTCGAGACTGGTGACGACAAATCCCTCGGGTGCCGCTTCCAAGACCTTCAGCAGGTTGGATTTCGCCTTTGGAATGAGCAGGTTACTGGTTTCGACGGGGCTGAAGCGGACGAGGAGATGCGCCGTCGTGTCCTGGCGGAACAGCGACGCCACCATGTTGACTTCGGTCGTCCCGTCGGCCAGCTTGATGCGAACCGCTTCGGCTTGGCCGAGGTTGCTGGCCTTGCTGAGCAAGGCTTGTCCTTGTTCGATGCTCTTGTTGGCGAGGCCTTCGATAAACGGCCGCCCCTGCATCCGTTTGCCGGCGTCGCCGAGCAGGGCCGCCGCGCTCGGATTGATTTCGACGACTTTGAGCGTATCGCGATCGACGATCACGATGGCTTCGGCGGAGCTTTGGAACAGGAAACGGTAGCGCGTTTCGGCGAGGCGAAAGCGGAGGTATTCCCGCTCCATTGATTGCTGGGCTTCAACGAGACGCTGTTGTGCCGCCGCGATTGTGCGGAGATCCCGGCCCATGGCGACGATCTTGCCATCAGCGCTGACGTTGATCGCACGATAACCAATCGGGATCTGCAAGCCGCTCGACGACGTTTGATTGATGTGGCGCCAGCGGGGCTCAAGATTTGCAGCGGCTTCCTGCAAAACCTCTTTGACTTTGTCGCGGCTGTCGATGGCGACGGTCTCGATCCACGGCTTGCCGACCCATTCCATGATCTCGGGCCCATCGAGATCCTGATTGCCGATCGAAACGTCCTTGATCATCCCCTTCTTGTCGATCAAAAGAGCGAGGTCAGACGCCGACGCGATAAGAGCGCCGACGATAGATCCATCGATTTTATCGAAGGTTTTATGGGCCGACTTGAATGGCCGCGTGTTGTCTCGCGAGATGACCATGCGTTTGCTGAACATTATGTCCTGATCGGAGTGCCGGTCTCCGTTTTCATCAGCGGTTCGTGACCAAGTCAAGTAGTTTCGACGCTCGTGCGACGGCACGGCGGCCGTCCACGGCGCTGGCATCTGCCCCTAAAGCCTCGGCATGGTCCTGGCGGTCGCCGATCGCTTGGCCGCCGACCATGACGCGAACCGCGCCATTGATCGAGGATCGTTTCACGCGGCCGATGATGCGGCGAACTTTGTCGAAATGATCTTCGCTGCTGAGCGAGAAGCCTACAATATCGAAATGCCGGGCCTTCACCGCGTCGATTAGATCCTCGCTTTCGATCGACGGCGCACTTGTGACCTGCCAGCCCGCCCTGCGGAAGAATTCAGTGACGAGAATGAGGCCAAACGTATGTTGTTCGCCCGGCGCGGGGATCAGCAGCACATTTCGCACTGCTTTGGAGTCTGGAACGACTTCGCGCGACGAGCTGAACGCGGCTCCGAAGCTATGGACGACCTGTTGCAGGTTCGTCAGCCCGATCGTGACGGACGTGAAGTCGCACAGATCCTTGGTCCATTGCTCCCCAAGGTGGCGGGCGGCCGGAGCAAGCAGGCCAAGAAACACGTCCGGCAACGGCATGCCTCGGGCAATGAACCCTTCGACATGAGCACGCAGCGTGCGCACATTTTCGCGGACCGCCATCTCCGCCAGTTCTATGACCTGCTCGTTCGTCGGGGTTGGTAGGGGTTGCTCTTCGAGTTCGGGGAGGCGACCGCCTCCATAGGCAAGCATTAACCTCGGAATGATCTCGTTTTCGATCGTGCCCTGCAGGCGGGTGCGCAGCAGCACCGCCTCGTCGGGCCGTTCGTTCCGGTTCGATGCGGACCCGCAATCGATGTTGCGCAAGTCTGCGTCGAATCTGCCTTGTCCCGGAGGCCGCCTTTTTGACAGCATCCACATTGGGTCCATCCGGTTGGCAGCCGCCTGTACTTGCGACCCCTGGACTTGCCCGCACCGGTCATCTTGGTGCGCCGCCTGCCGCGACGCGGCCCCATCTTTTCTGCTTGCCATTTGAGGCTCCCCGATACCGGCAGTCTATGCTGCCGTTAGATGTTCGTATCCACACTTTGAAACATCAGTTCGAATGTCGCTTCCATATCGCTCGGGACAATACATCCATACGAGCAATCCAGGTCGCGGGCAGCATAGTGCAGCGAAGTTAAGCATGGGCCGACGATCAAAGCCAATAACAATAATCTCTCGCTGCCGATAAAAAATGTAAAGAGAAAAATACGTCAAGATAACTTGACACACTCCGGCAAGTGGTTCTAAGTTTTGGTTGTGGCAAGGGTCGCTGAGGCTCCTAAGCCCCGACTGAATGGGCAATTAGAAGGACCTTCGCGATGAAGCATCGCCCGTCTGCCCGTCGTTTGGTTCCGCCCGCGCAGCTGCTGTACACGCCTGAGCAGCGCCGCCGCCGCGATCAAACGCCATGGACGCTCGTGCAAGGCATTCTCGCTCCGGTGCAATTCCTCATTTTCATTGTCAGCCTCGCTCTCGTTATGCGTTATCTCGCAACGGGTTATGGCGAGCACGAAGCAACAATATCCATAATACTGAAGACTTTGGCTCTCTACACGATCATGATAACCGGGGCGATCTGGGAAAAGGAAGTTTTTGGCCGCTACTTGTTTGCTGATGCGTTCTATTGGGAAGACATGGTGAGCATGCTCGTTATTGCATTGCACACAGCCTATCTCGCATTTGCGTATTTCGATTGGTTTAGTCCCGCTCAGCAAATGATTGTCGCGCTGGCCGGATATGCGGCTTACGTTGTGAACGCCGGCCAATTCTTGCTCAAGTTGCGCCGTGCCCGCCTCGATACCATTGATGTTTCTCGCAGTGCCGGGGGCAACAACGCCGTCCCGGACGCGGGGCAGTATTCGCGAAGCGCCGGTGCATTGTGCAATGCAGCGAAATTGGGCGATCCGGCAATCGGAGAGGTGGCCGCATGAGCCCGTACAACCAAGATGAGATGCTGGCGGACAACGATACCTCAGGAGGCAATACCTCAGGTATTCAATCATCCTTTGGCGCAGTTGAGTCCTCCCGGCCGGCTGCCCCGCGCGGCGCTCTAGACCTGCCGGTGCTGCGCGAGCGGGGGCAGCGCGAAGTCTTCTGCGGGCTGACGAGCATCGTCTGGCTGCACCGCAAGATCCAGGATGCTTTCTTCCTGGTGGTCGGATCGCGGACGTGTGCGCACCTCATCCAATCCGCCGCCGGCGTCATGATCTTTGCCGAGCCGCGGTTTGCAACGGCGATCATCGAAGAAAAAGATCTTGCAGGCCTCGCCGATCTCGACGTCGAATTGGACCGGGTCGTCGGCCAGCTCCTCGAGCGCAGGCCCGACATCCGGCTGCTATTTCTGGTGGGCTCGTGTCCCTCCGAAGTCGTCAAGCTCGATCTTACCCGCGCCGCCGCCCGTTTGTCCGATACCTGCAAGCCGGGCGTTCGGGTGCTCAATTACTCCGGCAGCGGGATCGAGACCACGTTCACCCAGGGCGAGGATGCCTGCCTCGTATCGCTCGTCCCTGGTATGCCGGCCACCGCCGAGAGCGATCCACCCTCGCTGATCGTCGTCGGTGCGCTCCCCGACATCGTGGAAGACCAGTTCAAGCGCCTGTTCGAAGACCTCGGCATCGGCCCCGTCCGTTTTTTCCCTGGCCGCCGGGCGTCGCAGATGCCGCCGGTGGGCGCCCGTACGTATGTGCTGCTGGCGCAACCCTATCTCGGCGACACCCTGCGCGCGCTTGAAGCGCGTAAGGCCGTTCATCTGCGCGCGCCCTTCCCGTTCGGTGCGGCTGGAACAACCGCTTGGCTCGCCGCGGCCGCCCGGGTGTTCGGCGTGGATGCTGCCAGATTTTCCCAGGTCACCGATCGCGGTGCGGAACGCGCGCGCCGGGCCATCGCCCCCCACCGTGAGACCCTTCAAGGCAAATCGATCTTCTTTTTTCCCGACAGTCAGATCGAAATTCCGCTCGCCCGGTTCGTCTACGAGGAACTGGAGATGCAGCTCACCGAGATCGGCTCACCCTACCTCAATCGCCAGGTGCTTGAAGACGAGCTGCGCCGCCTCCCCCCCGATGTCGTCTTGAGCGAGGGCCAGGATGTGGAACGCCAGCTCGACCGCTGCAAGGCCTTGCGGCCCGATCTCACCGTCTGCGGGCTGGGCCTGGCAAACCCCCTCGAAGCCAAGGGGTTGCTGACCAAATGGTCGATCGAGCTGCTGTTCTCGCCGGTGCATGGCTACGACCAGGCCGGCGATGTCGCCGAGCTGTTCGCCCGTCCCATCCGGCGCCGTGACGCACTCAAGGTTTGAATCCAGCCAGCGAAGGTAAAGTCACGAGATGCAGCTCAGCGTTTGGACATATGAAGGCCCCCCGCACGTCGGCGCGATGCGCATCGCGGCTTCGATGACTGGAGTGCACTATGTTCTTCACGCGCCCCAGGGCGATACCTATTCCGATCTCCTGTTCACGATGATCGAGCGCAACGACCGCCGCCCGCCCGTGACCTACACCACCTTCCAGGCGCGGGACCTGGGTGGCGATACGGCGGAACTCTTCAAGCGCTCGGCGGTCTCCGCCTTCGAACGATTCCGCCCCGATGTCATGTTGGTAGGTGCGTCATGCACCGCCGAGCTGATCCAGGATGATCCAGGCGGACTGGCTTCCTCTCTCGGCCTGCCCATTCCGGTCGTGCCGCTCGAATTGCCCTCCTACCAGCGCAAGGAGAATTGGGGCGCGGCTGAAACATTCTATCGGCTGGTGCGCAGCCTGTGCCAGGGCACGGTTCCAGCCGTAATAGCGGCGAAATCGGCAGTCTCGCAGCAGCCAGACCGCCGCCGGAGCTGCAACATTCTAGGCCCCGCCTCGCTCGGCTTCCGTCACCGCGACGATGTGCTGGAAATCACCCGCCTGTTGGGCGATCTGGGCGTCACAATCAACGTAATAGCGCCGCTCGGCGCAACCCCTGCCGATATTTGCCGGCTGGGCGAAGCGGACTTCAACGTCGTGCTCTATCCTGAAATTGCCGGCGTGGCCGCCAAATGGCTGGAGCGTACGTTCCACCAGCCCGCAACCAAAACCGTTCCCATCGGGGTTGGCGCGACGCGCGATTTCATCGTCGAAGTGGCCGCGCTCGCCGGCATTGATCCCTCGGCGGTGCTGGCGAAACCCTCCTCCAGGCTGCCGTGGTATTCGCGCTCCGTAGACTCGACCTATCTGACCGGAAAACGCGTCTTCATATATGGTGATGCAACCCATGCAGTCGCCGCAGCGCGAATTGCGCGCGATGAACTGGGCTTCAAGGTTGTGGGGCTTGGCACCTACGCCCGCGAATTCGCCCGCGAAATCCGCGATGCCGCAAAGCTCTATGGCGTCGAACCGCTGATCACCGAGGACTACCTCGAAGTCGAACGTCAGATCGTCGAGCTTGAGCCCGATCTCGTTCTCGGCACTCAGATGGAGCGCCACATCGCCAAGCGCATGGGGGTGGCCTGTGCCGTCATCTCGGCGCCGGTTCATGTCCAGGATTTTCCCGCGCGTTATTCGCCGCAGATGGGCTTCGAAGGCGCGAACGTCATCTTCGATACGTTCGTCCATCCTCTGATGATGGGCCTGGAGCAGCATCTTCTGCAGATGTTCAAGGAAGACTTCGAATTCCATCCCGGCGCAGCGCCCTCCCATCTGGGGCCGTCGCATCATGCAAGTCAGGCCCCCGCGGCCCAGCCGAAGCCGGAGCCCGATACGGAGCCGGCCGTGGCGAAAGCCTCAAGCGCCGCTGCGGCGTCTGCCGAACCAAGCTTGGCAGCCTCCGGTATCCTCCCCGCGGCGCAGCTTACCGGCGCACCTATCGCCCTCGTCTGGTCGGCAGCGGCCGAGCAGGAACTCAAGAAAATTCCCTTCTTCGTTCGTTCGAAAGCGCGGCGCAACGCCGAGCGGTTCGCGGGCGAACACGGGCTAAACCTGGTGACCATCGAGACATTGTATGATGCAAAAGCTCATTACAGCCGCTGATGCGACGCCGATCAGGGTCGCTATCCTGACGATGGACACGCACTTTGCGGGTCCCATCGATCGGGCGCGGTTGCGGCTTGCGCGCGAGCTGCCGGGTCTGCAGCTGGAGCTTCATGCAGCGTCCGAGTGGAACGCCAGCAAGACGGCGTTGGCCAGCACGCTGGAGGCTATCGCCAACAGCGACATTATCATCTGCGGCATGCTCTTCATGGAGGAGCATTTCCTGCCGGTGATGCCCGCCCTGAAGCAGCGCCAGGAAACCGCCGACGCCATCGTCTGCATCGCGTCTGCAAGCGAGATCGTCAAGTTGACCCGCATCGGCCGCTTCCGGATGGATGCGGACTCCTCGAGCGGTCCGATGAGCTTGTTGAAAAAGCTGCGCGGCTCCTCGTCCTCGGCCAAGCCCACGTCGGGCGGGCCCCAGTCCCAGGGCGCAAGCCAGATGAAGATGCTGCGGCGCATCCCGCAGATCTTGCGCTTTATACCGGGCACGGCCCAGGACGTACGCGTCTACTTCATGACCATGCAGTACTGGCTCGCAGGTTCGGAAGAAAACGTCGGCAACATGATCCGCCTGTTGGTGCAGCGCTACGCGGACGGTCCCCGTCGTAATCTGCGAACCGCCGTGAAGGCTGCCGAGCCGATCGAGTATCCCGAAGTCGGGGTCTACCATCCTCGCCTGCCCGGCAGGTTCAGCGATCATGCCGACGCGCTTCCTCAGGGCGGCGCCAAAGGCACGATCGGCGTGCTGGTGATGCGGTCGTACCTGCTGGCTGGCAACACCGCGCACTATGACGGCGTGATCGCAGCCCTTGAGGCGCGCGGCTTGCGGGTGATCCCTGCGTTTGCCAGTGGTCTCGACATGCGTCCCGCCATCGCGAAATTCTTCGTCAAAAACGGCCGTCCCGCCGTCGATGCGCTGCTGTCGCTGAGTGGTTTTTCTCTGGTCGGCGGCCCCGCATACAACGATGCGAAGTCGGCGCAGGCTGTTTTGACGAACCTCGATGTGCCCTACGTCGCCGCCCACCCGGTCGAGTTCCAGACCCTCGAAGATTGGGCAGCGTCTGAGCGGGGTTTGCTCCCCGTCGAGAGCACGATGATGGTCGCGATCCCCGAACTCGACGGAGCCACCAGCCCGACCGTGTTCGGCGGCCGTTCCAATGGCTCGGGTGACGCGTGCACCGGGTGCGAGCGCGGATGCAGGTTCTCCGCCAGCGACAGCGGTCGCAACATGCAGGTGTGTCCCGAACGGGCCGGAACGCTGGCAGGTCGGATCGCCAAGTTGGTCGCACTGCGGCGCTCGCAGCGCGCTCAGCGCAAGGTAGCGATCGTCCTGTTCAATTTCCCGCCCAACGCCGGCAATGTCGGCACTGCGGCTTACCTGTCGGTGTTCCAGTCGCTCTACAACGTTCTCACAGAGATGAAGTCGGCCGGCTATGACGTTGCTGTGCCCGCCGGCATCGATGCGCTGCGTGACCAGATCCTGCATGGAAACGCCCAACGCTTCGGCGCAAACGCCAACGTGGTGGCGCGAATTCCGGCCGCCGACCACGTCAAGCGGGAGCGCTGGCTAGGGCAGATCGAGGCCCAATGGGGCCCCGCCCCCGGCCGCCTGCAGTCGGATGGCAGCAGTATCCACGTCCTCGGTGCACAGTTCGGTAACGTTCTCGTTGGCATTCAGCCCTCGCTCGGTTACGAAGGCGATCCCATGCGGTTGCTGTTCGAGCACGGATTTGCACCTACCCATGCCTTCTCCGCGTTTTACCGGTATCTCAAAGAGGACTTTGGCGCCGCGGCCGTCCTGCATTTCGGCACGCATGGCGCGCTTGAATTCATGCCCGGCAAGCAGACGGGCATGTCTGGCCGCTGCTGGCCTGACCGGCTGATTGGCGATCTGCCCAACATCTATCTCTATGCGTCCAACAATCCCTCCGAAGGCGCGATCGCCAAGCGCCGGTCCGCCGCGACCCTCATCAGCTACATGACGCCGCCGGTGGCGCACGCGGGGCTGTATCGCGGGCTGTTGGATATTAAGTCATCGATCGAGCAATGGCGCGCCTCGGACCCGGAAGCGAACTCCGAGCGTGCGCAGTTGGCGTGCGTGATCCAGACCCAGGCATCCACGCTCGAACTCGCCAAGTCCGAACCGCAGTGGGCGGCCGATGAATGTGCCGAGCGCATTGCCAAGCTGGGCGCCGAACTTCTCGAACTCGAATATACCCTCATCCCCCATGGCCTTCACGTCGTTGGCGGCACGCCGTCTCCCGACGAACACGTGTCGACCATCAAGGCGGTCGCCGAAGCGTCTCATGGCCTGCGCTTGAGCGAGGCTGCGGCGGTCGACCTCGTTGGTGGAGCCAACTGCGCCGATGTCGCCAATCGAGCCGGGCTCGAAGCGACCGAAGAAACACTTGCCGCGCTTGAAAAGCTGCAGTCCATTTCCAAGGCACTTGGCGAGCAGCACGAAATCCCTGCCCTCCTGCGGGCGCTCGATGGCCGGTTCATCCAGCCCGCACCCGGCGGAGATCTGTTGCGCACGCCGGAAATTCTTCCCACGGGCCGCAATCTGCATGGGTTCGATCCCATGCGAATTCCGAGCGCGTTTGCCGTGGCGGATGGCGCCCGCCAGGCCCAATTGCTCCTCGACCGCCACCTTCAGGAAGGCAACCCGCTCCCCGAAACGGTCGCCATCGTGTTGTGGGGCAGCGACAATCTCAAGACCGAGGGTACGCCGATCGCCCAGGCGCTCGCGCTGCTTGGGGCCAAGCCGCGTTTTGACGGTTATGGTCGTTTGACGGGTGCAATCTTGGTTCCCCTCGAAGAGTTGGGCCGCCCCCGCATCGATGTCATGGTCACCCTCTCCGGCATCTTCCGCGACCTCCTGCCCTTGCAGATCAGGCTGCTCGCCGAAGCAAGCTTCCTTGCCGCCAGCGCGCTGGAGCCCGAAGATCGCAACTTCGTCCGCAAGCATGCGCTTGCCCATCAGGCAGCGCATGGGTGTGATCTGGAAACCGCATCGCTGCGGGTGTTTGGCAACGCCGAGGGCGCTTACGGGTCGAACGTCAACAACCTTCTCGACAGCGGGCGCTGGGAGGACGAGGACGAGCTTGCCGAGACCTTCACCCGCCGCAAGGGCTTCGCCTATGGGCGCGGAGGCACGCCGGTCCAGCAGACCGCTCTGCTCGAAAGCGTTCTGGCCCACGTCGATCTCGCCTATCAGAATATTGATTCCGTCGAACTCGGCGTCACTTCGATCGATACCTACTTCGATACGCTAGGCGGCATAAGCCGCGCCGTCCGGCGCGCCAAGGGTGGCGATGCAGCCCCCGTCTATATCGGCGACCAGACGCGCGGCAGCGGCGTCGTCAGGACCTTGAACGAACAAGTTTCGATCGAGACCCGTACCCGCATGCTCAATCCGAAATGGACCGAAGGCATGCTGAAACACGGCTACGAGGGGGTGCGCCAGATCGAGGTTCACGTCACCAACACGATGGGCTGGTCGGCAACGACTGGGGAAGTGGCGCCCTGGGTCTATCAGCAGCTGACCGAGACCTATTTGCTCGATCGCGACATGCGCGAGAGGATGGCGGCCCTCAACCCCGCTGCGTCCGCCAAGCTCGCCAATCGGCTCATCGAAGCCCACGAGCGGAAATACTGGACACCCGATGCCTCCGTCCTGGAAGCGCTGCGGGAAGCCGGCCACGAACTCGAAGATCGTCTCGAAGGCGTCAATATGGAGGCTGCTGCATGACCGCGACACTCAAGGACCGGCCAGGTGGTCGAACCGTTCTCAATCGCGTCGACGGCGAGGGTAGCGTGCAGGTCGCCCTCGATCCGAACATCGGCATCGGTCACGCCAAAGTGTTCGCCGTCTATGGCAAGGGCGGCATTGGCAAGAGCACGACGTCGTCGAACCTGTCCGTCGCCTTTTCCAAGCTGGGCAAGCGTGTGCTTCAGATCGGCTGCGATCCCAAGCATGACAGCACCTTCACCTTGACCAAAAAGCTGATGCCGACGGTGATCGACGTTCTGGAGCAGGTCGACTTCCACACCGAGGAGCTGCGCACCGAAGACTTCGTGTTTGAGGGCTACAATGGTGTGATGTGCGTCGAGGCTGGCGGCCCTCCCGCTGGCACCGGTTGTGGCGGCTATGTCGTGGGCCAGACCGTCAAGCTCCTGAAAGAGCATCACCTGCTGGAAGAAACCGACGTCGTCATCTTCGACGTCCTTGGCGACGTGGTCTGCGGCGGTTTCGCCTCTCCGCTCCAGCACGCCGAACGGGCGCTCATCGTGACGGCCAACGACTTCGACAGCATCTTCGCCATGAACCGTATTGTTGCGGCCATCCAGGCCAAGGCAAAGAACTACAAGGTGCGGATGGGCGGCATCATTGCCAACCGCAGCGTCAAGACCGACGAGATCGATCGGTTCGCGGATGCGACAGGCCTCGAACGGATCGCTCATTTCCCAGATCTCGACGTCATCCGCCGCTCGCGTCTCAAAAAGTCGACGCTGTTTGAGATGCCCGATTCGCCCGAACTTGAGGCGGTCAAGAACGAGTATCTGCGGCTCGCAGCGAACCTTTGGGCCTCGACCGGCGAGCCACGGGAAGGGCGGCCGATGAAAGACCGCGATATCTTTGAATTCCTTGGATACGAGTGAGAGCAGCGCCATGTCGGGTTTTACGTATTACGAGCGCCGAGGCCAGTTGAAGACCTACTTCGACCGGACCGCAGTCGATGCCTGGGCGCGGCTCACCACGGATGCACCCGTCAGCGGCATCCGCGCGACGGTTCGGGCCGGACGTGACCGGATGCGCGCAACGCTGCTCGATTGGCTGCCGCAAGACCTGCAGGGCCAGCGGGTGCTGGATGCCGGCGCTGGCACGGGTGCGCTTGCCATCGAGGCTGCCCGGCGCGGCGCGCATGTCGTCGCCATCGATCTATCGCCCCGGCTGATCGAGCTGGCCCGGGAGCGCACGCCCTCTGATCTCGGCCGCGGATCGATCGAGTTCCGGTCCGGCGACATGCTCGATCCCAACCTCGGCGCGTTCGACCACGTGGTCTGCATGGACAGCCTGGTCCATTATCAGGCCGCCGACACGGTCGGTGCGCTTTCGCGGCTGGCTGGCCGCACACGGAACTCGGTCCTGTTCACGTTTGCTCCCCGCACGCCTGCTCTCACCGTCATGCACGCCATCGGGCGGGCGTTTCCGCGCTCCGACAGGGCGCCGGCCATCGAGCCTGTGGCGCCGCACCTTTTGACGAACTTGATTGGCACTGAAGCGCGCCTCAGCCGCTGGTCGGTTGGCCGTTCCAGCCGGGTATCGCATGGCTTTTATATGTCGCACGCGATGGAGCTCGTCCGCGAATGACAGCCTGGGTCGACAGGTTCGCACCGGCCAGAATCGTCAACGCCTGGCGTGACGTGAGCCCGCGGTATTTCCCGTTCGCGGACGCAGCGACGGTCGAATTGCCGCTTGGACGATTGATCCGCTTGTCGTTGTTCCAGGTCAGCGTGGGCATGGCCCTGGTTCTGCTGATCGGCACCCTCAATCGCGTCATGATCGTAGAGCTTGAGGTGCCGGCCAGCGTTGTCGGCGTGATGATTTCGCTGCCGCTGTTGTTTGCGCCCTTCCGCTCCCTCATCGGGCACCGCTCGGACACCTACAAATCGGTGCTCGGCTGGCGTCGTGTGCCCTATCTGGCGATGGGGACGATGCTTCAATTCGGTGGCCTCGCCATCATGCCGTTTGCAATCATCGTGCTATCGGGTGACACGACTGCGCCAGCCTTCGTGGGCTATCTCGCGGCGGGACTGGCGTTTCTGTTGACGGGGGCCGGCCTCCACACGGTTCAGACTGTTGGCCTCGCTCTTGCGACAGATCTTGCCCCGGCCGCCGCCCGCCCGCGGGTGGTCGCGATGCTCTGCTTCATGCTGCTGTTTGGCATGATTGTCAGCGCGGTGAGCTTCGGAATATTGCTCTCCAACTTCAGTGAGTTGCGCCTCATTCAGGTTATCCAAGGCTCGGCGGTCTTGACCATGTTCCTGAACATGGCGGCCATCTGGAAGCAGGAGCCGCGCAATTCAGACCGTACTCTGCCGAGCCGGGTGTCGCCGACGTTTGGTAAGGCCTGGGCTGCCTTTTCGTCCAACAGTCAGGCGACGCGGCGGCTGGTTGCTCTGGCGCTCGGCACGGCGGCCTTCAGCATGCAGGACGTTCTTCTGGAACCCTACGGCGGCCAGATCCTTCACCTGAGCGTCGGCGCGACGACGGCTCTAACGGCTGGTCTTGCCGCTGGCGGGATCGCGGGCCTGTGGGTTGCGGCAAAGCAGCTGGGGCGTGACGGCGACCCGTATCGTGTGGCGGCCTGTGGCGCTGTCGTTGGGATCGTGGCTTTCGCAGCCGTAGTCTTTGCCTCGCCGCTCTCCTCGGCGCTGCTGTTCAGCGTCGGAGTGACGCTGATCGGCTTTGGCGGTGGCCAGTTCGCCCACGCAACCCTGACCGCCGCGATGCATGCCTCCCGCAGCGACGAGACCGGGTTTGCGCTCGGCGTCTGGGGCGCTGTCCAGGCAACGTCGGCCGGGCTCGCCATAGCGCTCGGCGGACTGATCCGCGATGCGGTTTCGAGCGCAGCCGTAGAGGGCCGGCTAGGTGAAGCCCTGATGGACCCTGCAACCGGATACAGCTTCGTCTATCACCTCGAGGTTGGCCTGTTGTTCCTCGCCCTTGTTGCGTTGGGCCCCCTGGTCCGCAAGCCGTTCCATGCGCAGATGTCCCCATCGCGAAGTTCCGGCGATCCCTTATCGATACAAAGTTGAGGACTGCGGCTGATCCAAATTGTTCGTTCGGATCAAAAGAAATAAAATGGAAAAGGAGACAAGGCCATGCTGCTGACCGGTGCGATCACAAACTATATCGATGTTCCTCAGGTCGTTTTATACCTGTTCTGGATCTTCTTTGTGGGGCTGCTGTTTTATCTCCAGCGCGAAAGCCGGCGCGAAGGCTATCCGCTTCACACCGATCTCAACGGTACCGAAAAGAAGATGCTGCCATTCTATTGGCCGCCGCCCAAGACGTTCCTGCTCGCCAATGGCGAAACAAAAACGCTTCCCGATGGTATTGCAGATAGCCGCCCGGTAAAGGCAGTGCCGACGGCACCGTGGCGCGGAGCCCCGCTCCAGCCTACCGGCAATCCGCTGGTGGACGCCGTTGGACCAGCCTCTTATGCTGAGCGTGCCGACCGGCCCGACGTGACGTCGAAAGGAACACCGCGAATTGTGCCCTTGCGTGCCGACCACGAATATCACGTCGACGAACGCGATCCTGATCCGGTGGGAATGCCCGTGTGCGGAGCGGATGGCGTGGTGGCGGGGACTGTGCGCGATGTCTGGGTTGACCGCGCTGAATCGATCGCCCGTTATCTCGAAGTCGAATTGCCGGGAGAAATTCCGCGCCGGGTCCTGTTGCCGTTCACAGCCGCCCGCGTCGATATGAAGAACCAGGTGGTCAAGGTATATTCGATCTTGGGCCATCAATTCTCCGACGTGCCCGTTACGCGCAATCCAGATCAAGTCACTTTGCTCGAAGAAGACCGCATTTGCGGCTATTATGGCGGCGGGCATCTGTATGCTACGGCCAAGCGATCGGAGACGGTGGTATGAGCGCAGAATTCGATAGTGAACCAATTCCAGGTCTGCCGGCAAAATTGCCGGCCGGAGAAAAGATCCTCTGGCAAGGAGGATCGCAGTGGCTGGCTTTCGCCGTCGATGCCTTGCACGTGAAAGCGGTCGCCGTCTATTTCGCGCTTCTGATGGCGTTCCGCTTCTCGACCGCAGTGGCGGACGGCGCTTCGATCCTCACCGGATTGCAGGGCGCCGCCTGGGCTTTGGTGCTGGGGCTCTGCGTCGAAGCCATGCTGCTGGCCTATGCCTGGGCCAGCGCGTGGACCACCGTGTACACCATTACCAACCGCCGGGTCGTGATCCGGTACGGCGTCGCCTATCAGATTGCGCTCAATCTTCCGTTCAGCAAGATCGACAGCGCTGCCGTCAAGCTGGCCGCTGCCGGTACGGGCGATATTCCGCTGCAGCTATCGGCCGGTGAGCACGTCGCCTATCTCAACCTATGGCCCCACGTCCGGCGCTGGCACTTTACGCACCCGCAGCCCGCACTGCGTTCTGTCCCCGATGCGGCAGCCGTGGCCAAGATCCTGGGCGACGCCCTGGCAAAGTCGATGGCCGAAGGACAAGTTCGTACGCCGTCGATGGCAGGTGAGATGGCGGGTGACACGGCGCGAAAAATTGCTGTGCGGTTGCCGCGCGCTGCGATGGCGCGGGCGACGGCCTAGCCTGAGACGGCCTAGCCTGGGATGGCTCGAGTTTGTGTCCAATGCAGAAGGGTAGTGCCATGCTGAGCGAAACGATCAAGGCAGACGATCCCCGTCCAAGGGATGCAGTGGAACAAGTTCCCCCGCTTGCGCTCGTGGGGATCGCCCTGCTCATCGCGGTGAGTTTTGCAGCCGCCATTATGGGACGGGTATCGCATTGGGGTGATCCCGCCGTAACGGCAGCTGAGGTAGGGGCCTCGGGCGTTGTTGCGGTTCGGCATTTGAAATTCGCCGACCTGCAGAGCGGCGGCATAGCCATCTATGACGCCGGGGCCGACACCCCCTTCGAGACCCTTGCTCCCGGCGGTGACGGTTTCTTGCGCGGTACGCTTCGCTCTCTTGCCCGGGCGCGCAAGTTGCAGCATGCTGGGTCGCAACCACCGATCGACCTCGTCCGCAGATCGGACGGCACGCTGAGCCTGGAAGACAAGATGACCGGCCGTTTCATATACCTCGAGGCATTCGGCCCGACGAACTCGGCCGTGTTCGAGCGCATCATGAACCAAGGGGACCCCAAGCCATGATCGACCTTTCCGCGAAACCGCAGTCGAACTCCGTGGTGGACGCGGCAATCTCCCCGTCGTCGGCTGGCCACGCGGCGCGCGGTTCGGACTGGCTTTCGCCGCGTCGCAGTTTCGAGGTGCCTTGCACGATCGAGATCGAGCGCACACGTGAGACACTTTACGCCCACGTGTCGCTCGACGGAATTCTGGTCGACGAAGGCGATGAGGTGACCGTTCACGATGCGCCCTCACGGGTTGCCTTCGGTGACCACGTGACCTGCAACAGCCATGCGACGGTCGTGAAAGCTTCGGCGCTTGGCCGGTTCCTGACGCGGCTGCGTGGATATTTCGAGCTTACCGAGCTTTATGAAGTCGGTTTCCAGCCCAAGGAGGGATGATCATGAGCACCCAGGCAATCGAACACGATATGATTGACCCTACTGCGACGGCCCAAAAAGAAACACTGCTGTCGCCGCGGTTCTATACGACCGACTTCGAAGCGATGGACAAAATTGATATCGCGCCGGTACGGGCGGATTGGGATAAGCTGATCGCGGAACTCCGCAATGATCCCAATCGCGGACATTTCAAGCGATCGGCCGATTGGGAAAGCCGTATCAATGAGCTCCCGCCTGGTCTGCGCGAGGAGTTCATGGACTTTCTCGTGTCCTCCTTGACCGCCGAATTCTCGGGTTGCGTGCTGTATGCTGAAACCAAGAAACGCATCACGAACAAGGACGTGCGAGACCTGTTCACGTTCATGAGCCGGGATGAGGCCCGCCATGCCGGATTCATCAACGAAGCGCTCAAGGATTTTGGAATCGGCGTCGATCTCGGCTTCCTGACGAAGGCCAAGAAGTACACCTACTTCCAGCCCAAATTCATTTTCTACGCGACCTATCTTTCGGAAAAGATCGGTTATGCGCGCTATATCACGATTTATCGGCACCTGGAGCGCCATCCGGAAAACCAGTTCCATCCGATTTTTTCCTGGTTCGAGGAATGGTGCAACGATGAGTTCCGTCATGGCGAGGCTTTCGCCCTGCTGATGCGCGCCAATCCAAAGCTGTTGTCTGGCCGCAACAAACTGTGGATCAAATTCTTCCTGCTTGCCGTGTTCGCGACGATGTTCGTCCGCGACCACATGCGGCCGGAATTCCATAAGGCCCTCGGCGTCGATATCGAGGATTACGACTTCAAGGTCTTCCGGCTGACCACTGAAATCTCCAAGCAGACGTTCCCGCTGACGCTCGATCTCGATCACCCGGCATTCCTGAAGGGCTTGCGGACACTGCTTTGGGTGACCAATAAGTCGCGGGAAGCCAAGGCGCGCGGCGGCGTCATGGGTAAGCTCGGTGAGTGGGGGTACAACCTGGTGGGCGCTGCGACCTTTGCCAGGCTCTACCTGCTGCCGAGCCGCACCAACGAGATGCCGAGCGATATCCGCCTCGCGCCCGTTTGGTAACGCCGCCGATGGACCCGTTCGGCTACCCCATCCTGTTTGCGTTGTTCTTCTGGTGGTTTTCGACCGGAGCGATCATCTATCTCGATGGTCTGCCCCGCTCGACCTTCCGCTGGAGCATGCTCGGTGCGACCGGTGTCGGAGCGCTCGCCCTGTGGGGCATCTGGTGGAGTAGCGATCGTTCCAGCGTCGAATACGTCTATTGCAGCTTCTCCTGCGCCCTGTTGCTGTGGGCCTGGAATGAGATGGCGTTCCTGATGGGCTTCCTGACCGGTCCGCGCAAGGTGGCCTGCCCGCCCGGCCTCTCGCTTCGCAGCCGCTTCGAACTGTCGGTGCTGACCCTGGCTCATCACGAAGCGGCGTTGTTGGTGACCGGGGGCCTCATCCTGGTCCTCACGGGGGATGGACCGAACTGGATCGGTGCGGCGACGTTCCTGTTGTTGTGGGGCATGCGTCTGTCCACCAAGCTCAATATCTTTCTTGGTGTGCCCAACACCGCCGAGGAGGTGCTGCCACCCCATCTTCATTTCCTGAAGTCGTATTTCCAAGTCCGTCCGATGAACCTGCTGTTTCCCGTCTCGGTGACGGCCGGAACGGTGGTCAGTGCGTGGCTGATCGGCCGCGCGATCGCCCCCGGCGCAACGTCGGCTGAGGCGACGGGTGAGACGTTGCTGGCGGCGCTCGCCGTGCTCGGCGTGGTCGAACACTGGTTCCTGGTGGTGCCGTTGCCGTCTCTTGCGCTCTGGGGCTGGGGATTGGCATCGCACGCCCAATCGCACGCCCAATCGCACGCCCAGACGGCGCGCGAGGTTGAAGTGCCGCCGGTCATCAGCAAGGCGCGCGCGCCCTGATACCAAACCGCAGAAGTACGGACGTGTGCAGATGGGTATGACGTGACGGCGTGCGTGTGCTGTCACCGGTTCCAGCGTTGACGCAGGTCGATGATATGTGCGGCGAGCGAGGCGAGCAGGCACACGGCCACCAGTTCCGCCCGCGCGCCCGAAACCGCCGCACGTAACGCGAGCACGATCATGCCGCCCGAGAGCAGGTTGGCGGCGATTGCGGCATAGCCCAGGCCTTTTCCCGTCGAGGCGCGATAACCCATCAGCAGCAAACCTTCGGCAACGAACGCTGCAAGAACCCAATCGATCAGATAGGCGTTGGCGATAAGGTCGGCCATTGTTGCGGTGCGCTCACGTCTCGTGTTGTCGGAGGTCGTCTGCCCGTTGCGGGTTTGCCTCGATGATGGCGTGCCGGCGGGCGAACGATAGGATCTCGGCCAGGATGGCGTCCGGCTGTTCCTCGTGGGCGAGATGCCCCAGGCGGGGTATGATGCGAACGTCGCTGTCGGGAACCATCCGTTTGAGTTTCAAGGCCTCTAACGGCGGCACCGCGCGATCACATTCGCCGGCGATCACGAGCAGCGGAGCCCTCAGTTTCGGCAGGTCGCGTTCCAGCCCATGCAGATCCCAGTTCGCCATCATCCCGAGCGCACCCGCAACATGGCGCGGATGGGCCATCAGGCGCGCATAAAGGTCGAGCCCGCGGGCATCGATCCGTGATCCTGTATCCTCGATCAGGCGTGCCACCTTGGCAGGCGTGGCGGCCGACGAGAACAGGCGCGGCGTGAGCGGGTTGAGATAAATAAGCTTCGCCATCGCCGGAAAAATATGACCTGCGATGCCGGGAAACGGCAGCAGGGCGCCATTGATGCTGACGAGTCCCGCAGGTGCGATCTGCCCGTCGATCGTCATCCGAACCAGAACGGCAGCGCCGGCCGAGTGTCCAACAGCAAGCATGGGCTTGACGCCGAGAGCGGCCAGCAGGCCCGTAAGCAGGCTTGCCATGCCTGCCAGCGACAGCTGCCGGTTGGGCGGTGCGCTCGTGAAGCCATGCGAGGGAAGATCAGGCGCGACGACGGTGAAATGGCGGGCGAGCGGCGCCATCAGATCGCGCCAGGAATGTGTCGAGGCTGCCGTGCCGTGAATCAGCAGCAAGATTGGCCCCTGCCCCATCATCTGGACATGCCAGCGCTGCCCGCCGGCTGATACAA
This sequence comes from Hyphomicrobium sp., assembly GCA_025351425.1. Lineage (GTDB taxonomy): Bacteria > Pseudomonadota > Alphaproteobacteria > Rhizobiales > Hyphomicrobiaceae > JANXVY01. The sequence continues at coordinate 37,446 of JANXVY010000097.1, forward strand.
ACCGGCTGGCATCCCGGTTGGGCCAGTCAGCGCCCGCGACGGCGAAATCCAGAGTTGAGGCATTTCGCATGTCATCACGCTAACGGAGGGTCGATTCAAGATCTTGGCGCGCCATCGAGACCGCGGTTGCAACGCGTGACGAGTCTCCGCCAGGAATCAACATGTAGCGCGCGCCCAGACCTTCTGCCAGCAGCGCGGCGTCTGCGCTGCCCCGCAGCGACACATCAAGCAGCAGGCAACGCTGACCGGATGCCATCAGCCGGCGCGCGGCGAGCATGGCCTCCTCCCGCGCTCGCGGCCGGTTGCCTTTGCCATCGCGCGTCACGTTCGCCCGTCCGTCTGTGAGCACCACCACAAGCGGAGTCTGGCCCTGCCGCTTGAGATGGTCGGCAAGACTCCACGCAGCGTCGAGGCCGCTCGCGATCGGCGTTCCGCCGCCGCCGGGCAAGGCCGCCAGCGATCGCTTCGCCCGTGTCAACGAGCGGGTGGGCGGCAGCAGCAGTTCGGCCGTGACGCCCCGGAAGGAAATCAACGCCACCTGATCCCGCCGCACATAGCATTCCCTGAGGATCAGCTCGATGGCGCCCTTCGCCTCCCCGAGCCGTTGCGAAGCGGCCGACCCCGAGGCATCCACGACGAAAATCGCGGTCGTCACCCTGCGTCCGGTATAGCGCTTGACCCGGAAATCCTCGCGCCGGATGATCACCTTCGAGCGTAGGGAAGGTGGATCAACCGATCCGGCCGTCTGCGCGCGGCGCACCCGTTGCCAGGGCGCAGCCGCCCGCAGCGTTTCGTAAAGACACAGGCGTTCGCCCGCTCGTGGATCGCCACGCCGCGAGCCAGCCGGGCGGCCATGAAGTTTGTTCTCTTGCCCGGCGCCGGATTTGCCGCGCGCGCCAATTTTGCCGGCAGTCCTGCGGCGGTCAGGGGTCTTATCGTCGAGCAGGTGCGGTGGCAGGTTCGTCCGGACCGCTTGGAGCACGATATCGTTGAGCGAGGGATCGGACGGCTGGTCGTCCTCGCCTTGCTCGTCTTTGCCAGCCTCCGGGTCTTGCTCCGGTTCGGGCGGCGCAGGCTCCGGTTGCTCGTCGTCGAATGGGGGGATTTGCGTCGCGCGCGGTGCAAGCACCAGCCGGGCGGCCACCGCTAGGTCTTCGGCCGTAACCAGCTGGCGTCCATGTAGCGCGGCATGGTGGCGGGCAGTTCGCAACGCCAGCAACGGCGCCCGGATCGAGTGTATGCCGAGGGTCGCAGCCGCGGCGCACACCGCATCAGTGGCTTCATCGGGCAGGGTGACGCTGGGCAGCAGGTCGCGCGCCTCGTCCACCGTGAGCCGCGCGTCGAGCGCTTGCGCGGTTGCAGCCGAAATCGGGATGCCGTCCAGGTCGAGGTGCAGCGCTACGCGGTCGAGCAGGCTTGCCGGTGCTCGCTCGCTATCGTCCTCGCCCTCGTCGAATAAAATGACGCCAAAGCGTGCCGGATCGAAGGCATGAACTTCAGCGCTCGCCGGCGCAACGCGTTGCTCGTCCATCGCAATCGCCAAGAGGGCCGCCGTGACCGGAGCGATCCGTTCGGCCATGGGCGCCACCAGGACCCCGCCATTGCACGAGGCTATGATCCCTTGCGCATAGATGGGAGTCCCCGCGGCCAAGGTGGCGGCGAGATCGAGGCCGCCGGCCAGGCGGTCTGGGGATATGTTCGCGGGCATGCGGCGCACCGGCCTATCGACAGCCAGCGTCTCCATCGCGAGTCCCGTCCACAGATCGCGCACCGGTCCTGGCCGCGCCCGCACGGAGATACCTCCCAGGCCCGCCGGGTCGACGGCGACCAAAGCGGCGGCCAGCAGGGCATCGCTGAACCGCACGTCTGTCTTTTGCCGGGGCTCGGTCATGGCGCGCCGGCAACGTCGGCCAGCGCGCGCGCCACCCTGGCTGTCGATCCCGTATCGTCGAGCGGGTCGCGTCGCAACCGGTGCCGCAACACCGGCGCGGCGACGCGGCTCATATGCGCCAAAGTCATTTCGCGTTCGCACTCGAACGCGGCCAACGCGCGGCCGGCCCGGATCAAGGTCAGCTCGCCGCGCAAGCCGTCGCTGCCGAGCGCGATGCAGAGTTCGGCGCACTTCGTGACGACGCCGTCGGGGACCTCGATCCCCTCGAGGTTTGCTTGCGCGGTGGCTAGCCGTTGCCGGAGCTTGTCTTCCTCGTGCCGCCATGTTTCGACGAAGGCCGCGCGGTTGCGTTCAAACGAGTCCCGGCGTCGGACCACGTCGACCCGCGACGGAATATCGACCGGCGTTTTGACGTCCACAGCCAACCCGAACCGGTCGAGAAGCTGCGGGCGAAGCTCGCCTTCTTCGGGGTTGCCACTGCCAATCAGCACGAAGCTCGCGGGGTGACGGATGCTGAGCCCTTCCCGCTCGACGACGTTTTCGCCCGAAGCCGCGACGTCCAGTAACAGATCGACCAAATGATCTTCGAGAAGGTTGACCTCGTCGATATAAAGAAAGCCGCGATGTGCGCGGGCGAGCAATCCCGGCTCGAAGGCCTTTTCGCCTTTCGTCAGCGCGCGCTCGAGATCGAGTGCGCCCACGACGCGATCCTCCGTCGCCCCAAGCGGCAGATCGACGACGGGAACGGCAACCATGGCCGCTTCCCGATGGGCGAGTTGTTTGTTTGGGCATTCGGCAGGACAGGACCGTTCGTCCGCCCTATGCGGATCGCAGTTATAAGCGCAGTTGCGCACCACCGCGACCAGCGGCAGCAGCTGGGCGAGCGCACGCACGGCAGTCGACTTTCCGGTTCCCCGGTCGCCGAGGATCAGCACCCCGCCAACCGAGCGATCGATGGCCGCGATAATGAGAGCGAGTTTCATCTCGTCTTGACCGACGATTGCCGAAAAGGGGAAAGCCAGGGCCATGCGGGTTACTTTTGCCGTTGTGGGTTGTTTGACGAAGGCAGGAAGGGAGTGCAGCGCGGGGTGCGTCAGCCGGGTTTGGTGCGCGGAATGGTTGGCCAAAGCGCGCGCGGATTGCGGAATGGCAGCAGTCCCCGGATGATGGGATGGGAAAAGCGATCGAGGCACAAGCTCTCATGCATCCCAACCGTTGTCTCCCCCAGAACGCGAGCCGCCAGCGTCGAGCGCGAATAAAACGGCGTATCTTCCAGCGTTCGCAAAACAACGGCGTCTTGCGCATGGTCCGCACGGGTTCGCCGCGGCATACGCCAGATCGCAGTGCAGGCCAGCGGAGCAGCTGGCAGCGTCGGGATCTCTGTCACGCCGCCGGTGCGGTCGGCTTCAATTCCAAGCGCGCACGTTGTGCCGTCCCGCCGCTGGACATCGTAGAACACGGCTGAGCGGCCGTTGAGGCGCGCATGCGACCAGTTCCAGCTTTTGAAATCCTGCTCAAGCGGAGCCGCACCCGCGTTGGCATCGACGTAGCCATGTCCCGACCAGCTGAGCGCAGGATGCGACATGGTAACTTCGACTTTGGCGCGCGGGGCGACGGGCCACCACACATGCCGGCCGGCGGCATCGAGGTTGAATGAGCGCGTTGTCTCGATCAGCGGGTGAATGACGATCCGGCCTCTGAGCGGGGTGGGAAACGGCGCTGTGGTCTCGTTGACATCGATCACGATTCGGGTGCCGTCGAACGCAACGCAGCTGGTCCCGATTGCGAGTTCCGACCGCGACCGCAAAACCGATCCACGGCCGCGTTCCGTCATCGCCCAGCGATGCCCTCCTTGGCCGTACAGGGCGACATTGAGGGCGCAGTGATTGAGCGGGTCCCTCCGGCCCGACCACGCATAATAGGGCGAGAAGACGCTGCCCAGCAGCGCGATCATCGTCAGCCCATGGCGACCGTCGCTGCTCAGGGCGTCGAAGTACCACCAACGGTAGCCACCGGCTGGAACCGGCGCATCGAATGCAGGTCCGAGAGTATGGCTGCTGCCGCATGTCTCCCCGAGATCGCCGCCATCGGTAGGCCGGGGCCAGGGTGTGTGCTGCCGCCGGCCAGATAGAGGTTGGGAATCCTGGAGCGCGAGCCCGGACGCTGGAACGAGGCCATCCATCCGTGAGAAGCCTGCCCATAAAGGGCGCCGCCGGTCGCTGGAAAGAGCCGGTGAAAATCCGCGGGCGCCGTCAACGCGGTCCGTTCGGGCAGACGCCGGATCTGCAATCCGCAGCGCCTCAGGCCCTCGAACGTCCTCTCCTCGCATTTGGCGATCTCCTCGTGTGACAATGGCGAACTATCGGCATGGGCTGGCGCGTTCACCAGCACGAACAGGCGTTGCTCGCGGGGGGCGGACGGCGTGTGACCTGTCGCGCCGGGGTCTTGTTCGGCGGCCAGGCCCTGGTCTTGCGCGCACACATAAACCGTGGGGTCTGACGGCAGTTTGCGCTCGTTGAAAATCTGGTGGAATTCGGCGGCGTAGTTGCGCCCGAAGAACACGTTGTGGCGGGCCAGAGGAAAACCGTCCGCAGACGCCAGCAGGCTCCATGTCAGCGCAGACATGGACCTCTGGCTGGGAGCAACCGACGGCGTTGCACTGGCGGCTTGCGCACCGAACAAACCGCCGGCCAATGCGGCGGCGTCGGCGTTGACAACGATCGCGTCGGCCGAAAGGTGTTCGCCGTCCGCGAGGATCAGCCCTGTTGCCCGGCCGCGCTGGACGACAATCTCCTTGACGCCCCCATTGCAGATGATCTTGACGCCGCGCGCCTCCGCCAGCGAGGCGAGTGCCTCGGCCAGCCGCTGCATTCCGCCCTCCACGCCCCACACGCCCTGCTGTTCCACGTGGGAGATCAGCATCAAGGTCGCCGGCGATTGATAGGGGGACGAACCGCAATAGGTCGCATATCTCCCGAACAGCTGGCGCAGTCGCGGGTCTTGGAATTGCCGCGCGAGCTGGCGCCAGAGGCTGGCATGGGGCTCAATCTTCAGCAGCGTGGGCAGTTGGGCGAGGCGGGTATTGTAGATCATCCCCGCAACCGTGGGGCGCGCGGCGCGAATGAACGGCGTTTCGAGCGCCTGATAGACATCGCGCGCCGTGGCATGAAAGTCCCGGTAGCGCTGGGCTTCGGCGCGGTTTGCAAACCGGCCGATGGCGTCGATGGTCGCATCGAGATCGGCATAGAGATCGAGTCGCTCGTGAGAAGACCAGGCATGACGGGCCAGGATGCGCAACGGATGAAGCCGCAGATGCGCTTCGAGCGAAGTACCCGCTGCCGCAAAAATTTCGTCGAACACCCACTTCATAGTCAGCACGGTCGGGCCAGAATCTATGCGCGCAGACCCGACCTCGATTTCGCGCATCTTGCCGCCGGGGCGGGGGCCACGCTCGTAAATCGAGACGTCCAGGCCTTGGCCCGATAGCTCCAGCGCTGCCACGAGACCTGCGACACCCGCTCCGACAATCGCCACCTTACGGGCACACACGTTCACGGCACCTTTTCTGGACGGCTTCGAGTGTAAATATAACTGGACGAAAGAGGTTGTCCAACAAAAGATACATCGGGAAGCTGGCGATGTGCCGGTTTTCATTCTGTAATTTCTGCCGCTGAAACAGGTTGAAACATGTTGCAACAGCTCGCCCGGTGGCGGTCTCTGAAAGACCGCATTATCCGTCATCCCTCATTCCATCGGGCGATGATGCGGATGCCGTTCACACGGCCACTGGCAAACAGATATGCGCAATCGCTGTTCGATATTTGCGCGGGTTTTGTTTATTCGCAGGTGCTTTCTGCTGCGGTGCACTTAAACCTGTTCGAGCGATTGGCGGTCCAGCCGATGACGGCCGCGCAACTGGCTCCAGCCGTATCGCTCCCTGTCGAGTCTGTCCAAGCTCTGCTGGGTGCCTGCGTGTCGTTGCGCTTGCTTGAGCACCGCCCGGGTGGCGCGTTCGGCATCGCAACATTAGGCGCTGCCATCCTGGCCAATCCTATTGTTCCAGCGATGGTCCGTCACCACGCGTTGCTTTATGCCGATCTCGCCGATCCGGTCGGCCTGCTGAAGAACGGGCACCAAGGCACGCGGCAGGCGGAATTCTGGGCATATGCCACGTCTGCGTCTCCCTCTGATTTGCAGGCATCGCAAGTCGAGGACTACTCGCGTCTCATGGCGCAGTCGCAGGAGTCCATCGCCGGCGAGATCCTCGACGCCTATCCTTTGTCCCGCCATCGCTGCCTGCTCGATGTCGGCGCCGGCGAGGGCGTGTTTATGGCAAACGCATTGGCGCGCACGCCCGGCTTGTCCGGCATCGCCTTCGATCTTCCAGCCGTCACCGGACGGGCGCAAGAAAAGCTCGTTGGCGCAGGGTTCGCAGCGCGCGTGCGTATGGAGGGCGGGGACTTCTTTTCCGATGATTTGCCGCTTGGCGCCGATATCGTTTCCCTCGTCAGGGTCGCTTTCGATCACGACGACGCGCGCGTCATGGCGCTGCTCAAATCCGTGCGGAAAGCATTGCCGCCGGGCGGCACCATTCTGATCGCCGAGCCGATGGCTGAAAACGCGGCGCGCAATCGGGTGCAGAGCGCCTATTTCGCCTTCTATTTGATGGCGATGGGCCACGGAAAACCACGCACGCCGCAGCACTTTTTTGCAATGCTGAACGAAGCGGGTTTCAGCAGCTGCCGGTCGATCCGCGTCAACAACGCGCTGATGACGAGCCTCGTTCTCGCAACAGCGAACCCGTCCCAGGCAAAAGTGTAAAATAATATTGACACTTTAGAATGTCAGACTATTCTTACAACTAGAGGCTCCGCTTTCTTGCAGGGTCCTAGTGGAGCGCGATACGTGCCAGCCCCCCAGATGAAAGCCACGGCGATCGTTCTGCAAGAGCCCGGCGCCATTGCGCTCAAAGAGCTCGAACTCACCGCCCCCGGCGATACTGATGTGGTCGTAGACGTGCAATGGAGCGGCGTCAGCTCGGGTACCGAGCGGCTTTTGTGGTCGGGAAAGATGCCCTTTTTTCCAGGCCTCGGTTACCCCCTGGTGCCCGGCTACGAATCCGCGGGCGCGGTCGTGATGGCTGGCAGCCGGTCGGGCCTCAATGCTGGAGACTTCGTCTTCGTGCCCGGCGCCAGTTGCTACAAAAGTGTCAAGGGATTGTTCGGTGCCAGCGCCTCGCGGATCGTCGCCGCAGGCTCGCGCGCGATACGGATCGATCAACGTCTCGGCGAAGATGCGACCCTGCTCGCACTCGCCGCGACCGCCCATCGCGCGGTCGCAGGCGGCGCACCCCGGTCCGATGGCACGCCCTCGTTCCCCGAACTGATCGTTGGTCATGGTGTGTTGGGCCGTCTGGCCGCGCGGGTCGTCGTGGCCCTCGGCGGCGCTGCGCCCACCGTCTGGGAAACCTCGCCGATGCGGCAAGACGCGGGTTCCAGCTATCGCGTGATCGACCCTTCACTCGAGACCCGCCGGGATTATCGCACGATCTGCGACGTCAGCGGCGATGCAACGATCCTCGACCGCTTGATCGGGTGCCTCGCGCCCGGCGGCGAAATCGTGCTCGCAGGTTTCTACAGCGAGCCGATGTCCTTTACCTTTCCACCCGCCTTCATGCGCGAGGCGCGGTTCCGGATCTCGGCCGAATTCAAGCCTGACAACATCTCCGCCATTTGTGCGCTGATTGCTGGCGGAAAACTCAGCCTCGCCGGCTTGATCTCGCATCGCGCCGCTGCAGCCGATGCAGCGAGCGCCTACCGGACGGCCTTCACCGATACGTCATGCCTGAAAATGGTTCTGGATTGGAGACACCTATCATGAGTTCGTGCTCGAGCGCGGTCGCCAAGATGGAACAGGAAGTTAACGCCGACCGCTTGCGCCAGGAAGCCATGCTGGACCCGCCGCCGGTTGCGACCGGTCCCATCACCAAGACAACCGAGATCATCGCGATCTATGGCAAGGGCGGAATTGGCAAGAGTTTCACGCTCGCCAACCTGTCTTACATGATGGCGCAGCAGGGTAAAAAGGTTCTGTTGATCGGCTGCGACCCCAAGAGTGACACCACGTCGTTGCTGTTTGGCGGCCGCGCATGCCCGACCATCCTTGATACATCGTCGCGCAAGAAGCTGTCGGGCGAACAGGTGGCGATCGAGGATGTCTGCTTCAAGCGCGATGGCGTGTTCGCCATGGAGCTGGGCGGTCCCGAAGTCGGGCGCGGCTGCGGTGGACGCGGCATCATTCATGGCTTCGAGCTGCTGGAAAAGCTCGGCTTCCACGATTGGGGCTTCGACTACGTCCTGCTCGACTTCCTCGGCGACGTCGTCTGCGGTGGGTTCGGCCTGCCGATCGCCCGTGACATGTGCCAGAAAGTCATCGTGGTCGGTTCGAACGACCTGCAGTCGCTATATGTCGCCAACAACGTGTGTTCGGCCGTCGAATATTTTCGAAAGCTCGGCGGAAATGTCGGCGTTGCGGGGCTGGTGATCAACAAGGACGATCATACCGGCGAAGCGCAGGCATTCGCGGAAGCCGTCGGCATCCCGGTGCTGGCCGCTATTCCGGCGAACGACGACATCCGTCGCAAGAGCGCCAACTACGAGATCATCGGCCGCCCCGGCACGCAATGGTCGGGCGTCTTCGAAGAGCTGGCCGCGAACGTGGCGTCTGCCCCGCCAATCCGTCCCACGCCCCTGACCCAGGACGGGCTGTTGCAACTTTTCAAGGGCGAGCAGGTCGGCCGCAACGTGAAACTCGAGCCGGCAACAATTCACGACATGATGCCGGCGAGGGTCATCGAAAAGAAGACGCTCGAAGTCATCTACGAAACGATTTGAACGCTGCTTCGACGACAGGCAGCACGCTTTGCACCGCGGTTGGAACTTGATCGAGAGAGGTCTCTTGAGCTGTGACACTTACTGACGCACATAATGTGACAGCCAGTCACGTCCAGCTCGCCACCGCCGAAACGGCGGCTAAGCCGGACCTGAACGCGTCCTTCGGCTCCATTGTCGATGATGGCCCAACCCAGATCACCGCTTCTGAGCCCGGCTGCCACGGCGGCAAGAATCGCCTGGTCGAGGCAGCGCGCGCGGCCGGGCAGTCCGAAATGTTGGACCGCCTCTCAGCCGACTACCCCAAGGGTCCCCACGACAAGCCCCAAAGCATGTGTCCCGCGTTCGGATCGCTGCGGGTCGGCCTTCGCATGCGTCGCACGGCGTCGGTGCTGTGCGGCTCGGCATGCTGCGTCTACGGTTTGACGTTCACCTCCCATTTTTATGGTGCCCGGCGCACCGTCGGCTACGTGCCGTTCGACAGCGAGACGCTGGTGACCGGTAAGCTGTTCGAGGATATCCGCGACGCCGTGTTCGCCCTCGCCGATCCGTCCAAATACGACGCGATCGTGGTCACCAATCTTTGTGTGCCATCCGCGTCGGGCGTGCCTTTGAAGCTGCTGCCTAAGGAAATCGACGGCGTTCGTATCGTCTGCATCGACGTTCCAGGTTTTGGAGTGCCAACCCACGCCGAAGCCAAGGACGTGCTCGCAGGAGCGATGCTCAATTTCGCCCGCCGCGAGATCGAGCACGGCCCGGTGCAAGCGCCACGTAGCGGCCGCAGCGAACGTCCCGGGGTCGCCATTCTGGGCGAAGTGTTCCCCGCCGATCCGGTCGGCATCGGCATGCTGCTGGAGCCGATGGGCCTTGCCGCAGGGCCGGTCGTCCCGACGCGGGAATGGCGCGAACTTTATGCAGCACTCGATTGTCCTTTGGTGGCGGCCGTGCACCCCTTCTACACCGCTTCGGTCCGCGAGTTCGAAGCAGCCGGACGCACGGTTGTCGGCTCCGCGCCCGTCGGCGTCGATGGAACCGCCAGCTGGTTGCAGGCGATCGGTGAGGCCGCGGGCGTTGCTCAAGGCAAAATCGATGCGGCCAAGAATCGGGCGCTGCCGGCCATTCGCGACGCGCTCGCCGGTGCACCGGTCAAGGGCCGGATCACCCTTTCGGGCTATGAAGGCTCCGAGCTGCTCGTCGCCCGGCTGCTGATCGAAAGTGGCGCAGACGTCCGCTACGTCGGCACGGCATGTCCCAAGACCCCCTGGTCGGCTGCCGATTGCGTCTGGCTCGAAGAGCGCGGCGTCGAAGTCCGCTTCCGCGCCTCGCTTGAACATGATCTTGCCGCCATGGACGCATTCGCCCCCGACCTCGTCATCGGCACGACACCCATCGTCCAGAAGGCGAAAACCCAGGCGATCCCGGCGCTCTATTTCACGAACCTGATTTCCGCCCGTCCCCTCATGGGTCCTGCAGGAGCCGGGTCCTTGGCAAAGGTGGTCAACGCAGCGCTCGCGTCACAGTCGCGGTTCGACACCATGAAGGCCTTTTTTGAAGGCGTCGGCGATGGCGACACGGCAGGCGTCTGGCAAGGCCAGCCAGTTGTGCCGGCAGGGTTCAGAGAAGCCAACCGCCGCAAGCTTGCCAAGCAGGGCAAGGCGAAGAAAGCAGAGGAGATGATCTGATGCTTGTCCTCGACCATGATCGTGCCGGCGGCTACTGGGGCGCCGTCTATGTCTTCACCGCGGTGAAAGGGCTTCAGGTCATCATCGACGGTCCAGTCGGCTGTGAGAACCTCCCCGTGACGTCGGTGCTGCATTATACGGATGCGCTGCCGCCGCACGAGCTGCCGATCGTGGTCACGGGATTGGGTGAAGAGGAACTCGGCCAGCACGGCACCGAAGCCGCGATGAAGCGCGCCCATCGCGCGCTCGACCCGGATTTGCCGAGCGTCGTCGTAACGGGTTCGATTGCCGAGATGATCGGCGGGGGCGTTACCCCCGAAGGAACGAACATCCAGCGCTTCCTGCCGCGCACCATCGACGAGGATCAATGGCAGTGCGCCAATCGAGCGATGAACTGGCTATGGAGCCAGTATGGCGCAAAGCGAATTCCCGAGCCCAAGCCCAGAGCCGAAGGCGCAAAGCCGCGCGTCAACATCATCGGGCCAAGCTATGGCGTATTCAACATGGCAAGCGACCTCGCCGAGGTCCGCCGCCTGATCGAAGGGATCGGCGCTGAGATCAACATGGTCTTTCCGCTCGGCAGCCACCTCCAGGATATCCCGAGCCTTGCCAACGCCGATGCCAATGTCTGCATGTATCGCGAGTTCGGCCGGATGCTGTGCGAAACACTGGAGCGGCCTTATCTCCAGGCACCGATCGGGCTTCATTCCACGACGCTGTTCCTGAAAAAACTCGGTGATTTGCTTGGCCTCGATCCCGAACCGTTTATCGAGCGCGAGCGCCACACCACGATCAAGCCGATCTGGGATCTGTGGCGCTCGGTCACTCAAGATTTCTTCGGCACCGCAACCTTCGCGATCGTTGCCAACGACACCTATGCGCGCGGCGTCCGGCACTTCTTCGAGACGGATCTCGGGCTCGAATGCACCTTCTCGTTCTCGCGCCGGCCCGGGGTCAAGCCCGACAACGAGGCCGTCCGTGCGGCCATTCGCGACAAGACGCCGTTCATTCTCTTCGGCAGTTTCAACGAACGCATGTACCTCGCCGAGACAGGTAAGCGGGCGATGTACATTCCCGCATCGTTCCCCGGCGCGATCATCCGGCGCCACACCGGAACGCCGTTCATGGGCTACAGCGGCGCGACGTATCTGACCCAAGAGGTCTGCAACGCGCTGTTCGACGCGCTGTTCCACATCCTTCCACTCGCGACCGAGATGGATCAGGTCGAGGCAACCCCGGCCCGCGGCGTCCGGGCTCCGGCCTTGGCGTGGGATGATGACGCGCTCGCCCTGCTGCAACATTACGTCGAGCTGGAGCCCGTCCTGGTGCGCATCTCGGCGTCTAAGAAACTGCGCGATCAGGTTGAGCGCGATACTGAGGCAGCAGGGGAAATGCGCGTCAACCGGCAAAGGGTCGTTCGTTCGCGGCTCAATCTCGTCGGAGGTAAAGCGGCATGAACGAGTGTGCTTCAAACGGCTATCCGGTTCCACAATGGGAGATCGATCATGACACCTTATGCTGACGCGTCTGTTCAAAGCAGATTACACGAACGCCGGAAGATCAAGGTCGAATACGCCGTGATTTTCGGCAGCATGTTCGTGATTTTCCTCGCCCTTGCGCTTGCCAAGCGAGTCCTGCCTGCGAATTGGCTCTCGTCGTCGGATTATTCGGGCTGGCATGATGATCGCGCCGGACGGAAATCGGTCATTGCCGAAGCCGTGAACGAGGCTTCGGTCCACGCTCCATTTGCCTTCATGGGGTGAATATATTCGGCGCATGAGTGAACCCATGCGTCGCAGAATTCGTCCGGTAGATCCGGGCGATCACGGCGGCGACTTTCGGGTCGCGGCAAAAACCCCGCCGCGCGGGATCGCGCGGTAACGGCCGCGAGGCCATTTCTTAGGAGAAAGCATATGGCTGCTGATAGACCAGGCGGCTCTTATTCGGGACTTACCGAGGCGGAGGCGAAGGAGTTCCACGCAGGCTTCATGACGATGTTCCTCGTGTTCACGGGAATAGCCGTGGTCGCACACTATCTGGTGTGGATCTGGCGTCCGTGGATTCCAGGCACAGCCGGCTGGAAGGCCGCAGCGCTGATCGACAACGTAACTGCCGGTGTCGCTCAAATCACAACCCTGTTGACCTAGGAGGTCACGATGCAACTTCATAAAATCTGGCTGAACTTCGACCCCCGGCAGGCCATTCCGGTGCTGTTCACCTTTCTGTTCGGGCTCGCCGTGATGATCCATTTGGTGCTGCTCAGCACGGATCGTTACAACTGGCTGGACGGTCCCCGGGCGACCAAGACAGCGGCTCCCTTGCCGAAATAGGTAGCTGCGGCAGGCGTGGCTCAGTCGGGACGTCCAGTCCTGGCCGGCGCGCCTGCCGCTCCCTCGCCACCACATCCAATCGTCCATCTAAAGCCCCGGCTTCAGGCCCCCGGCTTCAGGCCGTTGCGTCAATTTCACCGATAACCGCGCCCTTCGCGCTGCTCATGGGAAGCTTTGAGCACGTTGCCCGCCGAGGCCGATATGAGGAGGTCACCATGGCAATGCTGAGTTTTGAGAAAAAATATCGAGTCCGAGGCGGAACGCTGGTCGGTGGAGATCTTTTCGACTTCTGGTTTGGACCGTTTTACGTCGGGTTTTTTGGCGTAACGACGATCTTCTTCTCTGTTCTGGGAACGGCAATGATCCTCTGGGGCGCATCCCAAGGGCCGACCTGGAATCTCTGGCAGATCAGCATCGCGCCGCCCGATTTGAAATATGGCCTGGCCATGGCGCCACTGCTTGAGGGCGGCCTTTGGCAATTGATCACCGTCTGCGCGCTCGGTGCATTTGTATCGTGGGCGCTGCGGGAGGTTGAAATCTGCCGGAAGCTGGGTATGGGATACCATGTCCCATTTGCGTTCAGCGTTGCAATCTTTGCCTATTTCTCACTGGTGGTCGTTCGCCCGGTCCTGCTTGGCGCATGGGGCCATGGTTTCCCTTATGGAATCATGAGCCATCTCGATTGGGTTTCCAACGTCGGATATCAATACCTGCATTTCCATTATAACCCCGCTCATATGATCGCGGTTACGTTCTTCTTTACGACGACATTGGCGCTCGCGCTTCACGGTGCCCTGGTGCTATCGGCCACCAACCCCGCGAAGGGCGAGGAAGTCAAAACGCCCGAGCACGAGAACAGCTTCTTCCGCGACACCATTGGCTATTCCATCGGAACCCTCGGCATCCACCGCCTCGGTCTGTTCCTGGCGCTGTCTGCCGGCTTCTGGAGCGCCGTGTGCATCGTCATCAGCGGGCCGTTCTGGTCGCGCGGGTGGCCCGAGTGGTGGAACTGGTGGCTCGACCTTCCGATTTGGCGCTGAGTGGAGAGGGTAAGAACATGGCAAACCGCCAAGCAAGCATGATCGAATATCAAAATATCTTCACCCGTGTTCAGGTGCACGGCCCAGCCGATCTTGGCGTCCCGATGAAAACGGATGCCTGGAAACGAGGCAATACCACCCGCAGCGTACACCTGTTCGGACGGATAGGTGACGCGCAGGTCGGCCCGTTTTATCTGGGCTACCTAGGCCTCGTGTCGCTGGCGTCGGGCGCGATTGCGATCATGATCATGGGTTTCAATATGTTGGCCCAGGTCAATTGGAACCCGGTCCAATTCGTCCGGCAATTGTTCTGGCTCGCGCTCGAGCCGCCGCCGCCGAGCTATGGCTTGCACTTTCCCCCGCTCAATGATGGCGGCTGGTACATGATCGCAGGCTTCCTGCTCACGCTCTCGATCCTGCTGTGGTGGCTGAGGATGTACCGGCGTGCCATCGCTTTGGGGATGGGCACGCATGTGGCCTGGGCCTTCGCCGCCGCGATCTGGCTCTATCTGTCGCTTGGTTTCTTCCGCCCTCTGTTGATGGGAAGCTGGAGCGAAGCGGTGCCGTTCGGAATCTTCCCCCATCTTGATTGGACGGCGGCCTTTTCGATCCGTTACGGCAACTTATTCTACAACCCGTTCCACATGCTTTCGATCGTGTTCCTCTATGGCTCGACGCTACTGTTTGCGATGCACGCGGCAACCATTCTCGCCGTCAGCCGGTTTGGCGGAGAGCGGGAAATCGAGCAGATCACGGACCGTGGTACGGCGTCCGAACGGGCCGCTCTGTTCTGGCGCTGGACGATGGGTTTCAACGCGACGATGGAATCGATCCACCGCTGGGCCTGGTGGTTTGCCGTCCTCTGCCCCCTGACCGGTGGTATCGGCATTCTGCTCACCGGCACTGTCGTCGACAATTGGTACTTGTGGGCCGTCAAGCATGGCGTCGCCCCTAGCTATCCCCACCTTGGACCCATCGTTGTCGATCCAGCTCTCTCGGAGGTCCCGAAATGACAACCCGTACCGCAGTCGCGCTCGCCGCCGCCGCCCTTATCATGATCGGCATCGGCTCGACGTTTGAAAAGCCGCTCACGTCCACCGTTCAATGGGGCTATCGCGGCACCGGCATGGTCCATGTGGTCAAGGAGACGGCGCGTCAGAAAATGGCGCTGGCAAATGCAGTGCCAGCTCCCCAGGACAAGGCCGACAAGACCGGAAAGAAGGCCTCCGAAGTCTATCAGAACGTACAGGTGCTCAAGGACCTGGACGAGGGTGAATTCAACCGCCTGATGGCCGCCATCACCGAGTGGGTGGCGCCCGACCAGGGCTGCGGCTACTGCCACGGCGAAAGCGGGAATTTCGCCGAGGACAAGCTCTACACGAAGGTCGTTGCGCGGCGGATGCTGCAGATGACCCAGTTCGTCAACGCCAACTATACCCAGCATGTGCAGGCGACCGGCGTGACGTGCTACACCTGCCATCGGGGCAATAACGTCCCGCAAAATATCTGGTATCGCGATCCAGGCCCGGATAATTCCCCGCTCTCGCGCGCCACGGGCCGGGACAAGCCGGCAGCAAGTGTCGGTTATGCATCGCTCCCCTACGACCCCTTCACGCCTTATCTCGAACAGGCTAACCCGATCCGTGTTCTCGCAACGCAAGCCCTCCCGAGCGCTGACGCCAACAATGCCTCGATCCAGCGCACCGAGTGGACCTACGGCCTGATGATGCATATGTCGACATCGCTCGGCGTGAATTGCACCTACTGCCACAACACGCGCGCGTTTTCGAATTGGGAGCAGAGTTCCCCGCAGCGGGTCTCGGCCTGGCATGGCATCCGTATGGTCCAGCAGTTGAACGAAAAATACCTCGTTCCATTGCAGTCCGTTTACCCGCCCAACCGGCTTGGCATCGCCGGCGATGCCCCCAAGCTCAACTGCGCGACCTGCCATCAGGGAGCCTTCAAACCGCTCTATGGCGTGTCGATGGTGAAGGATTACCCCGAGCTCGCGGTATCAGCCGAGCAGGTCGCGCCCCGCTGAAGGTTCTCGCAGCCTGCACACCGTGCTCCTCTTTGAGCACCTACCTTGACCTACCAGCTCCTGCTGTTAGGTCATTTTTTTTGAAGCACCGGGCCAAACTCGCGCCCATTCCACCGGCCGTTCAACGCGACCGGTGTGAATCGGGCAAACATCTCTTCGCTGAAATAGCCGTTGGTTCGGGCGGCACGGGCGGCGTGCCCGTGGGCATCGCTCGCAGCATACCGCGTCATCGCAGCCTGGTTCTCCCAGATCGAAAAGGTGACTTGCCGCAGGAGTGGCGCCTCCCCCAGTCCCATGGCGAGCAGGCATCCGTTCACCCGCGCCAGCTGCGCCTCGGCAGGCGCCGCATATCCCCAGAACGCCGGCGCTTTGCGAAGCCGGATCGAGGCCCGGGTGATCACGGCGACGGGGCCATCTGCAGGTTCCACGCATGAGACGGCACAAGGCGCAAAGCCACCCCAGGTTCCCCGCAGCGAAAACGCGGCCATCCGGCAAATGAAGAGGTCGGCGGCGTGGCCGCGCACGCGTTCGACGAGCGGCGATGTGGCGAGGAATGCTTCGGCGTCAAAGTCCACTGCAAACGTGCAGAACAGCCCTATATGGTGGACGCTGGGCCAGACGCTGAAACCACCGCCCTGACCGCTCCCTAGCAGCTTGAAGAACGCAACGCGGCCGTCTCTGGCAAGTGCTGCGCGGCCGAAAGCAAGCGTCCTCATGGCGCTAGCAGCCGTGCCGGGCTTGAACCGAGCCAGTATCATGAGCGCGCAGCTTGCCGCCTGGGGCTGGGCCGATTGCATGTATGGGTCTCCTGGGTGGGAGAGGTTTGCATGCATCAAACCAGATATCTCGCGGCGCGTCAGGTCCCGCGAGATTTATTCAGCTGCAAGCCGCGCGTTGGGCGCCAACTGAGACACGGGGCATTCGGCCCATAGCTCGCCGAGCGCAGCGAGCAGCTTGTCCATGTCGGCATCGGAGTGCAGCGGCGTCGGAGTAAGCCGCAGCCGTTCAGTCCCTCGTTGCACCGTGGGGTAGTTGATCGGCTGCACGTAGATGCGGTGACGGGTCAGCAGCGCGTCGGTCACGCTCTTGCAGCGAACCGGATCGCCGATGAAGACGGGCGCGATATGGCTCGGATTCTCCATGACGGGCAGTCCGGCTTCAGTCAGGCGGCGCTTGAGGGTGCGGGCGCGTTCCTGGTGGCGGGCGCGTTCGAGCTGGCTGTGTTTCAGATGCCGTACGCTGGCGAGCGCCCCCGCCGCAATGGCCGGCGCCAGCGAGGTCGTGAAAATGAAGCCCGGCGCGAACGAGCGGATGGCGTCGCAGCAGGCCCGGCTGGCGGCCACATATCCACCCATCACGCCGTAACCCTTCGCGAGGGTTCCGTTGATGATGTGGATGCGATGCATCTGATTGGCGCGTTCCGCGATGCCGCCACCGCGTGGTCCATAAAGGCCGACGGCGTGCACCTCGTCGATATACGTCATTGCGCCGAACTCGTCCGCCAGGTCGCAGATTTTCTCGACCGGAGAAATATGACCGTCCATCGAGTAGACGCTCTCGAAAGCAATCAGAATGGGCGTACCCCGGGGCACCGCCTCGAGCTTGGCCCGCAAATCGCCGACGTCGTTGTGCTTGAAGATTATTTTGCGGCCGCCGCCGTGTTTGATGCCTTCGATCATCGAGGCATGGTTCTTTTCGTCCGACACGATCACGAGGCCTGGGATAAGCTTCACCAGCGTCGATAGAGTGGCGTCGTTGGCGACATACGCCGATGTAAACAGCAGCGCCGATTCCTTGCCGTGGAGATCTGCGAGTTCGCTCTCCAGTTCGACATGAAAATGAGACGTTCCAGAAATATTGCGCGTACCCCCCGACCCCGCGCCGACCTTGTCGATAGCATCGTGCATGGCCGCCAGCACGTCGGGATGCTGACCCATGCCGAGGTAGTCGTTCGAGCACCAAACGGTGACGGGCACGCTTTCGCCGGAGCGGTGTTGCGTCGCCTGCGGAAACCGTCCTGCCCGCCGCTCAAGATCAGCGAAGACGCGGTATCGGCCTTCGTTACGAAGCTCCTGGAGGCGCGTCTCGAAAGCGGCTTCGTAGAACATCAGAACCTCCGGTCTTGCGGCGATGGTGTAAATTTACAGAGACAATGTAAAGTGTCAAATAATATTTACACTCTCCGCTCGAGAACAAGCCCTTGGGCGCTTACCTGCACGCCGGAGCGCCATTTTTGCAACGGTCGAGCGCTCGTTGAAAACCGATCTTACGGGCCGTGCGTAGAGTGAGCATTCTAAAGTTGGCGATGCGTTCGAAGAAAGGCAACTCGGGATGAAATATCTTACGGCATTGCTTGCTGCCGGCGTTAGTCTGCTTGTGTTGGACATCATCTGGTTGACGGTGATGGCTCCGGCCTACAAGCGATTGTTCGGGGACCTCATGCTGGATAGTTTTCGGATGGGGCCCGCGGCAGCCTTTTATATTCTGTATCTGCTTGGGCTCGTCATCCTCATCGTCATACCGGCCGTGGATACGAATGAGAGTCTGACCTCCGTCGGGTTCCGCGGTGCGGTTCTCGGCCTCGTCGCTTACGGTACGTATGCCTTGACCAATCACGCGACCCTGAAGGGCTATGGCGCGCAGCTGATGTGGATGGATTTGCTCTGGGGGCCTGTACTGACGGCGATTTCGGCCCTGGTAGGCGTTGCCGCCGTGCGCTACTTTGCAACTGCGAACTAACGCATGGCCAGGATTGCAATCGTCGGCTCAGGAATATCGGGTCTGGGTTGCGCCTATCTGCTGGGCGGCGACCACGACATCGTCGTATTCGAGCAGGCACGGCAAGCAGGTGGCCACTCGCGCACGGTGACGATCCAAGGCCCAACCTCGCAGACCGCTGTGGATACCGGCTTTATCGTCTACAACGAAGCGAATTACCCGCTGCTCACCCGGCTTTTTAAGGAGCTGAACGTCGCGACAGAACCCAGCAATATGTCGTTCGGCGTCAGTTACAACGACGGGGAGCTGGAGTTTTGCGGCAATTCGCTGGGCGGTCTTTTTGCGCAGCGCGGGAATCTGGTTTCGCCGGCCTACTGGTCGATGCTGCGCGACATCTTGCTGTTTTTCCGCAAGGCGCCCGCCGTGCTGGCGGACCCCGGCGAACCGAGCGTCGCCGAATTGATAAACCGGATGCGGCTGGGGAATCCGTTCCGCGACAAGTTTCTGTTGCCGATGGCCGCTGCGATCTGGAGCAGCCCACCGGGCGATATCCTCGATATGCCGGCCAAGACGCTGGTGCGTTTCTTCGCTAATCACAACCTGCTGAGCGCGGCCGGTCATCATACCTGGCGGACCGTTTCAGGCGGAAGCCGGCAGTATGTGGCCAACCTCGAAGCGCGCCTTGGCACGCGGCTGCGGGTAGGCGATGGCGTGGTCAAGATTGAGCCGGGCGCCAACGGCCAGCACGTCGTGCTGACGAAGACAGGCGCGCGAGAGTCGTTTGACGAGGTTGTGCTGGCCTGCCATGCGGACACGGCGCTGCAACTCATCGCCTCTCCCACGGATGCAGAACAGGCCATTCTCGGTGCATTCGCATTTCGAGACAACCATGCGGTCCTGCATTCCGACGAACGCCTCATGCCGAAGCGCAAGGCCGCTTGGGCCAGCTGGGTCTACGCGGCGGGCGGCCCCGGCACGGCACGGAGGATGTCGGTCACCTACTGGATGAACAAACTGCAGAACCTGCCGGGTGCCCCGTGCTTCGTGACGCTCAATCCCCACATCGAGATTCCTGACCACAAGATCTACGATCGGCATACCTTCCGCCACCCCGTGTTCACCCGCACAGCCATCGCAGCCCAGGATGAGTTACCCTCCATTCAAGGTCGGCGCGGGCTATGGTTTTGTGGGGCCTGGCAGCGCTATGGCTTCCACGAGGACGGACTCTGGAGCGCCGTCCGCGTCGCACAAGCGAAAGGTGGCAGGCCGTGGCTCTAGCTGGGATCGTCCAAGAGACGTTGAAGCCGTTGCGGACGAGGTTCGCGCAGCGCTCGATTCCGCGCGGCATCCTGGACGCGCGCGTCACGCACGTTCGCCATCACCCCAAGCGCTATGCTCTGAGCCAACGGCTTTGGTATCTCCACGCCGGCCTCGACGATCTCGAGCAATTGCCGGGCCTCCTGCTGGGGTACAATCGCGGCCTCTATTCGATCGCCGATCGCGACCACGGCGATCCAGCAAACCGCACCCAGCCGCTCAAATTGTGGATCGCCGATGTCATGCGCGAATGCGGCGCGAGAGTGCCGCCGGACTGCCGGATATCGCTGCTGACGCTGCCGCGCGCCATAGGCTTCAGCTTCAATCCGGTCAGCTTCTGGTTCTGGCGCGATGCGCAGGGCGGCCTTCGTGCCGTGCTCGCCGAAGTCAACAACACGTTCGGCGAGCGCCATTGCTACCTCTGCTGCAAGGAAGACGGCAGCCCGATCACCGCGCGCGATCAGATGGCAGCGCAGAAGGTTTTTCACGTTTCGCCGTTTCTGCCGGTCAAGGGGTCATACGTGTTCCGGTTTGCCGGCGAAGGCGACCGGCTGGGCGTTTTCATCAACCTGTTTCACGGCGAACTGCCAGTCCTGTTTGTCTCCATTACCGGACGGCTGCGGCCGCTCAGTTCCTGGGCTGTTTTCGTTCGCGCCTTGACCGCGCCGCTACCCGCACCCGCCGTAGTCGTGTCGATTCATTACCATGCAGCGCGCCTCTACCTGCGCGGAATAGGGCTGTTCGCCAAGCCGCCGCCATCGGAGCCCCGCATAACAAAGAGCCTCGTCCTAACTAGCCCCGCCAGAGAACGAACGCCGTCATGACCAAACGCACGTTTTTCCAGTCAGCCGCTTTCAAGATCCTCGATCGTTCGGCTGTCTACGGCAGCTTGATCCTGCGCGGCCCAGACGGCCAGGAGCGCATTTTCACCGGCCGTTCCCCTGGCCCGCAAGCAGTCCTCGAGGTGCATGATTGGCGCGTGATCGATGCGGTGTTCGCCAGGGGCGATATTGGGCTCGGCGAAGCCTACATGCATCACTGGTGGGATAGCCCGGATCTGGAAGCCTTCGTTGCTTGGGGCATAGCCAACGTCGACGGGATGGGCCGAATGGCCTGGGGTTCGCCGCTGCGGCGGCTTGAAAGCGTGCTGCGCGACCGGTTCTGGCGGCGCAACAGCGTCACCGGCGCCCGGCGCAACATCATGTCCCATTACGATCTCGGCAACGAGTTTTATGCGCTCTGGCTCGACCCCAGCATGACCTATTCGAGCGGCATCTATGGTGGCCCGGACGTTGCGTTGGCCGCTGCGCAGGACAACAAATACCAGCGGATCTTGGGCGAGCTCGGCCACCGCGAGGAAATGCTGGAAATCGGCTGCGGCTGGGGGGGATTTATCTCCGCTGCCGAGCGGCAGGGTCGCCGCGTGACCGCCCTGACGATTTCCCAGCAGCAGCACAACTATGTCCGCAACCGGATGGGACCGGGGTCGGATGTGCGGCTGCAGGATTACCGTTCGAGCACGGGGAAATATCCCGCGATCGTCTCGATCGAGATGCTGGAAGCCGTCGGCGAACGCTACTGGCCGGAGTATTTCAAGACGGTCCGCGCAAGACTGGCGAACGACGGCGTCGCCGTCATCCAGACGATCACCATCCGTGACGACATGTTCCAATCCTACCGCAACTGCAGCGACTATATCCGCCACTTCATCTTCCCAGGCGGCATGCTCCCGTCCGTCAAGCGGATCGGCGAGGAAGCAGCCGGAGCGGGGTTGGCGGTGCGCGATATCTATTCGTTTGGGGCTGACTATGCGCGCACGTTGCGTGAATGGCTGGCCCGCTTCGATGCGGTCGCCCCCGCTATTGGCGCGCTGGGCTACGATGCCAAGTTTCAACGTGGCTGGCGGCTGTATCTCGCCATGAGTGCGGCAGCCTTCGCCGACGGGCGCACCAACGTGCACCAAATTGCCTTGACCCCGATCAGGTGAACCAAGCCATGAGACTCAAGCGCGAAATCATACCAGCGGTCAAAAGTTTTGACCGCTGGTATTCGCGCGCGAGGTTGGTGGGGCGGCCGCGCGCAAAGCCGAGAGTCTGATACCGACGGTCAGAATTTCTGACCGTCGGTATCAGCGGCGCCTTCATACTGCCGCCAGTGGGCCTTTCGCACCCCCTGGTGCGTCATCGAGAACGAATAGTGCTGTAACGCCGCCAAGCGGGCTGCGGCTGATCTCAAGCGTCCCCCGGTAGGCGGCAATCAAATCCCCAACGATGGCAAGCCCGAGGCCCGAGCCGGCAACCGACGTGTCTGCCCTTTCACCGCGCTTAAGAATTCGCCCCACGTCGGCGTCTGGAATGCCGGGCCCGTCGTCCTCGACAAGGAACACAGCTTTGCCCTCGACCGTCCTGCTTCTGACGGAAACAGTGCTCTTTGCCCACTTGTGAGCGTTGTCCAGCAGGTTACCCATCAGCTCGTCGAAGTCTGTCGCGTCGACAGCCGGGCATAGGTTATCCGTGAGCTCCAGCTTCCATTGAAGTTCCTGGCCGCGTGGTAGCAATTGAAAAGTATGCACGAGGCGCCGGATGGCTGCACCAGTATCAATCCGGGCATGATGCGTCGGCCCCGTGCCGCGGGAGCGCGTCCGGGCGAGTTCCCGCTCGACATGGCGCCGCATCAATTCGATCTGCCTGTCGAGATGCTCGGCGATTTGATGATCACCGCGCCGGCGCAGAGTGCGGCTTTGGGAGGCCATGACCGCGAGCGGTGTCTTGAGGCCATGAGCAAGATCTCCCGCGCGCGTACGCGCGGTCGCCAGCGCAGCATCTTGCGCATCCAGCAGCGCGTTGGTTTCAATGACGAGGGGGCGAACCTCCGTTGGGAAGTCGCCCGTCAGCCGGCCAGTGTCGCCGCGGCGCACACTCGCGAGCTTTATTTGTATTTCCCGCAGCGGGCGGAGGCCTATCACGACCTGCATCCAGGCAGCAGCGGCCAGCAGCGCCGCCAGCAGCGCCAGCCCGATCAGCAAATCATCGGCAAATCGCTGCGTGGCTTTCGCGATCTCCTGATAGTCGGCCGCGACAGTGATGGTCAGCGGGCGTTGGTCGGCGCCCGAAGCAACGGGAACCTGCCGCACGATCGCAAACAGATCCTGATCGTCTGGGCCAGCGAGGCGAATATTGGTGCGCGTATCGACGTTCGCTGAGTTGGCTGGAACTGCGAGTTTGAAAGCCCAGAGCGATGGTGAACGCAGAACCGGCTCCCCGCCTCGCGTGATCTGCCAGTACCGTCCCCCATAGGCAACTCCAAACAGGGGATCTCTCGGCGCCGACGCCAGCGTTATGCTGCCTTCCGCACCGGAATCGATGGCTTCGGCCAGCAACACCAGGTCCGCGGAGAGTTCGGCCATGGTCCGCCTCAAGAGCGAGCGCTCGAACAGGAGTTGCAGGCCGTAAGACGCCAAATAAAGCGTCAGCGAAAGAATGATGGCCCACAACGCGACGAGCCGGAAGCGGATCGAACCAAACCTCATCAAGGTGCGGCTTTCAGGCAATAGCCCATCCCGCGCCGTGTTTCGATCTGGTCGTGCCCCAACTTGCGGCGCAACCTCGTAATGATCGCTTCCACCGCATTGTCGATGCGCCCCTCCTCTTGCTCGTAGATGTGTTCCTTCAACTCTTCCCGGGAGACGACGCGGTCTTGATGATGGATGAGGTAGCAGATCGCGCGAAATTCGAGAGGGGTCAGCGGCGTTGCGTTCCCGTTGACCGTGATGGACTTCTGGTTCATGTCGAGGGTCAGCGTGCCGGCCTGGATTTGCGGGTTGATGTGCCCAGACGAACGCCGCAACAAGGCTCTGAGCCGGGCGATCAGCTCTTCCATTTGGAACGGCTTCGACAGATAGTCGTCGGCGCCCGAGTTGATCACTTCGACGCGTTCCGTCCAGTTTCCCCGTGCGGTAAGGACGATGATGGGGACCGTGACGTCCTCTTGGCGCCAACGTTTCAGAACACTCAGTCCATCGATCTTGGGCAGTCCGAGGTCGAGGATAATCGCATCGAATTGTTCGGTGCTACCGAGGAACCAAGCGTCCTCGCCATTGTCGCATTTTGAAACGACAAAACCCGCATCGTTGAGGCAAGCGGCGATATCGTTCGCTATCTCCTCTTCATCCTCGACGACGAATATCTTCATTGGCGCCGCTGCCCCGATTAGGTGGCCTGATCAGGGCTTGCCCAGGTCAAGCAGACGTCACTGTTTGCGGCTGCCATGGATCACGGCCTCGACACGGTTTCTCACCTGCAGCTTCTGCATGATGATCGTCATATAGTGCTTGACTGTTTTTTCACTGAGCGTGAGCGCGCGAGCGATCTCCTTGTTGGTCAGTCCACGTGCGACATGATCCAGGACTTCCTCCTCGCGTGAGGTCAGCTCCGAGTGGCCATCCAATTGTTGGGCCTTTTGCTGCGTCTGCTTCTGTTTGATTTGAAACAGCAATTTGGCAGCCAAAGTCGGAGTGACATACGACTCTCCGTTGCAGACCGCCTGAGCGACGCGGATAAGTTCAGGACCACTGGTCCCTTTCAACAAATATCCTTTGGCGCCACCCTCGAGCGTCGCGGTCACGTTTTCTTCCGCCTCCGAAGCGGTCAGCATGATCACGTTAATTCCCGGATAGAGTTGCGTGATGAGCGCTGCGGCCTCGACCCCCGAACCCGGCATGCTGATATCGATGAGCATCAGATCCGGGCTGAATTCCTTGGCCAGTTGTATCGCTTCGCCGGCCGTAGCACCCTCGCCAACGACCTCGAAGCCCGCATTGTCATTAAGAATTTGGACGACCCCGCTGCGAAACATCGGATGGTCGTCGATAACTGCAACGCGAATGGACTTCATAATGGCCGACCCCTGTCGTTACGCAAATTAAACTGAGCAATTAGTCTGGTGCCATTTCCGGCACTGGAAATGATTTTCAGCGTTCCATCGCTGGCCTCAATGCGGTCCGTCATTCCTGCAAGGCCCAGGCCACATGTCGCATGCTTCGAGTTCAGGTCCATGCCCGGGCCCGAATCGGAAACTTCCACGTTGAGTATCGACCCGTCCACAGCTGCAACCACCTGCGCCTCCGCACCCTTGGCGTGATGGAAGGTATTGTTGAGCCCTTCCTGAACGAAGCGATAGAAACAGATCTTGAGACTGATCGGCAGCTTGGCGGGAAGCTCCCCGATGTTGGCCTTGACCACCGCCGATGTCCTGCGCTCGTGATTGAGGATTGCGAGGTTCACTGTCTGCTTCGGAGTCAAGTTGTCGAGTTCCGGTGGCGCAATACCCGCCGAAATGTTGCGAAGCTCGCCGAGGGCATCTTGCAGCAGGCCGCGTACCGTCTCGAAGCGTTGAGACGGCGCGGCTTTGCCGGCAGTTCCATCCAAGCTGGTGAGGCTGTCGTAATAAAGCAGTGCAAGTCCCAGCAACTGCGCCGGCCCATCGTGTAGATCGGCGCCGACCCGCCGCAATAGGCGCTCGTTGGTTGCCAGTGCGAGCTTTCGCGCAGTGACGATCCTTTGGTTCAGATCATCGTTCTGCTTCAGCAGGCCCGCGAGCTTGGAAATCTGACTTTCAAGCGCCGACCTCTGAGCGAGGATGGTCGCATTGCCCCGGCGCACGATGGAAAACAGCATCGCGAGCATGCCGACGGTCGACGCGCCGACGACCAGGAACGTATTCCAGCGGGTCTTGGCAATATCCTCTCGGAGGGTATCACCAAACTGATAGAGCTCGGCGACCGCAATAACGCGGTTGGTGCCGTGTTGGTGTATCGGAGAGTAAACCTCGAGCAGGGCGCGCCCGATCAGTTTTTCCGCTTCATTCTCGGCATCGTTCAGATCGTCGAACTCGGCGACGATCTGGTTGGTCATCGCGGTCTTGAAGCCTGCCGTCTCGGGAAAGCTCTTGCCGATCTGCTCTTTCGTTGTGCTGTAAATAATTTTACCACGGGTGCCCCAGATCTTGATCGTCGCAATGGTCTTTCCGAGTTGTGTTTGTGTTAAAATCCGGTCGATCTCGTGCGCGGTAGTGGCGTCGATCTCGTCGCCGGTGACCAGGGATTGAAGGGCCGGCTCGATCAGGCTGTCCATATAGAACGCGGTCGAAACGGCGGTATTCTGAACGACGCGCTCTTCGATCTGAGCGCTGATCCAAGCTCCCAGGATAGCCATTGTCGACACCAGCACGATCGAGGCGG
This sequence comes from Hyphomicrobium sp., assembly GCA_025351425.1. Classification (GTDB taxonomy): domain Bacteria; phylum Pseudomonadota; class Alphaproteobacteria; order Rhizobiales; family Hyphomicrobiaceae; genus JANXVY01. The sequence continues at coordinate 63,593 of JANXVY010000097.1, forward strand.
CCAGGAGAAATTGGGTCGACAGCGAAAGTGCTTCCCAGGCCCGCCAGAACGCAGCGAGAGGCGCACGAATTAACCCAAATACCGGCGCCAATCCAAATGCCCAGGATGTCTTTGGGCTGATCATAGACCGGAAACGGCGACTCGATGTTTCGACCGGAACAGACATAAGAATGTCCCCAAAATTGGTCCACGCGTTAAAAACTGAGCACAAATGTGTTCTAAATTTGGAACTAATACGATCTCACACTTGTTGTACGTTTCAAGACATAATCTTAGCTTATGGTTGTAATAAACTGCTTGACCTGCACAAAACGTCCCCGGCAGCCGGCTTAATGGTGGCGCGAAGGTAGGTCTGAAAACGGGTCGTTGAGCTACTTTGGGCCAAGCCTGTCGGACCCTATGGTCTTAACAATCGGGTTAAAGGTCGGCAGCGACCGAAGTCCGTTGGAATCTTTTTCTATTCGGCCCACATTGGACCAATTGATATGCACACGGCTTAAGCTGTTAGCCTGTAGTTTAGCCTGTAGTAATGTCAGGTCGGTGTCAGGAGTGAGGGCGTACTGTGCGGAGAAGGGGGTGACCGCGTTCTATGTGCTGCACGTTATGCTATGTGCTGCACGTTATAAAAGTCTTTTAAGGAGGCCAGAGTGACAAAGTCGGACGAAACAGCTCTGACGATGTGTGTCCTGGGGGTTGCAGGGTCGAACGACATCATCGAGCTCTATGGAATTAATCGAGGCAGTGCGGTCGTGGTTCATGGGTGGTTCCAGCAGTCGACCGGGTTCGCCGTTCTTGCCGGGCGCTCGCCATGTCTCATCGCGGTCGATGCCCTGTCTTTGCCAGACGAATGCGTTTCGGAACTTCGGCGCAGAGGGCATACGGTGATTATCCTGCCCCCCACCGTCACTCGCAGCCGTTCGGCCTACCGTAGGACGGCTAAAGATATGTGCCAGCTCGCCATGGGCCTGGCCGCCCAAGACTGTTCGGTTCAAAAATATGTGCTTCAGTGAGGGGAAGCGTTATTCCCGAATTTGGCCTTGTGATCTCTGCGCTATCATGAATAGCTGAACCTTTCCCGCACCCACATCGCGCCCGGGGCCGTCTGATCGCCACAAGTCCGAATCTGATGAAACAACACGGTCCGTTAGAACGAGTTGGCTTGTTCGGGCATCGAGAGGCGGGCGGCGTGAGCCGCCTCCCCCTGGCAGGCGGCTTCTTTGCCGGTTATATCGTCTTGTCATTGCCGCCAGTTATGGGACATGGCTTTTCGACAATTGAACTTGTTGCGACCGCGCTGCTCGGATGCGGCCTCGTCTCGCTCAGCGTGATCGATATCGCGAGCTACCGGCTGCCGGACCCCATCACACTTTCATTGACGGCTTTAGGCGTGCTCCTCTCTGGGCTGATGGAATGGGACGATGCGATCCATAGAATAGCCGCCGCGGCGCTGGGCTTCACCAGCCTGTATGCCGTTGCCTATTTTTATCGTCGCTTGAGGAATCGTCACGGATTGGGATTGGGAGACGCAAAACTGTTCGCGGCTTCCGGTGCCTGGCTCGGCTTTGAAGGACTTCCCAGCGTGTTGTTGCTGGCGAGCGTAACGGCACTGATCCTTGCCAGCATTGCGCTTGCCGCAGGAAGGACCGTCCAGGCGGGCTCGAAAATTCCCTTCGGACCGTTTCTTGCTTTCGGCACTTGGATGGTTTGGCTGTATGGGCCCGTGAATTTTGCGCTATGATTGTTCCGCGTCATGATTGCGAGGGTGATAGTTCGATGTTCCAGTTAGTTTTTCGCAAGACCGTGAGCAGAAGGGCGCGTCTCCGGCCGGCGTCCGTTCCTAGCCAAGACGATGGCTTCACCTTGCTCGAGCTTCTCGTGGTGCTTGGCATCATCGCGCTCCTTGCGACGGTCGCAGCGCCCCAGGTTCTGCAGTATCTCGGCAAGGCCCGCACCGAGACGGCAAAAGCCCAGTTATCGGCCATCTCGACCGCCCTCGAACTGTACGCATTGGACAACGGCGGCTTCCCCGCGCAACAAGCCGGACTGTCGGCACTCGTCGCTCCTCCCACGGGCGCAACCAGTTGGAAGGGCCCGTATCTGAAGCGTGCCGAAGGCATTATCGATCCGTGGGGGCGCCCCTACCAGTACCGCATGCCCGGCCGCAATAATCAGCCCGAGGTGTTTACGCTTGGACGCGACAACAGCCCTGGCGGGACCGGTGAGGATCAGGACCTCACCAACTAGCCGCGCCTGTCAGGGCAGGCGCAATCGCGCCGCAACCCTTAACAGGCGTTCTCCTTCGGGCGTCGAGACCGTAAGCTCGACCATTTCGGGGAGCGAGTCGGTACGGGTCCAGCTGCCGGCCCATTCGGGTGCGCCTCCCTCCTCCAGAGAGCCGTAGTACTGCAGCCTCAATGAAGAAGCCGCTCGAATGAGAACCCGCGATTTTTCGGCGGCTGACGTGTCCGGCCCGTGCTCGCCCGATGCCAAATCTTGGGCTGCCGTCCGCATTGTGTGCCAGGAGAGCACCACGCCGCGCTCATCCGTGTCGCCTGAACCGAGCCGGATGTCGAACCGGCCAAGCCCGTTCTCGCCGCCGGCAAATCTGACCGGGGCAACGAAACCGACGCTTTCGGGCGTACCTGAAAAAATGACCTGAAGGCGGCCATCGTCGCCACGCTGAAAGATCGGCGTTGCTTCGGCGAGGCGTTGCGCGATGAAGGCAAGCGCGGCCTCGGTCGCAGCGTGTCTGTCGAGTTGCGCCCCGATCGCCGGCCCCCTCCGCGCGAGCTGGAGTGTGGACGGCACCAGTGCCATCAGCATCGCCAGCAGCGCCAGCGATACGATCATTTCGATCAGCGTGAATCCGGCGTCGGGAGATAGTCGAGCTGGCGTCATGGCTGAGATTTCAGCTTGATCGTTTTGAGTTCGACCGATTGCACGTGCCCTGGCTGGTTCTGCCAGGCGACGGTGACGCTGACCCAATAGGCGCTCATCTGCGGAGGTACCGGGGCAGACTCCGGCGGCACGTACTTTCGCACTGTAAGATGCCACTGGTTGCGATCGATCCAGCCCTGCTCGTCGGCATCTTCCACAATTGGCCACGTGATCCCTGCCTCTGCGAGCTTGGTCCGGGCGACGTCGAGAGCTGCCGTTTCCCCTCGCAGGGATCGAACGCCGCGAATGCCGGCCGAACTCGCTTCCTGCAGTGCGACAGCAACGGCGGTGAACACGGCGAGCGCGACTAAGGTCTCGACCAAGCTGAAGCCATGTTCTCCCTCACCCGTCATTTTGCCGTGCCCGTCGTCAATTTGACGGCACCTGTCAGGTCGTCCACCACGATACGCGATCGGGCGTTGGCCTGTTCAAGCACGAGGGTTGCCCCTGTCGTTGTCCCGTCGGGCCGGAAGCGGAGTCGTCTCAAAGGCCCCTGCCACTCCAGCCCGTCACCCTCGATCGAGAGGGCGATGCCGGCGCCGACGGAGTCCGCCGGCTGTAGAACCCCAAAACCGTAGGTACGACCGTCCGGATCGATAAGAACGAACTGGTCGGCATTGGTGCGCAGGGCTTCGGCATGTGCAACCCTCAACACGGCGCCGAGTTTGGCTGCCGAGGCATTGACAGCGGCCTGCCCGGAGCCGGCGCGTTTCGTTGGAACGACCAGTGCGAGTGCGAAACTCATGATGGCGATGATCACGACGAGCTCAAGCAGCGAGAACCCAGCCTCAGGGGGCGGATGAGGCGCAGCATTTTGCGCGTTGGCGCATTTGTGCTGCGCCGCCATCACAGCCCTGCCAGTTCGTTGACCTTCAAGATCGCGCTCATGACCGACAGGATGAGGCCACCGACCAGGCCGCCGATCACGAGCGTTAGCACTGGGGTCAACAGACTCATCAGCCGCGATAACTGGCGCTGCAGCGTCGACTCGTAGACCTGGGCGACACGCATAAGCATGGCTTCGAGCTGTCCCGTCTGCTCGCCCACCGCGATGAGGCGCATCGAGAGTTCGGAGAACAGACCAGACTGCACCAGCGGCGACGACAGCGACCCTCCTTCCTGCAGCACCTGCCCGGCGTTGGCGACTGCCAGAGAAAAAGCCCTGTTCTGCATCACGCTGCCAGCGATGCGGACGGCTTCGAGCAAAGGCACGCCATTGTGCGAAAGGGTCGATAAAGTTCGAGCAAACCGCGATGTTTCCCGGTTCGCGATCAACCCGCCAACGACCGGAATCTTGAGTAATCCGCGATCGATCAGCAGCCGCAGTTCCGGCCTGCGCAGCGACACCGCGCCGATCATGGTCAACGCGGCCATCGCGATGAGAGTTGTGAGCCAGTTCCGGGTAACGAAATCCTGCGCATCGACCAGGAACTTGATCGTGACCGGCAAGGGCGCTCCCGCATCCTTGAACAATGGCACGACGGTCGGCAGCAGCACCGTCAGGACGACCACGATCGCGCAGCCGGCGGCCACGAGCAGAACGGCTGGATACAACAACGCCGATCCGACCTGCGTGCGCACCTCGTTGGATCGTTCCAGAAAAGTCGAAAGATCGTCCAGCACATCGCCGAGCGATCCGCTGGCTTCGCCGGCCTGGATGAGGCGCCAGAAATATTCTGGAAATTCCGGTCCGCGCGCAGCCAGTGCCGACGAGAGCGATTGCCCCTGCCTGATGGCCTCGAGAACGCCAAGGGTTGCAGCCTTGATGCGGCGGGGCATCAAAGGCTGCAGCGAAACGATCCGGAGCGACTCGTCGATCGGCAGGTCGGCCTTGATGAGTGTAGCCAGCTCCCGCGTGAACAGCATCAGGCCGGTGAGCGGCAGCGCCCCGTTGCCGAGCGTGATCTCGCGTTCCCACCAGCGCTTTGTAGGGGCGCCAGCAGCATCGTCGCTGACCAGATCGATCGGGTATTGCCCGCGTTGATGCAGCGTTTCGAGCGCACGCTCACGCGACCGCGCCTCGATCTCGCCTTCCTTCAGGGCGCCGTGCTGGTCGTAGGCTGTGAAGCGGAATCGAGACATGTGTCAAACCTGGTTGCACGCAGGACTTCTTCAGTCGTGGTCTCGCCCAGCAATGCTTTAACTAATCCATTTTGGAGCATCGACATCATGCCGCCGGCAACGCCGGCCGCTTCGATCGTAGTCTCCGAACTGCCCGCTAAGATAGCGTCGCGAACGGCAGGTGTCGTCGTTAAAAGCTCATAGACAGTGGTGCGGCCGGCAAAACCTGTCTGGCGGCAAGCACCGCATCCGGTGGCCATGAGGGGTCGCAGGTGCGCTTCATCCGGAACTAGGCTGGTGTCGACGCCGGACGTACGCAGCATACCGAGTACCACCGGCGAAACGGGCGCGGAGGTTGCGCACGCTGGGCAGAGCCGCCTCACGAGACGCTGGGCAAGCACGCCCTTGAGGCAGGAGGCGAGCAGATATTTTTCGACGCCCATGTCGAGCAGGCGCGTGACGGTCGCGGCGGCACTGTTCGTGTGCACCGTGGAAAGCACGAGGTGCCCCGTCAGCGACGCCTGGATCGCGATCTGCGCCGTTTCGAGATCGCGTATTTCACCGACCATGATGATGTCGGGGTCCTGCCGCAGAATAGATCTGAGTGTATGCGCAAAGCTCAACCCGATCTTTGGTTGCACCTGGATCTGATTGACGCCCGGCATTTGATATTCGATGGGATCTTCGACGGTGAAGATCTTACGTTCGGCCGAGTTGAGAGTGCTGAGCGCGGTATAGAGTGTCGTTGTCTTTCCGCTGCCGGTCGGCCCGGTAACCAGAATGATGCCGTTGGGCTGCTTCAACAGATCCGACAGCTGCCCATACGACCGGCCCGAAAATCCGAGCTTCTGGAAATCCAGATCGATGCTGGAGCGGTCCAGGATGCGCAGGACGATGCTTTCCCCCCATAGCGTCGGCATGGTCGAAACGCGCAAATCGATATCGCGACCGCGCACGTTCGCCTTGATGCGTCCGTCCTGCGGCAGCCGCCGTTCCGCAATGTTGAGCTTGGCCATAATCTTGATGCGCGAGCCAATGGCGGCGCGAACGGAGGGAGCCAGCGTCTCGATCGTATGCAGGATGCCGTCGATGCGGAACCGCACCCTTACGCAATCTTCCCGCGGCTCGATATGGATATCGGACGCCTGCGTATCGACCGCGCGAACGATCAATTCCTGAACCAGGCGGATGACCGGGGCCTCGCTGGCCAAATCCTCGAGCCGGCGCACATCTTCGTCGTTGCCGGCCTCGGGTGTAGCTGCAGCCGGCGTCTCCTTTGCCTGGGGCGTCCCCGCAGCTGTTGCCCCGGAGTAGAGCCGCGTCAGCCCCTTCTCGATGTCGCCGTCCGCGGCAATCACCGCCTCGATGGGCACGCCCAGCAGGAACGACAGGGCCTCGAGCGCTTCCGTGTTGAACGGGTCCGCAACCGCGATTCCGAAAACGCCGTTGCGCGGGCCCAGCGGCAATAGCCGATTCAACTTCAGAAAGTCCGGATCAATCTCTTCGGCGTTCGCGGGGGCTTCCGGGAAATCGAGCTCGGTGATGAGCGGCAGCCCGCAATACTCGGACAGCACCTGCGCCATGGGACGGTCAGCCACGAGGCCGAGCCGCATCAACACCACATTGAACCGTTCGCCGGACTGCCGCTGAGCCCGCTGCGCGCGCCGGACAGCCAATTCGTCGAGAACGCCGCGCGCGATCAGGTGCGCGCCGAAGTGGTCGGCAAAGTCGCTCGATCGGGGATCGAGACCCGCGGTGGGCGGACGAATTCCCTGCGCGTGTTCCATGCTAACTCAACCTTTAAGATTGGCGTGTAAACTTCTTATAATGCTAAAAGAACCTAGTTCCTGTGAATGATCATACTTCTGCGCCGCTGATCATAAGATAGCGCACAATGGGTTCACGATTATTAAAGTTTTCCGGTTGCCTCGCGCAACAACATTGAGTCCAGTTGCACGAGACGTTTTTCGCGGTGGGCGTTGTACCAATGGCTAAGTCTCTCGTCGGTGCCGACGTTGCCGGCCTGTTGTCCTGGTGGGGGCACGAGCTGCGGGGCTTGCTGCCGGGCGGTTCGGACGCTCGCGACGCCGCGACGACACGCTTGGTTTTGTCGGTCGAGCCCGACGGCTTGCAGATCGCCGAACCGCCCACCGGCCGCGCTGGCAGGCTACCAGCGCCCGAAGGTACGGTTCCCGTTGCCGCAATGATGGCTTATCTCGCAGGCGTGGCGCAGCATCTCAAGTCGCCCAAGTCGATCGGCCTGCGCTTGCCCTATAGCGCCTGTTTTGTGCGCCGTCTGGAACTGCCCGCCGTCGCGCGGCGCGATTTTGCCCGGCTGCTCGCCCTCGAACTCGAGCGTTCGACGCCGTTCAAGGTTAAGGATGTCTGGACGGCGCACGATATCGATCCGTCGCCCGCCGCCAAGGGATCGCTCAAAGTTCGCCACCTCATCATCAAGCGCAAACCGATCGAGGGGCTGCTGTCGCAGATCAGGGCTCTTGGTCTGACCGTGACGCGGGTCGAGTGCACGTCGGACGACGGCGCTTCGGTCATCCCCTTGAATTTTCTTGGCGCGCCTGCGGCCGATGACAAGCCCGAAGCGGCGGGCGGCGCCTTCGCGTTTGCGCTTGCGCTTTGGCTGGCAGCTGCCGCGCTGGCGGGCTCGGCGGCCTATATCTATATCGACCGCCATGAAAAGGCATTGCAGTTGCTGCAATCCGAATTGGACGGGCTGAAGCTCAAGGCTCAAGTTCAGAAGGACGCACTGGCAAGGTCCCAGGCCGCATTTTCCCAGATCGCAAATGTCCAGAAACTGCGGTCCGAAACGGTATCGAAAGTCGCCATTTTGGAGGAGCTGTCGCGGATACTTCCCGACACGGCGTGGGTCACCGACTTCAAGCTGGACGGAACCACCGTCGATATCTCGGGATTGGCGGTCTCGGCGGCATCCTTGGTGCCGATCTTGGAACGCTCCAAGGTGTTCGTCGATGCAACCTCGACGGCCTCGCTGACGTTCGACGCGCGCGAGGAGAAGGAGCGCTATGCGATCCGCGTACGCATCCGCACTGCGGCAGCGCCGGTCGGACGCGCCGAAGGTGATGCGCGATGATGTACCAGCTCCCCAAACCGGTTCGCCAGCTCCTAGCCGTCGCTCTTCTCCTATTGCTGGTTGGGGGTTGTGGAATCTTGGTCGCGGGTCCGATCTGGTCTCACATCGTGGATCTCCAGGATCGTATCGATCAGGCGCGGATGATGGTCGGCCGGCTGTCCGAGCTTGCCAATGACGACAGCGCTCGCCGGGCGCTGGAGGAGCAAACCAAGGCAGCACTCAGCAGCGGAATTTTCATCGAGGGAGAGAGTGAAGCGATCCGCCTGGCAACCTTGCAATCGAACCTCTCGGCGCTGGCGGCGGCCCAAGGTGTCAAGTTCCGCAGCGCCCGCAATCTGCCGACGCGGGAGCGCAATGATCTGCGGCTCATCGGAGTCCAGGTTCAGTTGGTGGTTCCCATCGACCGTCTCCAGAAGCTGATGCTTGAAATCGAGCAGTCCAGACCGATGTTGATCGTCGAGCAGATCCAGATCACGCCGCTCACCCTCTCGCGGTTGCCCGACGACCCGCAAGTCGGACTCCTCGACGCCCGCATTGACATTCTCGCGATCGAAACCAAGCACAAGGACAAGACCTGACCATGGGCCAGCGTATGAGTTCTGTTACCCTACCGTTTCTCGTGTTGCTCGTCGGCTCTTTGGCTTATGCAAACTGGCAGCTGATGTCGTACACGGTAGATATTGCCACGGCGGCGAAGCCAAAGTCGGCGGCCCCGCTCGATACGGCGGCCGCTGGAAAATCGGAACTGCCGAAGTCGGCGCAGACAACAGCGGATTTTCCCGAGACGACGGCGCGGCCAATCTTCTTTCCAGATCGCCGTATGCCGGAGAAGCCGAAGCCAAAACCGCAGGTGCAGCCGCCGCCTGTGGTCGAGGTGAAAGAAGTTCTTCCGAACCTGGAGCCGCTCCTCCTGGTCGGTACCAAAGGCAATGGACGCGAGCAGCAGGTCCTCGTGCGATCCGCCGTGGATGCGGAGGGGATTTGGCTGTCGGTGGGCGATCAATACCGCGGCTGGGTATTGCGCGAGGCCTCCAACGATAACGCGATTGTCGAGGGACGCGGTCAACGCAGCGAGCTGAGGCTCTATTCCGCGGCCGTCAGCGGCCGCACCGTACGCCGGTAATACCAGCGGTCAAAAGTTTTGACCGCTGGTATTCGCGCGCGGGGTTGGCGGGGCGGCCGCGCGCAAAGCAGAGAGTCTTATACCGACGGTCAGAAATTCTGACCGTCGGTATAAGTCATTGCTTGATAGTAGCTGCAAGCGTTTTGCCGGGTGAACCTTTATCTCCGCCGCTCTTGCTGTCGATGTAGTGGAGTACGTCGGCAGCATCTTGTTCCGAGAGGCCAAGGTTAGGCATTGCGACGGTTGGAAACCGCGTCTTGAGTTCGCGCGCGATCGGATCGTTGCTGGCCAATACGGCATCGGGGCGTGAAATGATGCGTGTCAGCCAGGCGCGGTCGCGGCGCGTCGAGACGTCTTGCAGATCGGGCCCGACCCGGTCGCCGTGGCCGACGGTATGGCACGAGGCGCAGGCCTTGACGTATAGGGCTTCGCCCGGGGTATCGCTCATGTCGATGAAGTCGGAATTGGCTGAACGGACGGTCGCAGGACTGCTCGACCTCTGCCAGACGGGGTCCATCGAGCGGATATTGAGCGCGACGCGATCGAGATCGCCGTAGGCTGAGTCTTTTGACCAGTCGCCTATCGGATCGTTGCCGATCAGCATTTCGTGGCGATGCTCGCTTTTCATCCGGCTGCGTTCGCCAAGCTTGTCACGGATGATCTGTAAGTCTTCAGGCTTGCCCGTCAGCATCTTCCAATCGGGCCCGAGCTGGAAGGCATCCGCATAACGTTTGAGCTCGGCCGGGCCATCATGCTCGGGATCGACGGTGATCGAGTAGAATTTTAGGTCCTTGCTCGGGATGTCACCGAGCTTTTCCTTCAACTGCACCATGCGGGCCATGGTCAGCGGACAGATCGCGCTGCAAGACGTGAAGACGAAATTGACGATGACCTTACGGCCTTGGATCAGGTCATCGTAGAAGCGATATACTTTGCCGTCCTGATCCACCACTGGCAGGTTGGGGAGATAGGACTTTCCCCAGCGAGCGTCTTGCGATGCGGAAGAAAAATAAGTGGTTTCTGTCGCCGCTGGTCTCAGCAAAGCTACGAGGCCGAAGCCTATGACCACCGCCATCGCGGGGATGGCCACATTCTTCACGTATTTCCCGGCGGAATGCATATCGGCCTCGATGAATTCGCAGGACTAATTTTCCAGGACGTTGGCTGGCGATGCCCCCGGCGCACAAGCCGTGGCATCGCCATTTGAAGTGCCGCTAGCCGTGTCCGCCATGGCCGCCGCCGCCGCCGCCGCCACCACCACTGGTCGACGGCGGCTTAGCGGTTCCAAGTCCGCCACCACCTCCGCCTCCGCCACCACCGCTGGTCGTGGCTTGATTGGTCAACCCGCGAGGATCGCCCTCGGGCAGGATTTCCGGGTTGGTATAAATCACACCGTCCTCGGTGGGATTTGGCGTCTGTGTCACGGCGCTCCGAACATTCGGGTTGAGCGGATCGCCGAGCAACTGAATGCGCATGAGCATCGCGAAATCTTCATGCACCGTATTGTGGCAGTGGTTGACGTAGGATCCGCCGTACTCGCCAAACTGGATCTGGAACGTAACCTGACCCGCCGGCCGCAGCCGCCAGACGTCCTTCCGCACGTTCTTCTCGGTGGCCGGGATGGTATCGTTGCCCCGGTTCATCGTGATGCCTTCCTCGAAGTGAAGATGGATCGGGTGATCCCAGCCGCCGCCGCCGTTGACGTACGTCCAGTGCTCGACTTCGCCAGGCTTGGGTATCAGCAACCCGACCCGATTGGCGTTCATCGAGTGGGCGGCCTGTCCATTGATCTTGATGATCCACGGGAAGTCTTGCACCACTTCCGAGCAGTTGGGCGTGCACGCACCCGTGCCGCCGGCCCGGCTGTCGCCGTTGCCGCGGCCGAACTCGACGACGCGAGTGCGCACGGGGGCGATGATCGGGATCAGGTCGGTCAGGGTCCGTTGCAAACCGGCCGGTGTGGTCTCGACAAGGCTGAGATCAGGGTCGCCGGCATTGTGGACGGCGCCGTCGACGTCGACACTTGCGACCTGGCTGACGATGCGGAACTGCATGATGGCGCCGCACACCGGATCGACGTTCTTGCCTGACAACGCTTCGGCCATCGAAACGGCCTTGTCTGGCTTGCGGCCGTCGGTCTGCTGCAACAGGTTGACGAGGTGCAGCCTATCGCCAATTTTGAATTTCGAAAAGTCGACGACGATGTCATAGCGCTCGGCGATGCCCTGCTGGTCGAGTTCGGTCAGCTTCAACGGCTTTTCGACAAGGTTGCCGTCGTTGGCGATGAACCAGAACGGAAGGTTCTTGCCGTTAGGGTCGGCGATGGCGAGCTTGATGAAGCGCGACATCGAGCAATTGATCGTGCGGAAACGATATTTGCGCGGTAACACGTCCATGTAGGGCGCATAGGCCAAGTTGACGAGCGGCATATCGCCGACGAAGCCGTCGGTGGTGAAGATGTCGAAGAAGTACTGGCCGGATTGGTCGGTCGCGCCATCGGAAACGATGATGTTCACGTCGAAATCGTTGTTGCCCCAGGGCAGCAAGGTGCCGCTCGGCAGGCGAAGATTGACGCTGTCGGCGGTGGCGTTGGTGAGGGGGCCTTCGTAGCCGCGGTCGCGGCCCGAATACATGATATTCATCGCGAGATTGCCTTTGTAGACGTTCTCGGCTGTGAAGAAGAAGCGGTGGTCGTGGCACCACAGCGTGCCTTGCAGTTCACGCCAGTCGCCTGCGACACGCACAAGTCCGCCATCGTCGGTCGGGCCGGACGCGCGCCAGTCGGTCGCGTCGATATTGATCTTGTCGCGGCGGGCGAGCGTCGTGCTCCACCGGTAGTCGTAGAACGTGCCCGGGAAGTGGTGCACGTTTGCGGCACCATCGCTCTCGGCACCATTGTGGGCGTTGTGGAAGTGCAACTGGGTTTCATTGCGCCCAAAGCCGCCGTTATCGGCGCGATTGACCGGCATGTTGTTGTAGACGCGGTTGATGACCGGCTCACCGTAGCGCAGCTTGAACAGCGGCGGCGGCATCTGCCCGAGGCCCTTTTGGCCCGGTCCATAAGCCCAGACCGAGTTTGGGTTCTGGTGAGGCAAGTCGTGGTGGAAGTAGGTGCCGTCTCCGCACGATCCGATCGAATTGACGTAGCCGACCTTGGGGAAGAATTCCTCCCAACGCTGATGGGAGAACATTTCGCCCGGCGGGCGCCCTTCCATGGGTCCTCGGTTCGTCACCGGGTTGCGGAATACGCTCGCCGCAGGGTTGATCCCGCGGGTGACGTCGGCGGAAAAGTCGGTGTGATAAGAAAGCCGCCGCGCCGAATGCTCATTCACCGTCGTTGGGAAGTCAGCGTAAAGTTCGGTCCCGACCCTGCGCTGCGTCAAGGAAATAGGCTTTTGATGGCGGACACGGTTGAAGGGCTGCGAGAATTTTTGGACGTTGCCAAGCGGCGAGCGGGGGGTTCCGGTCGGACCGGCCGCGAAGGCGCTACGGGCATAGGGGCTGAGGCCGTTCTTCGCAACCAGCAAGCCACCTGCCGTGAACACACCCCACTTGATGAGGTCGCGTTTGGTGATCTCGCCTTGAGAGAGCGCCCTGACGATTTCCGCTCGATTGTTTCTTGCGTGCTGAGCTTCCCGCTGACGGATCCGCGAGGCCTTGAATGGGAGATACATTATAGTCTCCATCGATTTCGAAGGCAAAATAGCCATTCGTCGGTTTGAGTTGAGGCCGGCCCATGAGCTGCGAGCCTTCGCCAAACCTAGGCCTTGAAATACAGCCTGTAAGCCGTCCAGCAGACCCGCGCGAAAGTCGTCATCCGACCATTCGATGGTCGAAGCGGGTGGTGGACCTTGGTCGCTAGTTGCGGTCCCATCCGGTCAATCCAGGGGTTCTTTTTCCAAAAAACATGTGCTCACGGATGAATTGAGATCAAAATATATATGTAAACGGACGAATTGCCCGGGAAACACGGGTGTTGCAAAAAAGATATCAACGGCACGTCCACAGCTTTCACACAGGCTGCCGTCGTGATAGGCAAATATATCGCGAATCACGGTACGTCAGACACAGGTTTCGCTTTTGGAGAGGGCGGAAACTAGGTCCCAATAAATGTATTTGCGCGAAGACTAGGGCCTGACTACTGCAAGATTTGGATCTCCTTGAGCAGTTTTGTTGGGTTACCACCCGTACTTTTTTTGGGGGGTGGCGTTTGAGCTGGAGAGCCATGTTGTATTCGTTGCTAGGCACCGCGAGGCTGCGGCTTGGAGTAGTATTCGCATCGAGCGTCCTGCTGGCTTCGTGCTCGCTTCCCTATGAACAGCTCTCTCTTCCTGCGCCCATCTCGGGCTCGATAGGCGCCAGCGGCGGACAGGCTGCGCCCAAAACCGGAGTGCCTCTCGCGCAAGGTGCGGCGCAGAATACGCTCGCCGCGCGCAATTATCCCGGCAGCGGCGAATTTACGGACAAGGATGGGCAGAAGGCTGCCAACTCCGGAGTGCCTGCAGGCCCAGGCGGACGAGCGCAAGCAGGCGCAGCCGCTTCGGCCCCTGCTGGACCGCCGAGCGAGGTTACGGCCGAAGGGATCTCGCTCAACCTGGTTGGTGCGTCGGTCGCCGAGGTAGCCAAGACCGTTTTGGGCGACATTCTCAACGTCAATTATACGGTCAGCGACAAGGTCAAAGCCACCATCACGTTGCGCACTGCCTATCCGGTGGAGAAGTCCACGCTGATTTCGATTTTCGAAACGGTGCTGCGCGAGGAAGGGGCAACCATTGTCGTCGAAGGCGGCCTCTACAAGATCGTTCCGGCCTCGTCATCGGCCGCGAGTGGTGCGCCCCTGCGGTCCCGCAAACCGGGCGAGCAGGTCGCGGGGATTGCGACCGATATCGTCCGGCTGCGCTATATTGCGGCCGCCGAGATGGAGCGGATCCTCAAATCGGCATCGGCGCAGGCCTCGATCCTGCGGGTCGACAATGCGCGCAACATCCTGATGGTATCTGGAACGCGCACCGAGTTGAATTCACTGAACGAAATGATCCGCGTGTTCGATGTCGATTGGATGCGCGGCATGTCGTTCGCGATCTATCCGATTGCGACATCCGACCCCGAAGCCATCGCGCAAGAACTTGACACCATTTTCGCCAATGACAAGGACAGTCCGTCGAAGGGGATTGTCCGTTTCGTGCCAAACCGTCGTTTGAAGTCAATTCTCGTCATCTCGTCCCGGCCCGAATACCTGAAGAAGGCGGAGACCTGGATCAGCCGCATCGATCTCGCGAGCAAGGCAACCGAGAAGCAGGTCTACGTTTATCACGTGCAGCATCGGCCGGCGTCCGAACTCGCGCAGCTCTTGCAGAAGGTCTACCAGTCCCGTGGCGGTGGCGTATCGGCCACCCTCGCTCAGAGCCGCGGCGGGGGTAGCGCCGCCGGGAGTGTCGATGGCAGCGGCGGTGGAGCAGCGCTGGGCGGATCGGCCCAAGCCGCATCGGGTGCCGCGTCGGTCGCCAGTTCGGCACCGGCCGCTTCCCCCGGCTCGGCGTCCACGTCGGGCGGTTCGACCGTCGGCGCAGCGGCGCCAGGCGACGCATCGTCCGCAGGGGCTGGCACGTCCGGGCCAGAGTCATTGACGACTGCGTCGATCTCAGCGGCGCGCACGGCCATAGGGGGAGGCCTGCCTGAGGACGATCGCGCAACTGGCATCACCGTCATCGCCGACGAGATCAAGAACTCGCTGGTAATCACCGCGACGGCGGATGAATACAAGCGCGTGAAGCAGGTCCTGTACCGCATCGACACCGAAGGTATTCAGATCCTGCTTGAGGCCACGATTGCCGAAGTGACGTTGAACGATAACCTGAAATTCGGCGTCCGCTGGTACTTGAAGAACCGTCAATCGACCCTCACCGACGGCACTGCGTTGCTGCCAGCCGTGCTGCCTTCATCCGTGACGGCGGCTGCGGCAGGCTTCCAATACTTCCTCAACGGGACCAATCTTCAGGTCGTGATGAACGCGTTGAGCGCGGTCACCAACGTAAGCGTCGTGTCTTCGCCAAGCCTGATGGTTGCCGAAAACAAGCGCGCAACGTTGCAAGTTGGCAACGAAGTGCCGATCATCACGCAACAGCAACAAAGCACGACAGCGGTTTCGGCCATCGTCAACTCGGTTTCCTACCGCAGCACCGGTGTTATTCTTGCGATCACACCGCGCTTGAGCGACGACGGCAAGGTCTTCCTCGAGATCGAGCAAGAGGTTAGCGACGCGGTCAGTACGACCTCGTCGACGACGACCGGAAGCCCGACGATCCAACAGCGCCGGGTAAAGACGACGGTGTCCGTCAATGACGGGGAAACCATCGTTCTTGCAGGTCTAATGCAGGACAAGTCGACCCGCGATCGCGAGCAAATCCCGCTACTCGGCACGATTCCGATTATTGGCAACGCCTTCAAGACCAAGAACGACACGATCGAGCGGACGGAACTCTTGATCTCGATCACGCCCCAGGTCATCCGCTCGCGGTTGCAACTCGACGACGTGACCGCCGAGTACCGCGACAAGCTCAACTTTTCGACGCGTCCGCAGCGCCGTGCGCCGCCTGACCATCGTGAAGACCTCGACCGCATTCTCCGTTAGTGGCACTATGATCGCCAGGTCAGGTGTGTGAGCATCCAAGCGGCGATCGGGGATCAATGAAGGCGAGCGTCCAGCGCAAGAGGGACGAGGGTTTCGCGCTCTTGCTAGTCATCTTTTTGACCGCGCTGATCGCGCTGCTTGCGGTCGGGTTGACCGTGTCGGTCCGCTCCCACGTGCGATTGGCGGCAAATACTATCCGTTCGGCCGAAGCCGAAGCGCTCGCGGACGCGGGGGTTCAGCTTGCCGTGCTTTCGCTGATTTCTGGCAGCCGGTCGCCCGCAACACCAAGCCGGTTTCCAATCGACGGGCAGCCTGTTTCGTGCCGTGTCGATGGCGGGGCGACCCTGACGCTGCGCATTCAGGATGCGAGCGGCCGCGTCAATCCCAACCTTGCCGGCGATCGGCTGCTTCTGGCCCTCTTCATAGGGCTCGGCGCGACGCGCGAAAGTGCCAGCCGGTATGCCGACACGATCATCGATTACCGCGATACAGATAGCGATCGGCGCCCCAACGGAGCAGAACAACCCGAATACGAAGCGGCGGGCCGCCCTTCAGGACCAAAGAATGCCTCGTTCGACACGGTCGAGGAATTGGGACGCGTGCTGGGAATGGATCCCTCGATGGTCGCAGCAGCGCTGCCCTTTCTCACGGTTCATTCCCAAACCGCTGGCCTTGATCCTCGCACGACGTCCCAGCAGCTGGCTGGAATACTCGCTCGCGGCGTGGAGCAGCTACCCCCCCGTGCCGCCGCCGCCGGTCTGAGGCCGGCAGGGCTGTTGCCATCCGAGTTCATAACGGGCTCGCCCCGGCGCGTGTTTCTCGTCACGAGCGAAGCTCGTTTGACCGGAGGTTCGGCCTTCGCAAGGGAAACTGTATTGGAGCTTCAGTCCACGCGGTCGGCCGTGCCGGTCTTCAAGATCTGGTCGCGTGGTTCGCTTGGGGAAACACCGTCCGATAGCGGCAGCCCGGTTCCGGCCTGTTGAGCGAGCGTCAATCAAAATCTTGGCGAATGGGCCGCGCCAATGCTTGGGTGTCGAGCGTTGGATAAGACCACGAGTGCTCAAATCCATGCCCGCGGCCAGAAACGATTGACGTGAAAGTCCGTTGGAGGCCCCGCTGGTCCTGCTTGTTGACGCTGCCGAACAGATCGCCTGAGCTTGGGAAACATTCCCCCGTCACCGCGCGCAGCCCTAGCCTTCCCGTTGCCGGCAGCGTGACGATCTTGTCCTTGGCGATCGGACCGAGGAGTTGTCCGGTGGCGGCGTGCGTGACCACGGAGGGCGGCTTCTGGCCAACGGGCAGCGGAAGTTCTGGGTGGTCAAAGACGTCTGAATGACAGGCGACGCGGTCGTCTGTCAGCGCCAGCAGGAATTCCAGCAGATCGTCCATCTCCTTCTCGGTCAGTCCAAGCCCCTTTTGCGTGGCCCCGATTGGCTCGCCGATACCTGGCGCGAGGTTCGTCAGATTGATTTCTTCAAGCGGGGTTGGCACGGCGAGACCGGAGCTATCGCCGCCCGACGGGTTCAAGCGCCGATCACCGCCACGATTGTAGAAGCGGATGACGTCCTTGAGGTTCGACGTTCCCCCATTGTGGAAGTAGGGCGGCGTCAGCGCAACGTTGCGCAGTCCCGGCGTCTTGAATGCCCCATCGACGGCGTCCCGTTGCGGATCGGGGACCATTAGGCACCCCGTCGTCAAATGTTGCCCAACGTAGGTACAGCGATTGACATCGAACAGATCGACCGAACTTGCAGCACCTCCAAGCAGGAACTGCCAACGGTATTGCCGGGTGTAGGATAGGTCGAACCCGTACGGATCGATGTTGCCATTGCCGATGTCCTCCGACGTTGGCCTAACCCCGATATTGTAGAACCCGCCGTCATACATTGCCCGGTTTCCATCCCGCATCAGCATGCCCTCGACCGGAGCTGGAGACAGGAAAAAGTCGTTGGACACACCGGCGGCCGACAACAGCGGGCCGCTATGGCATTCGAAGCAATTACCTTTCGAGTTGAAGATGTCCATGCCCCGCACGGCCTGCTCGCTCATCGCCGACTTGTCGCCGCTCATATATCGGTCGAACGGCGTATCGTCGGCGATTAACAGCTGCTCGTACGCCTGGATGGCAAGCCCCCAGAACAGCGAAAAATTGTGTTCCATCTGCGTGAAGCCGCCAGCATATTTGACGACCGGAAGCTTGGTCACAGGATCGATGACATAGCGGGCTTTGGCCGACCAATATTTGGACTTGAAGGCCTTTTTGATCAGTTCCCCATAACGCGCGTTGAGCCCGGGCACCGCTGCCGGTTTGATCAGTCCGGGCGTCTTGCTGAAGAGGCTATCGATGGGGTCGACGGCTTGCGTGGCGAGCGCGGTCAGTGGAATGATCTTGCGGCCCAGATCCTTGAACGTCTTACCTGCACAAGACATTTCGAAGTCGCTCAGCGGCGGGCCGACGGCCTGCGACGCGAGGCTCGCATTTTCGATCAGCGGCTGGCGCAGGTCGAGCCGGATCGCCGAGCTGAGGGCTGGCGAACCGAGCGCGATGATGATGCCGGTGGTCTGCGCGTTGGGGTTACCGAGCTTGTAAGTCGGGTCGATTGGATCGGTCATTTCCTGAATGTAGGTCCGGCGTCCGAACGGGTCGATGCCGTTGAACTGGTTATTTGCCCGGCCGTCCCAGAACTGCCGCAGGTTGAAGACCGCGTTGACCATGGTCGGCGTATTGCGCGGCTCGACCTTGCGATAGATCTGGCCGTCGGCATGGAATGGCGAGCCTTTGGTTGGGTCATTCGGGTCGAGGGGTGTGTAGGTGAGCGCGCAGTTCTCGTTGCGGACGAGTTCGTTTTGGCCCGGTTGCTTTGCGTGGCCCCGCAATCCGCGGCGCGGGTTTTTATTGGTGTGGCCACGGATGCTTGAGACGAAGTCGCCCCCGAAGGTGCCTTGAGACGAAAACACGTCGTTTGAGTCGAATTTGATCGCCGCTTCCCGGTCCGCAGTCTGTTTCAACTGGTGAAACGGAAAATCTTCGGCAACGAATTCCTGATTGGGTCCTTTGGGACGGCCGCTTGCCCGTGCATTGAAAAGAGAGTCGCCGCCTCTCAATCCCGGGTTGACTTGATTGCTGACCCTGATATCGGCGCCGGCGTGGAAATGGCAGCTCGCACAAGCGGTGCCGTCGCTACCGACTTGAGTATCCCAGAACAAGGCTTTGCCCAGCTGCTGTGCGGCGAGTGGATCTTGAATATAATCGCTGACGTCGGGAATTAGCGGCTGTAGCCCTGCGAGGGACCGGATCGGTGCCGAGATCTGACCATTGGGATCGATGATGAATGTACCCTGCCCCTGGACCGCGGGCCCAGCGAGCAGGACCACGGCAATCCCGGCGGCAAGCGGCAGACGCTCAAACCAAGAGGGCCAACGCTTGTGCTTATCATCCAGATTGAGCTGGCGCCTGTTCGTTTTGCCGATGGTTGCCATAACACGTGGCCCTGACCGATGTTGAACGGAACAGCCAATCAACCGGACACCACGCTCTCACATCCTGATTAAGCAAGGGACGGTTGTCAGCTTGCTGTCAGGCTAATGATTTTCTTGGGTTTTCTGCATCGGCTGAACGAAGCGGACCGAAGTCGCCAGCGAACCAGACGAAAGCACCTTTAACCTCCGACCAACGTCGGATGAACCGCAGGACAAATGACCCAAGTCAAGCCGAACGAAGAGCGCTCGGCATCTTGTACTAAAGGGCTCGCCCATGTGACACTAGGTGGGCGAATCAGGGCAAGGTGCAGTCCAATAGGATCGCGGCAGGCAAGCCGCATTTCTTAGCACGCGCTCAATTCATTTTGAGACTTCGTTTTCCGTTGATGGAGTGCCTCATGCACCGGCCAGTCCTGGCTATCGCCATTGTTCTCGGTCTCATTTGCTCGTCCGCTGTGGCGTTTGCCGGTCCTAGGCGCGCAGCCTCGTTGCCGGAGATCGTGGAGGCGCCCCAGGGACCGGAAGGGATTGGTTGCTACTGGGAGCGGGGGCGGCAATATTGCAGCCGTTATTGTTACGTCGAAGTCGACGGCCGCCGGTATTGCCGTGAACGCGCGCGTGACGCCCACGCGCAAGCGCCGATCGGGGAAACGATCATCCTACCATACTCGTCGATGAAGTAACGACGCCAGTCACCTCCCGGAATGCACCTTCGCCCTGCGAGCCGGCCCCGTGAGAATACGGCTCACTTTCTCGTCGTTCTTGTGACGGACCCGGTCAGGGCATTGATCGTCAGTACCAATTTCTGAGCGTGATCGTCGCCGAGTGTGAGCTGGCCTGCAGTTGCGCTACCGTCGGGGTAGAAGACGATCTGTGTGGCGGGAGAGAACTTCGAACTGCCGCGCGGCATGGACCAGATCACCGTCGATGCCGGCGGCAATGCCGTGGAACGTGAACTGCCCTCAACGCTATAGCTGTGCGACTTGGGGTCGACGATCAGCGCCACCGGGACCCCGCGCATGATCGAGGCAACCCGGGCACGCTTCAGATCCGCAGTGATCTGCGCCGCAAGTGGTTTCAACCGGACCTGATCTCGCGTTGCGATCAGCGATGGTAGGGCGAGACCCATCACCAAGGCGATAATTCCAAGCACGACCAGCAGCTCGAGCAGCGTGACGCCGGCATCGGGCGGTAAATCTGGGTTCGATGCAAGTCTTCGCGCTCTCATACCGGCCTCAAACGTACGGCGAATTCGATACGAGCTTACCCGCAGTTCGCCGGCCGCGAAACCGGCCGCACGCCCACTGGTCCATCGGACCATGGTCGCGATTTCTCATGGACCATGATCTTAGGTTTGCGCGCCGGGCGTCGCAACGATTGAACGCACTTCGTCCGTTCCAAGTGCCGAGCGCAGATCGTATTTTTGTCCTGAGACAGGCAAAAACCTTTGCCTCTGAAAATCTGCGCGCTCTTTGACGGTATGTGCGGGTTGATCTTGAGTTGAAATTGTCGAGTGGAGGGATTTATGAGCTTCGAAATCGGCCATGCTATTCGTCCCAATCTCGGTATGATCGCGCTTCTTGTTGCCGCAAGCGCCGTTGCCGCATGGCCGGCAGGGGCACACGCTAAGGGCGGACGGATTGGCGTCATTGGCACGACGATCGGTCAGGTGACGGCTGCCCCTCCCCCCGTAGTACCCGCCGTTACCTTCAGCACCGACCCCGGTAATATCCATGGCTTCGACGCTGTCGGGTTTATTCAGGACGCCACCGTCAGCAACGCCCGCTGCCCCGCGATCTCGGACAAGAGCCAATGGGGCGGAACGCTGAACCTGAACGGTCTGAAAATCACCGTTCCCTGCAATTTGACGCTGCAGATGCCGGCCGCCACGTTCACGTGGGCCGACATGTTCGACAAGTCGAAGTTCACGGCGATTGGCGCTGCCGGCATCCTGAAGCTCAACTCCAGTGGATCGGGCTCGGGAACCTCGGGCTCGCCATTTCCTTCGACTGAAATTCTCGTCACCGGAAATATTGTCAACGGCGAATACATCGCTGGCTTGTTATTGGTCTCGCAGCAATCCCTGAATACGAGCACGGGCTACATTACCGCCATCGACTACGCCAATGGCGCACTGATCATCAGTGGATCGCCGCAGGGAAGCGCCACGAGCTATGTCCAGATCAACGACCCAACGGCGCGCTTCTCCATCGGCAAATCTCCCGACAGCCGCTTCAGCGTCGACGATCAAAATCCGACGATTCACGCGTCGACGGGCTACCCGATGTGCATCCCACGGGTAGCGCCCCCGGCCATCGACGCCAAATGCCCCCAACGCAACCGGCCGCTTGCCACCCATTGCCGGAATTTCCGGGAAGTGGGCTTCGTTTTGCCGGCCGGCCGCGACCTAGCCCCGCCGGCTCCAAATCAGATCTATTGCTCGTCATTCGTGATGACTGCGGCGAATGGGGCCAATGATCCGGCCACGGGACCCAATCCCTATTTCCAGGCCCCGTTCGAAGTTGGCGATTTCATCACTTTTTCGGGCACGCTGATGCGCGGTCAGGGGCCCAACGGCACGGATTTCGTATCGGCGCATACGATTTCGGCCAATGTCGGCATCTTCACCGAACCCAACACCGTGCCGTCTTACATCGCAATCGAGAAGCTGGCCGTCGGTCCCGACGCGCCGTTGACGTTCAACGGCCTGCCGCAAGAACCGGCAGATCGCTTCATCGGCGAGGCAATGGTCACGGATATCAAGTCGATTGTCGATTTCTACCTGATGGATGCAGATCCGGTCACCGGCGCGATCGTCAATCGCTGGATCACGCCGGTGGCGATGACCGGCGGCGTCGGCGCGGTCGGAAGCAACGGCGCCATCATCGATGGTGGAATCACGACCCAGTTCGTCGGGCCTCAGCCCGGCCGGGTTCGCATCCGGGCAAACAAGGCGACGCCAGGCATCCTGCTATCCCCGACCCGCTACGTCCGGGCCGTGGCAAGGTCGTTGTGCGATCCGGCAAACATCAACGGCAAGGCGCTGC
>JANXVY010000098.1 GCA_025351425.1 Hyphomicrobium sp.
CCGTCGGCAGCGTCCATCCGCAGCTGGGATACCGTTGTGAAGATCTAAGTGCGCAGACTTTTCCGGATTGTTCCTTCGATGTTGTTGTAACGCAGGATGTATTTGAACATTTACCTCAACCAGAGGGTGCAGTCAAGGAAATTTGTCGGACCCTCCGGCCTAACGGGTTTCATGTCTGCTCGGTGCCGCTCGTTCACAAGTGGAGGCCATCGCAGGTGCGTGCGGTGCTCAATGCCGACGGAACGCTGACGCATCTGTTGCCGCCCGAATATCATGGCAACCCCATCGACGACCAAGGTTCGCTCGTGACGACCGATTGGGGCTATGACTTTGCGTCGTTCGTGACGCGTCATTCCGGGATGCCGACCATCATTATCCAAATGGATAATATCGAACTTGGGATCCGCGCTGAATTCATAGAGATCGTGGTGTCGAACAAGCCAGATCCGAACGTGGCGAGCGGGCGGTAACCAGCGTCCAGCGGGGCGCGAGTCACCCGGCATAACTGGCGCGCTTGCGCGGCTGGCCAGGCAGGGGGCGGGCGAGGCCGTCCGGCCGCCAGCAGGCGTTGCCGTTCGATGGCGGTGTCAGGCGCCCGAAGACTTAGCTTTTGCAGCCTGCGCCAAGCCCGGGCTATCGGCCGGGCGGGCGTACAACAGGCGCCCGTTGGTGCTGCGCACGTCATAGCCGTCTGCGGTGGCGGCGAGGGCGAAGGCGCGCTCGACGGCGTGATGGAGTGCGCCGTCCAGTTGGCCGCTCTCGGCTTCGAACCGGTCGACGGAGAGGGCGAGAGCGCGCAATCGATCGAGAGCCGCCGGCCGGACCCAGAACATAGAGCCCTCGAAGAAGGCTGGGTGGGTGGGCAAGGGTGCGGCCATTGCCGTGCTCAACTCTGCGACGCGTTGGTAGTTCGTCATCCACAGCAACGGGCTGTCGCGCCAACTGCTGTGCCAACCGACGAGGCCGGTCGCCTGATTTTCGAATAATACCAGCGCGGCGGCGGTTTTGCGCCACGAACCGGCGAGCTGGGTGAACAAAAGCCGGCGGCGGATGTCTCCGTCGAGCAAGTGCGGACTGCGCTTGGTGTGCAACTTGAGGACGGCATCATAGGCTTCAAGTTCGCGGGCGTTCAGCAGGGTTAGAAACGGTGCGATATCGCGTCCGCGATTTTCAACGCCAACAAGGCGTGCGCGTTCGACACCCTGCAGTTCTAAAGCCGCCTCGTCCAGCCGGTCGAACGGGGCTGTGACGATGAGATCGGCGGTCGCTGGAAAGGTCGCGAAGCAGGCCAGGACTTCACCGATGAGTTCAGGATAATAGGCATGCGCCACGAGCGCCGTGCGGCCTGAAAATTCCGGCAGTGCGGCATGCCGGTCGCGCCAGGAACGGACCTTACCGGCAAGGGCGCCGACGTAGACAGCTCCGACCGTCAGGGTCGCCAATTTGGCGGCGACGTGAGCTGCGCGCGCCCGCTGGCGGGCGAGGCCCGTGACCTGAGGCTGCGTGCCGGGCGGAACGGGCGGCTGTGTGGACATGCGCCTTGCAAAACCATGAACATGCGTATGGCAGTCGTACACAAAGGGCTAAAGCAAATTCCGATCCTACGGAAACGGAATTGTGCCCTAGGTCTTTGCTTTTGACGCATTTTCTTCGACGAACCGGTCTCCACTTCGTCGGAAAATGCTCCAGGCGCACAGGGGCTGGGCGCGAGGGGTTGGTCACAAAGGCCGGTTGGTCACAAAGGCATTTGCCGAAGCGAGGCGATCTGCGCACTCAGCGCATCCTCTATGCCGATGCGCGTCAGGCCGATCGACTTTGGGCAGAGCGGCGAACGTAGGCAGCATACTCGGACTTTCCGAGGCGCGCGAGCCAAGGCTCCATTTCCGCAAGTGTAATGAAGCCCATGCGCAAGGCGATTTCTTCGGGACAGCAGACTTTCAGGTTCTGACGGCGCTCGAGCGTTGCCACGAACTCGCCGGCCTCGATCAAGCTGTCGAAGGTGCCGGTGTCGAGCCAGGCAAATCCGCGGCCCATCCGCTCGACATGGAGCTTGCCGGCCTCCAGGTAGCGCCGGTTGAGGTCGGTGATTTCAAGCTCGCCCCGCGGGGACGGTTTGATGTCTGCTGCAATGTCGGCCACGTCGTGGTCGTAGAAATAAAGACCGGTCACTGCCCAATTCGACTTCGGCTTGGCCGGTTTTTCCTCAATTTCCGTGGCGCGTCCCGACTTGTCGAAGCTGACCACGCCGTAACGCTCGGGGTCGGAAACCTCGTAGGCAAAGACGCTTGCGCCGTCCTTGCGGGCGATGGCGCTGGTGAGCAAGTCAGACAGTCCGTGACCATAAAAAATATTGTCGCCAAGCACCATGGCGCAGCGGCTTTGGCCGATGAATGTCCGTCCGATGATAAAGGCCTGGGCCAGCCCTTCGGGCTTGGGCTGAATGGCGTAACTCAGCGAGATGCCCAAGTTCTTGCCATCGCCCAGCAAGGACTGAAAGAGGCCCTGTTCATGGGGCGTGGTGATGATCAAAATATCGCGGATGCCGGCCAGCATGAGCACAGACAGCGGATAATAGATCATCGGCTTGTCGTAGACCGGCAGCAATTGCTTCGAAATCGAAAGCGTTAGCGGGTAGAGGCGGGTGCCGCTGCCGCCAGCCAGGATGATGCCTTTCAGTCCGCTCATGCTCGTTCTCCAAAATGAAACGTAATGGCTTGGACCTCAGCGGGGACCTCAGCGGGGGCCTCAGCTGGGGCCTCAGCTGGCGGGTCCGACGAGTTCGTCGAGGCACGCCTCCAACGCAGGCTGCCAGGGCCGGAGGGCAATACCATGCACCGCAAGGAGCTTTCCGGTCGAAAGACGGGAGAAGGCTGGGCGTTTGGCTTTGACCGGATAGTCTTTGGTCAGAATGGCGCGGACGGGTACGTGGGGGCCGCCACGGGCTTGGGATGCCGCCATGATGGCGCGTGCAAACCCGCACCAGGTGGTATCGCCGCTATTGGCTGCGTGAAACACGCCGAATGCTTCGGGTGGCGCGTTCGAGGTTGCGAGTTTCGGGATCAGCTGCCGCACGACATCAGCCAAATCGTCTGCGAAAGTGGGGCAGCCATGCTGGTCATCCACGACCGTCAGTTCCGGCCGGGTGGCGGCCAGCCGCAACATCGTCTTGACGAAATTGGCGCCATACGGGCTGCAGACCCATGCCGTGCGCAAGATGACGTGGCGCGGATTGGCGGCCGTGACGCGCCGCTCACCCTCCAGTTTCGTTGCGCCATACACGCTCAGGGGGCCGGTCGGATCGGTTTCGACGTAAGGTGCGGCTTTCGAGCCGTCGAAAACATAGTCGGTCGAAAAATGGATAACCGGCGCGCCGGCCTCGGCGGCTGCAGCCGCGACGGCCTCAGCACCGGCCGCATTGATGGCAGCGGCGGCCTCGGGCTCGTCCTCGGCTTTGTCGACGGCTGTGTAGGCAGCGGCATTGATCACCACTGCCGGGCGCGCGGCGAGGATCGCGCGGCGGACGGCGGCGGTGTCAGCCAGGTCCACGTCGGGACGCGCCAGCACGACCACATCGAACCCCTGGTCACGCAGCAGGCGCGTGAGGGCGTGGCTGACCTGACCGTTGCGTCCGGTCACGGCGATCGGCTGCTTGAGACTTGTCACGCAGGTTTTCCCGCTGCTGTGTCCGCCGGAAGCAAACCAAGCCGCGTCCCGGAATAGCGGGTTTGACGCAGGGGCTGCCACCAGGCTTCGTTTTCCAGATACCAGCGCACCGTTTTTTCGATGCCGCTGCCGAAGGTTTCCTTCGATCGCCAGCCGAGTTCCGTCTCAATCTTGGTGGGGTCGATCGCGTAACGACGGTCGTGGCCGGGGCGGTCGGCGACAAAGGTCATCAGTTCCCGGCGCGGCTTGGCAGCCGGGCGTAGCCGGTCGAGGAGATCGCAGATGTGCTCCACGATCGTGATGTTTTCCATCGGAGCACGTCCGCCGACATTATAGGTTTCCCCGACCCGGCCCCGCTCGACGGCCAGCGTCAACGCGCTCACGTGATCGTCGACGTAGAGCCAGTCGCGGATCTGGCGGCCGTCGCCGTAGATCGGCAGCGGCTTGCCTTCGAGCGCGTTCAACAGCACGAGCGGGATGAGCTTTTCCGGGAAATGATAAGGCCCGTAGTTATTCGAGCAATTGGTGATCAGCGTCGGCAGGCCGTAGGTTTCGCGCCAGGCGCTGACGAGGTGGTCGGATGCGGCCTTGCTTGCCGAATAAGGGGAGCGGGGATCGTAGGGGGTCGTTTCGACGAAGAAGCCATCGGGGGGCAGCGATCCATACACTTCGTCGGTCGACACGTGGAGGAAGCGGAAGGCAGCTTTGGGGGCCGCGGCCAGTTTGGTCCAGTAGGCGCGCGCGCTTTCCAGCAGCGTATGGGTACCGATGATATTGGTCTGCATGAACTCGGCCGAGCCGGTGATCGAGCGGTCGACGTGACTTTCGGCTGCCAGGTGCATCACCGCCTGGGGCTGAACCTGCGCGAACACCGCGTCCATGGCGGCGCGGTCACAAATGTCTGCCTGGACGAAGCGATAGTTGGCTTTGTTCGCAATCGGGTTCAGGGACGCCAGATTTGCCGCGTAGGTCAGCTTATCGATGTTGGTGACGTGCCAGCCTCGCGTTGCCACCAAATGGCGTACGAGAGCCGATCCGATGAAACCTGCTCCTCCCGTTATGATGACTCGCATTTCGTATCCCCTCGCCCGAAGCTTCGTTCAGAAAACGGCACCAAGATCGCGCAGCCGCGGCAACCTTGCGTCCTTGTCCGACAAAACGGCTTTGTCGGCTTCGATGGGCCAAGTAATTCCAAGATCGGGGTCTGACCACAAGATGCCCGCGTCGGCGGCAGGTGCGTAGTAATCCGTGACTTTGTAAATGACTTCCGTGTTGGGCTCCAAGGTGCAGAAGGCGTGGGCGAAGCCGACGGGAACCAGCAGCTGCGCCCAATTGTCGGCCGACAGTTCTGCGCTGACATGCTGACCATAGGTTGGGGATGCACGGCGCAAGTCGACCGCGATATCGAGGATGCGGCCGCGCGTAACCCGCACGAGCTTCGCCTGCGCGTGGGGCGGCTTTTGAAAGTGCAGCCCGCGGATGGTGCCAGTCTCGGCGGAAAGCGACTGGTTGTCCTGGACGAATAGTTCGGTGATCCCGGCTTCGGCCAACGCCTTGACGTTATAGACTTCAGAAAAAAAACCGCGACTGTCCCCAAACTTCTTGGGCACGATCAGTTTCACGGCTGAAATAGCGAGATCCGTAATTTGCATGCGCCCAGACATCTCTTCGAATGGTTGGTCTCGGGCGCTTATAATGTTCTGGCGCCTCAGCGCCATCATTTCGTTGTAAATTGATGACCGGGTGTGGCCGTCGAGCACTGGGCGTATGGTCGCGGACGTGGGTTGGCGTTGCTGCACTGGCACGCCAGCTGCCGCGAGCGAAGATCGCCCCGGGGGGCGCTTGATGCGCGTGGGTGAGGCGGATTTTGCCGAACTGCCCGTAATCTACACGTGGTCTGTTCGTCCTTCGAAATATCCAGCCTGGATAAAGTGAAGTTCTGCAGCCTGGAGATTGGTGCCGAAGGCTGCGCGCAAGTCGGCATAATTGGCCAGGTACTGCGAGGCATTGAAGGTGCCGCGCGACCGGCCCTCAAAGTAGCCTGCGTTGACGAAATGATGGGCGCCGGCCGCATCGATCGCGGCTGCGTTGGGGCTGCTGAATGCCTTGATCAGGTCGACGTTGGAGGCGATGTAGCGGTAGGCGTCGAAACCGTCGGCCGTGCGGCCTTCTCCGAAGCCTGCGTTCACGAAATGCCAGGCAGCGGCCGTATCGTTGTGGGCGACCCCGGTGATCAGGTCGTCGTAGGTGGCGAGGTATTGATCGCCTGCAAAGCTGTCGCGCACGCGACCTTCGAAAAACCCTGCGCTCACGAAATGCTGGGCAGCCGCAGCCTCGGTGTGCGTCAAGCCGACGATCAAATCCTTGTAGGAAGCCATGTATTGCCAGCCGTCAAAACCGCCTTGCCCCCGGCCGTTGAAGAAGCCGGTTGTGACATAGTTCTGGAAGGCTGCCGTCGTGTTCGTGCCGAATGCCGTGATCAAGTCGTCGTAGCCGGCGATGTAATCAAGCGCATTAAACTGCTGTACGGTCGATGCGGCGATGCTCTTGTCGGTGAATTGAAGCGTCTCAATCGAGGTGAGGCTGTCCGCCAAATGAGCAGATTGATTAAGAACGCCGACCACGCCGTTATAGGCGACAATCGTGTCAGCGGTCGAAATCATGTTGAATACGGCCTTGTCGAGGCCAGCGCCGCCGTTGAGCGAGCAGATGCCGGACCCGGCGTAAAACGTATCGTTTCCAGACCCGCCGATCACGGTTCCGATAATGGTGCCGGCAGCGATGGAGATGTTATTGACGAGGCCGCCCACGCTGGAAAACGAACCGCCATTGAGATTGATGGTCTGAGTTTGGGTGAAGCCAGAAAGATCGAGCGTGTTGATGCCGCCGCCATCGTAAATGGTGAACGATTTGACGCCCAATGAGAAATTGTAGACAGCGCCAGCGGTTGCGTTGAAGCCGTAAACGGTATTGCCGTTGTTGACAGTGCTGGCGCCATACAGCTGCTGTATGCCGTAAATGTCGGCCTGCATGGCGGAGCTGACGTATGTATACGAGGCGCCGCCAAATTTGCTTTGGTCGAAATACGACATGACGGAATATTGCCAGGAGTCGTTCGTGTAGATGTTGTCGACGCCGTACGTTGCGCTGCCATTATACGGTCCGGTGTGACCAAGGCCGAGTGCGTGGCCGAGCTCGTGCAAATAGGTCTGGTAGCCGTAGCTGTTGATGATGCCAACGGTGCCGCCCGCGCCGCCGTTGTTATTGTACCACTTTTGAGTGATGTGGACGTCGGCCGAGGACAGCAGCGTGGGGCCGGACCATGAGGTGTTCGTATAGGCGTCATAGGTCGTGTTGTTGGCGTCGTCGGTGATTGTGATCTGGCCGGCGCCCGTTGTTTCGACGAACTTGATGTTGGCGACGCTTGCCCAGGCAGCGAGGGCCGTGCGCGCTTCGTAAAGTTCGCCTGCGATCGTCAGTCCGGTCAAATTGACCGTTACGGTCGAGCCGGCTGCAAAATGGTGGCCTGAGCTGCTCGAGGGGCTCGTGTAGGCGATGTAATTGCCGATCGTCGCGACGGATGCCAGGACGGCAGATGCTGCAGCCGTGGCCGCGGTTTGACCCGTTGCCGCCGTTGCTGCGGGTGCTGCGTTGCTAGGGTCTCGAAACAAAGCTGCGTCGAGTGGATCATAAAGCGGTGCAATTTGGGTCAGCGCGTCGGTGCTGGCTGCCGACGCTATCGAGGTATGGCCCATGGCGCCGAATTCATCTTCCCCGAACAAATCAAAGATCGACGGATTGGACACGGCGTACTCCTCATGGACAATGCACTGCGGTGGACGACCGACCGGATCGAAGGCGGGATCGGCCGCCGCTGAGATAGTTTCTAAGGCAAATCAAACACGCATCGATGCGATTGCATTTAATTTGCATCCAACATCTGCGAAACTGAACTGAGAAAGTTTAAGAGGTGTTGTGAGATCGTCGAGTCCTCGAAGAATTTTCGAATTTGTTCTGAAATGCGACGTAAATTAATCGATTTTAGTATTATATTGCGAGCGGTCGCGCAGGATTTGCGTGGTTGCAGGCTGCAAGAGCCGCTTATCTCGTGGGTGATGCACCCGGATTTTCCGTTGCGGCCTGCTTGCAAGCCAGGGCCTGAACCCAAATTTCTCAGCCAACAACGGTTTCATCTGCTCGATCGGGCGGGACATGTTCGCTAGAGCAAATTCCGATCCTACGGAATCGGAATTTTGCTCTAGGTTTTTGATTTGGTCGCATTTTCATCTTCATGGAGCGAGGCTTCGCCGTCTTCATGGAGCGAGGCTTCGCCGTCTTCATGGAGCGAGGCTTCGCCGTCGACGACGAACCGGTATCCCCTTCGTCGGAAAATGCTCTAGTCTCGCCGGCGGCCTGACGGGGTACGGCTTCTGGTCCGCTCCAGGGAACGCAGGCGGGTGGTGAGCGTTTTTCAGGGCAGGCAAGGCGGCGTGATGACGGTACTTCCATTTACAGAAAACGTGATTCCGCAGCTGCTGGCGTGGCGGCGGGCGGGGCTTGGCTCGGCGCTGGTGACGCTGGTCGGCGTGGACGGGTCGTCGCCGCGGCGGGTGGGGAGCCAGATGGCGGTCAGCGCCAAGGGCGATTTCGCTGGATACATCAGCAGCGGGTGTGCGGAGGCGGCGATCGTTGCCGAGGCGGTCGCGGCCATCGACGGCGACTTACCTCGCACCGTTCGCTACGGTGCGGGGTCTAAGTACATGGATGTTGTGCTGCCGTGCGGATCGGGGATCGACGTGCACTTCGATCCGGCGATCCAGACCGCTGCGCTCGAGCGGTTGCAGGCCAAAATAGATACGCGCGTACCGGCGCTGCTGGAGGTCGCGTTTACGCGGGACAGCGGAGCTGGACGGAACGCGGGACCCCAGGTGTTTTCCAAGCACTATCAGCCCGCGCCGCGGATCGTGATCGCGGGGCGTGGGGTGGCGGTCGATGTGTTGGCAATGATGGCGCGCCCCCTCGAGTGGGAGGTGGTGATTGCTTCGCCCGATGCGGAGGTGTTGCGACGGCTCGCGCCGTTGGCCCGCGTGTGCCAGCATCTGACCAGACCCGACGCGTTCGACGCATCGGTGATCGACGCCTTCAGCGCTGTGGTGCTGCTGTTTCACGATCACGAGTGGGAACCGCCCATACTGGCGAAATGCGCAGGTAAGCCTGCATTCTATGTGGGGGCACTGGGGAGCCGCCGGACCCACGGCGAACGGCGGTTGCTGCTGGAGGCGCTCGGCTGCGACGGCGCGTTCATCGAGCGGATCAAGAGCCCGGTGGGGCTGAATATCGGGGCGAATAACCCACCCGAGATTGCGCTCGCGATCCTTGGCGAGATTCTGGCAGAGGCACCGTCACTCGACGCGCCCCGCCCTCACCATCAGGGCGAAGCCTCGGCGGGGCTCGATGCATGCGGGAACAGCAGGCAGGCGTCGCCGTAGGAATAAAACCGGTAGTGCTGCGCGATGGCGTGGGCGTAGGCCGACTTCATGGTGGCGAGGCCACTGAAAGCTGAGACCAGCATGAACAGGGTCGAGCGCGGAAGGTGGAAGTTGGTGATCAGCGCATCGACGGCCTTGAAGCGGACGCCCGGGGTTATGAAGATCGCGGTTTCGGCGGCAAACGCTTGGATCAGGCCGGTGTCGCGTGCGGCCGATTCGAGCAGGCGGGCCGATGTGGTGCCGACGGCGACGATGCGGCCGCCGTTGGCTTTGACGGCGTTGAGGGCTGAGGCGGTTTGGGCCGAGATTTCTCCCCATTCGGCGTGCATGCGGTGTTCGGCCGTGGTGTCGGCCTTCATGGGCAGGAAGGTGCCGGCGCCGACATGGAGTGTGAGCGTCTGATGCGTGATGCCGCGCGCGGCAAGCGACCCCATCAATTCGGGTGTGAAGTGCAACCCGGCCGTGGGGGCTGCGACCGCGCCATCGCGGGTTGCAAACATCGTTTGGTAGTCGGTCTTGTCGGAGGGTTCAGGGGGACGCTTCAAGGCGATGTAGGGCGGCAGCGGCATAACCCCAATGGCGGCAATTGCTGCATCAAGCGCGGGGCCCGACCTGTCGAAGGCTAAGTCCACTAACCCTGCCTCGCCGCGGGCCGCGACTGTCGCCGTGAGGTACGTCTCGTGTTGGGGGCCAAGGCCAAACAGGATGCGATCTTGCGCCAGCAGGCGTTTGGCGGGGCGAGCGAAGGCGCGCCAGCTGCCCGCGTCCAGCCGCTCGACGAGATTGAAGGCGACCTTGGCGGTGATCCCGTCGCGAATGCGGACGCCGTTGAGAGCGGCGGGGATCACACGGGTGTCGTTGAAGACGAGGCAGTCGCCGGGGGCGAGCAGTGCTGGCAAATCGCGCACGCTGTGATCACTGAGGGCGGGCGGATTGACAACGAGCAGGCGGGCGCTGTCACGCGGGACAGCGGGGCGCAGGGCGATGCGATCTTCGGGGAGGTCAAAGTCGAACAGATCGACGCGCATGGAGGAGTTCATCTCGTTCAAGTGGTGCGGCCCGAGGCCTGGACGCGGTGTCTCGCGCCGCACAGCGCCGGCCAGACCGCACTACACGGGCCGGACCGGAGCGTAAACCCGCCTCGATGAGCTGGACCTTAGTCCAGGGCCCTTGGCGCAGCTTATTTGGGCGGAAGGTGCTTGCTCAAGTGGTGGCCGTATTGCATTCTGCCAGCATGGCACCGAGCAGATTCCATCGTTGGCTCACGGTCTGCCGCCCCGGCTTGGTGGCGGTGCTGATGCTTGCGGTGTTCATTCGGGCCCTGGTGCCGGCTGGCTACATGCTGTCGGCGGACCAAACCGTTGCCGGGTTGCCGGGGCTTGTCATCTGTTCGGCGGTGGAAAGTCATAAGACCGTCCCGCCCGGCTCCCAGACGGGCGGCGAACAACAGGCGCCGGCCGGGACGCACGACCAACCGTGCGGATTTGCACAGGCGGTCGCCAATAGCGTGCCGCCGCCGACGGACCTCGTGATTGCTTATGTCGCGTTGTTTCGGGTCGCTCCTCCCTTGGAGCCGGATACCCGTGTTCGTACGCCTGATGTGGCTGGCACCCAATTAGGTGCGCGTGCTCCCCCATTGGCGGCCTGACGTTTTCGTCCGGGTCCTTCGTGCGTTTTTTCGCGCGTATTTCCGTCAGCATTTTCTGGAGCTACCTCATGGCCATTTGGTCCAATGTGCGCCTGCATGCGCGCTTTTCTCTCATCGCGTGGTGTGCCGCCGGCAGCGCTCCGGCGTTCGCCCACGGCGATCATGGCGGAGGCGGGGGCACGGTGCTGCCCGCCGGCATAACGCTGGTTTCCTTCGACGTCGATAATCTGCGGTACAAGCCGATCAGCGATGCGCGGCTGGCGGCGCTTTCGGATCAAGGCGCCGACGGGGTTCACAGCCTCAAGTCGATTGCCGTGCCAGCGATCTCGATCGGCTATGGGCTGACCAACGATCTGACCGTCGGTGTGCGGCTGCCGTATCTCGCCAATCGCAGCATCCACGAGACGGATACGGCCAACGGCGGCTTCGTCGATCGAGGCGGCGTTTACGGGATCGGCGACGTCACCGTGACGGCGACGTACCGGTTCGTGCGGGAAAGTGCGGCCGGATTTGATGCGGCGGCCATCATCGGCGTCAAGGTGCCGACCGGGCGGAACGATGCACAGGACAAGGATGGCGTTTTGTTCGAGACCGAGCATCAGCCAGGAAGCGGGTCGTGGGACGGTGTGTTCGGCCTCAACGTCTCGAAGCAGGCGGGGCCGTGGGGCCTTTCGGCGTCGGCGCTGTACGGGCTAGCCGGCGATGGCGATCAGGCCACCACGCTCGGAGACCGGTTCAGCTATGGCGTTGCGGTGTCCTACAGGCTGTGGAGCGGCAGCGACGGCACGCGCATGCATCTAGCGGGTGTGCGCCCGGACGGCATCATGCATCACGGCGGGCCGCATGCACACGAGGGCGAGGCGGCTCCCGGGGTTACGGGTCAGGCCTCCGTCGATCTCACGCTGGGGCTTGCCGGCGAGTGGCACGACCGGCAGACCATCGCTGGTATGCGCGACGACAATACGGGCGGCAACGTGCTGTACGTCTCGCCCGGCGTGCGGTTTGCGACCGAACGGACGACGACGTCGGTTGCGGTCGGGATACCGGTTGCGACCCAGCTCAACGGGGTTCAGTCCGAGCCCGACTGGCGGCTTTCGACCAGCCTTGGCGTGAAGTTCTAGGAGGTGTGTCATGCGTAGATTTCTGTGTCTGGCCGCAGTCCTGGCCATCGGTTCCACGGCGGGCTTTGCCCATGAGATCAAACTCGAGCAGCTGCAACTCGTGCACCCTTGGGCGCGCGGGCAGGCAGCGCCGGGTGCGACTGGTCCGCGCGACGTCAACGTGTACATGACCGTGTTCAATCGCGGCGCGTATGCGGACCGGCTGATTGCCGTGTCCTCGCCGCTGTCGGCCGGGGGCGAGGTGCGCGATGGAGCGCGCGTTGCCGAGGCGCTCGCGCTGGAGGCGAAATCGTCGCTCAAGATGGGGATCGATGGTCCCCATCTGGTGCTGCGGGGCGTCACCGACGACCTCGCGGGATATGAGGCGTTTCCGGTCTGGCTGACGTTCGAGCGGGCCGGGCGGGTGGAAGTGGCCGTCGTCGTCGAGGATGCGGCCGCTAAGGACCCGACCTGCTCGGGCTCGCTGATGCCCTCCGAGATGCCGCACGAGAATGCCAAGGCCGATCACGATCACCACACTCACTAAGTTCAATCCAAAATGAGGAGAGTTCCCATGCGTTCGCTGTCGCTGCTGGCCGTGCTGGCCGTTGCCGTTTCTTTTGCCGCTCCTGTATTCGCGCACGGTGACGAGCCGCATCCCAAATGTAAAAAAGGCTATGTGCTGACAGATGACCATAAGTGCGTAAAGGCTCCCGGGTAGCCCATTGGTCGCGTCCAACTAGACCTTGCGGGGCAACGCGGCTAAAGCGAGCGGGAACCACCTTCGTAAAGAGGCTCCCGTGCACGACATCAAAGCCATTCGCGATAATCCGCAAGCGTTCGATGCCGCTCTCGCCAAGCGTAAGCTTGCGCCGGCCAGCAGCGCATTGATGGAACTGGACGAGGCGCGGCGCGCGAACTTGAGCGCGTTGCAGGAGGCGCAATCGCGCCGCAATGCGGTATCAAAAGAGGTCGGCCAGGCGAAGGCCGCCAAGGACGAGGTGCGTGCAGCCAGCCTGATGGCGGAGGTTGCAAGCCTCAAGGACCTGATCACGACGGGCGAAGACAACGAGCGGACGATCGACGCCGACATCCAGCGCATTTTGGAGGTCATTCCCAATCTGCCGCGCGACGACGTGCCGGAGGGTGCGGACGAGCACGGCAATGTCGAGGTGCGGCGCGTGGGAACGCCGCCGAAGTTCGACTTCAAGCCCAAGCAGCATTTCGAGCTCGGCGAAGCGCTCGGGCTGATGGATTTCGAGGCGGCGGCGCGGATTTCGGGCGCGCGGTTCGTGTTCCTGAAGGGTGCGTTGGCGCGCCTCGAACGGGCGCTTGGTTCGTTCATGCTCGATTTCCATACCGCACCTGAAAACGGCCAATTCGGCGGCTACACCGAAGTCAACCCGCCGCTGCTGGTCAAGGATCAGGGCGCCTATGGCACGGGGAACTTGCCGAAGTTCGCTGAGGATTTGTTCCGGACGACGAATGATTTCTGGCTCATTCCCACGGCCGAAGTTTCGCTGACCAACATGGTTCGCGAGCAGATCCTGGACGAGGATAACTTGCCGCTGAGGATGACCGCGTGCACGCCGTGCTTCCGGTCGGAGGCCGGCAGTGCGGGGCGCGATACGCGCGGCATGATCCGCCAGCACCAGTTCACCAAGGTCGAGCTCGTATCGGTCACGACGCCTGAAACGAGCCTCGCCGAGCACGAGCGCATGACCGGCTGCGCTGAGGAAATATTGAAACGCCTCGGCCTGCCGTTCCGCACCATGCTTTTGTGCACGGGCGACATGGGCTTTGCCTCGCAGAAGACGTATGACATCGAGGTCTGGCTGCCCGGTCAGGATGCCTACCGGGAGATTTCATCCTGCTCGGTGTGCGGCGAC
>JANXVY010000012.1 GCA_025351425.1 Hyphomicrobium sp.
GTTTTCCGTCAAAACGCGCGCCACAGCAAGACGAGCGCGTTAGGAAAAGTGTGAAGCGGTTTTCCGTCAAAACGCGCGCCACAGCAAGCCGAGCGCGTTAGGAAAAGTGTGAAGCGGTTTTCCGTCAAAACGCGCGCCACAGCAAGCCGAGCGCGTTAGGAAAAGTGTGAAGCGGTTTTCCGTCAAAACGCGCGACAAAACAAAAAGCTAGAGCGTGGGAGCGATTCAAAAAAAAGCGAACACGCTCTAACCGCGCGAGCGTTGACCAGCCCTGGCGCCAGCCCCCGCCCCGCGCTACTCTGCGCCCGGACGATCCTGGAACCATAGCAGCGGGCCCCCCCGCGCCGGAGGCCTCATGTTGGTTACACGCCCGTTTCTCGTTTTGATGGTTTCGCTCGTGCTCTCCTCGCTGCCCGTCCCCGTCCACGCTGGCACGCCCTACACCTGCCTTTGCGACGGCAAGAAGCAGCGCTCCATCGCGAGTACCTACTTCTGCGGGCACCGCAAGCCCGCTTGCACCCGCAAGGAATTCAACGCCTTCCGCGCTAAGGCCTGCGCGGCTGATGGCTGCAATGTCGCCCGTTGAGCGGCTCATGCTTTGCTGCGTGAACTCGATATCGCCTTTGGCTTCGGCAGTGCCTGCGCCCACGCGATCTGAAGCGCCGCGCGGAGTTCCACTTCGCCGAGGGCAGCAAGCCGTCCGACCGTACACCCGTTACGCCCCCACGCGTTGGGGAGCGGTGAAAACGCGTCCGGCGCCACGAGGCATTTCAGTTCCTGTTCGTCCGGCGAAAACATGAAGTTTGCGCTCGTCCCGTCGGCGGCGAGCGTGCGTTGATGCGCGCGACTTTGAACGCGGTGCAACCCAAATGCGGTGCTTCCACCGTCCCCTCCAGCGAGAGCGCAATCCGGCGCAGATCCTTGCCCGCAGCCATCTCTATACCCGCGTCTCGACTTTGCTCTTGAGGTTTGCAAGCCCTGCTTCGAATTCCCGGCCCACCATGGCGTCGCAATCCATGAACAGCCCCACCACTTTGGCCATCAACGGCTGCCGCCCGGTCATGGACCACGACACCGTCGTTGCATCGCCCTTGGGCACCAGCGTGAACGTCACGGTATTGTCGGCGGCGAACGGCTTCTGCATCACGAGATTGAGCGTCACTTTTGAGGGCGGCTCTGCGCCGGTGATGGTGATGAACCCTGTGCCTGCCTTGCTGTTGCCCTCCCAGGCATACGTGGCGCCTGGGCCGTTCGCCGGTCCGCTGAACATGCGCTTCATGACCGGACCGGCCTTCTCGAACGGCGACCACACCTGGAACGCCTGCAGGTTTTCGATGTGAGGGTAGATCGTGCCCGGCGCGGCCTTGATGTCGATTGAGCGCTGAACCCTGAACGTATCGGGCCGGGCGCTCGCCATCGCGAGCACGCCCACCAGCACAACGGCGGCAACGAGGATCAGCGTGGACAGCATGTTGGCCTCCTTGATCGAGCGAACCCTGCCTTCGAGCGGAGTGCGGATCGCGAATCAGGCGGTTGGCGCGGGCCGCTCGAAGACGATATCCACGCACGTGACCTGCCCGTTACGGACCTCGCTATTCAACACATCGATGAGTGCAAAACCATGGCGCGCCATGATGTCGAGAATTTGCTGAGGGCGATAGGCATTTGTCTTCCCCATATGAACTTCGATGATCACCGAGTCGATCGCAGGCAGCAGCTTTTCCGCGCCTCGCAGGACTTCGAGTTCAAACCCCTCGGTATCGATTTTGAGGACGGCTGGCCGCTTCAACTCAGCCGCACACAAGACTTCGTCCAGTCGCCGTACCAGCACCGTGATGGATGGAAACGCGCGGCCGGATTTGTCGTGCAACGTTTGAAGGGTGGAGCTGGCGGGACCCGTCAGATGAAACGTCGCCTCGCCATTTTCGGCGCCGACAGCCATTTTGTGCAGCCGGCACGTGCGCGTCCGCATGATTCCCGCCTCAAGTTCGGGAAAGAACCGCGGCGAGGGCTCGAATAGCTCGATCACGGCGTCCGGGCAGCGCGCATAGAGATCGGCGGTTCCCTCCGCTACGCCCACGTCTATGATGTGATGAAACGCGCGCGTCGAGCGGATCGACGTCATGGGCACGTAGTCGGAAACGCGCAAGCCC
Source organism: Hyphomicrobium sp. (assembly GCA_025351425.1). GTDB lineage: Bacteria > Pseudomonadota > Alphaproteobacteria > Rhizobiales > Hyphomicrobiaceae > JANXVY01. The sequence continues at coordinate 2,154 of JANXVY010000012.1, forward strand.
CAGCGGCCGACCAAATCGTTCAGCTTCAGTCGCAGCTGGCGGCGCAGATAGGCGCGCGGCTCTCGCCGCCACGATGGTTTTCCGGAATTGTCGCTGGCGTTCCGGACGCGGTCCACTTCGCTCAAGCCGCCCCCGCGCGCACCAGATCGTGAATGTGCAGGATGCCGACCGGCCGACCCTTTTCGACCACGAAAATCGCCGAAATCCGCGACGAACTGATCATTTCCAGCGCCGCCGTCGCAAGCATGGTCGGTGCGACTGTCTTGGGCTTGCGGGTCATGATGTCAGCCGTGCGTTGCGACAGCAGGTGTTCGCCCATGTGGCGGCGCAAGTCGCCGTCGGTGATGATGCCGGAGAGCTTGCCCTTGCCGTCGATGACACCAAGGCACCCGAACGACCGGGTCGTCATGGTGACGATGGCCTCGCTCATCAGCTCGGACTCCAACGCGAGCGGCAGCCTGTCACCTGCATGCATGAGATCGGAGACATACTTGAGGCTCGCACCCAGCGAGCCGCCCGGATGAAACATCTTGAAGTCGTGCGCTGTGAAGCCCTTCGCCTCCAGCAGCGCGATGGCGAGGCAATCGCCGATGGCGAGTTGCATCGTCGTCGAGGTGGTGGGCGCGAGGCCATGCGGGCACGCTTCTTTCGCCCGCGGTAACTCCAGCACCACGTCCGCCTGCTGACCAAGTGCCGACGATCCCCCCGACGTGATCGCGATCAGCGGCACGCGGAACCGGCGCGAATACATGATGATGTTCTTGAGTTCCACCGTCTCGCCCGACCACGACAGCGCGAGGATCGCATCGTCCGGCGTGATCATGCCGAGATCGCCGTGCGAGGCTTCGGAAGGGTGCACGAAAAACGCCGGCGTTCCGGTGGAAGCAAATGTCGCGGCGATCTTCTGCCCGACGTGCCCGCTCTTGCCGATGCCGGAGACGATCACACGCCCCTTGGCGGCCTTCAGCGCCTGCACGGCGGCCTCGAATGGCTCCGCAAGCCCGTTCTGGAGCGCAGCTTCAAGCGCCGCAAGCCCGTCCGCCTCCAGCGCCAGCGTTCGCAGCGCAGACAGCGCGCCGACGGAGACACGGGACGGGTGAGATTTGCGGGCGGCAGCGGTCATGTCGTTTCTCGGATCGGAGGACAGACTCAAACCTTACCAGACCCACCATTCCGCCACCACCGTGACGCGTTGCAATCCCCTGCCATCGATCAGCGTCCTGGGCGATGGTGCCGGCTCGTCTCCGTCCGGCGCAGCCAGGGGATTAGTGCTTGCGCACGGGGCCCGGTGTAGGCGGCGCCTCTAACGCGGCCTCGTGATACCAGCTGCTTCCGCACTCCGCCCACGCCAGAGGAGCATCGTTTGATTCAGGCGGCGTACCGTCTGGGCGGGCGGCGGCGACACGGCGTCCCCCGAGCGGGAACGCATAAATCTTTGCCGTTTCCGAAGAGCGGTTCTTGGTCATTTCAATTCGCTTTCGATATTTTTATCGTTGCATTGGCTATGCGCCAGCAACTCAAAACGCGTGTTGCCACTATGGGGTTCCCAATCCTATTTGCCTAATTAAAAAACACAAACTGCCTATATTATAGGCATGATTTCTTTTGCATAATTCGGTAGCATCGCGCGCCTGTGACACGTTGGAGCCGGGTCGTACATCTGTCGAACCCCGCCGTTGCTCGGCGCGCGGCCTCCAATCTAAGTCATGTACACGATCCTGTTTGAATGCATTCGGCATCGCTGAAATCTGGGAGAACTCACGTCATGACAAAGTACAAACTTGAGTATATCTGGCTGGACGGATATACTCCGGTTCCGAATTTGCGCGGCAAGACGCAAATCAAGGAATACAGCTCATTCCCCGAACTTGAACAGCTGCCGCTATGGGGTTTTGACGGCAGCTCCACGCAGCAGGCCGAGGGCCGCAGTTCCGATTGCGTGTTGAAGCCGGTGCGCCATTTCTTTGACAGCCAGCGCAAAGACGGCGTGCTCGTTCTTTGCGAAGTGATGATGCCGGACGGCGTGACGCCGCATCCCTCCAACAAGCGCGCGACCATCCTTGATGACGGCGGCGCCTGGTTCGGCTTCGAGCAGGAGTATTTCTTCTACAAGAACGGCCGCCCGCTCGGCTTCCCGGACATGGGCTATCCTGCGCCTCAGGGCCCCTATTACACGGGCGTCGGCTACGCCAACGTGGGCAGTGTCGCGCGCCATATCGTGGAAGAACATCTGGATATCTGCCTCGCAGCGGGCATCAACCACGAAGGCATCAACGCCGAGGTCGCGAAGGGCCAGTGGGAATTCCAGATCTTCGGCAAGGGCTCCAAGCGGGCCGCCGATGAAATGTGGATGGCGCGCTATTTGATGCAGCGGCTGTGCGAGAAGTACGAGATCGACGTCGAATATCACTGCAAGCCGCTGGGCGCGACCGACTGGAACGGCTCCGGCATGCACGCCAACTTCTCGACCACCTACCTGCGCGATGTCGGCGGTCAGGCGTACTTCGAGAAGTTGATGGCAGCTTTCGAAGCCGCGCGCGAGGAGCACATCGCGGTCTACGGCCCCGATAACCACCTGCGCCTGACCGGCCACCACGAGACGCAATCGATCCATCAGTTCAGCTATGGCGTTGCCGACCGGGGCGCGTCGATCCGCGTGCCGCACAGCTTCGTCAAGAACGGCTACCGCGGGTATCTGGAAGATCGCCGTCCCAACTCCCAGGGCGACCCATACCAGATCGCCTCGCAGATCCTGAAGACGATCGCGACCGTGCCGATCAGCGCTGAAGCTGGCGTCGCCGCCGCCGCTTGAAGGTTCGTCATGGCGCCGGCATCCCTTGTTTGCCGGCGCTCGTGACGCAGCCCTCGCCGCCCGCCCGTGCTCCCCTGCAAGGCGGCGCGGCATACGGCCATCTGTGGCGGTCCTCGTCGCCACAGATGGTCCCGTAGCGATGGTCCCGCGCGCGGGTCTTGGCCCTAAGCCCACCTCCCTAAACTGATCGTTAACCGAACCTTCCTACTGTCGCAGCGGTGTATGCGTTGCCGCTTTGAGTCTGCTTTGGGCTCGATCCGTGGGGAGGACGCTTACGTGCCGATTGCCAGGCCGCCGCGCATATTTCGCCCGCAGCTGCTGCTATCGGCCGTAGCCCTTGCAGCTGTGACCGGCGCGGCGCTGCCGGCTTTCGCGCAGGATGCGACCGTTGGTATCCAGCGTCCGCGCACGGCGGTGCCGGCGCGCACAGCCACCTCACGCAGCACCCCGCCAGCCGATTTTGGCGAAGGCACACCCGCGCCCGACTTGCCCCCCGTCACCCCCTCCGACGATCCCTCAGCCGTGCCCCAGGAACAAGACGACCTCGAGCCTGCCCCCCGCGTGGGCCAGCGCGCTGTTCGCAAAGATGGCGATTTGTCGGAGCCGGACGCCCCCATGCTGCGCGACGGCCTGATCGAAACCGGCGAACCTCAGGCCCCCCAGGACGGCATCGACCCGACTGGGATCGATACCCGCACCAAGGACGAAGCCGACCTGTTCGACAATCCGCCGGCAACCGTCGACCAGCTGCTGTTCCAGATCGAAGAGCTGGAGCCTATCCTCGACCGCCGCCCGCAGCGCCTGTTCCGTTTTGAGCCCTACGACCCGGTCGGCGTCCGCGTCGGCAGCTTCGTGCTGTTCCCCCAGGTCGAGCTGTCGGGCGACGCGTTCTCGAACGTTTTTCGCGCCCCCAAGGCCCGCTCGGATGTGTCCTTCGACGTGCGCCCCTCGGCCCAGTTGGTGTCGAACTGGCGCCGCCACGCGCTCGAATTCCGCGCCAGCGGCACTGCGACCTTCTTCAACGAATTCTCGACGGAGAACGACAAGGCTTACACACTCGAAACCCGCGGCCGCCTCGACATCTCGAAACGCACGAACCTGCAGGCGAGCCTCAGCCACGACGTGTCTCAGGAGAGCCGCACCACCTTGGAAGGTCGCGCAGCAGGCCAGCGTGCGGACGTGACGACGGACAAGGCGACGCTCGCGTTCAATCACCGCTTCAACCGTCTCTCGCTCCAGCTGCGCGGCGCGCTCACCGACATTGCCTACGGCGACAGCAGCACGCTGGGCGTCACGACGAACAACTCGACGCGCGATTATACGACGTACGAACAGGCCGTCCGCGCCAGCTGGGAATTCAAGCCGACGTTCTCGGGCTTCACCGAAGTCGCCCTCAACCAGCGCGACTATCAACGCCTCGATCCGACGGGGCTCGATCGCTCGTCCAACGGCGAACGCATCCGTGCCGGCGTCTCGTTCGGCAATACCGGCGAGTTCCTGCGCGGCGAAATCAGCACCGGCTGGGGCAACCAGCGCCCGGTCAGCGCAAACCTTTCGGACGTCTCGGGCGTGATCGTGGACGCGAACCTGACCTGGCGCCCCTCCGCCCTCACGGCGGTTTCAGTGAACGCCCGCTCCGACTTCGCCGAGACGACCGAATCCGGCGTCGGCGCCGTCAGGGTGCGGGCGGCCGGCCTCGAAGTGCGCCACGCCTTCCAGCGCTATCTCATCGCCACGGCGGGCCTGGGCTACACCGTCTCCGACTATGTTGGCAGCACGTTGTCGGAGGAGGAACTGCGCGCCACCCTCGGCCTCGAATACTTCCTGAACCGTGAAACGGTGCTGTTTGGCCGCTACGCTCACACAGCCTTTACGAGCAACGCCGCCGATGCGAGCTACGACAGCGACGAAGTCCGCTTGGGCGTCCGCATCCGGCGGTAGTTCCCCTTGGTCGGCGGGTCCAGGGCACGCGTGCCCTGGCCTTCTCTTCGCGGATGATGATATCGCTCGCAGACTTTGCCGCGATGGGGAAATGCATGAACGCCATATTGGCATCACTGAAGCAAGCGGTAGACGTCCGCCCGGGCGAGCGCGTCTCGCTGCTGTGGTCGTTCGCGATGTTCTTTTCGGTGCTGGCGAGCTATTTCACCGTCCGTCCCGTGCGCGAGATGATGGGCGCGGGGCTTCCCAAGGGCATGCTCGAATATCAGTTCACCATTGTGTTCTTCGTGATGCTGGCCCTCGTCCCGGCGTTTGGCTTCATCGCGACGCGCGCTCCCCGCCGCCTCGTGCTGCCGGCGGTCTATGCCTTCTTCATCGCAAACCTTGTCCTTTTTGCTATCCTCTTTCGCGGTGCGGACGCAACTGGCGGTGTCGCACCTTGGCTCGCGTCAGCGTTCTTCATCTGGGTGTCCGTCTACAACCTGTTCGTGGTCTCGCTGTTCTGGTCGCTGATGTCGGCGCGCTGGTCGAGCGACGAAAGCAAGCGCCTGTTCGGGATCATCGCGGCCGGCGGCACCATCGGTTCGATCGTCGGCCCAACCCTTACTGGAAAGCTTGCCGGCATCATCGGCACCGCAAACCTGCCGCTTGTTTCCGCAGCCTTCCTTGGCCTCGCCCTGTGGGCAGGATACCAGCTGGGCGGCGATGCCCCGGTTGGTCAAGCCGGAGACGCCAAGCCGCCCGCGACGCTTGCAGCCGTCATCGAAGGCGCAACGCGCGTGTTTCAATCGCCCTACCTCGGCCGCATCGCGCTGGTGATCTTGCTGGCCAACCTCGTCTCCACCTTCTTCTATTTGGAGCAGACCCGCCTCGTGAAAGAAGCGATCCCCGATCGCACCGCGCGCGTCGAGTTCTTCGCCTCGCGCGATTTGATCGTGTCGGTGGCAACCGCCCTCATTCAGCTGCTGGGCACCGCGTTTCTGCTGCGCCGCTTCGGCCTGACGGCGGCACTCGCAGCGCTGCCGGTCGTCTGCATCGCAGGGCTATTGCTCATCGGCACTCTCCCAACGCTCGCCATCGTCGCGGGCGTGATGGCCTTCGAACGGGTGTCCGCGTTCGCGCTCGCCGGCCCCGCGATGCGCGTGCTCTACACGGTGGTCGATCCGGACGAAAAATACAAAGCCCAAAACTTCATCGATACGGCGGTCTTCCGCGGCGGCGATGCGCTGTCTGGCTGGATGTCGCTGCTCTTCACGTCGATCCACGCCTCCCCGGCGCTGTCGATCGCGCTCACGCTGCCGTTTGCCGGAGCCTGGCTGGTGAGCTGCCTGGGGCTGGGCAAAATGCAGGCGGAGCGGGCACAGCGAAGTTGATCGCGCGCGCCCCCTGTTGTCAATTGGAGCGCCCTACTCCGCAGCCTTAACGTGGGCATGTCCCGCCGCAAGATAGCGCTCGGCCTCTAAAGCTGCCATGCAACCCATGCCGGCGGCGGTGACGGCCTGGCGGAACACCTCGTCCTTGACGTCGCCAGCGGCGAACACGCCGGGAATATCGGTCTGCGTCGAGTCTGGCTTGGTGATGAGATATCCAGAAGGCGTGGTCGGCAGCTGGCCGACGAACAGCGAGGTGGCCGGCGCATGCCCGATGGCGATGAACACGCCGTCCACCGGCCGCTCCGTTAACGCGCCCGTCTTGACGTTCTTGATCCGCACGCCGGTCACGGATTTGGGCTCCGCAGTGCCCAGTATCTCGTCGATGGCGCTGTCCCAGATCACTTCGATCTTGGGGTTCTTGGCCAAGCGCTCTTGCAGGATCTTCTCCGCGCGGAAGCTGTCGCGGCGATGCACGACCGTCACGCGGGTTGCGAAGTTGGTCAAAAACAGCGCTTCCTCGACGGCGGTATTGCCCCCGCCGACGACGATCACTTCCTTGCCCTTGTAGAAGAACCCGTCGCAGGTGGCGCACGCCGACACGCCATGCCCCTGGAATGCAGCTTCCGACGGCAGTCCGATCCAGCGCGCCTGCGCGCCGGTGCAGATGATGAGCGCGTCGCACGTGTAGGTGTCGCCGCCCGATCCGGTCAGCTTGAATGGCCGCCGCTTGAGGTCGACAGCCTCAATGTGGTCCATCACGATCTCGGTGCCGACATGCTGCGCCTGCGCCTGCATCTGCTCCATCAACCACGGGCCCTGGATCGCGGCCGCAAACCCCGGATAATTCTCGACATCGGTGGTGATGGTGAGCTGCCCGCCCGGCTGCGACCCCTGGATGATCATGGGCTTGAGCATCGCGCGAGCGGCATAGACCGCGGCGGTATAACCGGCCGGCCCCGAGCCGAGGATGATCACGTCGCGGTGATGGTTCACGGATTTGGTCATGATCTTTCCTGGGCTCAAGCGAAACGACGGCGGCAGCCGATCAAATAAGGACCGGCGCGCGCAGGGTCAACCAACAGGGTCAACTAAGCAGGGTCAACCAGGCAGCACCCCGTGCCACCACGAGTACGCTCGCGGCTGCGGAAATGTTTCCAGGCAAGCCAAGCCAGCGTGCAGCCAAGCCAGCGTCATGACGCGTTCGTTCAGCGCCGTGGACGGGTGCCGCCGGGCGCGCCGCCGCCGGGACCCGATGGGCCGCCGCCTGGGCCGCCGCGCACGTCCTTGTGGCGGAAGTTGATACGTCCCTTGGTGAGATCGTAGGGCGTCATCTCGATGGTGACCCGGTCACCGGCCAGAATTCGAATGCGGTTTTTTTTCATGCGGCCGGAAGTATAGGCAACGACCTCATGCCCGTTGTCGAGTTTCACGCGGCAACGCGCGTCCGGCAGCACTTCGTCCACCACACCCTCGAATTCGAGCATTTCTTCTTTGGCCATGCAAACCTCAGGTTGGGCGCTGGAGCGGCGTCGTGCGCCTGCGCCGGAAAAACGAAAAAGGCGGGAGGCAGCCAATCTGCTCCCGGCCACGCGACAAGAAACGAAAAACGAGGGGAGCAGAGGCGTCTGCTCCCCTCGGGAAACGTTGGAACGATCCGCGCTTAGAGCGGACGCAGGTTGATGGCGGCGATCTTGCCGTTACGACCGCGTTCGGTTTCATAGTTGATCTTCTGGCCTTCACGCAGGGAAGAAAGACCTGCGCGTTCAACAGCCGAGATGTGAACAAACACATCGTTGCCGCCTTCATCCGGCTGGATGAAGCCGTAGCCCTTTTGGCCATTGAACCACTTGACAGTGCCGCTCGACATTAGTGCCTCCGGTTGGGACGAGTATCCCCCCTAAAATAAAGCGGGGATGGTATCAAATCGCGCGATTGGAGACGTCTCGTGTCAGTGCAGAGCGCTGTCATAGCGTAGGCCAATGCGTGTTCGATGGGCCTTTTATGGCGTGGCGCAAAAAAAAACGCAAGATGTCGCAGGTGGCGGGGGCAGCCTAAAATGTGAACGATGCCGCAGCCCTGGAGATCGTCAACCTATTGGCGTAGCGCCAGAAATCCAACAACTGAGCACATTGCCCAACCCGTGCCCCCTCAATCCTCCATCTTCAGCGCGGCGATGAAGGCTTCCTGGGGGATGTCGACGCGGCCGAACTGGCGCATCCGCTTTTTGCCTTCCTTCTGCTTGTCCAGCAGTTTGCGCTTACGGGAAATGTCGCCGCCGTAGCACTTGGCAGTCACGTCCTTGCGCATGGCCTTTATGGTTTCGCGCGCGATCACCTTGCCCCCGATGGCCGCCTGTACCGGGATCACAAACATGTGCTGCGGGATCAGCTCTTTGAGCTTCTCGCACATAACCCGGCCGCGCGACTCCGCACGCGACCGGTGCACGATGATCGAGAGCGCATCGACCGGTTCGGAATTGACCAGGATCGACATTTTGACAAGGTCCTCCTCCTCGTAGCCGATGATCGAATAGTCGAACGAGGCGTAGCCGCGCGAAACCGACTTCAGCTTGTCGTAGAAGTCGAACACCACTTCGTTGAGCGGCAGCTCATAGACCACCATTGCGCGCGCGCCGGCATAGGTGAGGTCCTTTTGCCGCCCGCGCCGGTCCTGGCACAGCTTCAAGACGACGCCGAGATAATCGTCGGGCACCATGATGGTGGCCTTGATCCATGGCTCTTCGATGTGGTCGATCTTGACCACGTCGGGCATGTCGGCGGGGTTATGCATCTCCTTCATCGTGCCGTCGTTCATGTACATGTGGTAGACGACAGACGGCGCGGTGGTGATGAGTTCGAGGTTGAACTCGCGCGCAAGCCGCTCGGTAATGATTTCAAGGTGCAACAGCCCGAGGAACCCGCAGCGGAAGCCGAAGCCGAGGGCGGCCGAGCTCTCCATTTCGAACGAGAAGCTCGCATCGTTGAGCCGCAGCTTGCCCATTGCCTCGCGCAATTGCTCGAAGTCCGCCGCATCGACCGGGAAGAGGCCGCAGAACACGACCGGCTGTGCCGGCTTGAAGCCCGGCAGCGCTTCGGCGCACGGCTTTTTCAAATCAGTGATGGTGTCGCCGACGCGCGTCTCGGCCACTTCCTTCATGGCGGCGGTGAAGAACCCGACCTCGCCCGGACCCAGTTCGTTGAGCATTTCCTGCTTGGGGCGGAAAATGCCGAGCCGCTCGATGGTGTGGTTGGTGCCGCCCGCTATCAACTTGATCTGCTGGCCTTTCTTCATCACCCCGTCTTTGATGCGCACCAGCACCACGACGCCCAGATAGGCATCGTAGAAACTGTCGATCAGCATAGCTTTCAGCGGCTGGGTCGCGTCCCCGGTGGGTGGCGGCAGACGGTCGACGACCGCTTCCAGCACGGCCTTCACGTTGAGGCCCGTTTTGGCCGAGACCAGCACGGCATTGGAGGCATCGAGCCCGATCACGTCTTCGATCTGCTGCTTCACCCGGTCGCAATCGGCGGCCGGCAGATCGACCTTGTTGAGCACGGGCAGGATTTCGAGATTGCCGTCGAGCGCGGTGTAGACGTTGGCGAGCGTCTGCGCTTCGACCCCCTGGGACGCGTCCACGACCAGGATCGCGCCTTCGCAGGCGGCGAGCGAGCGCGACACCTCGTAGGCGAAGTCGACGTGGCCCGGTGTGTCCATCAGGTTGAGCTGATACATCAGCCCATCCGTATGTTTGTAATCGAGCCGGACGGTCTGTGCCTTGATCGTGATGCCGCGCTCGCGCTCGATGTCCATCGAGTCGAGGATTTGGGCCTTCATGTCGCGATCGGCGACGTTGCCGCACAGCTGGATCAAGCGGTCCGACAGCGTCGATTTGCCGTGGTCGATATGGGCGATGATGGAGAAGTTACGGATTTTCGATGTTTCGATCATCTGCGGCTCTTAGCATTCGTGACCGCCCAGCAACAGAGGCGTTGTGCCGCTTTTCCCGGCGGGGTGCTGCTGGCCGTTACGTTGTTGATCGGGATGCGACGAGCAAGGGGCTTGATTGTGTCGCCGATCCCCCGTATCCCATACCTCAAAGATTAGAATAATTCTAAACAGTGAGAGCCCACGATGCGCGCATTTCATGAACTCGATGAGCGTGAAATCCTGGCCCTGGCGATTTCCGTCGAGGAAGAGCACGGCCGCATCTATACCGAATACGCCCACGGGCTGGCCGAAACCTATCCAGCTTCCGCCCAGGTCTTCACGGACATGGCGACCGAGGAGACGGTGCATCGCGGCTGGTTGATCGAAACGTTCAAGAAGCGCTTCGGCGACCACATCCCCCTGATCCGCAAGCAGGATATCAAGGGGTTCATGCGCATGGACCCGGTCTGGCTGGTGCGTCCCATGGGCCTCGAGAAGGTGCGGGCGCAAGCCCATGAAATGGAGGGTGAGGCGTTCCGGTTTTATACCCGCGCAGCCCAGATGGCGACCGACGCCAGCACCCGCAAGCTGCTCGGCGACCTCGCCAACGCGGAAGGCAAGCACGTCACGCTGGCCAAGCAGTTGACCGAAACACACCTGCCAGCCGACGTGCGCGACGCCGAAGCCCATGAGGAAAAGCGCCAGTTCGTGCTGCGCTACGTCCAGCCGGGCCTCGCCGGCCTGATCGATGGCTCGGTATCCTCGCTGGCACCGATTTTCGCGGCGGCGTTCGCGACCCACAACACCTGGGAAACCTTCCTGGTCGGCATGGCGGCCTCCGTGGGCGCAGGGATTTCCATGGGCATGACCGAAGCCATGTCCGACGACGGCGAGCTGACCGATCGCGGCAACCCCTGGCAGCGCGGCGCGGTCACCGGCCTGATGACCACGGTCGGCGGTCTTGGCCACACGCTCCCTTATTTGATCCCCAACTTCCAGATGGCGACGACGGTGGCGATCGTGATCGTCATGATCGAACTGTGGATCATCGCTGGCATCCGCGCGCGCTACATGGACACCCCATTCTGGCGCGCGGCGATCGAAGTGGTGGTCGGCGGCCTGCTGGTGTTCGGCGTCGGCATCGCCATCGGCAGTTCGTGACGAGCGGGAAGGACATGAATGGGCGTGTGCTCGCCGAATACGCGGTGTTCAACCTCGTGTGGCTGGCTTGCGCACTGGGGGCAGCATTTGGGTCGAATGTGCCAGGGTGCGTTGCCGCAGTCGTTTTCGCGTTGGCGCAGGTCGCGCTGAACCCCTCTCGCAGGGCACGGATCAAGGCGATTGTGGCGAGCATGGTGATCGGGATCGGGGCCGAGAGCCTTCTCGCGGCGGCGGGCCTGTTTCAATATGCGGCAGCGTGGCCGAGCGTCTCCGCCGCGCCGGTCTGGATCGTTTCGCTTTGGCTCGCCTTCGGCGCAACGCTGCCGTCAACGGCACGGCTGCTGAAACCCAATCCACTCGGCAAGGCGGCTCTCATCGGCGGCTTGCTCGGCCCCGTTCCCTATCTGGCTGGCGCGCGGTTAGGCGCGCTTGTGGCATCGCCGCCGCTTTGGCCAGCCTATCTCGCAACGTCACTGCTGTGGGCGATCGCACTGCCACTCTTGATCGCTTTGTGGCTCCGGTTCGAAGCAGCGGGCCCCGAATACGGACGCGCAAGGAACCTTCCCCGCGAATCCAACTTGACCTGATGCGCCCCGCTATCCCATGAGTCCGCCACGGGGCCGACGAAGGGATCAAGAATGCCAACCAAGACTTTAACCTGCGCGCTCGCGATTGTGTTGATGGGTGCCGCCCAGGCCGATGCGGCCCCGGCATGTTCCAACAGCGGCAGCTTCGAGAAGTGGCTCGACGGCTTCAAGAAGGACGCGGTGACGGCCGGCGTGAAGCCCGCGACCGTCGCCAGCACGCTCGACGGCATGACCGCCGACATGAGCATCATTTCGAGCGACCGCAAGCAGGGCTTCTTCTCCCAAACGTTCCTTGATTTTCAAACAAAGCTCGCAACGCCCAACCGCGTGCAGAGCGGCATCGCCAAGGTCAAGCAGCAGCGCGCCGTGTTTGATCGCGAGGAAAAAGACTACGGCGTATCCCCCGCCGTGATCGCAGCCTTCTGGGCGCTGGAATCGGACTTCGGCTCCGGCATGGGTAAGAAGCCCGTGCTGCGTTCGCTGGCAACCCTTGCCTATGATTGCCGCCGCGGCGAGATGTTCCGCCAAGAATTGATCGCGGCCCTCAAGATCATCGACCGCGGCGACCTGCGCGCCGACGAAATGATCGGATCGTGGGCCGGCGAGTTGGGCCAGACCCAGTTCCTTCCCGCGCACTATTATAACTTTGCGGTCGACTACGACGGCGACGGCAAGCGCGACCTGCTGCGCTCGAACCCCGACATCATCGCGTCCACCGCCAACTTCATCAAGTCGCTGGGCTGGAAAGCGGGCGAACCCTGGCTGCAGGAAGTCCGCGTCCCGGCACAAATGGCGTGGGAAAACGCCGGCCTCGACATGAAGCTCTCGCGCGCCGAGTGGGTAAAAATGGGGGTCACCGGCGCGAACGGCCAGAAGCTGCCCGCCGATACGACGCCGGCCTCCCTCCTGCTGCTGATGGGCAAGAATGGCCCGGCGTTTCTTGCCTACCCCAACTTCGAAGTCTTCACCAAGTGGAACCAGTCGCTGAACTACGCGGTGACGGCAGCCTACCTCGCCACCCGCATCAACGGCGCCCCCGCCATGAACCGCGGCTCGCCCGTCGCGTCGCTGGACGGCCCGCAGATGGTGGAAATGCAGCAGCTGCTGGCGCGCAAGGGCTACAAGATCGGTGAAGCCGACGGCAAGCTTGGCGCTGGCACCCGCCTCGCCATCCGCCAGGCCCAGCTGAAAGCCGGCCTTCCCGCCGACGGCTACCCCACCCAGGAGTTCCTCACCGCACTGCGCAGCGGGCGCTAACGGCGCGTCTATCCCCTCTCCCCATCCTTACGGGGAGAGCGACTGTCTTGGCGGCACCAAGCCGAGCGTGAGGGGCGGCCCCAAGCCGCTCGCGCCGGCATCCCCCTTGGCGTGGTGCGCCAACGGGGGTAGAGGGTGGAGCTTGATTTTTGCCCACTGGAACCCGTTCTATGAAATTCACGCTGTCCTGGCTCAAGGACCACCTTGAGACCACCGCCACGCTCGACGCCCTCGAGCAGAAGCTGTCGGCCATCGGCCTCGAAGTCGAAGCAATCGAGGATGCCGGTGCAAAGCTCGGCGCGTTCACGCTCGCGGTCATCAAGGAGGCAAAACAGCACCCGAACGCCGACCGGCTGAGGGTCTGCCAGGTGGAGATCGCGAAGGGCCAGCCGCTGATGGAAGTCGTCTGCGGCGCGCCCAACGCCCGGGCCGGCATGGTGACGGTGTTCGCCCCGCTCGGCACCTACATCCCTGGTTCGAAAATCACGCTGGAAAAGAAGCCCGTCCGCGGCGTCGTTTCGAACGGCATGCTGTGCTCCGCCGCCGAACTGCAGCTCTCGCAAGACAGCGACGGCATTCTCGAACTGGACGCTGGGCTGGCCGATAAGGTCGGCGCGCGCTACATCGACGTCGCCGGCTTGAACGACCCCGTCATCGAGGTGAAGCTGACGCCCAACCGGCCCGATTGCACCGGCGTGCGCGGCATCGCCCGCGATCTGGCGGCGGCCGGCATGGGCACGTTGAAGCCCGAGCCGAAACTTGCAGCCGTGGAAGGCAGCACGGACTGCCCCATCGACATCAAGCTGGAGTTCACCCCGGAAACGGCGAGCGCCTGCCCTGCCTTCGCGGGCCGCGTCGTCAGCGGCGTGAAGAACAGCCCGTCGCCCGCCTGGCTGCAAAACCGCCTCAAAGCCGTCGGTCTGCGCCCCATCAACGCCCTCGTCGACGTGACGAATTACGTCTCGCTCGACCGCGGCCGCCCGCTCCACGTCTACGATGTGGCCAAGCTGAAGGGCGCGATCCGCGCCCGCCTCGGCAAGCCCGGCGAGAAATTCTTAGGACTCGATGGCAAGGAGCACGCAGTCGACGACACTATGTGCGTGATCGCCGACGAACAACAGGTTTTGGGCCTCGCCGGCATCATGGGCGGCGAGGCGTCGGGTTCAACGGACGCAACCACGAGCGTGTTCATCGAAAGCGCCTACTTCGATCCCCTGCGCACGGCCGCCACGGGGCGCAAGGTGCAGGTGATGTCGGACGCCCGCTACCGCTTCGAGCGCGGCATTGATCCAGCCTCCGTCCTGCCGGGGCTCGATCTCGCCACCGACATGATCCTGAAGCTGTGCGGCGGCACGCCGAGCAAGGCGAAGCTGGCCGGCAAGCAGCCTGTCGAACAGCGCGCGATTGCCTTCGATTTCGCCCGCGTCGAAAAGCTGTCGGGCGTAAAATTGAAGGACGCCGAGATCAAGCACATCCTGGAAGCGCTGGGCTGTTCCATCGACGGCAAGGGCACGAAGGGCGCAGTCACCGTCATGGCGCCCACCTGGCGTCCCGACATTCACGGCGCAGCCGACCTGATCGAAGAGGTCGTTCGCATTGCCGGCCTCGAGCGCATTCCGCTGACGCCGCTGCCCGCACTGCATGGCATCGCCAAGCCCGTGCTGACGCCGCCGCAAAAGCGCGCCCGCCGGGCCCGCCGCACCCTCGCAGCCCGTGGCCTGATAGAAGCCGTCACCTATTCGTTCATCCCCCGCCCGCACGCGCAAGCGTTCGGCGGCGGCGCGGATGCGCTCGAACTCGCCAACCCCATGAGCATGGAGCTGTCCTCCATGCGGCCCTCGCTGCTGCCTGGGTTGCTGGCGGCCGTCGCCCGCAACCGCAACCGCGGCATCAACGACGTCGCTCTGTTCGAGCTGGGCCAGGCCTATCGCGGCGACAGGCCCGAAGATCAGTATCAGAGCGCATCCGCGATCCGCGCTGGAACCGCTCGCCTGGGCGGCAGCGGCCGCCACTGGGACGGGGCTGCGGGCGCCGTCACCGCATTCGACGTCAAGGCCGACGTGCTGGCGGTGCTTGCCAGCCTCGGTTTTGATGCCGCCAAGGCGCAGCTCACGCGCGACGCCCCGGCCTATTACCACCCCGGCCGCTCCGGCACGCTGAAGCTCGGCCCCAAGGTGACGCTGGCAACCTTCGGCGAACTTCACCCCGAAATCGCGAAAACCTTCGACGTGGCAGGTCCTGTCTGCGCGTTCGAAATTTTCATCGAAGCGCTGCCGGCCGATAAGAGGAAGAGCCGCACCCGCGCGGGCCTGGCCCTGCCCGACCTGCTGCCCGTGAGGCGCGATTTCGCCTTCCTGCTGGATGTGAAGGTGCCTGCCGGCGACGTCGTCAAGGCGGCCGTCAACGCCGATAAGGCTTTGATAACCAACGTCACCGTTTTCGACGTGTTCGAAGGGGGAACGCTGGCGGCGGAAGGCAAAAAATCGCTCGCCATCGAGGTGACACTCTCGCCAGGATCGGTCACTCTGACGGATAAGGACATCGAGGCGGTGAGCGCCAAGATCGTCGAAGGCGTGAAAAAGGCAACCGGCGGCGATATCCGCAGCTGAGAGCGAACCCAAGCGAGGCCACCATGCAGCCGCTGCAACCTGACGCGACGATCGCCCCCCTCAAAGCAGCTAACGGAAAGCGTCCCCAGATCATCGTCGTGGGCGGCGGCGCCGGCGGGCTCGAGCTGGTAACCAAGCTCGGCAACAAATACGGCCGGCGCAAACTCGCAGATGTGACCCTCATCGACCGCGCTCGCACCCACGTGTGGAAGCCGCTGCTGCATGAGATCGCCGCCGGCAGCATGGACATCGACCGCCACCAGCTCGATTATCTGGCGCAGGCCCATTGGCACGGATTCACGTACCGCTTTGGCGAAATGACCGGCATCGATCGCGCCAACCGCAAGGTGCATCTCGCCGCGACCTTCGACGAAGAAGGCCGTCCGATCACGCCGGTGCGCTCGTTCAGCTACGACATCCTGGTTGTCGCCGTCGGCTCGGTTTCAAACGACTTCGGTACTCCGGGCGTCGCCGAGCACGCGATCACCCTCGACACTGCCGAACAGGCAGAGCGCTTCAACCGCCGCCTGGTCAACGCCTGCCTCAACGCCCACACCCAATCAGCCCCCATCCGGGCCGGTCAGCTCCACGTGACGATTATCGGCGCAGGCGCGACCGGCACGGAGCTGTCAGCGGAATTGCACCGCACCGCCCGCGGCGTTGTCGCCTACGGCATGGATAACATCGACCCCGAGAAGGACATTAAGATCACGCTCATCGAGGCTGCCGGGCGCATTTTGCCCGCCCTCCCCGAACGCATGGCGCAGGCAGTCGTTGACCGGCTGAAGGAACTGGGCGTTGACGTGCGCACCAATTCCCGCGTCACCGGCGTGACGCACGAAGGCGTCGAGCTCCTGAACGGCGATTTCCTGCCGTCTGAACTGGTGGTGTGGGCAGCCGGCATCAAAGGCCCCGACGTGCTGACCAAGCTCGATGGGCTCGAGGTCAGCCGGTCGAACCAGTTGATCGTCAAGCCGACACTGGAAACAACGCTGGACCCCAGCGTGTTCGCATTCGGCGATTGCTGCTATCTGGTGCCCGAAGGCGACCAGTGGCCGATCCCGCCGCGCGCCCAGGCCGCCCACCAGCAGGCCAGCCACATGATGGGCCAGATCGCGGCGCGCCTGAAGGGCGAACCGTTGAAACCCTTCAAATATCACGACTTCGGCTCGCTGGTGTCGCTCGGCCACTATTCGACGGTCGGCACCATGATGGGCTTCGTCGGCGGCAGGTCGCTGTTCTTCGAGGGCCTGTTCGCAAAGCTGATGTACCGCTCCCTCTACAAGATGCACGAAATGGCGCTGCATGGCGTTTTCAAGGTCGCGCTCGATACCGTGTCGCGCCTCATCGTCCGCCGCACCGAACCGCAGGTCAAACTGCATTAAATTCCGGGAATTGGTCCGCGCGAGCTGCTTCACCAAAAGCGCATTAAAAAGGCTGGAATAACAACACCTCCACGATTTGCACACTAGCGAGAGCGCGCGATCCGTCGTACACCCACCAAACTGGGTTCCATGGGTTAGTGTATAATGCGTAAGAGCGGCGAAAACGATGTCGCGCGCCCACCGTCCAGTGAGGCATGTGGGTTGGCGCATGATCTCGCAGACGGCGCCGTCGATCAGGCGCAGCGCGTCATGCAGCTTCACGACGACGCCCGCTCTCAATTCCTGCTGGCCGAAGACACCATGACCACCGTCCGCCGGGTCGCAGCCGGCGATCACGGCCCCGCCGATGTTGAAAAAACGGCCCCCGCCAGCACAGTTTTGCCGGCGCCTGCACCTGCGGCCAATCGGTCGCTGAGTTGGGCTGTCGGATGTACGGCACTGGCGGCGACCGCCGGTCTGATCGTCTCCCTCCAGGCGGCGACGAACCCGCAAGCCCCCGTTGCCATGACCGCCTCGATTGAGGCCCTGGAGCAGCCCTCGGCAGGAGCGCTCGCCGCAGCGACCGCCGCGCCCAGGATTGCTACGATTGCCGTCCCGGCCAATGCCAGCGCGCCTGCCGCCTCCGTGACGCGACTGCCGGAAACCGCGCAGCAGGACTTCGGCAAGTCGGTCTATGCCGCGCGTTTCTCGACCGCCCCCGCCACCGAACGCGCGTGCCTCGCGCGCGCCGTCTATTATGAGGCGCGCGGCGAACCGGCGGAAGGCCAGATCGCGGTCGCCCAGGTCATCCTCAACCGCGCGCGCTCGAAAAAATGGCCGAATTCCATTTGCGGCGTGGTCAACCAGGGCGTCGAACGCGGCGAGAAATGCCAGTTCTCGTTTGCCTGCAATTCCCGCCTCTCGGCGCCCAATGGCGTGATGTGGGAAGAAGCCGAACTTATCGCCACTCAAGCGCTCGCCGGCCAGGCGTGGTTGCGCGAGCTGATGGAAGCGACCCACTATCACACCACGTCTGTCGCTCCGGTCTGGCGGTTAGGCCTCGTGCAGCAGACGACCATCGGCACCCACATCTTCTATCGCGAAGCTTCGGGATTGCGGGAAAACACCAAGGTTACCCAGGCCTACGCGTCGCTGGCCGCCATTAAGGCCACCCGCGCCAGCCTGAAGCCAGCGAACCCGAAGCCTGAATCAACCAAGCCCGCCGCGGTGCCGGTCAAAGCATCGGCATCCACAGCCCTGCCCGCCAAGCCCGAGCGCCCCAAGCAGCCCACAGCCCCGGCCAGCAAGCCAAACGCCGATGGCGACTGGAAAGCCAGCGTTTTCGAGCACTGACACTCACGATTGCCGCCACCGGGTATCAGGACTCGTTTCCATCCGGGCCGCGCCTCGAAATCGCCCCATCATGTCACCCATTTCGCCCCATTCGAATTGGCGCCCGAAACGCCGGGCATTTCTTGGCTGACATGGATTGAATCCTCCCAATTCTCAGAGCATTCGGAACGATTGCGAATGGGCGGCGTTTTCAATGGATGCCTGAGCGAACTGTTTGTCGGGCATAGCCAAGGAGAAGCACCATGACCCCGAAACTTAACGCCATCGCGATTCTGTCGCTGCTGGTTGCGGTTCCAGCGCTTGCCGCCGAGCCGGCCCAGAAGATCGATCCGGCCAAGGGCCCGACGTCCACCATGGACAGCCAGGTCCCTCAGATGACGCCGACGGATAAGTCCGGCGCGGCCACGAACACCACCGCACCGTCGGCAGCGACCGATAAGATGCAAGGCTCGGCCAACGCGACGAACGGCACCGGTATCACGCTGAGCCAGGCCGAGGCCAAGACTTGGATCGGCAAGCCCGTCTATAGCAGCGACGGCAAGAAGATCGGCGAAGTCGAATCGTTCCGCTGGACCAGCGACGGCAAGCTCGCCGAACTCAACGCCGGCATCGGCGGCTTCCTCGGGCTTGGCGAAACCAAGGTGAGCCTGCTCCCCGCCCAGTTCAAGCTCGACACCGACCGCGTCGTAACGACGGTTCTCGCGGCCGACGCCAAGAATCTTCCGAAGGCGAGCATGTAACCGAGCATGGAGGCCAACGCTTGGGCCGGAGGCGGTGACAGCCGCCGCGTCCGGCCTATGGCGACGACAACGTGGGCAGCTCCCGCGCAATGCCTCGTTGCGCCGCGAGCCGGTCGGTTCGTGGTGGACCGTAAAGCATTTGAGCTGCGGCGATATCCAAGGGCGTCAGGTCTCGCACCGTTTCGTCGTAGCGGTAGGCCATGATGGAGCCGGTGCGGCCGGGATGGTCGAGCCCGATCGCATGTCCGATTTCGTGCTCGAACGTGAGCCGCAAATCGTAGATGGCGGTATTGCCGTCGAAACCGATTTTCCACGGCGTCATCGGATTGAGGCAGACATAGGCCTGCGTGATCGGCACCAGCGTAACGCCCCCGTTGTCGAGAGCAGCGACTGACGATTGCGGTACGGGCCGCGGCCCCAGTAACGGATTTCCCGGCGTGCCGAGCGCCTTTTCCGTGGGATCGATCAGGAATTGGCGGTCGTAGGTTAGGTTCGCGAAGGCCTTGCCGGTCGCGTCGGCGGAGGCTCCGATGACGATGTTGGCGTGCGCGGCGTCGGGCGCTTCGATGAACTCGATCCCGGCGGCAGTCTGCCAGGCAGCGAGCGCGGCATGAAGTTCCCCGTTTGCTGCCCTGGGAGTGAGCTGCTGCGACGTGCGCACGATGTCGCGGAACGCCCGCATGCGCCCGCAATTGCTGGCACTGAGGCGGGGCGAATCTTGCGGCGCCTCGAAAGCAGCGTCCAACGCAAAATAACTGATCCGTTGCGGGGCTCTGTCGACGTTCGTAGCCGTCGCCGCTGGGCCCCAGCGATACATGTGCCCCTGGGCTTCCAGCAACGGCTCGGCGTAACCCGGTTGGAGCGCGCCAGTGAGCGAGGCAAGCCCGCACAGCAGCGCGGCTGAGCGTGTTCTCATTCCTGTTCCCTCAAGCCTTGCCCTCCCCGGCAACACGCGCAACCAGGGAAGCCAGCGCCGCGACTCAATCGTCCACGGCCATCTTGGTTACGAGTTTGAACCGCTTTGCACAGTCCGGTCAAATTTGGCGGCCCGGTGGCGTTATTTTCGTCTGGTCGTAGATGCCGCAGCGCACCTAGCAGCACCGAACACCCAAAAGGGAGGGAAATTGGGAAGCTCGCCTGCCCCGGCGAAGGCCGGGGTTCCCCCAAGCAGATGCGGACGGCAGTTCTTCCAAGCGGAGCTTCGCTCGGCCAAGACCGCGCAGCGTTATTTCCCCGGCCGTCCGGTCTTGCGGGGGCGTCCGCCGCGCCGGGATTTTTTCTCGTCGTCGGAAGGAATATCAATGGTGCGCACTGGTTTTGGCCCACTGACCGGAACCGGCAGCGAAGCATGCGGCCCCATCTCGTCGAGCGTCGGCTTGTGGGGGCCGCGGATCTGCTCGCCGAACGCGCCGGCCTTCGTCCGCGGGTCCACCTGAACGATTGGGCTGGCCGGAATAGGGCGGTCGGTCCCCGGCCCCATTTCGTCGAGCGTCGGCTTGCGCACACGCGGAACTGGCGCGGTCTTGGGCGTATTGGCCGACGCGCCGTACTTGCGCTCGCCCTTGAAGCCGCCGGTCGCATCGTCGACGGCTGCCTGCCGCGCCATGGGATCGTCGGCGAGGAACAGCTCGGTCGCCTGCAGGCGTTTGACCTCGTCGCGCAGCCGCGCGGCGGTCTCGAACTCGAGATCGGCGGCAGCAGCCTTCATGCGCTTTTCGAGGTCGG
The DNA here is from genome assembly GCA_025351425.1 of Hyphomicrobium sp. GTDB lineage: Bacteria > Pseudomonadota > Alphaproteobacteria > Rhizobiales > Hyphomicrobiaceae > JANXVY01. Next base: position 23,003 of record JANXVY010000012.1, read on the forward strand.
CGATGACGGCGGCAAGGTTGTTGCCGATCATCGGCGCATCGACGAGCCCCGAATCGACCGTCACGTGGTCCTGCTCGTAGACGGAGGCCATCACGTCGTGGATGTTGCGCTTGATGCTTTCGGGCGTGATGCCGTTGGCGACGTTGTAGGCGGTCTGCTTTACGCGGCGGCGATCGGTTTCGGCGAGCGCGCGCTCCATGCTGCCGGTGATGCGGTCGGCATAGAGGATCACACGCCCGTCGACGTTGCGCGCGGCGCGGCCGATGGTCTGGATCAGCGAGGTTTCGGAGCGAAGGAAGCCCTCCTTGTCGGCGTCCAGGATGCACACCCGCCCGCATTCGGGAATATCGAGCCCCTCGCGCAGCAGGTTGATGCCGATAAGGACGTCAAAGGCGCCGAGCCGCAGGTCGCGGATGATCTCGATGCGCTCCAGCGTCTCGATGTCGGAATGCATGTAGCGCACGCGGATGCCCTGTTCGTGCATGTATTCGGTCAGGTCTTCGGCCATGCGCTTGGTCAGCACGGTGACAAGCGAGCGATAGCCTTGCGCCGCAACCTGGCGCACTTCGTCGATGGTATCGTCGACCTGGGTCTTGGCGGGGCGGATTTCGCACACCGGATCGATGAGGCCGGTGGGCCGGATCACCTGCTCGGTGAAGGTGCCGCCGGTCTGGTCGAGTTCCCATGGCCCCGGCGTCGCGGAGACGTAGACCGTGTTGGGCCGCATCGCGTTCCATTCCTCGAACCGCATCGGCCTGTTATCCATGCACGACGGCAGCCGGAAGCCGAATTCGGCGAGCGTCGCCTTGCGCCGGAAGTCGCCCCGGAACATGCCGCCGATCTGGGGCACGGTGACGTGGCTTTCATCCGCGAACACGAGCGCGTTGTCGGGCAGGTATTCAAACAGCGTCGGCGGCGGCTCGCCGGGCTGGCGGCCCGTGAGATAGCGCGAATAGTTCTCGATGCCGGCGCAACTCCCGGTCGCCTCCATCATCTCCATGTCGAAGGTCGTGCGCTGTTCCAGGCGCTGGGCCTCCAGCAACTTGCCGTTCGCGTATAGTTCTTCCAGCCGCGCCTTGAGCTCGATCTTGATCGCCTTGATCGCCTGTTGCAGCGTCGGCTTCGGCGTCACGTAGTGCGAGTTGGCGTAGATCTTCACGAGCGCGAGATCGGCCGACTTGTGCCCGGTCAGCGGATCGAATTCGGTGATGGTGTCGACCTGATCGCCAAACAGCGAAATTCGCCAGGCGCGGTCTTCCAAGTGGGCCGGATACAACTCGACCGTATCGCCGCGCACCCGGAACGCGCCGCGCACGAACGCCGCATCGTTGCGCCGGTAGTGCAGCGCGACGAGATCGGCCAGCAGCTGGTCGCGCGACAGCGTCTCGCCCACCGACACCGTGAACGTCATCGCGGTGTAGGTCTCCACCGACCCGATGCCGTAGATGCACGACACCGACGCGACGATGATCACGTCGTCGCGCTCCAACAGTGCGCGAGTCGCCGCATGCCGCATGCGGTCGATCTGCTCGTTCACCGAGCTTTCCTTCTCGATGTAGGTATCGGTGCGCGGCACGTAGGCCTCGGGCTGGTAGTAGTCGTAATACGACACGAAGTACTCGACCGCGTTGTCGGGAAAGAAGCTCTTGAACTCGCCGTACAGCTGCGCCGCCAGCGTCTTGTTGGGCGCGAGCACGAGCGCGGGCCGCTGCGTCTGCGCGATGATGTTAGCGACCGTGAACGTCTTGCCCGATCCCGTGACTCCGAGCAGCACCTGGTTGTGCTCGTTGGCATTGACGCCCGTGACCAGTTCCTTGATGGCGGCCGGCTGGTCGCCCTTGGGCTGATACTCGGACACGAGCTTGAAGGGCACCCCGCCCTCGCTCTTTTCGGGCCGCTCGGGCCGGTGCGGCACGTAGGCCGGCGTCGTGCCGGCGACGATCGGATGCGACGCCATCAGCGGTTGCCGCGCGAGCACTTGCCTTTCCCTGTCGGAGCGTTCCTCGGGCCGCGTGAGCAGGGCCTCCATCGCCGCTGACTGGGCCTCGTGAGCCATCGGCGGGCGCGGTCCCGACTGCCGCAAGGCGGGCAACGTCGAAGGGCCGACCGCATAGGACGATTGGCTCTCGCCAAATCCAGGCGTCCCGCCCTCGGTCTCGGTCGGCGCGCCCGCAGGCCGCCCCGACCTCTCCCGCGCCCTGCGGGAAGGTTTCGAAGCTGTGCCAGGTGATTTGGGAGGTTTCGATGGCATGAGTTGAGTATGGCTTGCCGGGCAAAAAACATCAAATTCCATAGTTCACAGTTTGTTCTAAGTATGTATAACTCTGGTTGATCGTTTGAGGGCGTAGCCGAATCAATCCAGAGGCTTGAGGATGAGTGGATATTCGCTGGAGCTTTGCGCGGGTGCCGGTGGTCAGGCCTTGGGGCTTGAGCGCGCCGGGTTTGAGCATGCGGGTTTAGTCGAAATCGACCCCCATGCCTGCAACACACTTCGGCTGAACCGTCCTTCCTGGACCGTCCACGAGGAAGACCTCAACCATTTCGACGGCAGGCTTTACCGTGGGGTCGACTTGCTGGCCGGTGGCTTCCCCTGCCCCCCGTTTTCGATTGCAGGTAAGCAACTCGGACCCAGTGACGAGCGCGATCTTTTTCCTGCGGGTCTTCGCATCGTCGATGAGGTGCGTCCAAAGGCTGTCATGATCGAAAACGTTCGGGGAATTCTCTCTCCCGGCTTCGAGGGATATCGCAACTACATCGATGAGCGGCTGCGGAAATTGGGCTACGTCACGGCCTGGAAGCTTTTGAACGCAGCTGACTACGGTGTGTCGCAGCTGCGGCCCCGCGTAATAATCGTAGCCTTGAGAACACAGCATGCATCAGAGTTTGCATGGCCTGAACCGAAGAAGAATGCTCTCACGGTCGGACGCTTGCTGCATGATTTGATGCAGCAACGTGGTTGGCGCGGGGCAGATCAATGGCAGAAGCGCGCCGCATTGTTCGCTCCCACGGTTGTCGGCGGCTCGAAGAAGCATGGAGGGCCAGATTTGGGTCCTACGCGAGCCAAAAAAGCGTGGGCGGCCCTCGGCGTCGACGGAATGGGTATTGCAAATTTCGCTCCTGATGAAGATTTCGTGGGTATGCCGCGGCTCACCGTGAGGATGGTGGCGCGCGTTCAAGGTTTCCCTGATCATTGGGGCTTTTGGGGCAAGAAGACCGCAGCATACAGGCAAGTCGGCAATGCCTTCCCGCCGCCGGTAGCTTTTGCAGTGGCTTCCGCGATCTCCCAAGCGATTACGCCAGCACGGCCAAAGAGCCGACCGCGCGCAAAGTCTTGGCAAGTGGCGATGATTTAGTCATGACGAACCGGAGCTTGACGCAGAATCGCTTCGGGGGCTCTGTTATGAACGAGCAACATCCTGACTATGAAGCGCTGGCCAAGATTCGTGATGGGATATTTGCCCACGCCGGCGGCGAACAGAAGCTTCGGAAAGAATTGCCAATTCTGATCAAGAACGCCGTTGATTTCGTAATCGATCCCGTCCGGACAGCCCGGACAAAAATGTCCGAGCTCGACAAAGTCGAGAAGACGTTCATCGGATTAAAGATCGAGCACTATCTACGGGATTGGCTAGGCGCGCCTAAGGGACTTCACCGCGATCTCAATATCGATGGCGTCGAGGTCGATATAAAAAACACGATAGGCTCAAGTTGGATGATACCTCCTGAGACCTTCCGGGCAGAAGAGCCATGTTTACTTATCGCCACTGCGAAGTTTGACGGCAGATGCTGGCTGGGGCTTGTGCTGGCGCGTGACGCGTACCTAAATAGCGCTGAGGGGAACCGCGACAAGAAGCGGTCCATAAGCGAAGCGGGCCGCCGGAATATTATGTGGCTTGTTGAAGATCAGGAATATCCGCAGAGCCGATGGGATGGTATCGATATGAAGCGTTTTCGGCAATTGCGCGACATAAATCCGGGAGAGGACCGCGCCGCGGAGTTCTTTAGGGAGAATATTGGGCGCATCGTTCATCGAAGTGTGATTCAGGCTCTTTTACATGATCAATTGGATTATATGAAGCGGGTGCGTGGCAATGGTGGCGCACGTGACATTCTGCAGCATGATGGGATTCTGCTGTTGAATGGATCTTGGACCCCGCACAGAAAGATCGCGAGATCACAGGGGATTGACTTGCTGCCCGACGAAACCGTCGCGGTTCGCAAGTAAAGGCCTCAAGTGGTTGATAATCTATCCAAGCCGCGGCGCAGCGCCAACATGACTGCAATCCGGTCGGCGGGTACGAAGCCGGAAATGATTGTTCGGCGGCTGGCACATAAGCTAGGCTACCGCTTCCGCCTTCACCGGAAGAACTTGCCGGGTAAGCCTGATCTGGTTTTCGTATCGCGTCGCAAGATTATTTTCGTGCACGGTTGTTTTTGGCACCTGCATCCCAAGGCAACCTGTCACGATGCGCGGGTGCCCCAGTCCAACACGGCGTACTGGCAGCCAAAACTCGAACGGAACGTCACGCGCGACCAGCGGAACAGTCGAGATTTAGTGCGGCTGGGCTGGAAGGTTCTTGTCGTTTGGGAGTGTGACACCTGCGACCTGCATCGCCTTGGTAAGCAGTTGAATCGATTTCTGCGCAACTAGCCCTTGTTCATCGCTGGTTCAGGGGATTTGCTCTTAATGAGCCCTGAGGTGTTCTTCCATGGAAGGACAACTGTTTCGGCTACGGCGAAACGGGTGCGGTGAAACGGCGGCTTTCGGGCGCGCAGAGGCCACCACGTCCAATTCGTCGCAGGCGAATCGCGCGAATCACACTAGACGACATGCGGCGCTCTTTGTGACGAGTCCGCCGCTCGGTCCGACACGATCGCGCAAACGCACCTGAACTGGATATGCGAGGAATTTGACGATGACGATGATCAAGACTGCTATCGCCGCTGCAGCTCTGGCGTTCGCGCTCAGCACCGGCGTTATGGCTCAGACGGCAACCACCACGACCCCTTCGACCACCACGAAGACCATGAAGGCTCCCAAGGCCCCCAAGGTCAAGACTGCTGCCAAGCCGAAGACGGAAGCCTCGATGGCCTGCTCGAAGCAGGCCGACGAAAAGAAGCTGCACGGCAAGGCGCGCGAAACCTTCCGCGCCAGCTGCAAGAAGACCTACAAGCCTGCGAACTAAGTGCGGGCAAGCTCACGCTGTTTGCGGTGTGATCTGCAGCGGGCGCCCGAAAGGGTGCCCGTTTTGCGTTTGCGGCGGGAACGTTTCGCGCAATCGGCTGTTAGGCTAGGTTCGTGTGTCCGCGTGAGGCAAACATCGATGTGGGGGGAGATGCTGCAACTATCGCTGCCGCCGGGCGCCTGGGCTTATGCCATGCCGGTTATATTCCTGGTGGCGTCCAACGTGTTCATGACGTTTGCCTGGTACGGCCACCTGAAGTTCAAGGACAGCCCGTTGCTGCTGGCCATTCTCGTATCCTGGGGCATCGCGCTGTTTGAATATTGCCTGGCTGTGCCCGCCAACCGCTACGGATCGGCGGTTTATTCGACCGCACAGTTGAAGACGCTGCAGGAAGTCATCACGCTGACGGTGTTCGCGGTGTTTTCTTATCTGTACCTGGGCGAGGCGCTGACCTGGCGGCACGGCGTCGGCTTCGCCTTGATCGCGGCCGGCGCTTTCTTCATTTTTTCGAACAAATCGTAACCGGATCGAACGCCATGGCGCAAACGCGCGTCGCCCTCGTCACTGGCGCCAATCGGGGCATTGGCCTTGCGATCGTGCGCCAGCTCGCGCGTTTGGGCGTTATTGCCGTGATGGGGTCGCGCTCTAAGGCGAGCGGGCTCAAAGCCGCAGCGCCGTTGCAGGCCGAGGGGCTGATTACCCCGGTCGTTGCCCTCGATGTGACCGATGAGGCCAGCGTGCGCGCAGCCGTAGCAGAGGTGCTGGGCGAATTCGGCCGCATCGACGTGCTGGTCAACAACGCGGCCATCTTGCTCGACATGCCGGGCGCTCCGGCTTCCAACGTACGCGCGGTGCCCCCCGCGCTGGTGCGCGAAACCTATGAGACGAACGTGATCGGCGCGCTCATGATGATCCAGGCCGTTCTTCCGATCATGCGCGAGCAGGCCTACGGCCGTATCGTCAACTTGTCGTCGGCAGCCGCCCAATTGCACAGCATGGAGGCCGGATATCCAGCCTACCGGATGTCGAAGACGGCGCTCAACGCGCTGACCGTGACGGCCGCAGCCGAACTGGGCGCAGGACCGATATTGATCAATTCGATGTGCCCCGGCTGGGTGAACACGAAGATGGGCGGCCCCGCAGCGCCCCGCACGGTCGAACAGGGTGCGGACACGGCGGTCTGGCTGGCGACACTGCCCCCGGATGGTCCGACCGGCGGCTTCTTCCACGACAAGCAACCGGTCGACTGGTGATGGCGCATCACCTCAGACTGTTCGCCGGACCCAAGACCACGCTGCGGCCGTTTCTCGACGCGGTGTCTGGCGCGCGGATCTTTGCGCTGACGCCGCTTGCCCAGCTTTTCGTCGTGCCGCTGACCGATCCGGTCCATGACGCTTTGCATGCGGCCAACGGCACCGGCGAATGGATCGACTTCGACACGCGGGAATCGAGCCCTCGCCTGACCACGACGGACATGGCGTTCGCCGCCAGCGCAGCTCGAGGGTCTGCGCTCGTGTGGCTTGAGACGTACTACGATGGCGGCGCGGGCGAACAGGCGGCCTGCGTCTGGATCGATGGCGCACTGCAGATGAAGCCGGTCGCGCTGCGTCTTGGTGAAAACCGGCCCTGGCCGCTGCGGCCGATCAATCAGGCGCTGCGTATGCTGGGGGTCGCGCCAACAGGCCTTGGGCCTGCAAACGACGAGTTCACGAGCTTCGGGCTGGCAGCCTATCGCTCGAATGACGACATCCTGCGCCGCGCCCTTGAGATTAGGCACTAAGCCGATATCGCCCGCAGTTGCGAGAGCGTCATGGCCGGAAAGGCGCGCACCGAAAATTCCGCCGGTGTCAGCTCGCGTGCGCCAGCCCCCGCCATCGGCTCAGGCCCGGCGAACCAGCCGCGCTGTTCCAAATACGGCAGATAGCGGTCGCGGAACACGGCGAGCGAAACGCAGATCGGGCGTTTGACGGCCCAGCTTCCGGCGATGTTGGCGATCGCCTCTTCGCGCGTGGCCCACGCGGGCAGGAATTCCTTGCCAGGCTGCCGTTCCGACGGCAGGAACGCCGGGCCGGAGGCGCTTTCCAGCAGCCAGACCGCGTCCGCCTTGCGGATGTTGGTCATGAATTGATCGGCGCGCTCGCGCCACAACCGTTCGACAAGATCGTGGGCATCGAACACGGGGTCGGTCGGATCGGTGCTCCAGTCGGGACCTATCAGGCACCGCTTCTGGGCAAGCATCGGTAGAACGTCGATGAGCAAAGCGGCCAACCCGACCTCATGCACCGAAGGACCAGATGAAACGACTTCGGCCCACCGTTGCGCCTCGCATAGGCTGGACCACATGAGCACGACGTCGCGTGCCGGGTCCTGCCTGAACGGCACACACGCCCAGCCAACATCACCCGAAACGATGAAAATCGAGCCGCTCGCGAGAACCCGCTTCATGAAGCGCTCGCGATGCACCAACTCGGGAATTTTGGTGGAAATATGCATTTCGAAACCCGCCGAACACTGCTGCAAGCATAGCCATGTGAGGCTGATGGGCGAGGGTGATTGCGGGCTCCGGGGCCACGTGTGGGGCCTGAAGAACCCGGAATCACCCTGCCGTTGATTTAAGGGTATACGGCCTTGGTTAACGAAGCGTTGTCAGGAACGCAGCGGCGGCTTGCATTTCGCGCCAACGCTGTTCGCGCCGTGCAACGGCTTCCTCATCGCTCCCCCAGGTCGCGATCTGCCAGTCTTCGTCGAGATGAGCCGCGTGCCACGCCGTTGTGGCATCGAGCGAACCGGTGGCCACCGCCAGCGCCAGCACCGAGGAGCCCATCAGCGTGGTCATCACATGGAGCGCCGTGAGCTGGAAGGCACTGAACGGCGCGACGGCCCTCGCCACGGCCTCCAGCGCCGGCTCGGGCTGGGCAATGTGGAGGACACCGGTTTGCGTGAGGAAGCGCGCGCCGAGCGTTTCGGCGGACCACGCAAGGATGGGGTCCCACGTTGCGGCCTGCAGTTCGGCGAGGCGTTCTGGTTCGGCCGCCCGGTAGCACAGCGCATCGCTGCCGGCGAATTGGACGATGTCGGCCTGCACGCTGGCAAGGTTGGGCGCCACTGCGTCGATGGCGGTATTGGCAAGCCGCGTCAGCGGCATGGACGAGGGATTGATGCGTGGCCCCTGAGCCGCCCATTCGGCCGCGATCGCCTCCGCGAGCAGTCGCGTGGGCACCGTCAGCGGAAATTTTTTCGGCGTCTTCAGCGCCCGCCCGTCAAGCGCTACGCCGAACCCCTCCGCCGCGTCGGAAACGGTGGCAAGCTTATAGAATCGCGCCGGCAGCTGCGGCGCGGCCTCGCGCCCCAATACCTTGCCGAGTTCTTTTTCCAGACCCGGCAGCGCCCGATCTCCCTCGGTCTGATCGGGCGGTTCGTTGTCGTTGGCTTCCCCGCCCGCACCCCCGCTCTTGCCGGCACTCATGTCCGCTCGTCCTGGTTGGCAAATACGTGGTCCACCGCGTCCGGCAGCTCGGTGTAACAACTGAGCACGCGGCGCGCGCCCGCCTTCTGCAGCTCCTCGGGATCGTGATACCCCCACGCAACGCCGAGCGGCACCACGCCCGCCGCCCGCGCCATATGAATGTCGTAGGTCGTATCGCCGATCATCACCGCCTGATGGGGCTTCAATGCCGTCTCGGTCAGCGCCTGCAGCACCATCGATGGATGGGGCTTCGACGGGTGGTCGTCTGCGGTCTGGATGGTGGCGAACAGGCCGTGCAGGCCTTCGCGCTCGAGCAGCAGATCGACGCCGCGGCGCGATTTACCCGTGGCGACGCCCAGCACGACATCGTCGCGCGCAGCAAACGCCGAAATCACGTCGCGCGCGCCAGGATACAGCGGCTCGTGGTTGGCCGGATCGCCGCGAAGAGTGTGGAACCCCTGCTTGTAGCCTTCCGCGAGTTTTTCGGCGAGGCCGCGCTCGCAGCCGGCCGGTAGCAGACGCGCGACCGCTGGCACGAGCGAGAGCCCGACTACGCTCAGGATCGCCGCGCGCGGCGGCGCGGCCAGCCCCGCGCTCTTGAAGGCGCCTTCCATGGCGGCCACGATGATGTGCTGGCTATCGACGATCGTGCCGTCGCAATCGAACAGGATCAATTTCATGGCGGCAGCATCTAGCACAGGATCGGCGGAAGGGGTGCAAAAAGGGGCCTCGCCCCACAGCGGCGCTCCAGGGCGCATCGTTTAGGCCATCGCGGCCGACTGCACGGTATGAATGCGTCGCCGCACCACGTCGATATGCTGGCGCAGGTCATACAACTGGTTGGTGAACCCGAGCGGGATGGGAATCCGGTTGACAGCCTCTTCGATCTCCTCGAGCTGCCCCTGCTTGGCCGCGATCACGGCAGCCCCGGCCTGCGCATTGAGCCCCTTCTCGACGATTTTCAGCTGCTTGTACCAGTACAGCAGGCGCTGGCGGATGCGCCACGTGTACAACATAGGCGCGAACCGGATCACCGGCAGCAGCACGCCAAGCAGCGGCACGGCCAGCACGATCAGCCGGTCGAACAGCGTTGCGAGGTTGAACGGCAGATACCGCTGCAGGAACGGGGGGCCCGATTTGTAGACCCGGCGCGCATCTTCTGAAAGCGCCAACTCGGGATCGTTCGACATCGGGAATTCGCCGGTCTTGGCGAAGATGGCGGCCTCTCCCTTGGCGTTGACCATAGGCTCGGCATGCACCGCAATCAGCGCCTGCGTCATCAGGTTGGCGAGCGCGGGATGCAGGTCTGCGCGCGCGGCAACGACCGCCTTGGTCGCGACGAGCGAGGTGTCGCTGGCTGGAATATTCTTCGCGAAATTGACGACGCCCTGCTTCAGCTCCAGCGGCGACAGGAACGGCAGCCGCTGCGAAATAGCCTCCGACTGCGCGATGTTCAAGAGCCGCACGTTGGGGCTATCGAACATGCGCTGCACGGTCTTGGCGGTGGCGGCCAGCACCAGGAATGCGGCGTCGGCGCGCCCGTTGGCGACCTCGTCGACCGTATCGGGCAGTTCCAAGTTGACGAGCGTGGCGTTCCCCGCCGTCACGTCGTTGGCTTCCAGCAGCCGCAGCGCGAGCGCATTCGTCCCCCCGCCGGCCGGTCCGACCAGGATCTTTTTGCCTTTGAGGTCCGCCAGCCGCTCGATCTTCGCACTCGCGTTGATGAACACCCACAGCGGCTCGTACATCACCCGGCCCAGCGAGCGCAGGTCAGGCGCACTGGTCGCATTGGCGATACCGCCTTGCAGAAAGGCGAGGCCGACGCCGGATGTGGGGTCGTTAATCAGCCGCAGGTTCTCGAACGATCCGCTCGTCTCGCGTATCTCCAGTCTGACGCCGCTCTTGGCCATCTGCGCTTGATAGCGCTCGGCGAGCGAATAATACGGGCTGCCCTTGGTGGCCGCAGCGATAACGATTTTATCGGGCAGCGGCGGCTCGACGTATTTGAGGGTCGCCCAGAAGGCCGCCGCGACGAGGCCGGCGCCAACCAGGATCAGCAACAGCGGCAGCGCCCAATCGCGCCCGCCCGAGGATTTCTGTGTCAGCATCTATCGCGCCCTGCCCTGCTACCAGCCATCCACGGCCGCCCGTTCGGTCAACCTAGCTCAGCTACCCCCCAATGGCGACGGGAAGGTGACACGGGAAGGTGACAAGGGATCGTGACACGGGAAGGTGACACGGGAAGGTGACACGGGAAGGTGACACGGGTAGAATATCGGCTGACGGGACGGGTGGCGGGCCGACGCCAGATCAATGACGACCCCAGACTTCTCACGCACCAGACTTCACCGGTCCCAGACTTCACCAGTCCCAGACTTCACACGCAGGTGAGTTCACACGCAGGTGACATTGGTAATCGGGAGGTTGGCATGAAGTTGAAAATTGCAGCGATGGCTTTGGCGGGTTGCCTGTTTGTGGCCCCAGCGTTGGCGGCCGAGCGCGTGTGCGTGGGCAACGCCTGGGGACAATTGACGCAGGCGCAAAAGCAGGCGTTCGTGAACGAGTTCAAGGCCGCCGGCGGCACGGGAAATCCATCCAGCTGCAGCAACTTGAGCCCCAATGCCGAAAGCAGTATCGCCAATCCCCAGCCGGCGAAGGCGACGCAGTGCGCGTTGCAGTGCGACCAGGATCAAGTGGCCATGGTCGCCGCTTGCGGATTGGGGGCCCTCGTGAACCCGCTGGTGAGCGTTGCCTGCAATGCGCTCGCGCCGGTCTATGCCTCGGCCTGCAAGGGCAGTTGCGTCGCCAAGTACGGCGCCAATCCGTAGGCCCGATGAGTCCGCGGCTCAACTGCCGCTCGGTTCCAGTGCCAACGCGAGTTGCACGGGTTTGAACGAGCGGCGGTGGTGTGGCGTGACCCCGAGGCGGGCGAGCGCCGCCTTGTGTTCGGGCACGCCGTAGCCCTTGTGACGCTCGAAGCCGTAGCCGGGATGCTCGCGGGCGAGCGCGATCATCAAGCGGTCGCGCGTGACCTTCGCGACGATGGACGCCGCCGCAATCGACAAACACCTGGCATCGCCGTGCACGATGGCGCGCGCCGGGCATGACAGCCTGGGCAGCCGGTTGCCGTCGACTAGCACCAGCCCAGGCGTGGCGCCGAGCCCCGCGACGGCCTCGCTCATGGCGTGGAACGTCGCTTGAAGGATATTGTCGCGGTCGATCCGGGCAACGTCCGCGATGCCGACACCGACCCGCGCCGACGCCAGGATGCGGGCACAAGCGATTTCGCGGCGGTCCGCATCCAGCGCCTTGCTGTCGTTGAGCCCGGGGGGAATGTTGTCTGGGTCGAGGATGACAGCGGCGGCGACCACCGGCCCGGCCCACGGGCCACGCCCGGCCTCGTCCACGCCCGCAACCGGATGCCGTCCGAGCTGGATCTCGGCCGCCTCCAGTTCGAACGTCGGGCCCTCCAGCGCGGGCAGATCGAGCGCATCGTGTCGCATGCGCCAGCTTCGCCCGAGTCTGCTGCCGCGGTCAAAGCATCCACTTTAGTCCCTGGGTCCAGGGGGGCAGCCCCCCTGGCCTTCACTTCACTGCATCTTCAAAACATGCGGTACTGCCCTCCCTGCAACACGGGCTGCACGAACAGATCGGTCCGCAGGGTTTCGCGCCGCTCATTGAGCTTGAGCCGCCTCGCCGCTAAGCGGAACCGCTGGCCAATCAACGCAGCGTACGGCCCCGAACCTGTCTGCCGTTGTCCGAACGTGGCGACATAGTCCTGCCCGCCGTGCATGGATTGCAGCAGATGGACGACGCGATCCGCACGGTCGGGAAACTCTGACCACAGCCACTCGCGAAACAGGACTTTCAGCTCCAGCGGCAGCCGCAGCAGCACGTAGCCCGCCTGCCGCGCCCCGGCATCGCGCGCAGCCGTCAGGATCGGCTCGATCTCGCAGTCGGTCAGCCCCGGCACGATGGGCGCGACCATGACGGCGGCGGGAACGCCCGCCTGTGTGAGCTGGCGGATGGCGTCGAGCCGGCGTGCGGCAGTGGCGGCCCTTGGCTCCATCGCGCGCGCGATTTTCCGGTCGAGCGTCGTGACGGAGAGTGCGACCTTGACCAGCCCCCGCTTCGCCATCGGCGCCAGGATATCGAGATCGCGCACGACCAGCGCCGACTTGGTCACGATGCCGACCGGATGGTTCGCCCGCGCCAGCACTTCGAGGATCGAGCGCGTGATGCGCCGCTCCCGTTCGATGGGCTGATAGGGATCGGTATTGGCCCCGAGCGCGATGGTCTGCGCCGTGTAGCCAGGCTGGGCAAGCGTGCGCTCCAGCACCTCGGCGGCGTTGGTCTTGGCGTAGAGCTGTGTCTCGAAATCGAGTCCCGGCGAATGGCCAAGGTAGGCGTGCGTGGGCCGCGCGTAGCAATAGACGCACCCGTGTTCGCAACCCCGATAGGGATTGATCGAGCGGTCGAACGAGATGTCGGGGCTGTCGTTGGTCGTGATGATGGACCGCGCGCGCTCCTCGTGCACGACCGTGCGGAACGCCGGCAGCGTGGCGAGGCTCTCCCACCCGTCGTCGGCCTCGACCCGTTCGGCCGCCTCGAATCGCCCCGATGCGTTGGAGAGTGCGCCCCTGCCGCGCCGCCGCTCGCTGTCGACTATGGGCCCAGCCATGTGAGCGTTCCCTAAAAAACCAGACCCACCCCAGATACCACAACAACAAGAACAAGAAAAGAACAAAAATAGAATACAACCCGCACCAACGACACATATTGCGAACATTACCCCCAGTGTGTCACACAGCGCTCATGATCTCGGTTGTCATACCCACCCTTGATGCGGCAGCGACCCTGGCCGACACGCTCAACTGCCTGATCCCGGCAGCAGTCGCCGGAGTCGTGCGGGAAGTCATCGTAGCCGACGGCGGCTCGCGCGATCATACGCTGCGCCTGGCCGACGGGTGCGGGGCGGAGACGGTCACGGCGGGACCCTCGCGGTCGAGCCGGCTGATTGCGGGTGCTACCCGCGCGCGCAGCCCATGGCTGTTGTTTTTGAACGCCGATTCCGTGCTCGATCCAGGCTGGGTGCGCGAGGCCGAACAATTCATAGCGCGCATCGAGACGGGCGCGCGCGCCGAGCAGGCGGCGGTGTTCCGGTTTGCCATCGACGATACGGGTGCGGCCCCGCGGCTGGCGGAACGGGCGGCAGGCTTCAGCGCGGCGTTGTGGGCGCTGCCGCGCGCAGAGCAGGGCTTGCTGATTTCGAAAACGCTCTACACGCAGGCAGGCGGATACCAGCCCTTGCCCCTGCTGGAGGACGCCGACCTCGCCTGGCGGATTGGCCGTAGGAGGCTCGCTACGCTGCGCACCAGTGCGGTGAACCACGCCGGCCGGTTTCGCAGCGCGGGTTACCTGTCGAGCATCGCCCGCGACCACGGCTGCCTGCTGCTGTATGCGCTGAACGTGCCGATGGGGCGGATCGCAAACCTGAACGGCCCGGCCAGCGAAGCGGCAAGCGGCTGATTGTCAGTCCTGGGTCGGCTGGCACGCCGCGCGAGGACCCTTTTTGTGTCCGCAAAATGACAGATTTACAACACCGGCGTCGTGCAAATCGTGCCATCCCACAGCCAGGGGTGTTGTTGGATATCGATGTTTTATGGGGTCTTTCCGGTGTTGAAGCCAAGATTGAGCCATCTCCCGCGGCTGCCGCATAAGCCGGTGCGCAAGAAGGTCGTTGCCATCAAGCGGGCAGCGTCCCTGCACGATGCGATCGAGCGCGAAATGCTGGAACTCCTTCAGACCACTCAGGACGATCTGCGGTGCTCTTCCAGCCGCGGCATGATCTCGACGAAATTGCAAGGCCGGTGACGGTTGTCGAGCTGCCATTTGAGGATGCCGGTCCAGGCATCGCGGCACGCCCCCGGCGATCCCGGCAGGCAGAAGATATAGGTACCATTGGACAGTCCCGCACACGCGCGCGACTGGATCGTCGACGTCTCGATCTTCTGATACGACTGCATATGGAAGACGACGGCGAAGCCCTCGATCGTCTTTTCAAACAGCGGCATCAGCGCTTCGGGCGTGACGTCACGGCCCGTGAAGCCCGTGCCGCCGGTCGAGATGACGACGTCGATCTGCGGGTCGTCGATCCAGCCTTGCACGCAGGCCCGGATGGCGGCGATCTCGTCGCGCACGATCGAGCGGGCAGCGATCACATGGCCAGCCTCGGTGACGAGCGACGCGAGCGTATCGCCAGATTTGTCGTCGGCGGGGGTACGGGTGTCCGACACCGTGAGCACGGCGATGCGGACGGGGATGAACGGGCGGGTTTCGTCGATGCGGGCCATGGGCGGATCCTGATGCGGGAGCGCCAGCTCTAACATCTTGCCGGGCGCCTCGCCAAGGCGCGCCTGCCCGCTGCCGGGATAGCCATTCAAACCGTCGCTTCGGAGGCGGCGAAACTCTGACGGTTGAGGGCATCTTCGTAGTGCGTGCGCACGGGGATGCAGACGTCGCAGCGCAGTTTCATGGTGCGGCTGGTGCTGGGCGTGTCCAGATAGACGACGAGCAGCGGACGGCGGCGGTCGAGCTGCAGCCGATTCTGTTCCGGCAGCCATTGGTCGCGCACTTTGAGGATCGAGGAGCGCACGCTCGCATAGGAGCCGGCATGGCGGGCCCGGGCAAACGCGCCGCCAGGCAGGGTCTGGAACGCCAGCCCGTCGGTCTTGAGCGTTTCGTATTGGGCCGGCACTTCGACGCAGGCGTCATACCGGCACAGCTCGGGAGCGATCTCGCGCGGGTCGTCGAGCGCAAGGCCATAGCCGCAGTGGGTCTGCGCAAGCAGGTTGTGCCGCTCAAGCCAGGCCGTCATGGCCTTCCAGGCCGCGACCGAGGATGAACTATAAACGCCGGTCCCCCGCATGAAGCCGACTTGGCGGGGTCGGAGATATACTAGGCCTACGCGCACGATCATCTCTACTGGTTGAATGCGTGTCGCGCGCCGGGCGAGGCTGAAAGCCCTTGCGGCGCGCACGGCCCCCCCGGACCGGTCCTGGGAAGCTAGTGATACAGCGTTCGCGTGCCGTTAATGGACGCAAAGCGGATGCTGGCGTGTTGAAGAAAGTGTTGCCGGTTGTCGCATAGACACTCAGAGCGCGGCCTTGAGCGCCAGCAGATCGCGCCAGACCTGCCGTTTCGAGGCCGGCGCACGCAACACGTAGGCCGGATGCAGCGTCGGCATAGTCTTGATCTGGCGGCCTCCGCTTTCGATCGTGCGCCATTTGCCGCGCAGCTTCATGATGCCGTCTTCGGTCGCAAGCATTTGCTTGGCGCAAGCCCCCCCGAGCAGCACAATGAAGTCGGGTCGCACCAGTTCGATCTGGCGGCTGAGGAACGGCGCGCAGGCAAGTGCTTCCTGCGGGGTCGGGGTCCGGTTGCCGGGCGGCCGCCAGTAGACGACGTTGGTGATATGAACCGTAGTCTCGTCGAGCCCGATAGCGGCGAGCATTTTGTCCAGCAGCTGCCCGGCAGCGCCGACGAACGGCTTGCCCGCGAGATCTTCGTCCCGCCCCGGCGCTTCGCCGATGATCATGACGCGGGCGGCCTCGGCCCCGCGGTAAAGGCACAGCGATTTGGCGGTGGCTTTCAACCCGCACCCTTCGAATTGGGCGAGCGCGGCGGCAAGCTCGGTCAGCGAGGCGGCAGCGACAGGGTCGACGGCGGGGCCCGCAGCCGGGGGAGCATGTGTTCGTGCGGGGGCAGGTGTCGCAAACGAGCGTTGCGGGGGTGCTGGACGGGCGGGCGCGGCAGCTGGTGGTTGGCCCCGCGCGGCAGCCCCGGCCGCGGGCGGGAGCTTTGCGGCGGCGGGCTCACCCTGCACAGCGCCAACAGGGCCAGCCGTTCGCAGGCCGCCGATCGGGCTCGGCATGACGAAACCAGCCCCCGGCGCCGCGTTGCCGCGCGCGCACCAGTCGACCGGTTCGTCGTCGAGCGCGGCTGTCACGCCCATCTCGCGATACCAGGCGAGGAGGGCTGTGAGCCGCTGGGTGTTGTTCTGCGTAGTCATGCTGGAGATATCTTAACGCGCTTGACGCTTGGAATGCACGCCCCCTAACTGCGAGCCCAGATTGCAAGCCGGCCCGGCCGTGCGGCGGGAAGCGAAGGAACGAAGCCTATGACGACGAACGGGTCACAGAACACGGCGGCGATGCCCGAGCGCGATGCGATGGACTTCGACGTGGTGATCGTGGGCGCAGGCCCGTCGGGCGTTTCGGCGGCGATCCGGCTGAAGCAGCTCGCCAGCGCTGCCGGGCGCGAGCTGTCGGTCGTGGTGATCGAGAAGGGCTCGGAAGTCGGCGCGCACATCCTTTCGGGGGCGGTGATCGATCCGGCCGGCTTGAACGCGCTCCTGCCCGATTGGAAGCACCGCGGCGCCCCCGTCGACACCGAGGTCGTCGAAGACAAGTTCCTATACTTGGGTCCCGCTGGCGTACTGCGCTTGCCCAATTTCCTGATGCCGCCGTTGATGAACAACCACGGCAATTACATTGTGAGCTTGGGTGCGCTGACGAAGTGGCTCGGCGATCAGGCCACCGAAATGGGCGTCGAGATTTTCCCGGGCTTTGCGGCGAGCGAAGTGCTCTACAACGCGGATGGCTCGGTCGCCGGCGTCGCCACGGGAGACATGGGCCTCGATCGCGCCGGCCATATGAAAGCGGGCTTCGTGCGCGGCATGGAACTGCGCGGCAAATACACGTTGTTTGCCGAAGGCGCGCGCGGCTCGCTGACGAAGCAGCTCTTGCAGCGGTTCGAACTCGACAAGAACAGTGGGCCGCAGAAATACGGCATCGGCCTCAAGGAGCTGTGGCAGGTGAAGGCCGGGCACCACAAGAAAGGCCTGGTTCAGCACTCGTTCGGCTGGCCGCTCGATAATGCGACCGGCGGCGGCACGTTTCTCTACCACTACGGCGACAACCTCGTGTCGGTCGGATTTGTGCTCCACCTCAATTATTCGAACCCCTACCTGTCACCCTACGACGAGTTCCAGCGCTTCAAGACGCACCCGGCGATCGCGCCCACCTTCGAAGGCGGCAAGCGCATCGCCTATGGCGCGCGCGCGATCACTGAGGGCGGCTGGCAAGCGCTGCCGAAGTTGAGCTTCCCCGGCGGCGCGCTGCTCGGCTGCGCGGCGGGCATGATGAACGTGCCGCGCATCAAGGGCAGCCACAACGCGATCCTGTCGGGTATTGCGGCGGCGCAGGCGGCGTTTGCGGCGATCGAGGCGGGCCGCGCGAACGACACCCTCGACGCCTATGATACCGACGTCCGCTCAGGCCCCATCGCGGGCGATTTGCGCCCCGTGCGCAACGCCAAGCCGCTGTGGTCCCGGTTCGGCACGTTCTTGGGGATCGGCCTCGGCGGTCTCGATATGTGGGCCAACACGATCATCAAGGGTGTCGGCTTTGGCTACACGCTCGCGCACGGCAAGCCCGACAGCGCCACGCTGAAACATGCCAAGGACTGCAAGCCCATCGCCTATCCCAAGCCCGACGGCGTGCTGACCTTCGACAAGCTGACGAGCGTATCGTTCTCGGGCACCAACCACGAGGAAGATCAGCCGGTTCATCTGCATCTCGCAGATCCCAAGATCCCTGTAGCGGTCAACCTGCCCGAGTACGCCGAGCCCGCGACCCGCTATTGCCCGGCCGGCGTCTACGAAATCCTGACCGATGCGGAAGGGCGCCCCCGTTTCCAGATCAACGCGCAGAACTGCGTGCATTGCAAAACCTGCGACATCAAGGACCCCTCGCAAAACATCACCTGGACCTGTCCGGAAGGCGGCGGCGGCCCCAATTACGCCGGGATGTGACGAGGTTGGACGCAAGCGGCCCCGCGCCTGCGGAACGGGCGCGCAAAATCCGGAGGGCAGCCCCACAAAAGCCTGCAATCTGGGCTGAGTTGGCGTTCCACTTGCATTGCCATCGGACTGAACCTGCCATGCCATAGGCATGAACCCGCCATGCCATAGGCATGAACCCGCAAGGGAAAACCCGCGACGTCGTCTGAACCGCCGGGTTTAGAAGAAGCTAACCGTTCAGAGTTAAGGCGCTGGACAAATGAGTGTCTTTGACTGGCCAACGCGCACCAGTGTGTTAGCTTGAGCTTTGGATCCGAGCGGGCGACCGCACGAGTTAGGAAACTGGAATGCGCGCAGGCCTCACGTCTGACCCCCAACACCCGTTGAGCCGGCTTTCGGTCGTCGCCCGGGGCCTTTGGACCGGGGTGCTTGGCCTTGCAACCCTGATCGGCACCGTGGCGATCTGGGCATCGTTTTCGTCGGCTTTGCTGGCGAAGCCCGCCTTCGTGCCCGCAGCTGAATCTTCGTTGATCGGCAACTACCTGTCCGGCCGTTTCGCGCGCGCCGAGCACGATCCCGAGCGCGCCGCCGCCTTCTACAAGGCCGCCGCCGAGCGCGACCCAACCGACGGCATTCTACTGGAGCACAGCTTCCAAATGGAGCTGACGGGCGGCAACTTCGCGCAAGCGGTCCCGCTCGCCCGAGAGTTGATCGTGGCTCAGCCGACGAACCGCATGGCGCAGACGCTGCTGGCGCTGGATGCCTATAAGAGAGGCGATTTCCAAACTGCCGACAAGCACATGAGCGCAGCCGGCGAAGGCCCCATCGGCGATCTGACCGCCGCGATCGGCAGAGCCTGGATCAAGGCCGCTGCCGGCGACATCCCGGGCGGCCTGGAGATTGTCGACAGCCCCAAGCAGGCGGAATGGGCGCAGTTCTACCTCTTTTATCATCGCGGCCTGATTGCCGACCTCGGCGGCCGTTTCAACGAAGCGCGCGCCGCGTTCGAGAAGGTGTTCAAGCAAGACAACAAGACCCTGCGCACGACGCTTGCCTATGCTCATTCGGCCGCCAACGCCGGCGACACGACGCTCGCCAAACAAGTCTTGAAAGAACATCTCGATCGCCAGCAGGGCGACGGCCACCCCTTGGCGCGCGCGCTGCTGGCCCGCATCGAGGCAGGAGAGCGCGTTGGCTTACTGGTTAAAACGCCCTCGGCCGGCATGGCCGAAGTCTTCTATGGTCTCGGCGAAGCCCTCGCCAGCGAAGGCGGCGTCAACCTCGGCATCGTCTATCTGCAGCTCGCCCTTTACGTCGAGCCCGAACATGCCTTCGCGCTGGCGGCGCTGGCCAACACCTACGAGAGCCTCAAGAAATATGAGGCCGCCAACCAGACCTACGACCGCATTCCACGCGGCACGCCTTTGCAGTCGAGCATCGACATCCGCAAGGCGTTTAACTTGAACGCGCTGGAGCAGGTCGACGAGGCCAAGGCCGTGCTTGAAGGCGTTGCCAAGGCCGACCCCAGCGACCTGCGACCGCTGGAAGCCATCGGCAACATCATGCGCGCCCGCAAACGTTATGACGAGGCGGTCGTCTCCTATTCGAAGGCGATCACCCTGATCGGTAAGCCCGAGAAGCGGCATTGGGCGTATTTCTATTCGCGCGGAACCTGCCTGGAGCGCCTCAAGAACTGGCCGGCAGCCGAAGCCGACCTGCAGAAGGCCTTGGTGCTCTATCCCGACCAGCCGCTGGTTTTGAATTACTTAGGCTATTCCTGGGTCGACCAGGGCCTGAACCTGAAGCAGGGCCTCTCTCTGATCGAAAAGGCCGTATCGCTGCGCCCCGACGACGGCTACATCGTCGACAGCCTGGGCTGGGCCTACTTCAAGCTCGGCGACTTCAAGGAATCCGTCAAGTATCTCGAGCGCGCCGTTGAGCTGCGCCCGGACGATCCGACCCTGAACGATCACCTGGGTGATGCGCTCTGGCGCGTCGGCCGCTGGACCGAAGCCCGCTTCCAGTGGGACCAGGCGCTGAGCCTCAAGCCGGAGCCCGAGGACATCGACAAGATCAAGGACAAGCTCGAAAAGGGCCTGCCCAAGGTTCAGGTCAAGGCCCCGGTCAAGACGAAGCAGGCGGCCGCCCCCGAACAGCCCAAGAAGCGGGCCCAGGCGACCCCGCGCCCCATCGTCCAACCTGCGCTAGAATAGTCGGTCCATGCAGCCGGTCGTCGAGCGCGCCTGCCCGCCCGCGATCGTCGAGCGCGCCTACCCCAAAATCAACCTGACCTTGCGCGTGCTGGGCCGCCGCCCGGACGGCTACCATGAACTCGACAGCCTCGTAGCGTTCGCGGTCGATGTCGGCGATGTGGTGACGCTGGTGCCGGGTGCGGCACAGTCGGTGAGCGTGACCGGCCGGTTCGGTAGTTCCATCGCCAGCGAAAATCTCATCCAGGTGACGCTCGACCGTATCGCCGTCGCAGGCCCCGGGCTGCGGCTCGGCGCGGTGACGTTGGAAAAGCTTCTCCCTATAGCGGCCGGGATCGGCGGCGGCTCGGCTGATGCGGCCGCAGTGCTGCGTGCGGTTCGTCGAGCCAACGCAGTGGCGGCCAAGGGGATCGATTGGAGCGCGATCGCGGTTGGCATCGGCGCGGATGTGCCCGTGTGCCTCGCCTCGCGCGCGCAGCGAATGACCGGCATCGGAGAGCGCTGCGAGCCGCTTCCCGATCTGCCCGAGTTGGCCGTGGTTTTGGTCAATCCGCTCACGCCCGTGCCGGACGACAAGACTGCGCAGGTGTTCCGCACGCTGGCGGCGAAACCCTTGGAGGCGGCAAGCGCTTCCGCAGGCCGCGGTGTGTTTGATCGTGCCGGACTGCTGGCGTGCATGACCGAGGCCGGCAATGATCTGACGGCGGCTGCGCGCCAGGTCGTCCCCGCCATCGACACCGTGTTGGCCATGCTGCGGCGTGAGGCGGCTTGCGAACTGGCGCAGCTCTCGGGCGGCGGCCCGACCTGCTTTGGCGTATTCCCGGATCTGGCGACCGCCCGCACGGTCGCCGCACGCCTGAAGGTTGCAAACCCCGGCTGGTGGATCGTCGCTTCGCGCCTAGTGTGATACCAGCGGTCAAAACTTTTGACCGCTGGCATCCGCGCGCGGGGTTGGTGGGGCGGCCGCGCGCAAAGCCAAGACTCTCGCGCGGGGTTGGTGGGGCGGCCGCGCGCAAAGCCAAGACTCTCGCGCGGGGTTGGTCGGGCGGCCCCGCGAGCGAATCGCTCCTGCGAATTTTGAGCCGACTTATCCCCGCGCCCTGAAACCTCGCTTAGGCTGCAGCTAACCCATGCACGGGGGGCGCACTCGAGGGCGTCTTGAACTGCGGCATGGGGGGCAGATGGGCCCGGCCGGACGCGCTGGCCGGGAACCTTGTGAACCGCCTCTAGACGTGTCGGAACTGGCGGCACCGGAGCTCATCGGATGGGTCAAACCATCCGACGCGCAGGCTCGAAATTCATCGACAACCCTGCTACGGAGCGGCGCCATCGGTGCTCCTCTACGACCCTACGGAAGACCGTGCGCTGGTCGCGCTGCTCCACCCCCCGCTCAAAACTCCGAGGCCGCCGGCCTGCGGAGATGACGGCGCGTTTTCTGGCGCCGTTCGCCCAAGTGGAGCCAAGTCATTGTGCCAGGGTATTCTGTTAGCGCGCAGCGATGCAGCCCATCCGGTCATCTTGCAATCGCGCCGCGCATCGACCCGGTTGCACCAGAAAATGCTCTCGAGAAAATTCCGCTCCTATCGACAAGGAATCTTGCTCTAGGGTGTTGCTTTTGCCGCATTTTCATCTTCTTGGAGCGAGGCTTCGCCGTCGACGACGAACCGGCATCCACTTCGTCGGAAAATTCTCTAGAGCCTATTCGCTTTTCTTTGAATCGCTCTCATGCTCTAGCTTTTTGCCTTGTCGCGCGTTTTGACAGAAAACCGCTTCACACTTTTCCTAACGCGCTCTAGCGCTGTTGGACGCGCGGTGCGGGGCCGTTGGAGCCGGTCTTGCCGGCCGGCGATCCCCGAAGTGCGGCCCGTTCGGTTTCGATGTTGGCGACCTGCGAGGGCCAGCTGGCGGTGAGCCAGTCGTCGGTACCAAACAGCCAATACCAGAAGCGGTTGCGGCGATGATAGCGCTCGACGGTGGCGCGATTGATGTTGTCGACGCTGGTGGTGAGTTGCTCGATCATGGCAAGCGGCTTGGCCGATATTTTCTCGATCCCGTCGAGCCGGTTGGCGATGACGCTGACATCGCCGACACCATCGAGGCGCCACTGATCGATCGAGCCCGCCAGCGTATGCTGGTTGGTGTTGAGCTTGATCAGCGCCTCGTGGACCTCCTTGAGTTCAGCGGTGTGTCCAGCCTGCGCCTCGGCGTTTTTCTGCACGCTGAGGGCAAGCTGGGATTCGAGCGTCGTTACCCGTTCGGCCAGTCCCGACAGCAGGCGCGTGGCTTGACTGAGCAGGGTCGCGGATTCGGTGCCTCGCGCATCGACTGCGGAGGCGACGGTCGTGACGCGATCGAGGATTGGCTGAGCGAAATCTGCCTGCTGCCGCTCGACGAGGCCGGCAAAAGATTGCATGCGGCCGTCGAGCGCGGTGGCAAGGCCGTTGAGGCGTTCGGTGATCGGGCCGGTGACGTCTGCGCGCTGGCGTTCCAGGCTGGACGCCATCGCCTGCAGCCGGTCGGCCATGACGGATTGCATCCGCTCGGCGCCTTGCGATTGGGCCGCGAGCGACGTGCCAAGGAACTTGACCTGGTCTTCGAAGGTGCGCAGGCGTTCGGTGAACTTGTCGCCGAGTTGGTTGCCGTCGGGGCTGAGCACGGCTTCCTCGATAATGTCGAGGCGGTTGGCGATGGGCGAGAGATCGACGCTGCGGGCAGCGACCGCATCGAGATTGCGTTCCATCCCCTTGAGCCGGTCGGCAACTGCGCTGGTGGAACGGCTTGCTTCCGCGCCGATGTCGCGCAGCGTGCGTTCGAGACCGGCGATCCGGTCGTGAACGCCCGAAGCCTCGCCGCCGGTGTCGCGGGTCTCGACAAGGGTCTGCTCCAGCGCCTGCAAGCGGTCGGACAGAACGCCCCACGGCCGCGCGAGTTCGCTGATCCGCTGTTCCAGGCGGTCATTGCGATCGTCACTGCCGGTGGAAGCCAGCGTCTGTTCCAGCGATTCGAGGCGCTCGTGCAGTCCGCCACGGAAGCGGCTGGTGTCGTCGCGTTCGGTCTTGAGCGTGCGCTGCAGGTCTTGCACGAGGCTGCCGACGATGTTGCGCTCGTTGGAAAGTTCGCTTGAAAGCGAGCGAACGGCGCTTTCGAGCTGGTCGATACGTGCGTTCTGGATACCGTCGACCGGGGTGCCGACGAGATCCGTCGGCAGCGGACGGGTCAGGTCGCGGGCAAGTTCGGTGGTGTAGTAGCTGGTGGTAGGCTTGCGAAGGTCGCTGTCGCGCATGT
Source organism: Hyphomicrobium sp. (assembly GCA_025351425.1). GTDB lineage: Bacteria > Pseudomonadota > Alphaproteobacteria > Rhizobiales > Hyphomicrobiaceae > JANXVY01. The sequence continues at coordinate 47,012 of JANXVY010000012.1, forward strand.
CGTTGCCATAGGAGGCCGAGGCGCGGGAAAGCGACGGCAGTGGAGGCAGCGGCGCACGCTCGCGCATCGGCTCGCGCGCGATGTCGCGCTGGGCCCGGTCGCGGGCGACGCGGCCGCCATGGCGCGCAAGCAGCGCGATTCCTGGGATATCGGCGGGCATGTCGAGCAAGGCGTCGAGCAGGTCGTCGATGTTGGCGGGCGCGTTGCGACGGTAGGCGATGGCCGACGCAGAGCGGATCACCTGTTCGAAATCGTCGGAGCGGCGCGGACGGCCCTGTCCGGCGCCGAGCCCGATGGGAATTTCGCCGGCGATCACGGTTGCGCTCTCGCGTCGCAAGCCGGCCACCCTGATCCCGCGGGCTTCGAGCGCATGGCTCGCCCCGTCGATGCGGGTCATGGCATGCAGCAGATGTTCAAGCCGGACTTCGCTGGCGCGATGGGCAACCGCGACGTCGAACGCGTGGTTGGAACAGGCGAGCACGATGTCGTCGACCAGAATGGGCCCCGGCCGCGCATAAGTGGCGCTCCGGTTGCGCGATCCGTTGCCGTAGGGCTCGGTCGCAGGCACGGGTTCCGTCGGGGCGCTCCACGTCTGCGGTGTGCGCAGATCCAAATCCTCACCACGATACGACATGATACTCTCCAAACTCAAAGGCGAGATGCCTGCTCGCCACATAAACTAGCCGGTTTGATCCCGAGCGACCGCGCCACCGCAACGCAGCAGCCGAACCCTCGCGCAAACCTATGGCAACCCGTTGACAAACTTATACCTTTTTTCGCGCCGTTGCGACACCCCCGTCGCGAGTTTGCGAAAAATTGGTCAACGCGGAGCCGGTGGGCGTCGCGAAGCGGCGATTGACCGGCTGGAACAAACGCATCGCAGCCCCTGCGCGCAGGGCTGCGATCAGAATTTCTACTGTAAAATGATGAAGTAAATTTAGTTTTGTGCCGGTCTGGGCGTCCAAACTTATCCCCGCGCCCATCCAGAGCGGCTACAAATCTGCTGGCACCCGCCTGGACGTAGAGGGGTGCAGGCGTTCGCAGCGGGAGACACCGAATGAAAAGGATGGAGCTGGCGGTTGGAATGGTCCTGCTGGCCGCACTGGGAGGACCGCTCGATAGGCCGGCCAGCGCGCAAACTCGAACCTGCAAGGAGGCTGGTTCCAGTCAGGCGGTCGTTCAGGGGCGCCTGGGCCTTCTGCAGGGGCTGGGGCCCGCGGCCTTCATCGTATCGGTTCCAGGTGGACTATGCCTCGCGGGGGCGGATCAATCCGACAACATCACGCAGGCGCTGACCGTGCAGCTCTATGCAAACACGCCGGAAGGATATGAGGAACTTTATACAATGGTGGGAGAAAAAGTCTATGTTCGCGGGAAATTGTCCGGCCAGCGGACTTTCCAGCAAAAGGCGCCGATTCTGATGGAGGTTTTGGAAATCGCGGCGGAGTAACCGGCTTTGGTCCAGGCTTACAACGCGCGGCCCGTGCCCAGGTCGTCGGCAACGACCACAAGTTGTCCGGCTTCGAGCCGCAAATGGACGATTTCCCCACCCCGGGCCTGCACATCCCGGCACGTGATCAGTAGGACGCGGTCGTCGTTGCGCGCCGTATCGATGTGGGTGACGTTATCGCTGCCATCGCGAACGTCGAGGATAATGAGGCTGCGCTCGCCAACGGCGGTATGGAGAGTAATGTTTTGGCCAACCGCCGCCTTGATGATCGCAGGATCGCCAGCGGAACGCAGCCAGAAGTCCTCGGACCCAACCACCCCATCGTACGCCCGATGGGCGGCGGGCGGCAGCGGCATGTCTAGGGTTGCAAACGCACGTTCGAAACCGTTGGAGACGAGCGCTTCGCTGTTGAACGATGCAAATGCCAGCGCCATGCCCGCCGATGCCGCGAATCCCAGTCCTGCAAAGGCGTGGGCGAGCCTCTTGCGGCGCGGCGTTGAGGAGTGGGGCATCAGGCAAGTAAGCAGCATGGCTTTGGATCCTCGAGGTCTGGTCAGCGTCGCTAGAGGAAACTTCAAACGGGAACTTAGCGAGATAAGCCGTCATGGTCAGAACGGTGATGATCAGATAAGGACCGGCCGTCGATTTTACCACCCGCGACCCGCGCAGCCGCCGCAGAATCGCGAAGATGGCGCAAGAACGCGACGTTGAGAGCAAACATCAACGAAAAGACCAACGCCAGCGCCCAAAGAACATCGTGGCTGCCGTCGAGCGCACCGGCCGTTGCCAGCGGCGACGCCAGCCCCGCCTCCAGACCTGCGGCCTGGGCTCCCATCCCGAACAGAGTGCTGAAAGCCGAAGTCCCCATTCCAGCGATGGCGAGAGCCGTAAAAATTCCAAAACCAATCGTAGCGTCGGTCAGGAAGCGCATGGGCGGTCTGGCAAGCATCTTGTGCACCATGTTTCATTATCCTTTGGTTTTGAACGCAAACGTCAAGTAGCTGGATCAATCCAACCTGCCGGTGTGGCAACCGTGAGCCCCGAATGTGGCGAAACCTGCGGTTTTTCCTCAACGAGACCTGAACGCGCGCCGTTGTGATCTTCGTGCCACGTCCGCGGCAATATGCGTGGCGTCCCAGGAAACCTGACGGTTGCTGTCAGCCTCCAGGCGGCCTATTTCATTGTCGCCTCCGTGCTTCGCAAATTGCGTCGCAAAGGTTGGCCCCTCCTTGAATTTAGCTGATCAAAACCTGCGAGTGGCATGGCAGGCCCTGCATGCTCATCGCGGTTTGCCGTTAACAGGACGTTAATCCCATGGGATTCATTGCCGACAGCCTCAACCGCATTCAAGCCTCCGCAACCATTGCGGTCGCAACGAAAGCCCGTGAACTCAAAGCGCAGGGACGCGATATCATTTCGCTGTCCGCAGGCGAGCCGGATTTCGAAACCCCGCAGAACATCAAAGATGCGGCTATCAAGGCGCTGGCGGCCGGCAAGACCCGCTACACAGATGTCGACGGCATTCCTGAACTGAAGGCAGCCATCGTCGCAAAGTTCAAGCGCGAGAACGGCCTCGACTACAAGCCGAGCCAGATTTCGGTCGGAACCGGCGGCAAGCAGGTACTCTACAACGCGCTGCTGGCCACGCTGAACCCCGGCGACGAAGTAATCATGCCGGCCCCCTGCTGGGTTTCCTATGCAGACATCGTGCTGTTGGGGGGCGGCAAGCCGGTGTTCGTGGAGACCAAGGCCGAGGACGGCTACATCCTGCGCCCGGAAGCGCTCGAAGCCGCCATCACGCCCAAGACCAAGTGGCTCATCTTCAACGCGCCGTCAAACCCGACCGGCGCTGCTTATTCGCGCGAAGCCGTGAAGGCGTTGACGGACGTGCTCATGCGGCACAAGCAGGTTTGGCTGCTGACCGACGACATTTACGAACACCTGATCTACGACGGGCTCAAGTTCTATACCCCCGCAGCTGTCGAACCTGGCCTCTACGACCGCACCCTGACCATGAACGGGCTCTCGAAAGCCTATTGCATGACCGGCTGGCGGCTCGGTTATGCAGCTGGCCCCGAAGCGCTCATCAAGGCGATGTGCAAACTGCAGTCGCAGTCGACCTCCAACCCCAACTCGATCACTCAGTGGGCAGCGGTCGAAGCGCTGAACGGGCCACAGGACTTCATCGCCAAGCACAACGCCATCTTCATGAAGCGCCGTGACCTCGTGGTCTCCATGCTCAACCAGGCCAAGGGCCTGAAATGCCCCAACCCGCAAGGCGCATTCTACGTCTACCCCTCGTGTGCCGGTGCCATCGGCAAGACGACGGCCAAAGGCGTCGTCATCAAGAACGACGAGGACTTCGTGACGGCCCTGTTGGATGAGGAAGGGGTTGCGTGCGTCCACGGCGCAGCTTTCGCTGGCAGTCCGGCGTTCCGCATTTCCTATGCCACCTCGACGGAGGCACTCGAGGAAGCCTGCAAACGCATTCAGCGCTTCTGCGGAAATTTGCATTGAGTTATCCCCGCGGCGGAGTTCCAGACGTAAGTTGGACCTCATGCAGCAGCTGACCAGCCCATTCCCCCAGTATCGTGAGCCAGCCCCGGCGCGCGATTTCATTTTCGTACTTCCCGATGGCCGCAAGCTCGGCTATCGGGTTTTTGGCGATCCCTCGGGACGCCCGGTCCTCGCGCTCCACGGTACGCCGGGTTCGCGCTTCAAATATGCGGGCTCGCACGAGGCGGCGCTGGCGGCCGGTCTCCAGCTGATCGCGATCGACCGCTGGGGCTATGGGCTGACGTCCCCACCCGGCGGCGCAAGCAGACAACGACGAAATAAATCGTCGCTGCTGGATTTCGGCGCCGACGTCACCGCGCTTGCAGACCACTTGGGGTTTCCAGTGCTAGCCATCACCGGGGTGTCCGGGGGCTGCCCTTTCGCAGTCGCCTGCGCTGCAGCGCTCGGCGCCCGCGTGAGCGCGTTGGCGTTGGTCTCGCCCGTTGGCTTGATCGCGGACGCTGCCCCCGGCCGGCGGTGGCGCGCGTTTCACAGCTTCTGCTTTCGGGTTCTGCCCCGGATCCCCGGCTCCATCGGCCTCGTCTTCCATCTCTACCGGGCGGGATTGGCCGCCGCACCGAACTTGGCGATGTCGGTCGCCATTTCGCGGTCCGCCAGCGCCGACCGCCGCGCCATGCGCGATGAAGCAACCCGCAAGCGGTTGATCGAAACCTTCGCGGCGGGATTGCAACCGGGCGTGGCAGGGCCAAAAATCGACATGGCGCTGTTCAGCCGGCCTTGGGGCATCGACTTGGCCGGACTGACGGTGAAGACGAGGATCTGGATTGGGCTTGCCGACCGCAACGTACCGCTGCCCGCGGTTGACGCGCTCGCCGCCGCACTTTCCAACTGTGAATTGACCCAATTGCCGGGCGCCGGCCACCTGTGGGTGGCGCAGAATGCAGATCAAGTGATGAGCTGGATCAGCGAAGCAACGGCACAGCTAGAATGCGCCACTCCAAGAAAGCCAGCTTGCGTCGATGAGGTCTCAGGTTGAAAGCGCGCGATGCCAGCGGACCTGCAGCCAATGCGTCAGCAGTCTATGGCGGGCGGTCATCCGCTGCTCGAATCCGCTGCGATAGCGCGGGCGAGCCCAGGAGCGCGAGTAGTTGCCGGCATCCATGCCCTGGCTTGCCTCGGTGGTCATTTCCGCGGCTGCAGAGAGGGCCGGCACGTCGTCGAACTGATCTGCCGAGGGTGCCATTGCATAGCCGGCCGCTTCAGCCGCTGACTTCAAACTATCGATACGCATTTTGTTCGCCATAACGAAACGCCGCCCTGTCTCGGACGCCGTTCGATGAAACGGCGTCAGCTGATTGAGTTTGAAGAAACTATGCGCCTGGTCAAGTTATTTTTGTCTTAGTTTTGTAAAAAAGCAGAAATTGAGGCTCCAATTCGGGAAATTTCGCAATTGCAAAAAATATTGCAACGCACTCTCGCATTGCGAGATTTTTGATTTGCCGTTCTGGAGCGAGAACTGATTTTCTATTCACACGAACCAAGGCCGTCTTGCCTGACTGCGACGTTCGCCACATATCAACGCACGAGCGCGATCAGGGTTCCGGCACGAAATTCATGGCGACGCCGTTCATGCAATAGCGCAGCCGCGTCGGTGCGGGACCGTCTTCGAACACGTGTCCCAGATGCCCATCGCATCGGGCGCAATGGACTTCCGTTCGTGTCATGAAGTGGCTGGTGTCTACAGTCGACTCGACGGCTCCAGGCAGCGCCTCGTAGAAACTCGGCCACCCGGTCTGGCTGTTGAATTTCGTAGTCGATCGAAACAACGGTAAATTGCAGCCGGCGCAATAATAGGTCCCTTCTCGATAGGTTTTGTCGAGCGGGCTGGTGCATGCGAGTTCCGTGCCGTGGCGGCGCAAAATGCGATATTGGTCGGGCGTTAAAAGCGCCTTCCATTCGGCATCGGATTTGACGATTTTCTGGACCATGGCATTCCTCTTCCTTGGCTGATTTCTAGACTGTATACGCCGGCCGGATCAGTGCTGTTACGCAGCGAAAACGATCGGCACGAGCGTGTCGATACTGATTGCGGTCGTGCTCACATGGCAACGCAAGGCGATGGCTTCAACGCCCGCCGCCTGGGCGCGCGAATATGCTGCCGCGTAGGCCGGGTCGATGTCGGCGGCGAGCGAGAGGTGGTCCGCGTCGCCGCGCTGGATGAGGTAGACCATCACCGCGCGGTGGCCGTCCGCGACCATCGCAGCTAGTTCGTCCAAGTGCTTGGCCCCGCGTGCTGTTACGCTGTCGGGGAACTCGGCCCGCCCGGCCACACGCAGGAAGTGCACGTTCTTGATCTCGACATAGCATCTCCCCTTCACCGGATCGTCGAGCAGGATATCGATCCGGGAGTTGGTGCCGTACTTGACCTCGCCCTTGGCGCTGGCATAGCCGGCGAGTGGAGTAATGAGCCCTGCTTCAAGCGCATCAGTCACGATCCTGTTGGGCAAACCGGTGTTGATGCCAACCAGGGTGGGCGCATCACTGCCGCCACCGGCTTCGACGATCTCGAGTGTATGGCGGTATTTCCGCGTGGCACTGTCGTTCGAAGACACCCACACGCCCATGCCGGGGCTGGACAGCCCGAGCATGGAACCCGTGTTGGGGCACGACGCAGTAATGGCCTCGCCTGTGTCGAGCACAACGTCGGCCAGAAACCGCTTGTAGCGCTGGACCAGTCGTCCACGCTGGAGGAGAGCAGGAAACTTCATGGACATCTCGGAATGGATTCAGGCGCCGGGGTGGCGCAGCAGGAAACCATTCAACACTGATCGGGGCTTGCTATCCACAGCTCTTCGCAGTTCTTTTACGCCGACCCTCTTGCCAATGGAACAGAAAGCGAACACAAAAGCAGTATGGTGAGATTCGTGCACACGGCTGACTGGCAAATTGGACGCGCATTCCGCAACTTCGATGCCCAGACCGCCAACTCCTTGGAAGAAGCGCGCCTTGACGCGATTGATCGCATCGCGGGCGTTGGCTTGAGCGGCGGAGCGTCGCACATTCTGGTGGCTGGCGACATCTTCGATAGCCCGCATTTGGCGCTGAAAACGCTCCGTCAGACGCTTGAGCGCATGCGCCGTCATGATCGCCAGCACTGGTGGCTGTTGCCAGGCAATCACGATCCGGCACGCCCTGGAGGTGTCTGGAGCCGCCTTCTTGAGTTGGGCCTTCCAGCCAACGTGTCTGTGCTGGGCGAACCCACGGTTCATGAGCTGGAGCCGGGCGTGGCGCTGCTTGCATCGCCCCTCACGGCCAAGCAGGTTTCGGCTGATCCGACCGCTTGGATGGATGCCGCGGTGACGAGACCTGGAACGGTGCGCATCGGCCTTGCCCACGGCTCCGTCAAGGAATTCGGCAGCAAGAGTGAAGAGGCGATGATCCATCCTCGCCGGGCGCGGCAGGCCGGCCTCGACTATCTCGCGCTTGGCGACTGGCATGGCTTGACCGAGATCGATCCCCGCACTTGGTACTCCGGCACCCCCGAACCCGACCGTTTTCGCGACAACGAGCCCGGCCATGTTCTGCTGGTTTCGATTGATACTCCGGGCAGTTCCCCGCGCATAGAACGTCACCGGACGGGACGCTTTACCTGGCACGCCCAGACAGCCGAGCTGACAAGCTTCGAGCGCCTCCCACAACTGGAAAGCGCGATACTAGAGAGAGCCCCCGAACCGCGCGACTTGCTGGTCCAATTGACGCTGACGGGACGGCTCGCCGCCCTCGATCACGCCCGTCTGGTCGATTGGCGCGAAGCTCTTGAGGCCAAGGTTCGTTATCTCGCTCTCGATACGGTCAGCCTTGCCGTAACGGTAGGCAACGACGACATGGCCCATTTTGGCGATGATGCGCAGTTGCGCGATATCGCGGTTCGCCTGGGCAGTCTGGCCAAGGACGAGCCTGGCGGCGAGATCGCCAAAGCCGCCCTCGCCAAGCTCTACGACCTGACGCGGCGCGCCCGGGGAACTGCTCGATGAGGCTTCGTGCCCTGCGGGTGCGCGATGTAGGCCACTTCACCCAAGGCGCCAGCATCGAAGGTCTGACTGGTGGCCTTGACGTGCTCGTGGCCCCGAACGAAGCCGGAAAATCGACGCTCTTCCGGGCGCTTGAAGCGGTCTTCTTCGAGCGGCATACGGCATCGAGTAAGATAATCAAGGAATTGACACCCCATCAAGGCGGCGCGCCGCTGATTGAAGCCGATTTCGACGCCGGCGACGCATCCTGGCGGATCACCAAGCAGTTCGGTCGTGGCAAGAAATCCCTGCTCCGCCGGCTTGACGGGCACGTCACGGATCGACCCGTCCCCGAACGACGTGGACCCGACGCCGACGACGCACTCGCAGCTGTACTGGGGCTTCACGATGGCAGGCCCGGCCGGCTCGGCTTCCTCTGGGTCGGCCAAGGGAATGCGCTGGAGCCCGTTCCACCCGACGGCAAACGCGGCGAAGCGGATGCCTTCCAGCGCATCATCGAACGCGAAATCGCGAGCCTCACCGGAGGAACGTTGTTGCGTCATGTGCGCGATGCGGTCATCTCCGAGATGGAACTGCTCATCACGCCGAAAACGGGGCGCCCGAGAGCAAAAGGGGCACTCGACGAGGCAACCCGCAAGCACGATGACCTCAAAGCCTGCCTCGCTGCGGCACGCGCCGCCCAGTCCGAGGCCGAGTCGCGCCGCATCAGGCTTTCGAGCCTGAAGGCGCGCCGCCTCGAACTGGCAGCGCCCGAGCATACTGCAGCCGCTGCCGCCGCGCTGGAGCAGGCCGGGAAGGCTTATGATGAGGCAGTCAGGTTGAACCGGCTGCTGCAGGAGGCGCATCGCCGCGCCCAAGACGTGCAAGCGGCGGCTGAATTGGCCGAGCGCAACGCGGCTGGGTTCAAATCGAAACTTGACGAGTGGGCGGTCTTTGAAGCCGCCGTGACGCAAGCACGTTCGCGCCAGGCCGAGACGGAACGTGCACTCGGCGAACACCGTAGCCGCATGACGGAGCTTGAAAGCGCAGGCGAAGTTCTGCGACGGGAAGAAGCCCGCCTGCAGGACGCACTACGGGCGGCCGATCAGCGTACCGCGCTCTCAGCGATGCGCGCCCAGCTCGCGGCCCGTCGCGAAACGCTGTCGGCCGCACGCGTAACCGAAGCACTGATCGCAGCCGATGCGGCCAGCGCACGAGGCCCCGTCGTGTCCGAGGCCGCTTTCAACCGCCTCATGGCCGCCAGCCAGCAGCGTGCCCATGCCGAAGCGGCCCTTGCCGGCGGTGCGCCTCGCGTCATCATCGAATATGCGCCAGGCGGTGCAGCGGTCCTGATCGGCGGTCGGCCCGCGCCGGAAGGCGTGCTGCCTATGGTCGAGGGTCCGCTGCGCTTGGAGATACCCGGCGTCGGGGCGATCACCATAGAAGCGGCGGCCTCTGCCGATCGCGAACGCCATCTGGCGGCCCGCACCGAGGCTGCGGCGAGCCTCGCTCAAGGTCTGGCCGAACTCGGGCTGACCTCGGTGGACGAGGCCCGCGCCCATCACGCGGCCTCGAAAACGCAGGCGGCACTTCGCGAAACCTATGGCGCGCGTCTTTCGGGCTTGGCACCTCAGGGCATACCGGCTCTCGCAGCCGAAGTCGAAGCTCTGCAAGCAAGAGCAGACGCAACACCTAATCACGACGCGGCGGTCGATGCATCAGCGACAGAAGCAAACCTCGCTGCTGCGCGGGACGCTTTCAAGGACATGCGGGCAATTTACCGGACATGCCAGCAGGATATCGAGCGGCTGGGCGCAGATCTCGCCCGCGAAAAAACCCTGATCGAAACCAGCGAGGCGCGACTCCAGGATTTGGCCGCAGTATTGCCGCCGCTGCCGCAGCGCGCAGAGGAACTCGCCCGTTTGCAGCAGGCCGGCGCAGGCGCCCGTTCCCAAGTCAATCCGGCCCTCGTTGAACTCGCCGCCGTCCGGCAGTCGGCCCCCGATGCATCGACGGTTGCATCGCTCCAATCCCGCGTCACGCAGCTTCAGTCCGACGCTGCCCGTAACGCCGCTGAAATCCACCAGATTGACGTTATGGTCGCGCGCCTGGACGGAGAGGAAGCCCAGGCCGACGAGCAAGGGCTGGCCCAGCAGGTTCCTGCCCTTGAAGGCGGCCTTGAGCGCGCTCAAGCCGAGGTCGACCATGTCCAGCAGCAGGCCGACGCGCTCGTCCTGCTTGCCCGCACGGTCCAATCCACCGAGCTAGCCAACCGGGAACAGTTTCTCCGCCCGGTGATGGCGCGTCTGGAACCCTACCTGGCGACGGTTTTTCCAGGCGCGCACCTACAATTCTCGGGCGACTTCGGCGTTCTCGGCCTCCAGCGTTCTGCGGGGCTCGAGACATTGCAGGTGCTGAGCCGGGGCACTCAGGAGCAGTTGGCGGTGCTCGTACGCTTGGCTTTTGCCCGCCTGTTGGAGGACGCGGGCCAGTCGACTCCGCTGATTCTGGACGACGCGCTGGTCTACACCGACGACGCACGGATGAAGATGATGTTCAAGGCCCTCGCGCAGGCAGCAGCCCATCATCAGGTGCTCGTGCTGTCGTGCCATGAAGCCAATTTCAGCGCGCTCGGCGGGCGGCGCGCTGAAATTTCAAAGTGGGCGTGCTCGACGTGACGGGCCGTCAGTCGTCGAACGCAGAAGCGTTTCAGGTCGACGGCAGCGGCGGAGCGGATAGCTCAGGACGCTGAACCCCTGCGGTGGGATCATCCGAGCGGCGCGATTTTCCTTCGAAGAAGGCGCCCTGTTCGATCGACAGCGCCGAATGATGAATGTCACCCTCGACGTGGCTGGTCGCTTGCAGCATTACCCGCTTGGAGCGGATCGAGCCCATGACTTGGCCGCGTACCACGACTTCATCGGCAATCACGCTACCGGTGATGCGCGCCTTTTCGCCGATGACCACGTAGCTCGAATGAATGTCGCCCTGAACTTCGCCATCGACCTGCACTTCGCCCCGTGAAACAAGGTTGCCCGAGATGATGAGATCGGGCCCGATCACCGAGGGAGCGCCGGTACGGCCGTTCGAGGCGACAGGCTTGCCTGCAGGGGTTGAAACGGGCGGCGGCACGGCAGCAGCGGCACTGCCTACTTTCAGAAAATCTGCTTCGGGTTTCTTAAAATTCGGCAACATCCCTAACCCCTGTCCTTAGACTGACGCGTGCGTCTGGCCATCGCTATCGGTGTCGTGTGAACCTAATATGTCCGAACTGCATGGGCGGCGCGCAAACCCCAAGCGGACGCTAGCACAATTCCCTGCCAATAGGCACGGAATTTGAGTCGGCCTTTCGCCGCTCAGCCAACGGCTGTGGCAGCAAAGTGCTGATGCATGTACGCCTAGGCTTTTAGCGCATTAACCGCTTCCAAAACCGCCTCGGCATGGCCCGCGACTTTTACCTTGCGCCACACTTGGGCAATCTTACCCGCCTTGTCGACAAGGAATGTCGATCGCTCGACCCCCATATATTTTTTGCCGTACATAGACTTTTCGACCCACACCCCGAAAGCGGTCGCGGCCGCCTTCTCGACGTCCGCGACCAGCGTGACAGCGAGTTCGTATTTCATCTTGAACTTCTGGTGGCTCTGGCTGCTGTCGGGAGAGATACCGACGACCTGCACGCCGGCCGCCTGGAATGCCTCGCTCAGGCATGAAAAATCCTTGGCCTCGGCGGTACATCCCGACGTATCGTCCTTGGGGTAGAAGTAGACGGCCACCAACGTTCCTTTGTGCTTGGAGAGCTTGAAAAGCTGACCCGTTTCGTCAGGCAGAGCAAAATCTGGGGCCTTGTCGCCGATCGTGAGCATGGGTGCCTTTCTTTTGTCTCTTTTTCTGGCCGTGGTTAGCTAATGACGCGTCAAGCTGCAGCTTGGATAGCGTGGCAGATGACAGCTCCCCCGCGTAGCTCTAAATTGGCGAACAAACAATTGGGGTTGATAGGGTTCAAGACCGAATGAATACGTATCAATCCAATAGCACCGTCATCGCGGAGGAGGGGCTGGTTTGGCTGGCGTGACCGCACGCGGACCCGATCCAGCACTGCGCAAGCGGCAGCCTTCCCGTCTTCCACGCAGGTCGGCAGGAAGTGTGTCGTCCCTGCTTGCCCACTGCGGGCTTTTGCTTCTAACCCTGCTCATCGCGGCCGCCGGCATTCTGGGCGTCCTTTACGTGCGCCTCTCGCACGGTCCGATTTCGATCAAGTTCCTGGTGAGCGCCATCGAGCGCGGCATCAACGCGGAGCTGTCCGGCCTCTCGGCCCGGATGGATGACGTCGCACTGGCGCTGTCGCCCTCGGGCGCGATCGAGCTACAGCTGACGAACCTGCAGCTTTCGGAGGCCGACGGCGACGTGGTTGCGAGCGTACCGGCAGCCGCGGTCGAACTCTCGCGGCCCGCGCTATTTACCTTCAAGGTGGTGCCGAGCCGCATCGACATCATCAACGCGCAACTGTTCCTCTTTTACTCGGCCGAGACGGGCCTCTCCGTGAGCTTCGCGCGCGAACCGGGCGATCCGTCCGGAGATGCGAAGACCGCGCCAAATCAGGCCGGGGTTTCCGATCCATCCCAAGCCCGGCGCGTCGACATTGCCGCGATGATACACGACGCGACGTCGCGCGCCCGCCAGAAGCTGGACGACCAGTCCTATCTGAACCAGATTGGTATCCGCGACGCGACGGTTACGCTCGATAACCTGGGCGTGCGGAGCCAGTGGCGGGTGATCGAAGGGGCCGTCGAGATCGACCATGCCCCCCAACACAGCGTCGTCACCGGCCGGGCGACGATCGGCTCCGATCGCGGCCCCTGGTCGATCGCGCTCCACAATGAAGCAACCGAAAGCGCGCAGGGCCTGAGCCTCCAGGCGGTCGTCCGCGATCTGGTCCCACGCACTCTGGGGCTTGCGATCCCTCAGCTCGGCCTGCTCGAAACCCTGAACATGCCCGTATCGGCGAACGCCAGGCTCGACATCGCCTCCGGCGGATTGGTCAGCAAAGCCGAGCTTTTGCTGGACTTGGCCCGCGGCCAGTTTTTGCTTCCCGCGGTCGGCGAGGTTCCGTTCACGATCGATCAGGGCCGGATCGGCCTGACCTATGACGGCAATGCCCGCCGTTTCGAGTTGACGCCCTCCACCTTGGTCTGGGGCAACAGCCGGGTCTCTATTTTGGGCAACGCCGTAAGCGACGAGAGCGGGAAATCCCCCGGCTGGAATTTCAATGTCACGACGTACGAAGGACAGTTCGCCGCCGACGAGTTCGGCGTCCCCCCCGTCACGATCGAGCGGGGCGTCATGAAGGGGCGCATCTCCCAGGCGCTGGGCGAAGCCCGCATCGACGAACTCTCCTTCCTGGCCGCCGGCACCCCGTTCGCGAGCAGCGGCGTATTCATGACCGGTGCCGCCGGAACGGGCGGCGCGAAATTCGACGCGACGCTCGGTCCGGCAACCGCCGAAACCCTGAAGGTCCTGTGGCCGCGCGCCCTGGCAAGCGGCGCCCGGACTTGGGTTGGCGAACGCATCAAACGCGGCACGGTCAGGTCGGGAGCCTTGCACTTCGTGAGCGGCTCGTTTGCAGCCGAGAGCGGCGTTCCTCCCGGCGAGCCGCAGCGCCGCCTCTCGATCGCCATGGAGGCCGCCGACATCACGGCCAAGCCGCTGCGCTGGTTGCCAACCGTCGAAGCTCCTCGCGCACTCATCCGGCTCGAAGGCAATGCGATCGAGATCGCCGTGCCGGACGCTTCCATCGTGGTCAGCCCTACGAAGAAAATCCCCGTCAAGGCCGGCCGGTTCGTCTCCGCACGGCTCGATCAGGACCCCCCGATTGCCGAGATCACCCTCAAGACCGTGTCGCCACTGGTTCCCGTACTCGATGTTCTGGACCTGAGCCCGCTTCATCTTTTGACATCGAACGGTCTGACGACCGACGGCATCGATGGTAAGGTCGATGGCCAGATGAAGTTGACGCTGCCCCTGATCGCAGACCTCGACGCAAAGGCCGTCAAGATCGAAGCCAAGGCTAGGCTGCTGGACGGCAAGGCGAAACAGCTGGCCGGCGCTTTTGATGTGCAAGGCGCTTCCGTCGCCATCGACGTGACGGAAGCTGCCGTCGGCGCGACCGGCGATCTGCTGGTCAACGGCGTCCCCGTCAAGCTCGGCTGGCAGCGCATTCTTGAAGAGAACGGCGAAAAACAACCTCCCCTTCGCCTCTCGGCGACGCTCGACAATGCCGACCGCACCCAGCTCGGCATCGACGTCAATCATATCCTGCAAGGCGAAGTTCCCGTCGAAATTCTGATCGAGAAAGGCCCGGCGGACGAACCGGCGGTGCGTGTGCGCGCCGACCTCACCAATGCCGATATAGCGATTGACAGCCTCGCCTGGCGCAAGCCGCCCGGCCGCCCCGCTTCGCTGGGCGCCGACATCCTCAAGGGCAAGGTCCACAAGTTCGAATTGCAGAACCTCAAGATCGCCGGCGACGACGTCGCGATCGAAGGCTGGGCCGCCATCGGCGCCGATAACAAACTGCGGGAAGTTCACTTGCCCGGCTTCTCGCTGAACGTCATCACCCGCCTCGACGTCCAGGCCAACCTGAAGCTCGACGGGGCGTCCGACAAGACCGGCATTTGGCAGGTCAAGGTCAAGGGCCCGAACTTCGATGGCCGCGATCTGTTCCATTCGCTGTTCTCGGTCGGCCCCGCCACCGACAGGGCCGCAAAGCCCGGCAAGCCGTCGGCGGGCGTCGATATCGAGGCCGAGATCGACAATGTGATCGGTCATTCAGAGGTCTCGTTGCGCAACCTGAAACTGAAGATGTCGCGCCGCGCCGACAAGCTCTCCTACCTCGAAGCCCGCGGCACCCTCGATGGCGGCGCACCGGTCGCCATCTCGATGATCCCTGAGGCAGGACAGCCCCGCCGCCTCCTCGCCGACACGACCGATGCCGGCCAGGCCTTCAAGCTGATCGGCTTCTATCCCAACATGCAGTCGGGCCGCGCGCGCCTCGAAGTCAACGTCGACGGCCGCGGCCCGGCGGAAAAAACCGGCGTCCTCTGGGTCGAGGCGTTCCGCGTTTTGGGCGACCCGATCGTCAGCGAGGTGCTTGGCAGCACGCCGTCCACCATGCCCGGCGAAGAAGGTGTCGGCCCTCGCGTTTCCAAGCAGAAAAGGCAGCAGCGCGAAGTCTTCGATTTCGACCGCATGAAGGTGCCGTTCTCGGTCGGTTATGGCCAGTTCGTGCTGGAAGACGCCTACATCCGCGGCCCCTTGCTTGGTGTGAACTTGAAAGGCAAGGCCGATTTCAAGCTCCGCACCGTCAGCTTGGGCGGCACCTACATTCCGCTTCAGGGGCTCAACAATGCGTTCGGAGATGTGCCGTTATTCGGCCCCCTCGTGACCGGCCAGGGCGGAACGTTCGGGATCACGTTCGCAGTCCAGGGTCCGATGTCCCAGCCGCAAGTGCTCGTCAATCCGCTCTCCATCGTCGCCCCCGGCATCTTCCGCGAACTGTTCCAGATGACGAACCCCAATCCCAAGGTCGTCCCGCGCGATGAAAAATCGCCGGCCCAACCGGTCGAAAAACGCGTGCGCGCTTCCAGCCAGGGCGCCGTCGAACCCGAGCGCGCCAAACCGGGTGCGCCGTCCGGCAAGTCCACTGCACCCGCGGAACCGGTCGATGGCTGGGCCTCTCAAGCAACCCCCGCCAAACGCCCGTGAGGACTTTCAAAGATCAAACGGTGTAGCGTACGCCCAAACCTTCGACCCCTTCCAGCGGCACGGTGCCCCCTTGGTCCGCGGGTCCAGGGCACGCGTGCCCTGGTCTTCCGTTGCCTTCTTGCCGTCAATGGAGTGCTTGCGGGAAAAGTGTGGAACGGTTTTTGCCGAAAGAAGCACGATAAAACAGAGACCTAGAGTCTTTCCGCGCTTCTATTTAAGTCGAAAGGACTCTAGACGCGCCTCAGGTTTGCGGCAATCGCGGCTGGCGCTTTTTCCGGCGGCGGATGTTTTGCGTGCGGGCAACGTCCTTCATGGTGAGGACGGTTGTTCGCAACGCCATGCGCGTGAAGGCAAGCCGCGTTTCGACAGCGCTCCGGCCGCCCGTGGGGCGCAGCTTTGTCGCCTCGGGATCACTGTCTGTTGCTTCGTCAATGGTGTTTATACAAGTCAATGGTTGATCCTTGGGGCTCATTTGAAAATGGGGGGAGGAGCGGCGCGTTGTCCACGCGAAGCGTGGCGCTGCCACGACGCGGGCATTCCGACTTTGGTAGAAGCGATAAGACGCCGCTCCTTGCAAGATTTTAGGCCTACCCGTAGCTTTTAACACTCGCGGACACAGGAACTGCCCCCGTGCGGGTACGTCCACGCGAAGCGTGGCTCCG
>JANXVY010000024.1 GCA_025351425.1 Hyphomicrobium sp.
AGATCTCGCTGCCGCGCGGGGTGTGCACGACCTCGGGGTGGAACTGGAGGCCGTAGATCTTCTTCTCGGCGTCGGCGACCGCGCAGAACGGCGTGTTGCCCGAGATGCCGATGGTGTGAAACCCCGGCGGGATGGCGACGATCCGATCGCCGTGGGACATCCACACCTCGATCGACTCGCGCTGGGCGAAGCGGTGGAGGACGCCCTCGGGCTTCTCGATGACGACCTTGGCCGCGCCGTACTCGCGCTCCTTGGCGCCCTCGACCTTGCCGCCCAGGAGGTGGGCCATGAGCTGGAGGCCGTAGCAAATGCCCAGGACCGGCACCCCCAGCTCGAAGACACCCTTGTCGATGGTGGGCGCGCCCTCGCCGTACACGCTGGCGGGGCCGCCCGACAGGATGATGGCCTTGGGGCTCAGCCGCTCACCGGCATCGCCGGCGCGGTTGAAGGGTACGATCTCGCAATAGACCCCGGCTTCGCGCACGCGGCGCGCAATCAGCTGCGTGACCTGGGAGCCGAAATCAATGATGAGGACGGTGTCGGGATGGGGCGCGTTTGTCATCGCGGACAGGTAGCGCGATCGGGCCCCGGCTTCAACACAGCAACGCGGGCAACCAACACCCCAAACGAAAAAGCCGCCCCGTGGCGGGGGCGGCTTTCAATGCGTTCAATCGAAACCTGAGGCTCAGAGAGCCTGGAGGTTGCCGACCGAGATCTTGCCGGTGCGACGGTCTTCCTGGGTGTCGAAAGCGACCTTCTGGCCTTCCGACAAACCGCTCATGCCGGCGCGCTCAAGCGCCGTTGCATGGACGAACACGTCCTTGCTGCCATCTTCCGGCTGGATGAAGCCGAAGCCTTTTTGCGCGTTGTAGAATTTCACGACGCCATTGATCATAGTTTATTCCTTAGCTGGAGCTGTGCACACCCCTTGCGCATGAGGCACAAGAGGCTTCATTCTTCGATTTTTGGGAGGCTATGAACGTGCGCCCAGCGAGGCAAAGGCGTAGCGGCCCTGTTGTCCGGCCAAAGTCGATGAGGGGGCTTTACCAGTTTTCATTCACCCCGGCCAGAACAATTTCCAACACCTTCAGGGCATATGGCTGCACCCGCGACATCGCGGCCCTATAACCGCGCTAAACATGCCATACTGGTTGGGATCGCCATGTGGCGACCATTCAGCAGATTTGCTTGCGCGGTGCCTGGGCTCATGAGTTCACGCATGTTTTTGCAGCACATCTTAGCCCTCAACGAGGAGCGTCAGGCTTGGCACAGGCGAAATTCAAGGTCGGCCAGATGGTCGATTTCAACCCGGGTCGCGCGACGATCCCCGCCTCGACCCGCGAATACAAGATCGTGCGTTTGATGCCGCTCGAAGGCAGCGAGCGCCACTACCGGATCAAGACCATCGCGGAACAGTTCGAACGGATCGCCAAAGAGTCGGAACTCACGACCCGCGCGTCGCTTTAATCAGCCTTTGGAGCCACTTCAGCGGCGGCCGAACTGCGTTCTGCAGTCGCGCTTGGGAGGCCCCGTGCGCACCGGTATGGGTGCTGGTTCAAGGGAAAGCTGCTTGCGCTTGGGAGCGCTCTTGATGGCGGCGCCACCTGGGGCAATATGGAGCCGCTCCTGCGGCGGGTTGAGCACGAAATAGGAGAGCCCGGCAATCAGGAGCGCGAGGCCCCCTCCCAAACTCAGCATTCCAGCCCCCAAATGCCGATCGTTGCACCCATGACACGCGATCGGCGGGCAGCGGGCCATGCGCGGACCGTGCGCTGATTTGATTAAGAAGGTCTGTGAACGGTGATCATTCTCAAAAACAGAAGCGCCTTAGGCGGAGCTTAACCAAGTTGCGGTTCAATAGCGCCAGTCGCGTTAGTAGCCCAAGGCGTATGTAATTATGAGTAATCCCTGTCGCGGCCCCGCGCCGCGCGTACGTGTCTGCATTCCGCAGCGCGGCGGCGGCCAATTCCGCCGGATCGCACTGCGCCCCGCGCGTGCGCCTCTGCTGGCCGTGTTCACCGCCGCTGTTGCGATGGGAGGATGCGGCCACGACCAGCCCTACAGCCAAGCGAACTGGTATGCCGGCGGTCCCAGGCCAACGGCCGCTGCCGTGCCGATTCCCGTCGAGATGGAAGACGACGGCCATCCTGCCCAGTTGCCGCCACGCGTCGATACCGCGCGCGCCCCCGACGACCCTAGCGAGCCGTGGAGCCCCAACTACGGCGGACGCGCGGCCGTAACGGGAGCCGACCGCAACTGGCAGGCCGTCGTGCAGCCCGAGCGGGCTCCTGCGGTGCCGCCGCGTCGCGTGGCGTGGATGGCGGACGAGTAGTTCCACACTTTGACGTGCCCAATGCTGCGGCTGCAAAGCTGCCGGATCGCACTTGCGCTCCTTGATTGGCGCAGTGCTGCGGCTGCAAAGCTGCCGGATCGCACTTGCGCTGCGACGGATTGGCGTTTGTCCGTCGGTTTGCTACATCACGTCGCAGCAAACAGGAACCGCTACGCGCTGGTGAGACTCGGGGAAGGTTGCGCCTTCAATCCAGGATACGAACATGTCACGACTGATGAAACACTGCACTCTCGCGGCTGTCACAGCGGGGATGCTGCTGACCGCATCTGCTGCCAGCGCCACACCGGCTGCCATGGCTCTATCCGCACCTGTTGAGGTCGCGAGCTTTGGGGCGACGCTGGTCGGACACCCCCATAGCGGCGGCCGCATCATCGGCCACCGCGGATATCGCCGCGGGTACGGTGGTCTGTATTTTGCGCCGGCTTATGTAGGCCCGACGGGTTGCGGATGGCTGCGCGCGCGCTGGCACGAAACCGGCAGCCGATACTGGTACCGCCGTTACCGGGCTTGCGTCGAAGGGTGGTAGACCCGGGCGACGACGTTCTACGAGGGCTGGAACACCTCCAGCCCTTGTTTGCGGAGCTTCGCGTTTTGCCAAGCGAGCGGCCATGACCCGAATTTGCCGGCTGCTCGATTTGTCCGCCAACGCACAGCTTGAGGCCACTGCCTCTATCGCGCGCATTTTCTTTGCGGCCAGTGGCACCCAAAGCTTTGCCAGTCCCGACGCCAAAATCGCGTTTCAAGAGCGTTGGCTGGGGCGTTATTTGACGTTCGATCCCGGTCTGGTTTTCGTCGCCCTCGGCGATGAGGGGATGGTCGTGGGCTATCTGGCCGGAAGTTTCGACGATCCTGCATCGACGGCGCGCTTTTCAGACGTTGGTTTTTTCAAGGATTTTGCACCCCTGACACGGCGGTTCCCTGGGCACCTCCACGTCAATCTCGATGCCTCGTTGCGCAACGGTGGCGTCGGTTCGCGGCTGGTGGACGCGTTTTGCGAGGCGGCGCGCGCGGCGGGGCTACCTGGCGTTCACGTCGTCACCGGCAAGGGCGTGCGCAACGTCGGTTTCTACGAGCGGCTCGGCTTTATCGAGCGCGGCAGCACGCTCTCGCACGGGAAAGAGATCGTGTTTTTGGGGCGTAGTCTTAGAGAGTGAGGGCCGCCGGGGCGGAGCCGCGCTGCGGGGGACGGACACGCCCTTGGAAAGCCTCGCTCAAGTCAACCGCCCCGCTTCTTCCTGAGGCCGTCCCAGTAGGCGAGGCGTTTATTGATCTCGCGCTCAAAACCGCGCTCGGGAGGATCGTAGAACTTCGGGCGCTTCATCCCATCCTCGCTCATTCCGTCCGGGAAATAGTTCTGGCCCGAGAAGCCGTCGGGCGCGTCGTGGTCGTATTGGTAGCCCTCACCGTAGCCCTGGTCTTCCATGAGCGACGTCGGCGCGTTGAGGATGTGCTTGGGCGGCGGCAGCGAGCCGTGCTCCTTGGCCGAGCGCATCGCCGCCTTGTAGGCAACGTAGACGCCGTTCGATTTGGGCGCGGTCGCGAGATACACGGTCGCCTGGGCGAGCGCTAACTCGCCTTCGGGCGAGCCCAGGAAATCGAAGGTGTCCTTGGCAGCCAGCGCCTGATGCACCGCGTCGGGGTCGGCGAGCCCGATATCCTCG
This sequence comes from Hyphomicrobium sp., assembly GCA_025351425.1. Taxonomy (GTDB): domain Bacteria; phylum Pseudomonadota; class Alphaproteobacteria; order Rhizobiales; family Hyphomicrobiaceae; genus JANXVY01. Next base: position 4,015 of record JANXVY010000024.1, read on the forward strand.
ACGGCCATCCGCACGAGGCGGCGGGCTAGAAACAAACGATCTTCGCCGGCGTCCAGCATACGGCACAGATAATACAACGCCGCGTCGGGGTCGGACCCGCGCACCGACTTGTGCAGCGCGCTGATCAGGTTGTAGTGGCCGTCGGCGGATTTATCGTAAAGCGGCGCGCGGCGCTGGACGATTTTGACGAGGCCTGCACGGTCCACATCCGGGCTGCCGGGGGCGACGCCGGCATAGACGTCGGCGGCGAGGTTGATCACGGCGCGGCCGTCGCCATCGGCCATGCCAACGAGCGCCGTGCGGGCGTCGGCAGTGAGGGGAAGCGGGTGTTTTTCTTCCGCCTCGGCCCGTTGCAACAGGGTTTCGAGCGCCGCGTCATCGTGGCGATGAAACACGAGAACGGTCGCGCGCGACAACACGGCGGCGTTCAGCTCGAAGCTCGGATTTTCCGTGGTCGCGCCCACCAGCGTGATCGTGCCGTCCTCCATGTGGGGGAGGAAACTGTCCTGCTGGGCTTTGTTGAAGCGGTGGATTTCGTCGACGAACAGCAGCGTGCCGCGGCCCTGCTCGCGGTTGGCGCGCGCGCGCTCGAACGCCTTGCGCAGGTCGGCGACGCCTGAAAAAATCGCCGAAAGCTGCTCAAACTCGAGCTTACTTTCGTCCGCGATGAGCCGCGCAACCGTGGTCTTGCCGCAGCCGGGCGGGCCCCACAAGATGAGGCTCGGCAGACGACTGCTGTTCAAGAACCGCGTCAGTGTCCCTTCGGGGCCCGTGATGTGGTCCTGGCCGACGACTTCGGATAGCTTTCTGGGGCGCAGTCGATCGGCCAGCGGGCGGGGTGCCGATTTGGAGAGACCGGCTGCTTCGAATAGATTGGTCATGGGCTGAGATATATACGGCGCTGCGCGCGCGGGCTATCGCCCGCACCCAATTCGGGGAACGAGTTCCCCCAAGCCCACTCCCTTTTTGGTACTTGGTACCAAACAACGGGCAGCTCGCCGATGGGGGGCATGCGCTGCGGGGACGACGGGGGCTAGACCTTCAGCACGCGCCCGGCCACGGCATCGAGCTTGGCCAGGAGGGCTGGGTCGCGCGCTTCTGGGGCGGTGATCATGGCGACCGAGAGCGCCGTGTCCGAGCCGATGGGGCAGGGCGGGTGCACGCGCGGGAAGTGCTTCGCCAGCGTCACAACCAAGCGTTGGGCGGCTTGCGTGTTGCCCTTCATGACCTTGATGACCGCCGCGACGTCAACGGCTTCGTGGTCCGAATGCCAGCAGTCGTAGTCGGTGACCATGGCGACGGTCGCGTAGCAAAGTTCAGCTTCGCGGGCGAGCTTGGCTTCGGGCATGTTGGTCATGCCGATCACGTCGCAGCCCCAGCTGCGGTAGAGGTTGCTTTCGGCCCGCGTCGAGAACTGCGGGCCTTCCATCACGATGTACGTGCCGCCGCGCTGGTAGGGGATCGCTTCCGTCTTGATGGCGCTTTCCAGTTCGTCGAGCAGGAGCGGGGAAACCGGATCGGCGAGCGAGACGTGAGCCACCATGCCGGACGTGTAGAACGTCTTTTCGCGCGCGAACGTGCGGTCGATGAACTGGTCGACGAGTACGAACACGCCGGGCGCCAGATGCTCCTTCAAGGACCCGCAGGCGGAGATGGAAACGAGGTCGGTGACGCCGGCGCGCTTCATCGCGTCGATGTTGGCGCGGTAGTTGATCTCACTTGGCGAAAACTTGTGGCCGCGGCCGTGGCGCGGCAGGAAGCGCACGGGCAGGCCGTCGATGTCGGCGAACAGGACCTGGTCGGAGGGCGCGCCCCAGGGGCTCGCGACCGTCTCCCAGCGCGCGTTCGAGAGCCCTGGCAAGCTGTAGAAACCGCTGCCGCCGATGATGCCGAGAACCGATGCCGTCATAAAATCCTGCCTTGCTTCGGGGAAGTGAAGGCCAGGGGATTCATCCCCTGGACCCCATTACAATAGTCCATAAGAAAATGGCCGAGCGATGCCCGGCCATTTGGTAGCTGCAGCCGCTCAGTCCGCTCAGTGCGGAATGCGGTTCCAGACCTGTTTCTTGCCGGCGTAGAGAAGCACGCAGGTGATGAGCAGGTACAGCATGACCTGCCAGCCCATCGCCTTGCGTTCGTTGAGGGCTGGGTCTGCGGCCCAGGCGAGGAAGGCCGAAATGTCGTGGGCATTTTCTTCGAACGTGCCCTTGCCATCCGCGTACTTGATGACGTTGTCCGCCGACAGCGGCGGCACCATCGCAATCTGATTGCCGGGAAACGCCTTGTTGTAGTTCAGACCGTCGCCGAGCTTGAAGCCGGCTGGGGGCTCGGCGTAATTCGTCAGCAGGTTGAAGATATAGTCTGGGCCGCCTTCCTGGTAGCCGTTGAACACATCCCGCCCCATCTTGGCGAAGTGAACGTACCAGATGCCGTCGTTATGGACGTCGCGGGCCTTGGCGATGACCGACAAGTCGGGCGGCAGAGCGCCGTTCTGGGCGGCCTTGGCTTCCTTGTCGTTGCGGTAGGGGCCAAGGATAGGATCCGACAACAGGGCAGGGCGGGTCAGAAGGTTGCCCTTCTTGTCGGCAATCGCACCGTCGTCATTGGGTCCAGCGAGCGGCTTGTTAGGCCAGTTCGCGGCAAGTTCCTTGACGGAGGCTTCAGGAAACTCAGGCCCGCCCTTCTGCACTAGATTGCGGAAGTTCACGCGACTGAGGCCGTGGCAGTTGGCGCAGACCTGCTGATAGATCTGGAAGCCACGCTGCAGCTGGTCCTTGTCGTACTGGCCCCAGAAGCCGCCGAACGTCCATTTCTGGCGCTCGTATTCGAAGTGATGTTCCTCCGCATGCACGGGGACCACGAGCACGGCTGCCGCGAGCGCGGCCGCAGCTGCAAGAGACGAGATGATCTTCATGGCGTGAGGCTCCCGTCCTTCAACGTTTTTCTGGGGCGGCCGAGGCGCCGGCGGGCATGTGGCCACCTGTGCTGCCGGGTTTGCCGAGCACCGATTCCATAATCGAGCGCGGCAGCTTACTGGGGGTCTCGAGAATGCCGACGATCGGCATCGCGAGGAGGAAGAAGGCGAAGTACAGGAAGGTGAAGATCCGCGCCCAGGTGATGTAGGGCTCTTCGGCCGGCATCGCACCGAGATAACCGAGCGCGAGGCAGGTGAAAGCGAACGCCCAGAAGCACCACTTGAAGATCGGACGATACTTGCACGAGCGGACGCGGCTGGTGTCGAGCCAGGGCACGAAAACCAGGATCACGATTGCCGAGACCATCGCGATGACGCCGCCAAGCTTGGAGGGGATGGCGCGCAGGATGGCGTAGAACGGCAGGAAGTACCACTCAGGCACAATGTGGGGCGGCGTCACCAGCGGGTCGGCGGGGGTGTAGTTGTCGGCGTGGCCGAGCCAATCGGGCATGAAGAACACGAAGTAGGCGAACGGGATCAGGAATACGAACATCCCGAACACGTCCTTGGTGACCGCGTAAGGGTACATCGGCACCGCGTCGGCGGGCTGCTTGATTTCAAGTCCGGTCGGGTTGTTCTGGCCGGCCACGTGAAGCGCCCAGACGTGCAGGATAACGAGGCCGAAGATCACGAACGGCAGCAGATAGTGGAGCGAGAAGAAGCGGTTCAGCGTGGCGTTGCCGACCGAGAAGCCGCCCCACAACCACGTGACGATGGCTGTGCCGAGGCCAGGGATCACGCCGTCGAGCGAGGAGAACAGGTTGGTGATAACTGTAGCACCCCAAAAGCTCATCTGCCCCCAGGGCAGCGTATAGCCGAGGAACCCCGTTGCCATCATGGCAAGCAGGATGAACACGCCGAGGATCCAGAGCACTTCGCGGGGCGCCTTATACGATCCGTAGTAGAGGCCGCGGAAGATGTGGATGTAGACGGCGAGGAAGAACATCGAGGCGCCGACAGCGTGCATCGGCTGGATGAGCCAGCCGTAGTTCACGTCGCGCTTGATGTGCTGGACCGAGTTGAACGCCATCTGGTCGTTGGGCACGTAATGCATCGCAAGGATGATGCCGGTCACCAGCTGGGCGACGAGGCAGAACACGAGGATGCCGCCGAACGTCCACAGGTAGTTGAGGTTGCGCGGCGTGGGGAAGGCGACGAAGCTGTCGTGCATAAGGCGGACGACGGGAAGGCGCTCGTCGAACCACTTCGAGACGTTGGATTTGGGTTCGTAGGTCGAATGGCCGGACATGGTATCACCAATATTGAGGGGCGAAAACGAAGGGCGCGTCGCCAGAAGGCTCAGCCGATCTTGATCTTGGTGTCGGACACGAACGAATAGACGGGAACTTCCAGATTGCGCGGCGCGGGACCTTTGCGGATGCGGCCCGACGTGTCGTAGTGCGAACCGTGGCAGGGGCAGAACCAGCCACCGAAATCGCCGCGGCTGTCAGCAATCGACTGGCCCTTGGGGATGCAGCCCAAGTGGGTGCACACGCCCACGAGCACGAGCCAGTTTTCCTTGCCCTTCTTGACGCGGTCTTCGTCGAGAGCGGGTGTTGCATCAGGCAGGGCATCGTTGCGAGCGCTGGTGTCGACCAGCGCCTTCACGTCAACGGCCTGTGCCTGCTTGATTTCGTCCGCGTTGCGGTTGCGGATGAACACCGGCTTGCCGCGCCACATGACCGTGATGGCTTGGCCGGGCTTCACCGGCGTCAGGTCGACTTCGATGGACGCCAGCGCCAGCGCGCTCGCGTCGGGGTTCATCTGTTGCACGAACGGCCATAGCAGGGACGCCCCGCCGATGGCTGCGAACGTATTGCCCGCGAGCACCAGGAAGTCGCGTTTGTGTGTGTCTTCGACGTCTGCTGACACGAATGCCTCCGAAAAGCCTCGAGTGACCCGACCGCAAGATGCGCTTGGGAACCCGGATGTGATGTTATGCTTTTACGCGGGACTGACCCGCCCGATCAACCATGCGCTGTTTTGACATCGTTGGCTCTTGGCCTCAACGCGACAAATAGCGTGAAAGCCCCCTACCTTTGGCCAACAAACCTCTACTAACGCTGCTGGTTGGCCGGCAAAACCATGGAGGCGCGCGTGCGACTAGCACTCTACCAGCCAGATATTCCCCAGAACACCGGCACGATCCTGCGGCTGGCGGCTTGCCTCGACGTGGCTGTCGATGTGATCGGCCCGACCGGGTTCGATATGAGCGACCGCTCGCTGAAGCGGGCAGGGCTCGATTACCTCGAACACGTCGTGCTGACGCGGCATATGAGTTTCGAGGCGTTCGAGGCGGTACGGGTTGCCCAGACGCCCGCACCCCGCCTCGTGCTGCTGACGACTCACGCAGGCCAAAACCATCTAGAGTTCGTGTTCCGGGGCGACGACATCATCCTGCTTGGACGGGAGAGTGCCGGCGTGCCGCTCTGCGTTCACACCCACGCGGACGCGCGGGTGCGGATTCCCATGGTGGCGGGCTTACGCTCACTCAATATCGCGGTGGCCGCGGCCATCGTACTGGGCGAAGCGCTGCGGCAGACGGGCGGGTTTGCAGCATTGTCAACGCCAGGGGAGGGGAGCGCTGGCAATGCTGTCGAAAGCTGAGCTGAATTCCACCGCGCCGGGCTTGCCGATGTCGGCGTCCATGCGTTTATCAAGTTCGGCGAGCAGACCCGCGCCGGTCAGGTTATTCGTCATCTTGTTCACGTAATAGGCGCTGCGGGCAAAAAAGTTGGGAGTCGGCGCGCCGGCGGCGGCCGGAAAGAGCAGGATTTCGAGGCCAGTGCCGGGGCCGGCCAGATTCATCAGTTCCATTTCGGCGCCCGCCAGCGTGAGCTTACCCGCCTTTTCGGCCTCTTCCTTCAAACCCAGCAGCTTGATCGCCTGCAGCATCGGACCGATGTCGCCATCAAGATTGATCGCATGGATGCCCTGGCCTTGCGGCGTCTTAGCGAACGCGCGGTGCTGCGCCCAATCATTGGGGACGGATCTTGCGTCCGTCCACATCTGCGTGAGAACGGCGGCTTTGGCCCTCAGCTGCAGCGCGCGCTCGCGGGGACTATCTGCGCGAAGCGCCATCTGCTCAAGGCGGGCGAGGAAGCGGCGGCCGTGCTTGGCCAATTCGCTGACGGAATTGGCGTCGAGCAGCTGGGCGTAGCCGAGCGCGGTCGAGATCGGCCGGCCGCGCTTGCTGATGGGGTGCACCCCCGACTGCATGTCCGCGGTACCCTGGCCGCTGGTTTCAAGCGCGTAGACGCGCACGACTTGCGATTTGGTCAGGCCCAGCGCCACGGCTTCTTCGGCGTAACGATCCTTGAACTCGCGCTCGGAAACGCGTTCGGGGGTGAAGCCGTATACGTTGCGGGCGGCGGCGAGGAAATCGTCGAGCCCCGGTATTTCCTTCGGTGGAACCAGGGGCGGGGGCTGTTTTGCCTCTTCCTCGGCGACAAACCTGTTCCAGGCGCGCAGCAGGTCGGGCGGGAGTTGGGGGCCCTCGTACTTGGGTGGAAAAGACTGAACGTAATCGGCTGACGTCAATTCGAGACGGGCTGCCTTCTTCTTGCGCCGCTCGGCCCGTTTGCCTTCGACGGCTGCCCAGTAGGCGTCGAGTTGGGCCTCATGAACGCGCTTGGAGGTGCGCCAGGACTGGAACTGCTGGCGTTGAGACGAATTGAGGCGCGCCGAGAAGTCGTCGGCGATGCCAGCGTACGCGACAGGCGCATGGGGCAGCCCCGCCGCTGCCGCGAACGTGAGAGCCGTTGCCAGCAGGCTGCGACGGGAAAAGTGCGCCAACACTCGCATCGGGTCGTCGTCTCCTTAAATGCTGCTCTCACTCTACTTCTTGCTCTACTTCTTGCAGGTGAGGCCCGTAACCATTGCCCGCGCCGGGCGCCCGGCAGGATCGCCGATGCCTCAGCCATTTGCTCAGCCGTCCCCTTATATAGGGCAAGTTTACAGCAAATAGATAAGCGACCGGCGCGCCGGAAACATGGCAACCGCGCGCGGTCATGGTAGAGACGGGGGATGACGCCAAACCGATCCGCCCCCATCGATGCGCTGAGTACCTGTGACGCGGCCCGGTTTGCAGCGCTGGCGCGATCGCGGCTCGCATCGCCGCGCGCGGGCGGCATGGATCCGAGCGACTACGACCTCAATCCCGAGCTGGCCGGAGCGAAGCCCGAACGACTGCGAGCGGCTGCCGTGTTGGTGCCGGTCGTTGCGCGCCGGCCGCTCACGATGCTGCTGACCCAGCGCACGCACACGTTGACGAAACACGCCGGCCAGATCGCCTTTCCAGGCGGGCGCATCGATCCGGAGGAAAGCGCTACGGATGCGGCTTTGCGGGAAGCGGCGGAGGAAATCGGCCTTGCGCCCGATCTGGTGCAACCGCTCGGCTTTCTCGACACCTACATTACGGGTACGGGGTATGCGATCGCCCCGTTGCTCGCTTTGGTCGAGACCGGCTTCACCTTGCGGCTAGAACCTGCCGAAGTGGCGGATGTGTTCGAGGTGCCGCTCGAGTTTCTGATGAATGAGGCCAATCACCAGACCCATACCAAGCAGTGGCAGGGAATTGAACGCCGGTTTTATGCGATGCCCTATGAAAACCGCTATATCTGGGGCGCAACCGCCGGAATTCTCAAGAATATGCACGAGAGGCTCTTCACTTCATGATCCGGGTTCTTATCGAAAACATGATGCTGTTTCTGCTGCCAGCAGCGCTCTACCTTTCGTTTGCGTTCCTCAACCGGCGGGACGGAACCTCAACCGCAGCCGTACTCAACCGCGCGCCGATGCTTACGCTGGCGTTCCTGGGTGCGGTGCTCGTGGGAATGGTGCTTGCGATCTTTGGCAACGTTGGCAATGGGAAGCCGGGGGACGCCTATGAGCCGGCCGTGTTCAAAGACGGCAAGGTCATTCCCGGCCGCATGAAATGACGCCGCACCTCACCGCTCGATGGCTCGACGCCCCCGCAACTCAAGCCGTTTTCGCAGCGCTGGAAGGGGGCGGATATGCGGCGCGGGCGGTCGGCGGAATCGTACGCAACACGTTGCTGGGGCTGCCTGCAACGGACATCGATATCGCGACCGACGCGCCGCCGGCGGAAACGATGCGGCTCGCGGAGGCCGCCGGGCTCAAAACGATCCCGACGGGGATCGGCCACGGGACCGTGACCGTCATTGCCCACGGGACACCCATCGAAGTGACGACGCTACGGCTGGATATTGCGACGGACGGCCGGCGCGCGGACGTCGCTTTCACCAACGACTGGGTGGCGGATGCGAGCCGGCGCGACTTCACCATCAACGCGCTCTATTGCGACCGCAAAGGCGCGCTGTTTGATCCGCTGGGGGGGCTTGCCGACCTTTCGCCCATGAAAGTGCGTTTCATCGGGGATGCCGCGCAGCGCATCGGCGAAGACTATCTGCGCATTCTGCGGTTTTTCCGGTTCACGGCCATTTATAGTCCCGATGGGGCGCTCGACCCGCCGGGGCTCGCTGCGTCCACGGCGCTCTGCGCGAATTTGCGCCAAATCTCGGGGGAGCGCATCCAGAGCGAACTGTTCAAGCTGCTCGCGGCGCCTCATGCTGTGCGCGTTGCGCAGGCGCTGATCGCGTGCGGGGTGTTTGACGCGCTGTTTGCGCCGGAGGGAACGTCTGAGCCAGGCCCAGCCGCAGAGAGGGGCGCGGACGGGGCGGCACTCGCCAAACTCGCGGCGCTCGAGCAGTGCCTGGGCTTGCCGGCGGATGCCGTGTTGCGGCTGGCCGCAATCGCAGCCGTCGACGAACGGGCGGTGAAGCGCCTCGACCGGCGGCTCAAATTGGCGGCTCGCGACCGAAACCGGCTGCTGGCGCTCGCGCAGACGGCGCGGCCGCTGCTGTTGGAAATGAAGGAACTGCCGGCCAAAGCGTTGGCCTACCGAATCGGGCCGGGGCTCTACAAGGACGCGATACTACTGGCCTGGAGCCGGTCGTCACGTGACGCCAACGATGCGGACAGCACGGAGCTTGCTACGCTGTGCGACCGCTGGAGCGCGCCGGTATTCCCACTTTCGGGAGCCGATGCGATTGCACTTGGGCTGAAACCGGGTCCTGAAGTCGGGGTCTTGCTGGGCCGCGTCGAGGCGGATTGGATAGCTGACGGCTTTAAGCAGTCGAGAGACGCGCTTATCGAGCGCTTGCAGCGCCTCGCTTCGCCGGCAGGCAACCCGCCCAAGGCTTGACCGAAGCGCCACTGATATTGGCGCTGCGATTACACATCAGAATTGGCCGCCGGACCGCCTGGAATACAACGAGGCCCGCAACGCTTTCGCACTGCGGGCCATGGCGGGTGAAAACAAATTGCAGGCAGCGTTAAAGCAGCGAGCGGCAACCGTTAGATTTCGAATTCCACCATCTTTGCGCCCTTGGAAAGCTTTGCCACGAGCCAATTGGGCTTGCGGCCGCGGCCGGTCCAGGTTTCGGAGTGATTGTCGGGATTTTTGTATTTGGCGATGCCCGTCGACTTGCCTTTGGCTGCGCCGCGGCCGCCAAACAATTCGCTGACGGAGAACCCTGAGTCTTCGGCCAAAGCCGCGATCTTATGCTTCAGCTCTGCACGCTCGCGCTCTTTGGCGATGCTGATAGCCTTTTGAACTTTCAGATCGAGTTCGACCAGGTCTTTGAGCGACATCTTATCAACATTAGGAGTAGCCACGCGGAGATCCTTTCTTCGTGTTCTAGATCGGTGATGTTGTGATAACGGAACCGGCGCAAGAGCCAATTCAGGTCCAGGCTAAAGGGTTTAACAACACTGCCCTATCAGTAGGGGCTAATTGTTCAATTAGTGCTAATGACTGATATGGCCTTCGGTTTCAAGAGAGAATTTATGCCGATCGGTCTATTTTGGCTGCGACGAACTGGCTAATCCGGCCCATTTTGAAACAACGTTCTAAAATTCAGGCGGCCTGGATTTGGCGGCGAACGCGATACCGCCGCATGAACGGGCGATGAACGCCATATTCAGAATGCGTTCAACGCCGCCCGCTAGTCTCACACCACCCTGATAAATAACCCTCGACAACACCTTCCCCGGTGTCTTTGCTGGGGCGTAGCGGGCAGGGCTGCTGCGCCCCTACTTCCATGTTTTCAACCGGCATTTTGCAGACTGTATAGCCGCCAGCCCAGTCGGGTTGTCCCGGCTCCGCACGGCTGTTTTTGCGCGATTGCAATCGCGGCGGAGTGCCGTTAGGTTTGGTCCCGAATGGAACCTGCGCCCGTTACTGGCGTTCCTCGCGCGTGCGCAATCTGCTCAGTTCAGCCTCAGGAAACAATCACCCATGTCCTTCAAGCTTCCAGACTTGCCCTACAGCTATGACGCGCTTGCACCGTATATGTCGGTCGAAACGCTGCAGTTTCATCACGACAAGCATCATCTGGCTTATGTGGACAACGGCAACAAGCTGATCGTGGGCTCAGGCCTCGAGGGCAAGAGCATCGAAGACATCTGCGTGGCGGCCTATGCCGGCAAAAATGCAGGGCTCGTCAACAATATCGGACAGCATTACAATCACTTGCACTTCTGGAACTGGATGAAAAAAGGCGGCGGCGGCAAAAAAATTCCGGCTCAACTGCAGGCGTTGATGGAGCCGCTCGGCGGGTTTGACAAGGTTCGCGCCGACTTTATCAATGCCGGGGTTACCCAGTTTGGTTCGGGCTGGTGCTGGCTCGCAATTCGCGACGGCAAACTGGAGATCATGAAGACCCCCAATGGCGAGAACCCGTTGATGCATAGCGCCAAGCCGATCCTCGGCTGCGATGTATGGGAGCATAGCTATTACATCGACTATCGCAATGCGCGCGCCAAGTATCTCGAAGCCTGGTTCGACAATCTCGTGAATTGGGAACACGTCGAGATGATGATGGGCTGATCGCCGCAGGCATTGATGACACGACGCATCATGACATGAGGTATTGATGACATGAGAAAGGCCACCTTTGCAGGTGGCCTTTTTTGTTTTCTGCCGCTGGCCAGGGATCAGAGGGGAAACAGCTTGGGTTGCCACCAGTGCAGCGCGGGCTTGATCAAGTCAGGTTTGACCAGCCAGACCAGACCCAGAACGACAATCAACGCCACGATGATGCCGACGATTGCACCTGTGAGCGGCATACGATAGCTCATCCCCGTGCCAGGGATCCCAACGTTCACGGTGCGGCGCTCGCTGCCCAGATTGACCGTTGCGCCGTGACCGCCAAGGCTCAGGCTGACACCGGACTTGCTGAGGTTGAGGTAAACGCCTGGAAATATCGGAATTCTTTTTTGGAAGCGGAAACCCATCGGTTCCTCCTTTGGTTCCATAGCAGTTGGCCGTTCGACTTGTAGTTACGGCTTTTCAACTGAGTCGCCAATGCCCGTCACCAGATTCAGTTATTCCATCGCCATGCTGCATTCCGCTTGCAAGAGATTTCACTCACGCCGGTCAAACCTCGCGCGCCCGGCGGGATCAGGCTCCCTTGATCGTAAAGGCGACGTCGACGTTGCCGCGGGTGGCGTGCGAATAGGGGCAAATTTTTTCGTGGGCTTCGTGGACTAGGCTTTCAAGCTCAGCCTGGGGCAGGCTCAGGTCTTCCACATTCATCTTGACCGCAATGCCGAAGCCGCCGGCATCGCGCGGGCCGACAGTTACGGCGCAGATCACCTTGGCATCCTTGGCGCTCTTCTTGTGCTGGCTTGCTACAAAATCGAGGGCGCCGCCAAAGCACGCCGCATAACCGCAGGCAAATAGGTGCTCGGGCGTGGTGGTGCCCGGTTTGCCGGGGCCGCCCATTTCCTTTGGCACCGACAGATCCACGCTCACCGTGTGATCGGCGGCTTCGGAATGGCCGTTGCGGCCGCCGATGGCCGTTGCAGTCGCCGTGAATAGCGGTTTAATCGACATGGCGTTTTCCTCGAGGCTGACGGTTTTGCGGGATTATGTTCTAGCGCCGCATTGACGGTACGGCAGCCCCAATTCATACCGCACCGCATGCAAATTCGCATCATCCCATTAGTCGTGGCGACGGCCTTGTTCATGGAGAACATGGACTCGACCATCCTTGCCACCGCGCTTCCAACCATCGCCCGCGATCTCGGCGTCGATGCCATTTCGCTCAAGCTCGCGATTACCTCGTATCTCGTCGGGCTCGCGATTTTCATTCCCGTTTCCAGCTGGGTCGCCGACCGGCTCGGCGCGCGCACGACGTTCCGGTGCGCGCTGATCCTGTTTCTGGCATCCTCGATTGGATGTGCGTTTTCGTCCTCGCTCGCGGGATTCGTCGTCTGGCGCTTCATCCAGGGGGTGGGCGGGGCCATGATGACGCCGGTCGGGCGGATGGTGATCGTGCGGTCGGTGCCAAAGACTGAACTGGTGGCCGCGCTGGCGACGCTGACGATCCCAGCGCTCATCGGCCCGATGATGGGGCCACTGCTGGGCGGGGCCATCGTCACCTATACCGATTGGCGATGGATCTTTCTGGTCAATATTCCGATCGGGGTCGTCGGCCTCGTCATGGCGACGTTGTATTTCAACGACGAGCGCCCGGAGCCGACGCCGCTCGACGGCAAAGGCTTCGTGCTGTGCGCCATCGCTTTGCTGGGGTTGATCCTGGGGGCGACCGCGCTCGGCCGCCACGTCGCACCCGACTGGGCGATTGCGGCCTCGTTCGTCGCTGGCGCAACGGCCGCGGCGGCCTATGTGCGGCATGCCCGCGTAGTGGCCCATCCGCTGCTCGATCTGCGGCTGTTCGAGTTGCAATCGTTCGATGCCGGCATCTGGGGCGGCTGCCTGTTCCGCATCGGGGTCGGAGCGGTTGCGTTCCTGTTTCCGCTGATGCTGCAGATCGGCTTTGGGCTGGACGCGCTGACGTCGGGGGCATTGACGTTCGTCACGTCGGCGGGAGCGCTGCTTTCAAAGGTGTTCGGCGGGCGTATTCTCAAAGCGTTCGGGTTTCGCCGCGTGCTCATCGCCAATTCCGTGCTGGCGGTCGCCTCGATCGGCCTTACCGGATTTCTGACGCCGCTGACACCGCATCTTCTGATCGTTCTGCTTATGCTCATGAGCGGGGTGTTCCGGTCGCTGCAGTTCACCAGCATGCACGCGCTTTCGTACGCCGATATCGCGCCGCGGCAGGCGGGCGCGGCGACCAGTATTTCCAGCGTCGCCCAACAGGTCTCGCTCAGCATGGGGGTTGCGATCGGCGCGGTCGCGCTCGAATGGTCGCAGGCGGCGCACCGGCACGCCGCACCGCAAGCGGGGGATTTCTCGAACGCCTTGTTCGTGGTAGCGGGACTGTCGGCGTTATGCATCTTTAAGATGGTTCGCCTGCCTGCCAACGCTGGCCACGAGCTGACCGCGGGCCCACCCAAAACAATCGAGGAATAACCATGCTGCAGAGCCGCCACGCGACACGGGGAATGGTGGTTGCACCCCACCATCTGGCGGCAGAGGCGGGGCTTGGCGTGCTGCGCGACGGCGGCAATGCGGTCGAAGCCATGATCGCGGCGGCGAGCACAATCGCGGTCGTCTATCCCCACATGAACGGGCTTGGCGGCGACAATTTCTGGCTGATTTCGCGCGGGGGCAGGCCGCCTATCGCGATCGATGCGTGCGGGGCGTCAGCGGGCCTTGCGTCTGCGCAGTTCTACGCCGAGCAGGGCTTAGCAACGGCCATTCCATCGCGCGGGCCGCTGAGCGCGCTGACGATGGCAGGGGCGGTGTCGGGCTGGCAGGCGGCGCTCGCGGCGAGCCAGGGCCTCGGGGGCAAGCTGCCGCTCTCGCGCCTGCTGGCGGACGCAACGCATTATGCCCGCAACGGGTTTCCCGTCACGCATACGCAGGCCAAGAACAACATCGGCAAGCGCGCCGAACTCGAACATGTGCCGGGATTCGCCGCGAAATTCATGCCGGGCGGGGCGCCGCCCGCCGTGGGGCAGGTGTTTTGCAACGGACAGCTGGCGAGGACGCTGGACCAGCTCGCGGCGGCCGGCCTCGACGATTTTTACCGCGGCGACCTTGCGCGCTCGATGGCGGCAGAACTCGAACGGGCAGGCAGTCCGCTGCGGCTGGCGGATTTCGAGCGTCACAAGGCGCTATCGGTCACGCCGCTCGCCGTCGCGCTGACGCAGGCAACGGCTTACGGCATGCCGCCGCCCACGCAAGGGCTCGCATCGATGATGATCCTGGGGCTGTTCGACCGCATCCGCCCGGCGGAGGCCGAAGGGTTCGACTACGTGCACGCGCTCGTTGAGGCGACCAAGCGCGCTTTCCTGGTGCGAGACGCGGAGGTCACCGATCCAGCCTACATGCGCGCTGATCCCCAGCATTACCTCAAACCCGAAACGCTGGATGCGGACGCGGCCCTAATCGACAAGGCCCGCGCGCTGCCGTGGCCGCACACCGCCAAGAAAGGCGATACGGTCTGGCTCGGCGCGATCGACAAGGATGGCACCGCCGTCAGCTTCATCCAAAGCATCTACTGGGAGTTCGGCTCTGGCGTCGTGCTGCCGTCGACGGGCATCGTGTGGCAAAACCGGGGGACGTCGTTCGCTCTCTCGCCTGGGCACACCAATGCACTGACGCCGCTGCGGCGGCCGTTCCACACCATCCAGCCGGCCATGGCGCTGTTCAACGATGGCCGCGTCATGCCCTACGGGACGATGGGGGGCGAAGGCCAGCCGCAGACACAGGCGGCAGTCTATACACGGTATGCCGATTACGGGCAGGACCTGCAGGCCGCAATAACCGCGCCGCGCTGGCTGCTGGGCCGTACGTGGGGGTCGGATGCGACCAACTTGCGGATCGAGAACCGGTTTGCGCCCGACGTATTCGCGCGGCTTTCGGCGGCCGGTCACGATGTCGAGATCGTCGGCCCGTTCGAGGAAACCATGGGACACGCGGGCGCGCTGGTGGCGCATACACAGGGCGACAAGGCCGGCGTTATCGAAGGCGCGTCAGACCCCCGCAGCGACGGCGCCGCTGCGGGGTTTTGAAGCTAGAGAAAATTCCGATCCTACGGAATCGGAATTTTTCTCTAGGTTATTGATTTTGCCGTATTTTCTGCGACGAACCGGTATCCACTTCGTCGGAAAATGCTCTAAGCGTAAAGCTTAGCCGCAGCGGTGCAGGCGGACGCAGCGGCGGAAGCGCCACGAGCCCCAGCCCCAGCGTTCGGCGCATTCATGGCGCACGTTTACACAGCGGTCGCGATAGTCGACCTGGACTGCAAGTGACTGGTGTTGCGCAGCCGACGTGCCGAGCAACGTCAAGGGCGCGGCTTGAGCGGCCGCCGAAAGCGCCATCGTTAGACCAACAGCTGCCGTGGCAGCCAAGTGTTTCACCAATAGTTTCGTTTGCATTTTTTGCTCCGTCTCTGGGTGACCTTCCCCGGTCGTCCGATTCAAAAACGTGGGCCGGCAGATATTTCCGTCTCTCGTTGCGTGCCAATTCATCAGGCAAAAGCGCAAAAAATCAACGTTCAATTGCCTTGTTCTTCGGCGGTGCAGTGAGGAATTCAGATGCCGAGCGGTGAAGTATCTGTATTATGTATGCCAGTTTGATGCTGGGAGACTAGGAACTATGACGACGGCAACATTGGATGGCGCGTCCGCGGCGCGGGCCGGGTCGGGCGTGCGTTGGCTGCAGCTGCTGCTCGGGTTTATCGTCATGATGACGATTTCGAGCCCGCAATACGTGTGGACCCTGTTCACCAACGACTTCATGAAGACGACTGGGGCGAAGCTGTCGGACGTGCAGTGGACGATCACGATCCTGATCGTGCTGCAGACGTGGCTCGCGCCGGCGCAGGGGTATCTGGTCGAACGGTTCGGGCCCAAGCTGCTGATCGGCCTCGGCGCGGTGCTGTCCGGGCTCGGCTGGGTCGCATCGTCTTATATCACCAATCTCACCGGGCTTTATCTCACCTATGGGGTTTTGTGCGGGATCGGCACCGGCATCGTCTACATCGGCATCGTCGGGCTCATGGTGAAATGGTTCCCCGAGCGGCGCGGATTTGCGACCGGCATCGTGGCAGCAGGCTACGGCTTCGGCGCGATCTTCTCGACGTTCCCCATCGACGAAATGATGAAGACCAAAGGCTATCAGCCGACGCTGGCGACGTTTGGCGCGATCTTCGCCGTCGTCGGCCTGATCGCTGCGTTGATGCTGCGGGCGCCGCGCGAGGGTGACGTCGCGATCAAGCCGCTGCTTGCGGGCGAGGTGAGCGGGCGCAACTATACCCCGGGGGAGATGCTCAAGACGCCGATCTTCTGGCTGATGTTTCTCATGTTCTCGATGATGTCGACCGGGGGGCTGATGGTCATCACGCAGTTCAAGGCGTTCTCGGCTGCGTTCGGGATCGACGGCAAGACGATGGTAACGATCCTGGGCGTGACGATGGCGGCGATTCCGGCGGCGCTGACGTTCGACCGCGTGACCAACGGCCTGACGCGGCCGTTCTTCGGCTGGGTCTCCGACACCATCGGACGCGAGAACACGATGGCGATCGCGTTCATCCTGGAGGGGATCGCTATCTTCCTGATGCTGCAGTTCCGGTCCGATCCGTTCCTGCTCGTCGTGCTGTCGGGGCTCGTGTTCTTTGGCTGGGGGGAAATTTTCTCGCTGTTTCCTTCGACGCTCACCGACACGTTCGGAGCGGAGCATGCGACCACCAATTATGGGTTCTTGTACATGGCACAGGGCATCGGCTCCATCCTAGGGGCACCGGTCGCCGCCATGATCTTCGAAAAGACCGGAAGCTGGCTGCCGGTGTTTTACACCATCATCACCATGGATATCCTGACCGGGCTGCTCGCGCTGTTCCTGCTGAAGCCCATGCGCCGGGCGTTCCTCAAATAGGGAGTGGACGGGCGGCCATGGCCCTGCGAGCATAACTCGTGACGCTCTTGCAGGGACACTCATGACCGCGACGACGAAGCTTGCACCGCCGGCGTCGACAGGCCACCCCGCTGGGCTGTCGACGCTGTTTTTCACCGAGATGTGGGAACGGTTTTCCTATTACGGAATGCGGGCGCTGCTGACGCTGTTCATGGTTGCGCCGGTGGCCGAGGGCGGTCTCGGGTTTGCAACGCCAGACGCCGCACGTTTCTACGGCAACTATACGATGGCCGTGTACATGTTGCCGATCGCGGGCGGTTATCTCGCCGACCATTGGCTGGGTGCGCGGCGGGCCGTGCTGATCGGCGGCATGATCATCGCGTGCGGGCATTTTACGCTGGCGCTTCACAGTCTCACCAGCTTTTTCCTGGGACTGGTTTTGATCGCGCTCGGATCGGGGCTTTTGAAGCCCAACATTTCGGCCATGGTCGGCGGGCTCTACGCCAAGGACGATCCCAGACGGGATGCGGGATTCTCGATCTTCTATCTCGGCGTGAACCTGGGCGCGTTCCTCGCGCCGCTCGTGACGGGATATCTTGCGCAAAGCGCTGCGTTCAAGAGCTGGCTTGCGAGCCAGGGCTTTGATCCGGCGCAGAGCTGGCATTGGGGCTTTGCGGCGGCGGGCGTGGGCATGACGCTGGGGCTCGCCTCCTATCTGTGGCACGCCGACCGGCTCGCGGGCGTCGGCCACGCGCCGCCCGACGCCCAGCTGCCGCTCGCCAAGACCGCCGCCGTGCTGGCGGGCACCGTTGCATTGATGGGTTTAGCTGCCCTCTCCGACCGGAGCGGCTATGAAGCGCTACGGCTGATGTTCGTCATCTTGCCGGTGGCCGCCGTCGTCTATTTCGCGCGCCGCGCCGATCTCGACGGGCAGCGGCTGGCGGCGGTGTTTGCGTTTTTCCTGGCGGCGATGGTGTTCTGGGCGCTGTTCGAACAGGCGGGCTTCACGCTCGCGCTGTTTGCCGATCAGGCGACGCGCGGCGACCTGTTCGGCATCGCTTTTCCATCATCTTGGTTTCAGGCGTTGAACCCGCTGTTCGTGATCGCGCTCGCGCCGGTGTTCGCGTGGGGCTGGGTGCGGATGGGCACGCGGCAGCCGTCGAGCGCGATCAAGTTCACTCTCGGGCTGGCGTTCCTGACGCTGAGTTATCTGCTGATGGTGCCGGCGGCGGCGCTGACGGCTGGCGGCAAGGTCAGCCCGCTGTGGCTAGTCGGATTGTTTTTCCTGCAGACCGTCGGCGAGCTGTGCCTTTCGCCCGTCGGGCTATCGACGATGACCAAGCTCGCGCCGCCAAGCCTCGTCGGGCTGATCCTGGGCTTGTGGTTCCTGGCGGCGTCGTTTGGCAGCAAGATCGCGGCGCTGCTGGGCGGTGAGTTCCAAACCGCGGATGCGGGACAGCTCGCCGCGTTTTTCGGCGGGCTGGCCGCGGTGGCCGCGTTGGCGACGCTCGGGATGGGGCTTGCAGCGCCTTGGCTCAAAAGACTGATGGGCGATGTCAAGTGAGGCTTGCTTGCGCAATCCGCAGGGCTACCGCCCTACAACCTGTTTGAAGGGTGACCCCTCAAACTCCCCTTTGTTTGGGACCAAGGGGGCAGATTTCGCCGGGCGCGTGAGGTTGGCCGCAGGCGCGGCAGAGCGTCGTGCTCCCTTCAGCGACACCCTGGCCGAGGGCGACGCGCTCGTCGAACACGAAACATTCGCCCCGCCATAAGCTTTGATCGGGCGGGACCACTTCCAGGTATTTCAGGATGCCGCCCTTGAGGTGATAGACGTGCTCGAAGCCGAGGCCGAGCATCAAGGCGGTCGCCTTTTCGCAGCGGATGCCGCCAGTGCAGAACATCGCGACTTTCTTGTTGGTTTTGGGATCGAGATTTTTCGCGACATACGCTGGGAACTCGCCGAACGAGCGCGTGCCGGGATCGAGCGCGCCAGGGAAGGTGCCGACGCCATATTCGTAGGAATTGCGGGTGTCGATCAGGATCACGCCGTCGCTGCGGATCAGGTCGTTCCAATCGACGGCATCGACATAGGTGCCGACGCGGACGGCCGGGTTGGCCTTTGGCACGCCGAGAGTTACGATTTCGCGTTTCAGCTTCACCTTGAGGCGCTGGAACGGCTGCTGTGCGCTGGCCGACAGCTTGGCCTCGAGGTCGGCAAAGCGAAGATCGGCGCGCAAGTGGGCGAGGAGGGCGTCGAGGCCCTCTTGCGGGCCGGTAATGGTCGCGTTGATGCCTTCGGACGCGAGCAAAATGGTGCCGATGATACCGAGTTCGTGGCAGCGGGCGTGAAGCTCGCCGCGGAGCTGCGGAGCGTCTGCGATGGCGACGAATTTGTAGAAGGCTGCAACCGTGTAAGCCATGCGTATCAACCTCAGCGCCGTACGTTCGAGAACGACCCTTGTGCCATTGCGGGGCGGGCTTGCGTCAGTTCCATTATCGTCACTGCTATCGCAGCGCCAGGTCTTGCCGGTTTCAGGTCGGCGACGGGGCGTTGCGTCCGGTGCACGCGCCAGCCGTGCGCCTCGGCGCGCTTCAGTAGCAGCGCCTGGTTTTCGCGGCCAGGGTCGGCGAGCAGTATCGTGCCGCCGGGGGCGAGGTTGCGCTGAAACAGGACGAACAGGGCCTCGTGGTCGTCCGTGTCGTAGGCGATATCTGCGCCGATGATAAGATCGTAGTGCGACATGTCGCGCCAGGCGTGCCAGTCGCCGGGCACGCAGCGGATGGCGGGGATGTTGTTGAGGCTGGCGGTCTTGATGCAGGCGGCAAGGGCTGAGAGATCGTGGTCGGTCTGGGTGACGTGTGCGCCGAGGGCTGCTGCAACGACGCCCGACAGGCCAAGGCCGGCGCCTAGCTCCAGCACGGTTTTGCCGGCAATGGGCGGTGTGCGGCTCGCGAGTTCCTCGCCAAGGCCAACGGCGGATTCCCACAGCATGAGCCCGAACGGGAAGATGACGCGGTCGCCCGAGGCTGCCAGCAAGGCGTCCTGGTCGTCGACGACGTCAACGATGTATGTGCGGCTGCCGATTTCTATGGCGCGGCGGGTGAACGGGAAGGTTTCTACCATATCGGGAGGAGGTGTTGTTTCCGTTGGCGGGAACTGTGCAAGAGCGTGTATCTCATGAGGATGGACATACCGCCAGCAACGCCCAGCGCCATTTGTGACTTTTGGTGGCAGTGGTTTTCTCGCCTGCTTCGGCTATGTTTGCAGAGACCGAAGTGAGATTGGACGTTTCCATGAGCCTGATCCCTGATTTTACAAAGATTTCGCTCGATGCGGGCGCGACAGGCGCGGCGAAGGGTGTGCCGCCTGCCACGCCCATTTGGGAGACGCCGGAGGGGATTGCGGTCAAGCCCGTGTACACGGCGGCCGATACGAAGGGGCTGGATTTTCTCGATACGATGCCGGGCATCGCGCCCTTCCTGCGCGGGCCATATCCGGCGATGTATGCGCTGCAGCCGTGGACGATCCGGCAGTATGCGGGGTTTTCGACGGCGGAAGATAGTAACGCGTTCTACCGGCGCAATATCGCGGCGGGGCAAAAGGGCTTGTCGGTCGCATTCGATCTGGCGACGCACCGGGGCTATGATTCAGACCATCCGCGCGTGCGCGGCGATGTCGGGATGGCGGGCGTCGCGATCGACAGCATCTACGACATGCGGACACTGTTTTCAGGCATTTCGCTCGCCGACATGACCGTGTCCATGACCATGAATGGCGCGGTGCTGCCGGTGCTCGCGTTGTTCATCGTGGCCGGCGAAGAACAGGGCGTGCCGGCGGCCAAACTCGCGGGCACGATCCAAAACGACATCCTCAAAGAATTCATGGTGCGCAATACGTATATCTATCCGCCCGCGCCCTCGATGCGGATCATTTCGGACATTTTCGGCTATACGGCCGCCCATATGCCGAAATTCAATTCGATCTCGATTTCCGGCTATCACATGCAGGAAGCGGGCGCGACGGCGGACCTGGAACTGGCCTACACGCTTGCCGACGGGGTCGAATATGCCCGCGCGGGCGTCGCGTCCGGCATGACGATCGATAGCTTCGCGCCGCGGCTGTCGTTCTTTTGGGCGATCGGCATGAACTTCTTCATGGAAATCGCCAAGATGCGGGCGGCGCGCCTGTTGTGGGCGCAGCTCATCCAAAAAGAGTTCGCGCCCAAGGACCAGCGGTCGCTCAGCTTACGTACGCATTCGCAGACGTCGGGCTGGTCGCTGACCGCGCAGGACGTGTTCAACAACGCGACCCGAACGGCGCTCGAAGCGATGGCTGCCACCCAGGGCCATACCCAATCCCTGCACACCAACGCGCTCGACGAGGCGATCGCGCTGCCGACGGATTTCTCGGCCCGCATCGCGCGCAACACGCAGTTGCTGCTGCAGCAGGAAACCGGCACGTGCCGCGTCATCGATCCGTGGGGCGGCAGTTATTTCGTCGAGAAGCTGACGCACGACCTCGCGCTCAAGGCGATGGCGCATATCCGGGAAGTCGAAGAGTTCGGCGGGATGACCAAAGCGATCGCGGCCGGCATTCCCAAGATGCGCATCGAGGAGGCCGCGGCCCGGACGCAGGCGCGGATCGATGCCGCCAGGCAGACGATCGTCGGCGTCAACAAGTTCCAGGTTTCGAGCGACGCCAAGATCGACGTGCTGAAGGTCGACAACAGACGCGTGCGCGAGCAGCAGATCGCTAAACTCCAGCGGCTGCGCGGCGAACGCAACGAGCCCGAGGTGAAGGCTGCGCTTGCCGCCCTCACGGAAGGCGCGCGCGGGAACGGCAATCTGCTCGATCTGGCCGTGAAGGCTGCCCGCGCCAAGGCCAGCGTGGGCGAAATTTCGGATGCCATGGAAGAAGTGTTCGGGCGTCATCGCGCCGAGATCCGCGCCATCTCGGGCGTTTATAAATCGGAGGCCGGCGGCATGAATACGAACGTCGCGAAGGTGCTGGCGCTGGTCGATACGTTCGAGAAGAACGAGGGACGGCGGCCGCGCATCCTGATTGCCAAGATGGGCCAGGATGGCCACGACCGCGGGCAGAAGGTGATCGCGACCGCGTTTGCCGATCTCGGCTTCGATGTCGATATCGGGCCGTTGTTTGCAACCCCCGATGAGGCGGCCCGGCAGGCGGTCGAGAACGACGTCCACATCATCGGCGTGTCGTCGCTGGCGGCCGGTCACCTGACGCTGGTGCCGGAATTGCGCGAGGCACTCGCTGCCGAAGGGCGCGAGGATATCATGATCGTCGTCGGCGGGGTCATTCCGCCGGGCGATTACGATGCGCTGTTTGCGTCCGGTGCCAAGGCCGTGTTCGGGCCGGGGACCAATATTCCGGAGGCCGCGATCGATCTCATCGCCAAGCTCAATGCTGCGCTCGGACATGCGGGGCAAGTGGCGGCAGAGTAAGGCAAGCGAAGGCCAGGGCGCGCGGCCCGTCCCTGCGCTGCAGGGCTACGCCCTGACGACCCGCAACCCTTTGAAAGGGGTCCAGGGGACAAGTCCCCTGGTCTTCATTTGATCCAAGTTTAGTTGCTTTGGACCTGGGTGTCCGTCGCGCGTTCGCGGTTGATGCGGGCCATCCAGTCGTCGCGCAGGGCCTTGCTCGTTTTGGGACGGGCTTGGGCCGTGGGGGTGACCGAGGTCATCCAGGCGCCGGACTGGTCGGCCAACAGCTTGGATGCGCCATGAACCGGGAGTGCGCCGGTGACCGGATAACCGCAGCCGCCCTTGCATTCGATGGCGTTGGTGACGAGCTCAGTGGCGGGCAGCGTCGCCGTCACGGCCGAGCGCACCAGCGTCTTGGGCTTCTGCATGATGACGTGGGCACGCTCATCGCCGCAGCCGGCTTCGCAGACCGTGACCGCGTCGTCAGGAGAGGCCTTCTGCAACGGATGAAGAGCTGTGCCGCGCCGCTCTTCGGCGGCCAGAAGTTCCTTGGCCCGATCATCCTCGAGCCGCACGGCGTCGGGCACTTTTTCGACCGCGGGGGGCTGCTCCATCACGGGGGTGACGGCAGGAGTTGCGAGCGGGGCTGCGGGCGGGCTGGGTAGGTTCTGCGCGGTGACTGCGGGGGCGGGAGCCATCGGCTTTGTCTCGCCCGTCTGGACTTGTGACTGCGGGACGACTTGTGACTGCGGGGGGGCGTTGAGGATGGACGCGGGCGCCGGCATCACCGGAGCAGCTTCGGCGTTGGTTCGCGCGGCTTTAAGGGGCATTCGTTCCGAAGGACCGGATGGGGCAGGGGGGCTCACCGCATCAGCCTCGCCGCCAGTTTTTTCGCGGGGCATTTCACCGGCCATTTCACGCGGCATTTCACGCGGCTGGGGCACTTCCTGGCTCCCTTTCACGAAGGCCGGATTTGTCGACTGCGGACCGTAGATCAACACCAGATTGAGGCCAACCAGCAGCATCAAGCCTACGCCGGCTTTCATGATAGGAGTCATATCTTCACCCAATGCAACCCTTTGGAAACCATCCAGGCAGTATGCCGGGAACGTCTGAACAAATTCGTAAGCAGCGGTCCAGTGGGACGGGGTACGCGGGCCCGTTCAACGCTCGTGGTGGTAGACGGCGGGGCTGCCCGCGGGGGCGTTGATCACGCGGACGTTGCGGAAATCAGTGCCGGCTGCGGCCAGCGGCGGGGCAAGCGGGGCAGCCCGCGCTTTGGGCGTGCGCGCACTGACCGTCGCCGTGGTTGTGCCCTTCAAACCGGCGTCGCGCTGGAGGCTTTGCGGTTTGGACTTAGGCGCGGGGGCAAGCGGGGCGCGAGGGCGAGCGGGCGCTTCCTCGATCACAACGGGTGCTGGTTGGGGCCGTTCGGTGCGGAGCGGGTTTTGCGCATAGTAGCCGGCGATGCAGGGATCGGTTTGCTTGAGTTTTTCCAGCGTTTCCGAGTTGGCATAGACGAGGCGTCCGCCATCGCAAACGTACGCGTCGTCGGCGCGGGCCGGATCAACCGGCAGGGCCGCCATGAACCCCAGAGCAAATGCGAGCATGGGAACAGACGCGCGCCGTAAACCGTCCAGCATTGCAAGATCCTCCAACCCCAAGTGTCAGAATACGGCACAAGGGTTGAGCGATCGTTTACGGATCAGAGGATTGCCTCAGCGCGCGTAGGTTTTGCTGGGCGAATAGCGCAGGTAAGGGCCTTTGGGCGTGGCGACGCTTTCGAGACCGGCCGGCATGCTATACCGGGCATCGCTGCCTAGGAGCCGGCCGCCGATGTCTGCGATCAGGGCGCCGGGACGGACGCTGCCTGGATGATTGAGGGCGACGGTATCGGTTCCAGTCACACTCACGTCGACCGTTTCGACGCCGGGTATGACCATCGGACCGCCCTCCAGGACGTCGCCTGCACGCGGCACCCCGCCCGTATAGCGCCGCGAAATGTTCAGCCCGCGATCGCTGGAGGCGACATAAAGCGTGGTGCGACGCGCGATATCGGCTACGGCCGCGACTTTGGCTTTGAAGGCCGAGCGATCCATGTCAGGGGCGGCGAGGATCAATTCGCGCACCGTGACGCCGGCTGGAATTTCGTCCTTGAGGGCCGCCAGCGTATCCAAGGTGACG
This sequence comes from Hyphomicrobium sp., assembly GCA_025351425.1. Lineage (GTDB taxonomy): Bacteria > Pseudomonadota > Alphaproteobacteria > Rhizobiales > Hyphomicrobiaceae > JANXVY01. The sequence goes on from JANXVY010000024.1 coordinate 28,470, forward strand.
GCCGTGCCGAGCCCATGCGTCATGATGATGATCGATTTGGCGCCGGTCTGCGCCAGCACGATGCGCAGGAAGTCTGCGAGATAGGGCGCAGAAAGCCCCGCGCTTTCACGATCGTAGGCATACTCGGCAATGCGGCCGGTGGACGGCCAGCTATAGACGAAGGCTGCGCCGTCGAAGTTCAGGTCGGAGGCGATCTGGGAGGTGCGGACCAGGGCCGACTCGAAGCTCGTATCGAAGCCCGGTACGAACACCAGGGCGTGGTCGGGGAAATGCCGGGCGCGCGCGAGGCGCGGCACGACAGCCTCCAGCAGGGCATCGCGCGATAACGACGCGATCTCACTGACGGTGAAGCGGGCGGCGGTGGGACCGGTTGCGCCAGGCTTGGGGAGCGTCACAATCGCTTTTCCCAGTTCCAGCCGGACGGCACGGGCCGCCGTATAGTCGGGCTTGGCGGCGCCTGGGTCGCTCGCGCGGTCGGTGCCGAAATAGACTGGAACCGTGCCCGCATCCGGGCCGAGGCGGGGAACGAGACGGGCGAGGCTCTGCGCCACTTTCTTCATGGCGGCGCTGGCGTTGGCGGCCGGGGCAACCGGGGGTGCCGGGGCGGTTGCGACTGGAACGGGCGATGGTGCCGGCTCGATTGCGGCAACTGCGGCAGAAGCAGGCTCAGGCGGGCTCGAAGGCTGAGCTGACCGGGCCGGCTCGGGAGGCTGCGCGCTCGCCACCGGCAGATTGGGGACCGGCGCGGGCTGGGCAACCGTTTGCGCGGCCTCCACGGTGCGATGTGCGGTTTCAAATCCGACGAATTCGCGCACATTACGGACGGTATCGGTGTGGTTGGCCACGAAAATCGCGACGGGGGCGAGCAGCACCAGCGTCAGCAATCCGCGCATTGCCGTGCGAGCGGCGCCCGGCAGCGCGGCCACATTGCGCCAGGCGAAGACCAGAAGCAGAAAGGCAACCGCAGCAATCGCGATATGGGCCTTATCGTCCGGCAGTCCCAGGACGGGAACGTCGAACGACAGCGCCACGAAGAACTCGTGCCACGACTCCAGGATCCAGGGCGCAATCATTGAACTAAGCATTGGGGCTCAGCATGGGGGCTAGACATGTGGGTTGGGGCACCGGAATTTCATGGTCGAATCAGCTTGCAGTGTCATGGGCCAACATAGGTGAGGCACACCAATCGGGGCAACCGTCACACGCTGTCATGATAAAGGCAGGGTCATGGTCGGGGTGGGGCTGAACTCCAGACCCCGAGCGACCGGCCGCCGCTGGCGCGGGCTGACCGGTATGATAGTGGTACGAGGTTGATTTCAGCCAGGATCCGCCATGCTGCCAGCCGCCAACCGCACCGCGCCCTCGCTCGCCGATTATGTTTCGGGCGTCAGGGATGGCAATCGCGCGCTTCTGGCACGCGCCATTACGCTCGTGGAAAGCACGAAGGCTGCCGATCTGGCGCTGGCGCAACAGGTGCTGCAAGCGTTGTTGCCGTTGCAGGCCGCACGCCCGCCGGCGCTGCGCATCGGCATCACCGGCGTGCCGGGCGTGGGCAAATCGACCACCATCGACCAACTCGGCATCAACCTCATCGACGCGGGGCACAAGGTTGCGGTGCTCGCCGTCGATCCGACATCGAAGAGGACGGGCGGATCGATCCTGGGCGACAAGACGCGGATGACCCGGCTGTCGCAATCGTCACAAGCGTTCATCCGGCCGTCGCCGACGTCGGGCACGCTCGGCGGCGTCACGCGCAAGACGCGCGAAACCCTGGCGCTGGTGGAGGCGGCTGGATTCGACTTGGTCATCGTGGAGACGGTCGGGGTCGGGCAGTCGGAAGTCGCGGTCGCCGACATGGTCGACTTCTTTCTGGTGCTGCTGCTCGCGGGCGGGGGCGACGACCTGCAAGGGATCAAGAAGGGCATCATCGAAATCGCGGACATGATCGCGATCAACAAAGCCGACGGCGACAACAAGATGCGGGCGGAGCGGGCAGCGCAGGACTATCGCAACGCGCTGCATATCCTGACGCCGCGCGATGCGGTGTGGCAGCCGCCCGTTCTGACTATGTCGGGGCTCGAGAATTCGGGGCTGGACAAGCTTTGGGGCCACATCAAGGATCACCGGACGAAGATGGCGGAGGCGGGCGAATTTACGGCGCGACGGCAGCGGCAGGCGGTGACGTGGATGCGCGACATGCTGGAGGACCGGCTGATGGGGGCGCTGCGCGCAAACCCGCGGGTCGCTAGTGAGTTGCCCGGGCTAGAAGCGGACGTGCGCTCCGGCAAGATGCTGCCGACGCTGGCGGTCGACCGGGTCATGGCGCTGATGGGGCTGTGAGGCGCCGCCACTCCGATTGCGCAACGAGCCAGGGGCCGGCCGCATGAAACCGACAGTGCTGATCACGGGATTTGGGCCGTTTCCGGGCGTGGAGGTCAATTTTTCTGGACTGTTCGCTGTGCGGATTGCGGCGGCGGCGCGGCGTCGTTTTCCTGGTGTTGCGATCCATGTGGCGCGGTTGCCGACGGAATGGGAGCGGGGCACCGAGCGGGCGGCGCAGGCGATTTTGCGGGTGAAGCCCAGCATCGTGCTGCATTTTGGGGTGTCGACGGCTGCTGCCGGGTTCGTCATCGAACGGCAGGCGGTGAATGCGTGCATGGCTCATGCGGACGGGGCGGGGATGTTGCCGCCGTTCGCGCTGATCGAACCTGGGGGTCCCAAGCGGCGGCTGACGAGCCTGCCGGTTCACCGGATCGTCACGCGGCTGCAAGCGCGCGGATTGCCGGCAGCCGCGTCCGACGACGCGGGGACGTACCTGTGCAACGCCGTGTTGTACCGCTCACTTGGTGCCGCGAGCGCGCCGGCGACCATCGCGGGGTTCGTGCATCTGCCGGCGTCGCTGGCGGCGGGGGATGACGGTGCGCTGACGCGGGCGCAAGCACTGGCGGGAGGACTTGAGATCATTGCCGTCTGCCTGGAGCAAGGCTGCGTGGCGTAGAACTTGCTGGGCGGCACCAGACGGGCGGCAACTCGCCTGGAGGATCGCCTGCCATGACTATCAAGCGCCGCGGATTCTTGTTTATGGGGCTAGGGCTCGGAACGGCCGCCCATGCTGCCCGGGCCGCGCCCAAAATGACGGCTGCTGGGGTTCTTAACGCTGCTGCGGGGGGCGATCAGACGGCCGCTTTGCAGGCTGCCATCGACGAGGCGGCCGCTCGCAAAGCGCCACTGGACCTGCCGGCTGGAACGTTTCAAACCGGGATGCTGACGTTGCGCGAGGGCTCTGTCATCGTGGGCGCGCGCGGGCTGACGACGCTGCGGTTCACAGGCGATGGGCAGTTCCTTCGCGCTACCGGCGCGCGCGGCGTGCAGATTTCAAGCCTGACCCTCGACGGCGGAATGCGGCCCGTGACCGGCGGATTGCTCGCGCTGGAGGCCTGCGACGGCGTGCTGATCGCGGCGGTCCGGGTCGTCAACAGTTCGCACGACGGCATCACGCTGACCGGTTGCCGGGGACGCGTGAGCGCAAGCACGATTTCGCAGGTGGCGAATGCGGGCCTGTTTGCGCTCGATTCGACTTTGACGATCGAGGGCAACACGATTGCCGAATGCGGGAACAACGGCGTGCTGGTCTGGCGTTCGAGCGCTACCGAGGACGGGTCGCAGGTGGTGGGCAACCGCATCGAACGCATTCGCGCGGATGCGGGTGGGTCGGGGCAGAACGGCAACGGCGTCAACGTATTTCGCGCAGGCAGCGTCACGGTCAGCTCCAACCGCATCACCGACTGCGCCTATAGCGCGGTGCGCGGCAACGCTGTGTCCGACATCGCGATCACGGGCAATCACTGCCAGCGCATCGGGGAGGTCGCGTTGTATGCCGAATTCGGGTTCACGGGTGCGCTGATTGCCAACAATATCGTTGATGGGGCCGCGTGCGGGGTTTCGGTGACGAACTTCAACGAAGGCGGACGGCTTGCCGTCGTGCAGGGCAATCTCATCCGCAATCTCATCCGGCGCGAACAGGAGCCGCAGGACAAGCGCGGCGAGGGAATCGCGGTCGAAGCCGATACGCTCGTCAGCGGCAACACGATCGAGAATGCGGCGACGTGCGGCATACTGCTCGGCTGGGGACGGCACATGCGCGACGTGTCCGCGACAGGCAATCTGATCCGCGGCTGCCGCGCGGGGATACTCATCTCCTCGGATGCGGGGGCAGGGAGCGCGCTCGTGGCCCAGAACCTGATCTCGGGAGCCCGCGACGGCGCGATCCGGGCGCACGAGAGGGGCCGTCCGTTCGGGCCGGACCTCGCCAAGGGCGCCGCGACGATGGGGCGGGTGACGATCAGCGGGAATTCGGCCAATTGAAGGGCCGTGAAGGCGAGGCGGCGCGCGCCCTGGACGCCATGACTTTTGCTTCAGACTTCAGGGCACGGGCATGGCGGCCAGCGCCCGTTCATAGGCTTCAGAGGTGCGGATAGAGCCGGCTTCCTGGCCTGCGGCGGTCTTCAGCACGCTGCGCTTGACCAGGCCACGCGCTTCAGGGATCAGCCGTTCGATCAGCGGCATGACGGCGGCGGCACTCGCGCGGCCAGCGCCATCGTCGATCTTGAGGGCGAAGCCGAGGCCAAGCTCAGGAAACGCGCCGCAATAGACGCCTTCCGCGCCGGGCTTCATGTAGATGCGGCCCGCCAGCGCCGACATCACGACCGTGTCCGCGCGACCCAGGCCAGAAACGAGTTCGGGTTCGTGCCAGCAGGCTTTCAGGATGCGCGCGACGGCGGTTTTGCGATCGGGGGCAAGGCCGGCGCCCGTTGCGAGCTTGGCAAAAACCCGCGCCAGGATGTCGAGCGGGATAGCCCAGGTGGGCACACAGCAGCCATCGACGCCGCGCACGGCCGCATCGAGGGGGAGGCCGGTGAGGCTTGCGAGAGCGTCATGAATATGGCGCTGCACGGGGTGCTGGTGATCGGCATAGCCCACGACCGGGGCGCTCAGAGCGCGGCTCGCCGCCAGCATGCCGGCGTGTTTGCCCGAACAGTTGTGATGAAACACCGAGGGGTGGCCGCCATGGGCTGCCAGCATCTGGCGGGCCTTCGCGCCTTGAGGTTCGGCTGCGCCGCAGACGAGGCAAGTTGCGGGGAGGTCGAGCTTTTCCATCATGCCGCGGGCGACGGCGACGTGGCGCTCCGCCCCGACGTGGGAGCCGCAGGCCAGCGCAATTTCCTGGTCGCCAAAGCCGAAGCGTTCGGCCGCGCCCGACTCGATGAGGGGAAGCGCCTGGATCAGTTTGATGGCCGAGCGGGGAAACACAGGGCGGGCGCACGCGCCGAGCGCGAGGATGGGGTTGCCGGTGACGCCCGTCACCACCAGCGAGCCGCGATGCAGGCTTTCGACCTGCGGGCCGCGGGTGACTTCGACGAGAACGGGATTGGTCATCGCGGCGGGGGCTCCAAAGCTGAGCCCGGTGGCCAGCATGCAGAGCGAGTATCACGGTGCCGGCGGCTGGCATACCATGCCGCGTAGTGAAGCAGGGCCCACGGCTGTCTGGTTTAAGCGTCCAGGCCACAAATCTCAAAAATTGTCATCCTCGGGCTTGTCCCGAGGACCCATTTTCCAACAGGGGTCGTTGGCATTTTTAGAGGGCGTGGCACGCCGCGAGCCGAAATTCGCAGTGCCGATCGCGTTGAGGTATGGGTCCTCGGGACAAGCCCGAGGATGACAGCTGTTTGCATGTCGCGGGCATTGAGAACCAGTCAAAAATTGAATGGGACTTGACGCTTGTGTCACCAAGCTCAAAGCTCAGCCGGACAGCCGAGAGCAGGGCTCTCCGCCCGAAACCTGGGCTGGAGCCTCAAATAGCGTCAGCCGGACTTGCGTTTGAAGGTCAGGGGGACGTTGAAGCGCTGACCGGCGCCCAGGAGGCCGGGGAGCGGGGGGAAATCTGCGCGGTCGAGCCATTCGACGGCGGCCTTGTCGAGCGTCGCTATCCCTGAACTCTTGATGACTTCGCGGTCGACGATCTTGCCGTTGCCGTCGAGCGTGAAGCCGAGTGTCACCTGGCCGACCGCGCCCGAAACCGACCTGGACTTCACGCGCTGCAGGGCGCCGTGGATCTTGCCGACGTAGGCCAACAGGGCCGTCGCCTTGCCGCCATCCTGGGCTGCGCCCGCGCTCTTTTCCGAATACATCTCGACCTGGGCCGCCTGGTCGCGGGCGGCGACTTCCTGGGGCTTGGCGATTTCGGGCGGGGGGGCTTCATGGACCTCGATGGTTTCGGTCGGGCTTTGGAGGGCTAAGACCACATCCTTCAATTCAGGCTCGACGGGCTTCGTCTCGGCGACCGGATTGGGGTTGGCGACCATCGGTGCGACCTCGGCCACCTCGACGCGCTCGTTGGCGTCGCCGAAGCTGACGGCTTCGATGGTCATGCCCTGTTCGATATGGAACGCGTCTTGGCCTGAGCCTTCGTCGTAGACCTCGCGCGCGCCGGTGCCAGCGAAGCTGATCATCGGCAGCAGCACCAGCGAGTGCAGCAGCACGGACGCGATCCAGGTCGTTATCGTCAGCTGGTTGAACACGGTCTCACACCTCTACTGAGCGGGCATGGCTGGCGGACGAGGACCACCGGCTGGCTGGGCCAACAGCGATACGCGGCCGTAACCTGCCTCGCCCACGCGGCCCAGAATTTCCATGACGTCGCCATAGGCCTGCTTCTTGTCGGCGCGCACGTAGACGACCGTGTCGCCTTCCGCCGCCTTGATCGCCATGAGCCGGGAGACGATTTCGGTGCGGGGAATGAATTCGTCGCGGACCTGGAGGTTACCTTCAGGCGTCAGCGTGACGACCATCGGCTTCTTGGTCTGGCCGAGCCTCACGGCGCTGGTCTTGGGCAGGTCGACCGGCACGCCAGCGACCATCAGGGGGGCTGCAACCATGAAGATGATCAGCAGCACCAGCATCACGTCGACCATGGGCGTGATGTTGATGTCGGCGATCGGCTTGTAGGCGCCGTCGTCGTCATCGCCGTAAGCGGAGCTGGAGCCTAATGACACACCCATCACTTCACTCCCTTGATGGGACGGATCTTGTCGGCATCGCCGCGCGAGAGGGACTTGGCGAGGGTGACGATGGACTTAGCCGAGCGTTCGGCGGCCTGGCCCAGCGCGACGTTGATCATGTTGTAGGCGACGACGGCGGGAATGGCGGCGGCAAGACCCAATGCCGTGACAAAGAGGGCTTCGGCGATGCCGGGCGCGACGACGGCCAAGCTCGTGTCACGCGATTGGGCGATGGAGGTGAAAGAGTGCATGATGCCCCAGACGGTGCCGAACAGGCCGACGAAGGGCGTGGTGGAGCCAACGGTTGCAAGGAAGGGAAGGCCGGCCTCGATCGCACGCAGTTCAGACTTCAAGCCGCCGCGCATGGCGCGCTCAAGGCGGGCGCGGATGTCGGTGCGGGCTTCACCGGAGCTTGCGCCATCGTGCAACTCGGCGAGCGCTGCCTGTCCGATGGCGGCGCCGAGGCCCGGCGTATCGGTGGATGGGAGACGGCCGTCAGCGGCTTGCGCTTCGAGGCTGGCGTTCTCCTCGGCCAGCGTGCGCAGCCGCAGGACTTTCTGGAACGTGATCGCCCAGGATGCGACCGAGCAACCGATCAGAATCAGCGCAATCAGCTGCACCACGGGGTCGGCGTGCTGCACCATGCCGACAACTGAAAAATCTCGACCGCCTTCACTACCTTGCGCCACTCATCCGCTCCTTGACGTGCTCGTTTTTTCAGGTTCGTTTTTTAAGTTCGTTTCGGTGCGCGCGGCCGCCCCACCAACCCCGCGCGCGGATACCAGCGGTCAGAAGTTTCGACCGCTGGTATCATTTGTTGAGGCCCGGCCCTGCGACCGACGTGAACGACATTCTGGATAGGCAATCCGTGACCGGGCCGCCGTCAGCGCGGCATTCCATGACCTCGTTGACCAGCACGCTGGCGATTTTCTCGCAGGCGAGGCCTTCGATCTCGAACAGCTTGACGGTTTTCTTGGAGGCCTTCAGCGGGGCGAGGTCGACAGCAAAGCGGCGGGCGATCACGCCGTCGGGCTGGAACAGGACGAGGTCGAGCTTCACCGCCTGATAGGCCTCGCCCGTATTGTTGACGACGACGTAGGCGCGGCAGCCCTTGTCGAAAGTTTCGAGCTTGTTCAGCTCGATGGCGAGCGTGGAAATTTCGGCGGCATCGGCTGCGGGGGCGAAAGCGGCGGGCACCATCGGGCCGGCGGCGAAACACGCGGATACGGCGCGCCAGAGCGATGCGCTTTTCAAGCCCATCCGTGCCATTCGTCTCGCTGCCATTCGTCCGGGTCCGATCACTGCGCTTGTGTAGCCAGACAATCCAGCCTGCGTGGCGCGCAAAACACACCATCGGCCGCGGATGGTCAAGGCGGCGGCGGTTCCAATGTTTCACCTTGCTGGAATTGGCCGAAGCACTTTAGGCCGGAAGACATGTCGCGGGGCCCGTACGGCGTACTTCATGGCGCGCCGCTTGACGTTCGGGGGCAGCGACTTACGCATGACGACACATAAATTTTACCTCTCCGTGATCGCTGGCACGCTCGCCGCTGCGCCCTATTCGGCGTCGGCGCAGCAACCGCCGAGCCCGCCACCGCCAACTGCGGCCACGCAAACCGCGCCCGCAACTGCGGCCGTTGCGCCCGTTGCGCCAGCACCCGCGGCGGCTCCGGCTGTTCCGGCGCCCCAACAAAGCGGGCAGGCACCCGCTCCGGCAGGGCAGGGCATCGCGGTGCCTGAGGTTCAAGTCGTGCAACCCGATGCGACGCCGCCCAAGCCGAAAGCCGCCCAGCAGGCTGCGACCCGGAAGCCCGCGCCGGCACGTGCGGCGGCAGCACCTGCGCCGCAACCGGCAGCTCAGCCCGCGCCGCAACCCGTGGCGAAAACAGCCGTGCCTTCGGCTGTGACGCCGCCCGCGCCGACGCAAGTGAAGCTGTCGCCAGTAGGGGGCAGCGAGATTGCGATCGAGAAGGTTGCCGGATCAGTTTCGACGGTCTCGGCTGCCGACGTCGCCCGCTCGGGCTCGGCGTCGATCCAGGATGTGCTGGCCGCCCGCGTACCGGGCATCACGCTCAACGACCTGCAAGGCAGCGGCTTTCAAACCGACGTGCAGTATCGGGGCTTTTCGGCCTCGCCCGTCGATGGCGTCGCGCAGGGCCTCGCGATCTATCAGAACGGCGTGCGCATCAACGAAGCGTTCGGGGATACGGTCAACTGGGACTTCCTGCCGTCGAACGCCATCGGCGATATCACCGTGATGAGCAACAATCCGGCGTTCGGATTGAACGCCATCGGCGGATCAATCAGCATCGGCATGAAGGACGGGTTTTCCTATCAGGGCGGCGAGATCGACGGGCGGATCGGCTCGTTCGGGCGCAAGCAAGTCGGCGTGCAGGCGGGCCTGCGTCACGGCCCTGCCGGGGTCTATGTGGCTTATGAAGACATCCAGGACGGCGGGTGGCGCGATAACTCGCCGGCCCACATCCGGCGCTTCTACGGCGACCTCGGGTTCAAGGCCGACGGCAACGAGTTGCACGTCAACCTGACGCGGGCCAACAACTTCTATGGCGTGGTGACGGCGGCGCCGGTCAACCTGCTGGCGACGGGCTGGGGCCGGACCTATACGTCGCCGCAGACGACCGTGAACGACGTCGTGATGCCGACGGTCAACGCCTCGCTCAAGATCAACGACACGACGAAGCTATCGGGCGTCGCCTATTACCGCGGGTTCTCGCAGCGCCACGTGGACGCGAACCTCACCAACGCGCAGGATTGCGGCGGCGTGCTGTGCGACAACGGCCATCCCGTGCTGGACCAGAACGGCGATCCGGTGCCGTCCACGAACGCGGCAGGGCTGCCTTACGGGAGCGAAATCGACCGCACGTCGATCGACAGCGACAGCTACGGCGGGTCGCTGCAGGGGGTCAACAAATCCAAGCTGTTCGGGCGGCCCAACCAGTTCCTGATCGGAGCCAGTATCGATCACGGCGTCACCAGCTACCGGACAACGGCCGAATTCGGCACCATCGATCCCGCGACGTTCCTCATCACCGGGTCGGGGCTCATCGCCTCGACGCCGTTCGACCTTGCTCCACGCAACGTCAAGGGCACCAACGACTACACGGGCGTGTTCTTCTCCAACGCGCTGGACGTGACGGACGCGTTCACGCTGACGGTGGGTGGGCGGTTCAACGTCGCCAAGATCGAGATCCAGGACCTGACGGGCCGGCCGGAAGCGGCAGGGCTCAACGGCACGCACACCTATGAACGGTTCAATCCGATGATCGGGGGCACGTACAAGCTCACGCCGGGCTTGAGCGTTTATGGCGGCTATTCGGAAGCCAACCGCGCGCCGACGATTGCCGAACTGTCGTGCTCGGACCCCAACAATCCGTGCGTAATCTCGACGTTCCTCACGTCCGACCCCGAGTTGAAGCAGGTCGTTTCGCACACGGCGGAAGTGGGATTGCGGGGAGAGTTGCATTCGGGCGATGCACGCCAGAAGCTCGACTGGACGCTGGGGGTGTTCCGGACGCTCAACACCGACGACATCCTGCCGATCGCGTCGGTGGCCCAGGCGCGCGGGTATTTCGCCAATGCCGGCGAGACGCTGCGGCAGGGGCTGGAAGCGAGCGTGTCGTACAAGGACGACCGGCTGAGCGTGTATGGAAGCTATAACTATCTGGATGCGACATTCCAGACGGCGCAGGTGCTGTCCTCGCCCAACAACCCGCTCAATCCCGATCCCGCGCAGCCCTATTTCATCACCGTTCGTCCGGGCGACCACATCCCCAACATTCCGGCGCACAAATTCAAGGCCGGGATCGACTACTGGATGACGCCTGAGTGGAAGCTGGGCGCGGATATGGTGGCAGCGACCGACCAGTTTTTCCGGGGCGATGAAAACAACCAGAACAAGACGCTGGCGGGGTATGCCACGTTCAACCTGCATACATCGTACGATCTGTCGAAGAACATCCAGCTGTATGGGCTGATCAACAATGTGTTCGACGCCCGGTATGCGACGTACGGCACGTATGTGAACCTCGACAACGCCAACAGCATCGGCAGCCCGATCAACTTCACGGATCCGCGCTCGATCACGCCGGCAACGCCGTTCGCCGCGTATGGCGGGATCAAGGTCCGGTTCTGAGAGACTTGTCCCCTTCCACTGCAAGACCGGTTGCGCGGTGATAGTGGGGGATCTCTTACGGCTGTTCGCCAGGGGCGCGAGGCTTGCTACCCGGCGGAGGCGTCTTGAGGGCCGCCTCGGCTTTGCGCTCCTCTTCCTCGTCAAGGCTTGCGAGCATGGTGATCATGCGCCAGTTGGCCGGACGCCTTAGTACCGTGTTGTAGGTGCGACGGAGCGATGGGCCCAGCCATACGACGAATTTGTTCACGCGGAACCTTGCTTGGCTTTGTTTCAAGGACGCGTAACCCCCGACAGGCAGGGAAGTTCCGAAAGGCTCCGTTGCTTCCCAACCGAACGAGAACAGATTCACTCGCCATGACATTTGTTGTGATGTTGCAGCCAAATTGCGTTCGCGTGAGCGACAAGCTGCGATAAACTTATCCCCGCGCCCTCCAGCCAGCGTTACGCTCAGCGCAACCCATGCACGGGGGGACGCACTCGAGGGCGTCTCGAAATGTGGCATGGGGGGCAGGTGGAACCAGCCGCACGCGGTGGTGTGGTTACCTTGTGGTGCGCTTATACACGTTGAGAGGGAGTGGCGCGCCCTGCACTCGCTATCGGTAAGTCCAGGCCGTCTGGATACTGCCGGTGTGTCCTTGAGGTGCGAAAG
>JANXVY010000050.1 GCA_025351425.1 Hyphomicrobium sp.
TTTTAGGCCTACCCGTAGCTTTTAACACTCGCGGACACAGGAACTGCCCCCGTGCGGGTACGTCCACGCGAAGCGTGGCTCCGCCACGGCGAGCCTCGAGGTCGTCCCATGCGTTATGGGCACCCTCGACTTGCATCCTGCTGCCACCGATTAGAACGCCTTCCGGATCAGCGCCCCCCGTTGCGACAGGACATGGCCAAGATAAGCGACGCATCTGCGGGCGGGAATAAGTTTCTGAAAATTTGTTTCGAGCGACCCGCTCGCAACCCTCAGGGGCGAAATTTGCAAAGCCGCGTCGACGATCTCTCTTGCGCCGTGACCCGGCGCAACGTGCCCCATGACGTTTTGATGTGCCAGCGCTCCCTGGGTGCCTCTCCCCGGCCAGCCTAATCCGATATTCACTTTCTCTGGTCGAGGCGCCAATCGAGCTTGCGCCGATGCGAGCCCGCGCGGAGACGAGACGGACCGCGCACCGGCCATGGTGAGGTGCGCGGCGCATCGGTCCGGCTGTTGGGTGCAAACGGCCCGTTGATCGTTGCGTTGACCGATCAATCGAGACTGCGGCTGCTGTGGCCAAGCAAAAAGGCCCCGACCTGGGGTCCGGGCCTTTCGCATTTCGTCACGCTAGAGCAAATTCCGATCCTACGGAATCGGAATTTTGTTCTAGGTTATTGATTTTGCATCATTTTCTGCGACGAACCGGTATCCACTTCGTCGGAAAATGCTCTAGATGCACGCTTACTTCTTCTTTTCGGGGGCTGCCGCCGTGGGCGCTGCGGCTGCGGCAGCGGGAGCTGCGGCGCCACCGGGGGCCGGCGGCAGCAGTTTCATCTGCTCTTCCTTGTACTTGTTCATGCGCTCGATCTGCATTTCGCGGATGCGGCCCATCAGTTCGCCACGCGCCTTGGCGTATTCTTCGTTGTTGACGGGCTTGCCGGTCAGGGCTTCGTTGAAGCCATCGAGCGGGATCGGGAAGGGCACGGGCTGAACGGCCGCGTTCAGCGCGAGCACCATGATGCCGCCGCCGGTCTTCATCGATTCGATCATTTCGGGGGTGGCTTCGATTTCAGCGGTGCAGCCGCCGGGGTGGCAGAGCGAGAACTTGAGATCGAACGGCTTAAGCAGTTTGTCGTCGAACGTCTCGTTCTTGGCGGCCTTCGCCCAGATTTCCTTGCTGTACACGGCAGCGCGCAGGCCGGGCGGGATCGCCATGCCGAGCGGGACCATGATCATGAACTGCTTCTTGTCGTTGCCTTCGATCTCGCGAAGGGCCGCCGATACGATCACCATACCGTTTTCGCCGTTGAGGCGCTCATGGTGGGTGAGGCAGATGTTCTTCTTGTTGACGGTTTCCTTGCCGTCCTTATCCTTCGTCTTCTGCTCCAGCTGTTCGCACAGCTTGACCCAGGCACTCTGGGGCTTGGCATCGGCGGCAGGGGCGCCAGCGGCAGGGGCGCCAGCGGCCGGAGCGGCGGCAGCGGGAGCCGCCGCAGCGGGAGCAGCGGCGGGGGTTGCTGGCTTGGCGGCGGGCGCCGCAGGCTTCTTTTCTTGTGCCATGGCCGAGGCCGAGACGCCCACGGCTAAAATCGCAGCCAGAATGGCCCGTGGCATAACAGCGTGTGTCATGAATCAGTCTACCTTTGCGTTACGAGCCCTGGTCCCCGCGTCCGGCGGAAACCATGCCCAGCCCCTCTTCGAAATCGGTCAAATGCGCAATTTAGTGGCGCAACTCTGCGGCAACCCCGGTCCCTCCGGATGGAAAAGACCGTCGTTGGCAGGATCGCGATGCGCTTTAGCTGGTGGCGATGACTGCTGGTCGCCGCCCGCCGCTCAGCCATCTGTTTTCGCGGCCCCAGCAAGTGCCAGCCGCCGCGTTAACGACGATCGCTGGGGCCGGACTAAGGCTGCGAATAAGGCATTCCCGTGACCGTTTTGTTGGGCGGTCCAAGGGGCGCCCAGGTTCTCGTGTTGATCGTTGCAAACGCGCCACGCGACATCTGCTATCGATGGCGAAAGCCGGTCGCGTGCGCTTTGCGTTGCCGGCTGCAATGGGTTCACCATAAGACTTATGAGGCGAAATGGCGCGAGACCGATCGAGAGCGACGATGGGGCAGGCATTCAGGCTCAACGTACTGCGGGCGGCGTTCGCATGCTGGGCGTTGTGCGTTGCTGGCAGCGGCGGCGTTGCGGGCGAGCCTCAGCATGCCATCGCCAGGCACGGACAGCCCAAGCACGCGGCGGGATTTGCGCACTACGAAGCCGCGAACCCGGACGCCCCCAAGGGCGGGCGGCTGGTGCAGGGCATCCTCGGCTCCTTCGATAGCACGAACCCCTTCATCATCAACGGCGGGCCTGCCGACGGCGTGATCGCAACCGGCAACGTCACCGAAAGCTTGATGTCGCGCAGTCTGGACGAGCCGTTCACGCTGTATGGGCTGCTGGCCGAGAGCCTGGAGGTTCCAGCCGACCGCAGCGAGGTGACGTTCACTCTCAATCCATTGGCTAGATTTTCCGACGGCCACCCGGTGACTGCCGACGACGTGTTGTTTTCACTGAACGTCTTGCGCGACAAGGGGCGGCCCAACCATCGGTTCTACTACAAGAAGGTAGGGAAGGCCGAGCGGCTCGGCGAGCGGAAAGTGCGTTTCGTGTTCGAAAGCGGGAGCGGCACGGAGCTGCCGTTGATCCTGGGACTGATGCCGATCCTGCCCGCCCATCTGCTCAAGGCCGATACGTTCGAGCAGACCAGCCTCGAGCCGTTCGTGGGCTCGGGTCCCTATAAGATGACGCATATCGATGCGGGGCGCGCGGTCACTTACACGCGCGATCCCAACTACTGGGGCCGCGACCTTCCCGTCGTGCGGGGGCGCTACAATTTCGACGAACTGAGGTTTGAATATTTCCGCGACGATACGGCGATGTTTGAAACCTTCAAATCGGGGGGGCTCGATGTCCGCCTCGAAGACGATCCGGTCAAGTGGTTCCAGGGCTACGATTTTCCGGCCGCCAAGGACGGGCGGATTGTCAAAGCCGAGCTGGAAACGCAGCAGCCGGCCGCTATGGGCGGCTTCGTCTTCAACACACGCCGGCCGATGTTTGCCGACCCCCAGGTGCGGCACGCGCTGGTGCAGATGTTCGATTTCGAGTTTGCCAACAAGACGCTGTTCAACGGGCTTTACAAGCGGACGCAGAGCTTCTTCGAGCGCTCCATGCTGTCGTCGTTTGGACGGCCAGCGGACGGCGAGGAACGGCGGCTGCTCGCGCCGTTTGCGGGCAGCGTCAGTCGCGAGGTGATGGACGGGACGGCCATCCTGCCTCAGACAGATGGATCGGGCCGCAACCGGGAAAATCTCGGCAAGGCGTTGGAAATATTAAAGGCGGCCGGCTATCAAACGGTCAACGGCAAGCTCGTCGAGACGAAGAGCGGCCGTCCGCTGACGTTCGAGGTCCTCGTCAGTACGGCTGGCCAGCAGAGGGTGTTGCTGGGCTTCAAGGCCGATCTCGAGCGCATCGGCATCGCGACCACCATCCGCCAGGTGGACAGTGCGCAGTTTCAAGCCCGGTTGCGGACATACGACTTCGACATGGTCCAGTACACGTGGAACGCTGCGTCGCTGTCGCCGGGCAACGAGCAGACGTTTAGGTGGTCGGAGAAGGCGGACGGCAGTTATAATTATGCGGGCGTCGACAGCCCCGCCGCAAATGCAATGATCAAAGCCATGGTGGAGGCCGTCGAGCCGGCGGCGTTCGTTTCGGCGGTGCGCGCGCTGGACCGGGTCTTGCGATCAGGCGATTACGTCATCGCGCTGTATCATGTGCCACGCGACTGGGTCGCGCACGCGGCGCGCATTCATATTCCTACGCCCGAGCCCATGACGGGACTTTCAGTTGATACTTGGTGGTCTGTAAACAAATGACGGCAACAACGCTTCTCGAACCGCAGAAATTCCGCAAGGTCCATCCCGGGCAGACCTTCAATATGGCGGCCTATGCGATCTCGCGTGCCGCGCTCACCCATCCCGACAAGGAGGCGCTGGTCGTCGTCGCCGATGCGGCGCATGCGCGGCCGGTCGAGATCTGGACCTATGCGAGGCTCGAACGCGCCGTGCTGGCGGTCGCGGCTGGATTGCGCGAATACGGATTCGAGCGGGGATCGCGCATCATCATCCGCCTGGACAACACGAGCGCCTATCCGATCGCGTTTTTCGGTGCGATCGCAGCCGGGTACGTACCGGTCGCAACGTCGGCTGCGCTGTTGCCGGCCGAAGTTGCGTTTCTGCTGGCCGACAGCGGCGCGGCGGCGATCATCTCGGCGCCCGAACTCGCCCTCGATGTGGTTCCCGAAGGCGTGCAGCAGATGACTGCGGGGGATGTTGCGCGGTGGATCAGGGCCGCGCCTTCATCGACCTACGCCTTCACGCTTGCCGGCGATCCCGCCTTCCTCATCTATACGTCGGGCACAACGGCGCAGCCGAAGGGCGTGCTGCACGCCCAGCGTTCGATCCTCGGCCGGCGGCCGATGGTTGCGGGCTGGTCTGGACTGACCGGGGACGACCGGGTGGCGCATGCTGGCGCGTTCAATTGGACCTTTACGCTCGGCACCGGCCTGACCGACCCGTGGGCGAATGCGGCGACCGCGATCGTTTATACGGGGCCTAAAGACCCCGCATTCTGGCCGGGGCTGATCGCCAAGACGCAAGCGACGATCTTTGCCGCCGTGCCGACGGTGTTCCGTCAGGTTCTCAAGTACGGTGCGCCCACGCGCGAAAACCTGGGCGTGTTGCGCCACGGGCTGATCGCGGGTGAAGCTCCGCCCGCCGACCTGTTCGACGCCTGGCGCGAGGCCACGGGCCGCGAGCTTTACGAAGCGCTGGGGCAGAGCGAGATATCGACCTATGTCTCGACGAGCCCCAGCGTGCCGCGAAAGGCTGGTGCGATCGGCAAGCCGCAGGCTGGGCGCCGGATCGCCATTCTGCCCGTCGAAAGTGGAGATGAGCCGCTGGGGCCTAACGAGGAGGGCCTGCTCGCCGTGCACCGCTCCGATCCGGGCTTGATGCTGGGCTATTGGAACCGGCCCGAGGAGGACGCAGCGGTAACGCGCGGGGAGTGGTTCGTGGGCGGCGATCTCGCCATGATGGATGATGAGGGCTACGTCTGGCATCGCGGGCGGGGCGACGACGTGATGAAGGTGCTCGGCTACCGGGTCTCGCCGCAGGAAGTGGAGGCGGCGCTGGCGCGTCATCCCGACATTGCGGAAGTCGCGTGCACTGCGGTGCGCGTGCGGGCCGACGTGACGGTGGTGGGCGCATTTATCGTGCCTCGCGAGGGGACGGCGCCGGATGCGACCGAAATTCTGGCGTTCGCCGCAACAAAGCTTGCCGACTACAAGCGGCCGCGCCAGATCGTGTTCGTCTCGTCCCTGCCACGCACGGCGAACGGCAAGATCAAGCGCAGCGCGCTGGTGGGTAAACCGGACCCGGCCGGTTGAGACGAGGATCAGGACTGTGGCCGGGGCTGCTCAGGGCTGGAACTGCGAGGCGTGGCAGGGCGTTGGGCTTTGCGTGCATCAGCGTTTGCAAAGCCTCCGCTGGCTGGCGTTGATATGCGTTGCGCTGCCGCTCAAGCCAGATTGACGTTTATCAAAGTCACATAAAAATCAATCAATTGGCAATGCGTTGGTGGTAGGCTTAATCGCTTGAGAGCGGAACGTCGTTGGTTGAGTTGTGCCGATGGGTTGGTTCGAAAGCTTATGGACGGCAGTGGCGGTCATGGTTGGCGGCTACGTAGTGCTGGCCGCTCTCGTCACCTTGCTGCAGCGCAACTTGATCTATAAGCCCGACCCGCGCCGCACCACGCCCCAGGACTCCGGTCACGCCGACGTGGACGTGTGGCACGTTCCGGTCGCTCACGCCCAGGATCACGCACCCGTTCAACGCAAGCGCATCTGGGCGTCGGCCACCAACGGCGACGAGCTGGTTGCGTGGTATGCGAAGCCCATGCCCGGGCGGCCGACGATCCTCTATTTTCACGGCAATGCGGGATATATCGAACTCAGAAGCCTGCGGCTTGCGGAGCTGCAGGCGCGTGGGTTCGGCGTGGTGATGCCGAGTTATCGCGGCTATGGCGGGTCGAGCGGGCGCCCGTCGGAAGCTGTCAATGTCGCCGATGCGGTGACGGTCTACGATTTGCTGCAGGCGCGCGGGACCTCGGTCAGCGATATCGTGCTGTTTGGCGAAAGTCTGGGCACCGGGGTTGCGACGCAGCTGGCCGGGGTCCGGCGGGCGGCTGGGCTCGTGCTCGACAGCCCGTATACGTCGATGGCCGACCTTGCTGCGCGCGACTACCCTTGGCTGCCGGTGCGCCAGCTGTTGTGGGACCACTACGAAACGATCCATCACATCAAGCGCGTGACTGCCCCATTGCTGGTGATCCATGGCGAAGCCGACCAGCTCGTACCCGTCGAGATGGGACATGCGGTCGGCCGGGCCGCTGCTGGTCATGCGACCGTGCTCACGTATCCAGATGCCGCGCACCTCGACCATTTGGGGCACGGATCGTTCGACGATGTCGAGCGCTGGATCATGCGTTTGCGACGGCGCGCACCAACGGCTGCCTATGAAAAAAGCCCGAGGCGCGCCCCGGGCTTGATCAAACCGATTATTGGCTAGAGCATTTTCCGACGAAGTGGATACCGGTTCGTCGAAGAAAATGCGACAAAAGCAACAACCTAGAGCAAAATTCCGATTCCGTAGGATCGGAATTTGCTCTAGGTTTAGCGGCCGCCAAAACCGCCGCCGCCGCCAAAACCACCGCCGCCACCGCCAGCACCACCGCCGAAGCCGCCGCCACCAGCGCCGCCCGCGCCACCACCACCGGGGCCGCCGCGACCGGGGCCGCCAGGGCCGCCCTTGCCGCCAGGACCGCCGGCGCCGCGCACCACGACGGGCTTGCTCGGCAACAGACCTTCACGCTGCATCTTCTTGCGGGCGAGCTTGCGGGCGCGGCGAACGGCTTCCGCCTTCTCGCGCACCCGCTTTTCCGACGGCTTCTCGAAATAGTTGCGCAACTTCATTTCGCGGAAGATGCCCTCGCGCTGCATTTTCTTTTTGAGCGCCTTGAGAGCTTGATCGACGTTGTTGTCGCGAACGAGAACCTGCACGCGGATGTATCCCTTTATGTCTGACCGGTTCTATCTGACCGGTTGCTGCTTGTGCAGCGTTAAAACAACAAGCCCGGAACCGCGCAATTCTGCGCGTCCGAGCAATTCAAGCGCCGTGGATAGCAGAGCTTTCGCGGTTTGTCCAAGGGGAAGCGAAAAAAGTGCCGCACAACTTATGATCCGGCGCCGGGTTTGGGCGTCAGGCGCGTGACATGCCCCATTTTACGGCCCGCCCGCGCCTCATGCTTGCCGTAGAGATGGACACAGGCGGCGGGCTCGGCGGCGAGTTTGGACCAGGTGTTGGCGTCCTTCCCGATCAGGTTGGTCATGACGGCATCGCTATGGCGCGTTGTCGATCCGATCGGCCAGCCGGCGACCGCCCGGATGTGATTCTCGAATTGGCTGACGGGGCAGGCATCGATCGTCCAATGTCCCGAATTGTGCACGCGCGGGGCCGTCTCGTTCACATACAACACCGTGCGGCCGTTGTAATCGAGCGCGAAGAATTCGACCGCCAGCACGCCGACATAGTCGAGCGCTTCGGCAAGACCGCGGGTGGTGCGGACGGCCGCGTTGGCGACTTCGGCGCCGAGCCGCGATGGCACGGTCGCGGTATGGAGGATGTGGTCGCGGTGGTCGTTTTCGCTCACATCGTAGGCGGCAAACGCACCTTCGGCGCTGCGCACGGCGATGACGGAGACTTCACGCTGGAAGGGGACGAACTTCTCCAGGATGCTGGGTTGGTCTCGCATGGCGGCCCACGCGGCTTTGGCGTCGCCCGCAGTCAGGATCTTGGCCTGGCCCTTGCCGTCGTAGCCAAAGCGCCGCGTCTTGAGGATGGCCGGTACGCCGATCTGGATGATGCGCTCGTCTAGCTCGGCGAGGCTGTCGACACTGCCGAAATCGGCAGTCATGGCGCCGAGTTCGCGCGCCAGCCGCTTCTCGCTCAGGCGGTCCTGTGTGCAGGCGAGCGCCTTTGCGCCCGGGCGCACGGGAATACGCTTGGCGAGGAATGCGACCGTGCCGACAGGAATGTTTTCGAACTCATAGGTCGCCACGCCGACGCTGGCTGCGAAATTGGCCAAAGCCTTTTCATCGTCATAGGGAGCGATGGTCGTGGCGCAGGCGACATCGAGCGCGGGGCCCGGTTCGTCGGCGTAGATGTGGCACTTGAGGCCGAGGCGTGCGGCTGCGAGCGCGAGCATGCGCCCCAACTGGCCGCTGCCAAGAATGCCGATGGTCGAGCCGGGGCTTAAGGCGCTCATGTCTGGTTATGTCTGATCTTTGGGGTGTTCGGCGACGGCTGCAGTCTGCCGCGCGCGGCGGACTTCCAGGCGGGCTTCGAGCGTCGCGTCGGAGAGAGCCAGTATGCTGGCGGCGAGCAGGCCTGCGTTAGTCGCACCCGGCTCGCCGATCGCGAGCGTTCCGACAGGAACGCCCGCCGGCATCTGCACGATCGAGTAGAGGCTGTCCTTGCCCGACAAAGCCTTACTCATCACAGGAACGCCCAGAACGGGCAGCGAGGTGAGGGAGGCGACCATGCCCGGCAAGTGAGCGGCGCCACCAGCGCCTGCGATGATGACCTTAAGCCCGCGCGCGCGGGCGGATTTTGCATACGCAAACATCCGGTCGGGGGTGCGATGGGCGGAGACAATGCGCGTCTCAAAGGGCACGCCGAGGTCATCGAGCACGGCGGCAGCGCACTTTAACGTCGGCCAGTCCGATTGGCTGCCCATGATAATGCCGACGACGGGGTTGGGCGTGGTCATGAGGGGGCGACCTTGCGAAAACGGAAAGACGGGCCATTACAGGAGCACACGCGCCAGCGCAAGCTGCGCTTGGGGGCAAGCGGCAAGCGAACTGTGGGTAGAGCTAATAGGGCTCTCTGGCGGCCGCGCCGCTGCCAAGAAGCGAGGTCAAACGGCGTGAGGGATCTGCTGCGTCACCGGAATGGATAGGATCAGGCGCCTGCCGGGCTGTTCAACGAAATGGCGCAGCAGCAGGCTTAGACCGATCGCCAGTGCGGCCATGCCAAGAGCGAACACGAAACCGAGCGCTGCATTGTCGAGGCCCATGGCGCGGTTGAGCAGGCTCACTCCGACGTTCTGGTGGACCAGATAGAGGGGGTAACTCGCGAGGCCGATCGAAACCATCAGGTCCAGGATGCGCCAACGGGGGAGCCGCCAGCCCATCGCCGCCACAAACATGGCAAGGAAGAACGTTGCCTTGAAGGCTGCCGTCATCATCGAGGGCCGCCACGTGTGGTCGTACACATCGGAGCACAGGAGGTCGACGGCGAAACAGGCGGCCACGAAAAAGGCAGGCATTTTGTAGTTTTTGGGGTCGCGATGGATCATTTGCAGGAAAATGCCGGCTGAAAACAGCATGGAGTAGCGGCTCAAGAGAAAATAACGGTCGAAAGAAAAAAGGGATTCTGCCTGGAATTCGGTGGCCACGACGAGTTCAAGCGCGCACGCAAGACTGAAAATGAAAAAATTCCGCGCGAACTTGTCTTTAGTGCTGAAATAAAGGATCGCGGCCCACACATAGAACTTGACCTCGACGGCGAGCGACCAATAGGACGCATCGATCCAATCCGTAACCGGAGCAAAGTCCGACCACATCCGGGGATCGGTGAACGTCCAGGACGGAAGCAAATTCCAGAGCGTGGCTTCGCTACGGAAATGTTCGATCCGCGTGAAGGCTTGGACCACGAAAAGCGTGATCAGGGAGCAGACGAACATGGCGGGCAGCAAGCGGGCGGCCCGGCGCAGGGCGAATTGCGCGAGAGTGGAGGAGCGCTCCAGCGTGAGTGCGATGACGAAACCGGAAATGAGGAAGAAAAAGTCGACGCCGAGGTAGCCGTTACGAAACAGAAAAAATTCCGCAAACGCGCCACCGTAGGGATAAAGGTTGACATCGTTGCTGGGGAGGGCCCACCGGCTGAAATAATGAAAGCCCACGACCAAGAGGGCTGCAATAGCTCTGAAAAAGTCTAATTCGCGAAATCGCGTATTTGTGCCGGTCATCGGTAATCTCCGATCGACTGAAAAATAATATTGTTTAAATCATGACTGCGCCATCGGCAACTGCGCCGATCGCCGCCAATCGAGTTTTTCTTAAACGTTGTTAAGCGATAATATCGGGACGCAGGCGGTCTTCGACGCTGGCCATCTGGTCTTTGATGGCGAGCTTGCGCTTTTTCAGGCGCCGGATGTGGAGCTGATCAGCTGCCGACGCAAGCTCGAGGGCCGCAATTTCAGCATCCAGATCGCGGTGCTCGCTGCGCAGCGCAATCAGTTCATCGCGCAATTCGCGTTCGTCATGCCGTGCCATGCGGTCTGCCGCCCTCAGTTCACTTCGTCTCCGGTGCCGCGCAGAGGCGCTCGGCATCAGCACCCCCGTGCGGCGCGGACTATCGTCGGGTTTCGCCTTGCAAGCAAGCCTGTCGGCTCTTCGCTTGCCGACCAAAAGCAGCGCAAACAAATCGCGAAAAATTGATAGGAATGGTTAATCTTTGGGCTAGGATGCCGTTAAAATTGGCGCACTGCGGCATGGACACCCCGTCACGGCTCTGTCACCATGACAGGGTTGTGAAATCTCTAGCGGAGGAATGGATGTCTCTATCGACTCATCTCGCTGAGCTGACGGAGAAGCATAAGCTTCTCGAGCGCCGCATCGCTGAAACCATAGCCAAGCCGAGTACGGACGAACTAGAGATCCGGCGGTTGAAGCGAGAAAAGCTCAAGATCAAAGATCGCATCACCGAGCTCAAGTCGTAAGTATCCCGCAGATACGTTAGAAGGCAGAGGCGCGACGTAATCGGGTCGCGCCTTTTTTGTTGCCGTTTTGACAGGCCTCAATGCTTGCTGGGCACGCCCGCCAGCGCCTGTTGACACCCGGGCGACGCCTGCCCCGCCTTTTCGCGCAGGCACCTCATCGTCGCTGGCCCCTTTTCCACTGAAGCACACAGCGCGGCCAGATCGGCTGTGCACGCCGCCCTGGCTTGCTTGTTGAGCAGGCCCCTGGCTTGCGCGGCTTTGACAGCGTCCTGGCAACCGGGAGACAGTTTGGCCGCTTTCTCCTTGAGGCATTTGGCGATGCGGCCGTGGCCCTTCTCGACGCCCGGGCAAACGGACGCGACGTCTGCCTGGCAAGCCTTCATGCCGCGTTGGCCCTTGTTTCCTTCGGCGTTAGCGCGCGCGGGGGAATTCTTATCGAGCACCGTTTGGATGGCGGACCTGCACGCGGGGGAGAGCTTGGCCTGATTGTCCTTGAGGCAGGCGAGCTTGCGGCCACCGCCCCGGTCAACTTGACCGCACAACGCCATCATGTCGGCCCGGCAAGCCGCCATGGCGGCATGGCCTGGAGCTTGAGCTGCAGGCATGGCAGGAGTTGCGGCCGGCGGTTGAGAATTGGGGGCAGCCGTTTGCGCCAGGGCCAGCATCGGCGTCAGCAGCAGAACCGCCGTGGCGGTCACAAGCTTCAGTCGGATCATGAAGGCTCTCGTCCTGTTTGAAGGCTGGCTGTTTGAAGGCTGGGCTACGGACGCGTCTGGCGTTCGTGTTGGCTCGGCTATCAAACGGGAGGGCGCCGCGCATCCGTCGCTATCCATCTCGTCTCCGACAGGAGAGGCCGGGTCAGGCGTCGACCGAAGCTGCGCTGATGGCGACGACCTCGCCACGCTTAAGCGTCAACGCAAGTTCGCCGCGCTTTAGCCGAAGTGCATCTTCGCCAAATACGACGCGCCGCCAACCCATCAGCGGCCGCACCTTGGTGTCGTCTTCGGAGGCGATCTGTTCGAGTTCTTCTGTGTCGGCGATCAGGCGCGGTGCCACGCGGTGGCGAGCTGCGGCCGCTTTCAGCAGGACCTTCAGCAATTCGACGGTCGCGTTGGCTTCGGCCGAAAGGGGCGTTGCGTGCTCGAGCGGCGGGACGGTCTTGGGATCGCGGGCGATCCCGCGCTTCACGGCGTCGATGATCTCCTTGGCGCGCGCGGAGCGGGCAAACCCATCGCTGAGGGTGCGCAGTTCCGACAGCTTTTCGACGGTTGCCGGCGCCTGATTGGCGATGTCGTACAGCGCTTCGTCGCGCAGAATGCGGCCGCGCGGCACGTTCTGGCCCTGGGCCAGGCGCTCGCGCCAATCGGCCAACTCGATGAGAATCGCGAGCGCCTTGCGGTTTTTGACCCGCAGCTTCAAGCGCTTCCAGGCTTCTTCCGGCAGTGTCTGATAGGTCGAGGTGGCCATGAGTTCGGCCATTTCTTCGCCCACCCAATCGGTGCGCTTGCTCGTGCACATTTCGTCGATCAGGTAGGCGTACACGTCGCGCAGGTGGGTGACGTCGGCGAGGGCGTAGGTGAGTTGGCCCGGGCTCAGCGGGCGGCGGCTCCAATCGGTAAATCGCGAGGATTTGTCGAGATCGACGCCCGTGACCTTCTTGACGAGATTGACGTAGCTCACGCTCTCGTTAAAGCCGCAAACCATCGCCGCAATCTGCGTATCGAAGACGGGACGTGGTACGGCGCCGGTCTGGGCAAAGACGATTTCGATATCCTGCCGCGCGGCGTGGAACACCTTGACCACGACTTCGTTCATCATCAGCTCGTAGAACGGGGCGAGGTCAAGGCCGGGGCTCAGCGGATCGACGACGACCTCGGTATCGGGGCTTGCCATCTGGATGAGGCAGAGTATCGGCCAGAAGGTCGTTTCACGCATGAATTCGGTATCAACTGCGACGAAGTTGGACTTCGCGAGTTGGGTACAGGCCTCTTGCAGGCCGGCTGTGGTGGTTATGACGCGCATGGGTTCGCGCTATAGCGCACGCTGCGCCCTTTGTCGCGGTTTTGTCATGCGGGTTATGCCTGCAATTTTCGTTTTGCCGCTTGCAGTTTGGTGGTGAAGCGCTTAAGCACACGGTCTCTCGGCAGCCGGGCTCCCGCCGCGCCGGGCTTATGACATGGAATGGGGCTATAGCTCAGCTGGGAGAGCGCTTGCATGGCATGCAAGAGGTCAGCGGTTCGATCCCGCTTAGCTCCACCATTCTCCTTTCACGTTCCCACGGGCTTGCGTCATTTGAGGCCAGTGGCGCGCCGCGTTCAAGATAAGCGTGTGCGACGAGGTGGGTCTGGCTTGAGCAGGACCGTTGGATCCAGTACAACCACGACACGTAAAGCGTTGAGCGCGGTGGCTTTGGTTGGGGCGCTGCGGTCAGCTGCCAAATAGTCATCTTAAGGGCCCGCCATGAGGCTGAACGAGACGCCCGGCCTTGCCCGATGGACGACCCGCATCGGATTGTTTTCGGTGGCGCTGGCGCTGGTTGCGCTGGCGGCGCACCGGTTTGGTCCGATGGCGACGGTGACGGCGTTCAATCTCGTGCTGGTTGCCTTCGCTGGCGCCTTGGTCACGTTGGCGCTTGGAGTGGCTGCGGCCGTCGTCATTTGGCGTGAGGGCTGTACCGGGGCGATGCGGGTTTCGTTCGGGATTGCGATGGCGTTAGGTCTGCTAGGCTGGCCACTCGCGTTCATTCCGGCCTACCGGGAACTTCCCGCCATCAATGACGTGAGCACCGACGCCAATTCGCCGCCCAAGTTCGTCGAGCTGGTCAAGTTGCGTGGGGCGGGTGCCAATACGTCGACCTATCCGGTGACGTTCGCCAAGCTGCAGGCCGAGGCCTATCCGGACCTCAAGCCGATGTTCATAGATCGTCCGGTCGAAGAAACGTTCGAAATCGCCCGCGAGGCGGTGTTCCGGCAGAAGATGAACATCGTGCGCGAACAGGCGCCCGAGAACAAACCGGGCAAGCCCGGCGTGATCGAAGCCGTCGACAGAACGCCGATTTTCGGGCTCTACGACGATATCTCGGTGCGCGTCGACGGCGATAGCACGCGCTCGCGGATCGATCTGCGATCGGCGTCGCGGTTCGGCCGTCACGATCTTGGCCGCAACGCTGAACGCATGCGCCGCTTGATGCGGGAAATCGTGGCGCGGTTGGAGGCAACCATACCTTCGGCCACCGGGGAAAGCTACGTCAAATGGCGCAATCGCGGCCAGCGGCTGCTGAGCAAGCGTGCGCTCGAATCGGTCGGCAAGCTCAAAGGCGGCGATGGCGGCCGGGACGAAAAATCACTTCGCAAAGACGCAACGGCCGCCAAGAAGTCTCAGCGCTCGCAAGAATAAACCTGCGTGCGAAGGTTTTGGCGTGCGGTCAGGCGAGGAACTTCGCGATCACTGCGTCCGCTTTGAGGCTTTCAAGATCGTTCTCGGTCGGCAATTGGGGTTTGTCGCGCTGGGCGTCGACCATGCACAGGAAGCCAAGCGGGACGTCTGGGCCAGCGCGAAACTGATGCCATGTCATCGGGGGTACGGTCACGAGGTCGTTTTGCAACAGGGCGACGACGCGGTCGCCGACGAGTGCCTGGCCGCCGCCGCGCAGAATGAGGACCGCGTGCACGTGCTCGTGGCGCTCAAGCGTCGAATGGCCGCCGGGGGCGACCTCGAAATAGCGCAGCTCGCCCGCGATGTCGGGGCGTGAAAACAGGGTTTGGCGCGAGATGTCCTTGAACAGCGCGCGTTCGTCTTCTTTGTAGGGCTTGTGCTCGACGCCTTCCCATCGGTGGCCGTCGGGCGTGGGCATAAAGGCGCGGTGGGGTTTGTCTTCAGGGTGGGTCATGGTCTCGATTTGAATACGCGTTTTCGGTTTCGCATTGCTGCGGCAACGTTGTCTGCCGGGGGCGGGCAAGTCCGTAATTGGCCGCATCGCAATACGCGTTGGCGCGCAGGCTAGCCCAAACGAGCGGCTGCGTCGTCACCGATATGGGAACGTCTCAACCGCGCACTGAAAGGCATTGGCTTGGGCCGTGATCTGGGTGCGCGCCGCCAGCAGGTCGCCGCCGATCAGCAGCATGGCATTCGTGCCGTAGGTTCCGAGGATTTCGGGAATCCGCTCGAGTTTCATGCCACCGGCCGGCACCGGCAGGCTGGACTTGATACCGGGGCAGGGTGCGAGTGCTGCCGCGGCGATTTCCTTGCAGGTCTCAGTCGAATAGCCAAAGCGTCCGCCGACGTTGGGATAGATGATGCCATCGGCCCCGATCATGCGGAACAGCTGGCCGAGCAGGACCGCCGGCGCTATGCGGGCCGCGCCTGCCATCGCCGGGTGCGCGATGAAGGCCATATCTTCATTCCCGGCAACGAGTGCCTGGAAGGATGCCAGTCCGACGATCATCGGGGCGATGAGCACGGTGTCGAGGCCATGGTCGCGGGCGACGCGCACCTGATGGCGCAACGCATCGAGGTTGCCGCTGAGGCTCGGCAGATAGTGCGTGGCTTTACCGGTCGAACTGGCGGCCTTGTCAATTGCGCACGAGATGGCCTTGACGCGGGCCTCGAACGGCGCGCGGGCCTGATCGGCCAAGCCGTGATCGTCTTTGATATAGTCCAATCCGCCGAGCGCTAAGCGGTGCGCCAGATCGGCGAGCTGCTCGACGGCAAGGCCTTGGGGTTTCAGGGCCGAGCAGGTGAGCGCACGCGACGTGGCGCGGACTCGGGCTCGCAAGCCCTCGGGCCCATGGCGGGGGCCGCTGAAGCGGGAGCTGAGGATGGTGGGAATGACGACGCCGGCAAGCGTTACGTCGTCGTGGATCGAGGTGTTGCCAAACAGAATGTTGAGCAACTGCCCGGCTTCGAAGCCCGTCGTTTCCACGTTGAGTGCGATAATGGCGTCAAAGGTGCCGTCGCCGCGGTCGGTAATCCCTTCGACCTGGCCGACGATGTCGCGCAGCACACACGCGTCATCCACGGCGGCGACGGGCATTTCTATGCTCTGTTCGACGGCGATGGCGAGCGCACGGTCTTTGATCTGATCGGCAGTGGTGCGAATGCGGTAGATGGCCTGAAGTTTCGGCGTCACGGGCAGATCGCACCTCGTTAATTCAAGCCGCTCCAGGTTCACGCGGGGTGGTCTACCAGGCCCCCGGAGCTTGGGAGGAAGGCGGCTGCAAGAGGATTGCTGCTTTGCGGCATGTTCGAATTGAATGGTCGGAGCGACAGGATTTGAACCTGCGACCCCTAGTCCCCCAGACTAGTGCGCTACCAGGCTGCGCCACGCTCCGACATCAGCGGCCACTTGTGCCGGGGTTTTGGGCCGGGGTCAACACCACAAACGGATCAAGCCGCCTGCAATTCACCGCGGTCGAAGGCTGCGCAATACTGCGACCAGTCGGCGGCGTTGATATCGGCCAGCGTGCGCGCCGACTGGAGGACGGCTTTAATCGCTTTGCGGTCGTCGGCCGTGCCAATCAAGTCGTCTGCGGTGGCGGAACCAAGCCTGCCCGAACCGCGCAGATGTCCCCAGGCGGTCAAATGCGCCATGGTGCGGACGACGTTTTCGAACGCGCTGGCGCTGGCGGCGACGGACTTCTGATTGAGGCGGTCGGCCGTTGGTTGCATTTGTCGCAGCAGAAACGGCCCGCGGTTGTAGACCTGCGCGCTCAGGAACGCCGGAGGATTAGCCTGGAACAGAGCCTGGATGGCCGCGACGCGGTGGGCTTCACTTTGCCACTTGGGTTGGGGATGGGCGACGTAAGGGGCAACCGCGGAGGGCAGCGCGGCCTTGAGATCCAGCAGCCAATTGCCGTCGGGAGAGCCGGTGCCTTCGACCAGCAACACGAAGCGCGCAACGCCGAGGCTGCCGGTGCCGGCGACGCGGCGGGCGGCGTCGATGAGGGTGAACGCTTTCGGGTTGGCGGCCTTCTTTGCGAAGCCGGCGAGGAACGCGGCGAGATGCTCTTTATCGCCGGGGGCAAGGGGCAGCGTCTTGGCGGGGGCGATGACGAGTGTGCGTTGGCCGGCCTTCTTGACCGTGCGCTTGTCCAGGAACTTGACGGGATCGCGCTTTCGCAAGCTGTCGATCAAATCGCCGATGGGGCCGTCGGCCGTCTTGCGCTCGATCCAGCGCGGTTTGCCGCTGCTGAGCGCTTCGAAATAGTGCTCGACCAGCTGGCGAGCGAGATCCTTGGCGGCCGCGTCTTTGATGGCGAGCGAGGGGGCGGCCACGATGATGCTGGTCGCGAGGCGGAGGATGTCCCACGAATGGGGCGCGCAGATCGTCTCGTCGAAGTCATTGATATCGAAATAGGTGAGGCCGTTGTCGCCGAGAAAGGTGCCGAAGTTTTCCAGATGCAGGTCGCCGCATAGCCAAGCTGCGGGCCCCGACGGCGCGAGCTTCTGTTCGCTCATACGCTGGTGGAACAGGTGGCAGGTGCCGCGCAGAAAACTGAAGGCGTTGGCTCGCATCGCGGCCATCTTCATGGCGCATCGCTCGGGCTCGCGGCGCGCGTTATAGGTGGCAATTGAATCGGACGCTGTCTGGCTCATGGCTTCCCTGTTCTCAGCAGCATCACGCGGACGAGGGAGCTGATCTGAATGACGTTTTTATGACAGTGCGTCTACGACAACAAGCGCCGCGAAATCAAGCTTGGGCGGCGGCGGGGGTGTCCTTGGGGCGGCAACGCACCGTTTGCCGTGCGAGCAGTGAGGGGAGGCGTGACGCGGCGGATCAGGCGGCTTTGACGGCCATGCGGGAGCACCATGACCGGCCGCAACAGGAACGGACGCCGGTCGGCGAGGATTTTGGCGGGCCGCCTCAGACGGACAGGGACGTGACGGAAGGCTCGCCAGATCCAGAGCAGCGCCGCGATCGTGAGCGCGGCCATGGCGGTCAATGTTCGCTGCGGCGTCGATTTATCGGAGGTGGCGGCGAGCAGCAGCACCAGCCCCACCAAAACGAGCGGCGGCCAAATCCCTGGGTGCGATGTCCGCGCTGGCGTCCGCGGTCGCAAGGATGGATGGAGCCGAGGCCGCCTGCTGGAAGCGCGCGCGCGTGGTTGGCCGACGGGGTTGGTCATGCCTGCAACCCCGCTGCGCGCCCGGTATCGGGTTCATGGAACGGCGAACTCGCCAATCCCCACACCATGGCCATCAGCACGTAGAAGCTGCGCCAGTGGTCGCTATCGATGATCACGCCTTCGGCTGCCGTCGCGATGAACGCGGCAAACGCAATGAGGAACAAAGGGCGCGCCGCGTTGGGGGTTAACACGTGCTGGAAGCCGACGAGGACTGTCAGGCCTGTCATGAGCCAATAGGTCATGCCGCCCAACCAGCCGGCGTTGAGGAACATGCTGAGAAAGACGTTGTGAACTTCTTCGGTATGGTAGACCGAGGTGAATTCTCCCGCGCCGATGCCGAGCGGGTGTTCCAGCAGGAGGCGGATCGCCTTTTCCTGGCCGCCGAAGCGGCCGGCCGGTCCCACATCATAGCTCTGCGTCATGCTGGAGCGCTCGGACAGGAAGCCCCCGAGCTTATCGTCCTGCAGCACGGCCAAGGTCACAATTGCCGCCAGTCCGGCGCCCGCGAGCACCAGCCCGATGATCTTGTTGCGTTGGGAGCCAGTGCGGGCGGTGGCGAAGGCAAGCACGCCATAGATGCCGAGCGCGACCAGCAGATTGAGCCAGGCGCCGCGCGAGAAGCTCAGCAGGACGGCGAGTGCGAGCGCGCCCGCGACGCCAACAGCTGCGGCTGCGACCTGCCAGGACCGCGTGAGCGCCAAATGTAGGGCGTACAGGAAGGGGGCGACGAGAAACGGGCCGAACACGTTGGGGTCTTTGAACGGCCCTGTCGCCCGGTCGAACCGGGTGAACAGCTCATAGGCGCCCGGGAGCAGCTTGAAATAGCCGATGAAGGCCGCTGTAGCCGCAAGGGTTGCCGCAAACAGCCAGCCGTTGAGGATCAGCGTGCAATGGCGGGCGGGCGCGCGGGCGATGAAGGCTGCCAGAACGAAGGACGCGATATAAAGATAAAGCGAGATGGCGGTGAATGTCGTCGATCCAGCCGTATCGTGCGACTGGGTGGCGGCGAGGAACCCGGCGGCGGCCGCGATGGTCCAGAGCGCGATGTAGAGGGCGAGCATCGGAGTGATCGCGACGAGGCCAACGGCTGGAAGCAGCGCGACGAGGCCCATCAGCATCAGGTCGACGGGGGCTGGTTCGGTAAATACGATGCCGCTGACCGCAAACGCGAACCAGACGAGCGCCAGGATAGCCTGATGGACCGCACCCATGGCGGCGGGTGGATGGGCGCGAGGCGCGTGTGCGATCGGACCCGGCTGGCGTGGGTGAGCTGGCCGCGCGCGCGGTGTTCGAGCCGTGCCGAGCGTCGCACTGCGAGGGCGCGGAGCCGGGCGGATGAGGGACGCTGAACGCATGAACGGGATCAACCAAAACGGCGTGAAGAGTTTCTGAAGCTTGGCAATGCAGATCGCGGGCCAAACCGGCCGGCTAGTCCAGCGGCCGCTTGGGGTTTTCTTCGACACCGGCCGAAGATCTGCCGGGGCGCAAGCGTGCGGTTCTGGGACGGCTCGAACGCTGGAAAGGCCGGGGCCTCGATCGCGGATCAGAACGCGTTTTCGCGCTGGGCGATGAGGCTGTAGGGCGTCTTGGCCAGGATGTAGGCGTCGAGGAACACGCTCCAGTTCTCGATGTAGTAGAGGTCGTGGGCGACGCGCTGCTGGATCTTGTCGGCGGTGTCGGTTTCGCCTCGCCAGCCGTTGATCTGCGCCCATCCGGTGATGCCGGGCTTCACCTTGTGACGCGAGAAATAGCCGTCGACGACCTCGTCGTAGAGCTTTGAACCGGCCTTTGCCTGCATGGCGTGCGGGCGTGGGCCGACGAGCGATAGATTGCCGATCAGCACGTTGAACAGCTGGGGCAGCTCGTCCAGGCTGGACTTGCGGATGAAGCGGCCGACGCGGGTTACGCGGTCATCGTGCTTGGTGACGAGCGTGCCGGCGGCTGCATCGCAGCGGTCGGTGTACATCGAGCGGAACTTATAGACTTCGATCAGCTCGTTGTTGAAGCCATAACGCTTTTGGCGGAACAGCACGGGCCCGCGGCTGTCGAGCTTGATGGCCGCTGCGATCACCGCCATCACGGGTGCGAGCATGATGAGCGCCGTGACGCCGACGATCTTGTCGAACAGCCATTTTGAAACGGTGCCCCAGTCGGTGATCGGCTTGTCGTAGAGATCGATCATCGCGACCGAGCCGACGTGGGAGTAGGTGCCGGGGGTGAAGCGCAGCTTCGTGGCCCGGGCCGGTAATTTGATTTCCGCCGGCAGAACGGAGAGACCCTTCATCACGGCGGCGAGACGGTCTTCGGCACAAATCGGCAGTGCAACGATGACGAGGTCGAGCCTCGTCGAGCGGCCCAGCATCACGAGGTCGGTGAGGCCGCCGAGACGGGGATAGCCCGCGATCAGGTTGGGCGAGCGCTCGTCGTCGCGGTCATCGAAGATGCCGCAGATGCGGATATCGCCCGACATGTCGCCTTCCAGCTGGGAGATGAGTTCAGCCGTGACGGGGCCGGCGCCATAGATGGCGGCGCGGCGATACAGCCGGCCCTGGCGGGCCAGCCGGTGGAGGTAACCCGACAGGAGTACGCGGCCGCTGATCAGACCGACCGTGCCGGCCCAGTACCAGGTGGCGAGCCAGACGCGCGAGAATTCGGTGCCCATTTTGAGGAAGAACAGGGCTGCCAGCAGCACAACGAAGGCCAGGGTCCAGCCAATGAGGAGCCGCGCCATGTTGCTCAAGGCCGACGAAAGCGCCGGCATGGAGTAGAGCCCGAACAGTTCGAGCGAGATGACGGTTGCGAACCCGGTTGCGATATGGGCGGCGAGGTAAGCCGGATTGGCATGCACGAGGGGCTCGTTCACGTAGGCCGACGCGATCACGAGGCCGAGCAGGGCGACGAGCAGACCTTCGAACGCCCGGAACAGGCCGCGCAGCACCACCGGGGAGATCAGGCTCGACTTGTTGGCGTACGAGAAATCCGCCAGCCTCGGTACGCTCATCGAAAGTGCCCCGCCGGGGATGCGATTGAGATGGCGAGCGGAAGGTGCCGTCGAGAACATATGCGTCAACCCGATGTGGTTAGAGAGTGGTTGACGGGCACTAAGCAGCTGCCGTGCCAGTGCGGGCAGCGCGAGCGGATTGGGCGCGCGATGGTTAGCCAAAGGTAAAGGTGTCGGGGGAAAGGCGCGCGTGGCTTGCAGCTTCAGGCTGTGAGATGGGCCGATTTTTCTCGCGCTGGTCTGCAACGGCGCGGCTGCGGCGCCGGCGGAGTAAACAATGCCTTAATAATTTCGTCCTAACGTCAGTGTTACGATTTGGGACACCTGGGAGGGATTGCGCTCATGATGGAATTGTCAAGTTCAGGCCTGGGGTGCCGCGATGCCGTGCTAAGGTCGGCTGCTGCCGACGGCGCGCCCGTATCCAATCTTGCAGCCCTGCTCGACCGGTTCACGCACGCCATCACGCACCCCGAAGACGAGACGGTGGGCAACTTTGCCCAGACCGTCGAACAGCTGCATGGGGAACTCGCGCTGCTAGCGGGACATTTCGGGATTTCGGACGGCGAGTGCGACCTGATCGATTTCGACGCCATCTTCCCTGAGGGCGCTCCCGAGGCGGTCATCGAGCCGGGGCTTGCTGCTGGCGAAGAGCTCGCACATCTGTGCGGCCTGCTGAGCCGCTGAACCCTCAAGCCCACGCTGGATTGGCGGGGCTCGCGTCGAACTTATAGTCGATGAACAGCTGTTCGCCTTGTTCGATGTCGCGCAGGGTATAGAGGGTGACGACCTCGCCCTCGGGTGTTGCGCGCCAGGAACGGCCGGCGTTGGGTTGCGTGCTGTGATTGAGCATCTCGATCCAGCCGAGCACGACGAATGCCGACCCGTCGGCGTCCTCGAACCAGTAACGGCTGAGCGTGGAGCCCGCCATCGCCGCGACCTCGTGGGCGGGCAGGCGGATAGTATGGAATTCGCCCAGAACCTCTCCATGCGCGAGCCGGCGGGCGGCAAACACGCCCCGGCCCATGGTGGGCGTCATGCGGACGTTGATGGGGGCGGCATCGGGGATGGTCACGTTCACGGTCATGATTGGCCAGCCTGCATGAGAAAGCCGCCGGATTGCTCCGGCGGCTTGGTTTTTTCGAGGCAGGCAGATCAGTCGCGGCGGGGGCGGCGCTGACCGCCGCCTTCGCGGCGCGGCGGACGGCTTTCGAACACTTCCTCCGGCTCGCCTTCGGCACGCGGGATTTCTGCGCCCGTCGTCTGGTCGACGATCTTCATCGACAGGCGCGTCTTGCCGCGGTCATCGAAGCCCAGCAGCTTCACGTAGACTTCCTGGCCTTCCTTCACGACTTCCCCGACGGTCGCAGGGCGGCCGTTGGTCAGCTGGGAAATATGGACGAGGCCGTCCTTGGCGCCGAAGAAGTTCACGAACGCGCCGAAGTCCATGATCTTGACGATCTTGCCCTTATAGATCTTGCCGACTTCGGCTTCCTGGGTGATCGACTTGATCAGGTCCATGGCCTTGTCGATCGACTCCTTCTTGGAGGCGGCGATCTTGATGGTGCCGTCGTCGTCGATGTCGACCTTGGCGCCCGACTGTTCGACGATGCTGCGGATGACCGAGCCGCCGGTGCCGATGACTTCACGGATCTTTTCGGTCGGGATCTTGATCGTTTCGATGCGGGGGGCGTGCTCACCCAACTCGGTGCGCGGCGCCGTCATCGCCTTTTCCATCTCGGCGAGGATGTGCAAGCGGCCGGCCTTCGCCTGATCGAGCGCGATGCGCATGATCTCTTCGGTGATGCCGGTGATCTTGATGTCCATCTGCAGCGCGGTGATGCCATCGCTGGTGCCGGCAACCTTGAAGTCCATGTCGCCCAGGTGATCTTCATCGCCCAGGATGTCCGACAGAACCGCAAAGTCCTTGCCTTCCTTGATCAGGCCCATCGCGATGCCGGCGATGGGGCGCGGCAGCGGAACGCCGGCGTCCATGAGGGCGAGCGAGGTGCCGCAAACGGTCGCCATCGACGACGAGCCGTTGCTTTCCGTGATCTCCGAAACCACCCGGATCGTGTAGGGGAACTGGTCGGCGGCCGGCAGCAGCGGACGCACGGCGCGGTAGGCGAGCTTGCCGTGGCCGATTTCGCGGCGGCCGGGCGAGCCCATGCGGCCAACTTCACCCACCGAGTATGGAGGGAAGTTGTAATGCAGCAGGAAG
The DNA here is from genome assembly GCA_025351425.1 of Hyphomicrobium sp. Taxonomy (GTDB): domain Bacteria; phylum Pseudomonadota; class Alphaproteobacteria; order Rhizobiales; family Hyphomicrobiaceae; genus JANXVY01. The sequence continues at coordinate 23,285 of JANXVY010000050.1, forward strand.
CGCTCTTTCTTGGTGCCTTCCAGGCTGTCGATGTACTGCTCGTCTTCGCCGGTGCCCAGGGTCGCTACGACGAGGGCCTGGGTTTCACCGCGGGTGAACAGCGCCGAGCCGTGGGTGCGCGGCAGCACGTGGACTTCGGAAACGATGGGGCGGACCGTCTTCAGGTCGCGGCCATCGATGCGGCGGCCGGTCTTGACGACGTCGGTGCGCATGATGTCCATCTGGACCTTCTTGAAGGCTTCGCCGACCAGCGTCTTTTCGGCGGCGTCGCCTTCGGGAAGCTTGATCCCGTCGAGCAGCTTCTTGGCGCTTGCGACCAGGTCCTGGCGCTTGGCCTTTTCCGGCGTCGAGAAGGCGGTGTGCAGCGTCGCTTCGGTCAGGGAATGAACCTGGGCCTTGTACTTGTTTTCGGCTGGCGGTTCGAAGTTCCAAGGTTCCTTGGCGGCCGATTCGGCAAGCTTCAGGATCGCCTTGATCACGGGCTGCATATGCTGGTGGCCGAAAATGACCGCGCCGAGCATCTGGGATTCGGAGAGTTCCTTGGCTTCCGATTCGACCATCATCACAGCGTCTTCGGTGCCGGCGATGACGAGGTCGAGGGCGGACGCCGCCATCTCGTCGACCATCGGGTTCAGGACGTATTCGCCGTTGATGAAGCCGACGCGGGCGCCGCCGATGGGGCCGAGGAAGGGCAGGCCAGACAGCGTGAGGGCGGCGGAGGCGGCGACCATTCCGAGCACGTCGGGGTCATTTTCCATGTCGTGCGAGAGCACGGTGATGACAACCTGGGTTTCGTTCTTGAAACCTTCGACGAACAGCGGGCGGATGGGGCGGTCGATGAGGCGCGAGGTCAGCGTCTCTTTTTCGGTCGGGCGGCCTTCGCGCTTGAAGTAGCCGCCGGGAATCTTGCCGGCTGCGTACGTGCGTTCCTGATAGTTGACGGTCAGGGGGAAGAAATCGATGCCGGGCTTCGCGGAGCGGGCGGCGACGACGGTGGCGAGTACGCTGGTCTCGCCATACTGGGCGTAAACGGCGGCGTCGGCCTGGCGGGCCATATGCCCGGTTTCGAGGCGCAGCTTGCGGCCGCCCCATTCAATATCGACGCGATGGATGTCAAACATCTGGGTTGTCTTTCTCTACGGACAGCAAATCCCTGCCCTATGCGGGGATCTGGCAACGGTTAGTGGGCAGTTCAATGCGCAGAGCGCCGAGCCTCGCATGCGAGACCCGGCGCTCGAAGTTTCCGGTGTCGACGGGCTCAGCGGCGGATGCCGAGCTTTTCGATGATTCCCGTGTAGCGCTTCACGTCCTTGCGCTTCACATAGTCGAGCAGCTGGCGGCGCTGGCTCACCATCTTGAGGAGCCCACGGCGGGAGTGATTATCCTTTTTGTGGGTCTTGAAGTGGTCGGTCAAGTGGTTAATGCGGTGCGTCAGAACGGCGATCTGGACCTCGGGCGAGCCGGTGTCGTTGGCCTTCAGCGCGTTGCTCTTGATGACTTCGGTCTTTGCGGCCTTACGGACCGGCAAGATATCCGACATCGGGGGATCCTTTCAAAGAAGAGTGGAAGGGAGGCGGCCACAGCCGGGATGTCGTCCAGCTGGGTCACTTTAGAGTTTCTCGGGTCGACACGAGAAAAGCCGCACTGGGCTCAAGCCCGCACGGATCGTGCACACGTACGACGAAACGATTCTTCGCGCCAACGAAAAATTTGCTCAGATTTACGGTGTTTGGCCGCGACACCGTTGTTTCGCGCGTGCGAATGGGAGCATGGTACTATGGTAGACGATCGCTAACGAGGATCAAAGCTCCATGCGGGCCGTGTCGCAGCGCCACGACAAAGACCATGACGACGAGGCGGGCCCGGCCGGCGCAACGCGTGCAGCCGCGAAGCCCGGCCAGTTGCCGCGGGTGCTGATCGCCGACAAGAGCCCGGTGGTGCGTGCCGGCCTCGAAGACTATATCCGCCGCGACGGGCGGTTCGACGTGCTGGGCTCGACCGCCAATGGGCAGGCGTTCGCCAGCCTCGCGCTGGAAAAGCAGGTCGATATCGGCATCGTTGGATGGGCGCTGCCGGACATGACGGGCGGTGCGCTGCTCGCGCTGATGAAGCGCCGGCAGTCGCCGACGCGGATCATCATCTATACGGGCGACGCCAGCGCGGACGTGCTGCGCGAATCCGTGCGTGAAGGCGCATGGGGGTTCACGTCCAAAGCGGAAGACCCGGACGTTTTGATCGAGACGATTGCTGCGGTGGCGCGGGGGCGAATGTCGGTGCCGTATATCGACATCCGCACCATAACATCCGATCCGCTTGAGAGCCTGACTGCGCGAGAACGCGAATTGCTGGCGGCGCTCGCCAACGGCTGGACGAACCTGCAGATCGCAGCGCGCATCGGTATTTCCAGCAATACGGTCAAGTACCATTTGAAGAACTTGTACGATAAGCTTGGCGTCAACAACCGGGCGATGGCGGTCGCCATGTACATGTCCACGGGACCGCGCGAACAGCGTTAGGGACCCGGTGTTTCCACGCTGTTCATGGATTTTGGAGGCTGGGGAGATGGTCGTTTACAGGTTTCACGCAGTCTCGTTGGCCATGCTTGTTAGTGCTGCGCTGCTGGCCGCGCCGGCTCAAAGTCAGACCCAGACGGGGGCCAAATGCTCGATGGCCTTGCAACTGGCGGGCAAATGCAGCTCGGGCGTGACGTGTACGACCGCGATGAAGCTCGCTGGCAAATGCGGCGTAAGGACGAAATGCACGGAGGCAATGAAGCTTGCCGGCAAGTGCAACGCTGGCGTGACGTGCACAGATGCAACGAAGCTGGCGGGGAAATGCGGCACGGGTGCGAAGTGCACGGAGGCGATGCAACTGGCCGGCAAGTGCAGCACCACCCCCAAATGTACATCCACTCAGCATCTGGCCGGCAAATGTTGAGAGCCTCGACGCTCCATTTTGTTTGACACCGTGCCGGACTCTGGCGTTTTCGGGCGTCGATGCATCAAATCCCACGCACGACAGCTAGAAACGGTCCCCCATGAAGAAGCGGTTTTGGTTTGTTGCCTGCATCGCGCTTGTGGCCGGTATGGGGAGTGGTTTTATCGCCGCCACTGCGGGGGAGGTTGCGCGCGGCGACTTCGGGCGGCTGGATCATGTCTTCCTGATCGTGATGGAAAACGAGACGGACAGGAATATCCTTGGAAATGCGAATGTTCCGTTCATAAATGCGTACAGTAAAGTCGCCAATCGGGCGGCAAATTACTTTGGCGTCGGCCATCCAAGTCTTCCCAATTATCTGGAAATCGTTGGCGGATCGAATTTCGGGGTCGACGGCGATCGCTGGCCGGAGTGGATCGAGGGCGGGTGTGTCGACCATGCCGTGGGCAGCGCCTGGTGCAAGGTGGCGGTGCCGCCGATTGCAAGCCCGGGCACGGACGCGGCGGTTTTGGCTACGGGAACGCAAGCTCGCGACTGCAATGGTCAGATCCGGTCACTGCCTCAGCCGGTCGCCGCGCCCAACAACTGCGCGCTGCACGACTATCCGGCCGCACCCTTCGAGGCCCTGTCGATTGCGGACCAGCTGGTTGCGAGCGGCAGGTCTTGGAAAGCGTATGAGGAAAGCCTGCCTTTGGTTCAGCCGGGCGTCGCTGGCGTCAATTATTCCGACGGTGCATTTTCGAACTTGAGTCCCGCTTCGGTTTTTGAAACCGAAAAGGTGGTGATCGAGCAGTTATACGCTGTCAAACATAATCCGTTTGCGTATTTCAAAAGCGTGCAGCTCGGCAAAAATCCGCGGCTCAGCCTGCAGCAGGTCAAGGATTTCGACGGCCTCGACGGACTATGGGCCGATCTGAGAGCTGGGACTGTGCCGAACTTGTCGTTCATCGTGCCCAATCAGTGCCACGACATGCATGGCCGGGTGGCCGGCAGCACGGCGATTTGCGATGGCCACACCGATGCCCAAAAGGCCCTGTTGCTTGGCCAAAGCGATGCAGCCGTTGCGAAAATCATCAACGGCATCAAGGCGTCGCGGTCGTGGGCGCGGGGGCGCAACGCCATCGTGCTGGTGTGGGACGAGAACGATTATGCGAATGCCGCCAATCGCGTCGTCATGCTGGTCGAGACCAATTACGCGGACAACGGGCGGGTCGACGAGGCCGGCTACGACCATTTCTCGCTGTTGCGCACGCTAGAGGCGGGGTTCCATCTGCCATGCCTCAATCATGCGTGCGATGCGACGTCCAAGGTCATGAACGAGATGTTCGGCGCGGGAGGCGAGCCTGCGCCTGGCCATAAAGGGCGGAGCTCGCGGCGGGGTTGAGGGTGGTTGCCCGTTCTGAAAGCGCCGGACGGCTCGGCGACCGGCGTTGGTGCGACCAACTGAACCAGATGTCCCGCTGACCGAGTTCGGCCGGGGTTTCCGAATTAGGCGTTCGCCTATGCACAATGACTTTTGGCTAAGCCAATTGGGCGCAAAACCCACAGACGGTTGCGGTGCAGCACAGTTTCTTAATGGACGGTCTACCCTGCCGGGTAGGATTCCTGCCCCCCGTCTGCGAGCGAACGCTCCCCGTGTGGGTGTTGTGACAAAAGTACAAGATGGGCGATGTCTCCCATGCAAGATGTTGCCGGTCAGGTGCCGGCGGCACGATCCATTCCTAGAGGAGACGTTCCCATGCTGGTGCAGCCCCATCTGTTCATTCCTGGCCCGACCAACGTTCCCGATGTCGTGCGCCGCGCGATGGACATTCCGATGGAGGACATGCGCAGCCCCGAGTTCCCCAAATTCACGCTGCCGATCTTCGAAGACCTGAAGAAGGTCTTCAAGATGAAGGATGGCCGGGTGTTCATTTATCCCTCGTCGGGCACCGGCGCGTGGGAAGCTGCGATGACGAACACCCTCGCGGTGGGCGACAAGGTGCTGATGAGCCGCTTCGGTCAGTTCTCGCTGCTCTGGGTCGACATGGCGGAGCGCCTCGGCCTCAACGTCGTGCTGTGCGATGAAGAGTGGGGCACTGGCGTGCCGCTCGAGAAGTATGCCGACATCCTCGCCAAGGATACCGCTCATGAAATCAAGGCTGTGTTTGCGACCCACAATGAAACCGCAACCGGCGTTTCGAGCAACATCGGCGGCGTGCGCAAGGCGCTGGACGCGGCCAAGCATCCCGCGCTGCTGATGGTCGACGGCGTGTCGTCGGTCGGCTCGCTCGATATGCGCATGGGCGAGTGGGGAGTCGACTGCTGCGTTTCGGGCTCGCAGAAGGGCTTCATGCTGCCGACCGGCCTTGGCATTCTCGCCGTCAGCCAGAAGGCGCTGGACGCCAACAAGACGCTGAATGGCCGCATGAACCGCTGCTTCTTCTCGTTTGAAGACATGATCAAGACCAACGACCTGGGCTACTTCCCCTATACCCCAGCAACCACGTTGATCCGCGGACTGCGCGCGTCGCTCAACCTGATCGAGCACGAAGGCCTCGAGAACATCTTCGCCCGCCATCACCGCATGGGCGCTGCCGTTCGCTCCGCAATCGATGCCTGGGGCCTCAAGCTGGTCGCGAAGGAGCCGAAGTGGCACTCGGACACCGTGTCGGCTATCCAGGTGCCGGATGGCGTCGACGCGATCAACGTGCTGAAGACGGCCTACTACCGCTACAACACGTCGCTGGGAACCGGCCTCAACAAGCTCAACGGCCGCGTGTTCCGCATCGGCCATTTGGGCGCGCTCGACGAGGTCATGATAGGCGGCGTGCTGTTCGCGGTCGAAATGGCGCTGCTCGACAACGGCGTAAAGCTCAAGGCGGGTTCGGGTACGGGTGCGGCTGCCGAATACTTCCGTTCGACAACGAAGAAGTCGGCCTCGCAGGCATCTTAACCTGCTCAAGCATACTCACGCGAAGGGCGGTCGCCCCGACGTTTGGCCATCTGGCCGCCCTTCGCAACAGCGCCTAGTCACATTCGCCCGGCTGCTTTCAGAGTGCCGTCACGGCGCTTCATGGCATCAAAAAAAGATGAGGAAACCCCGATGAGCTACACGCTTTATCCCCTTCGCAAGTCCCGCCTGCAGCGCTCGTATCTCGCTGTACCCGGTTCGAATCCGACCATGATCGATCGCGCCATCAAGAGCGCTGCCGACTACGTGTTCCTCGATTGCGAGGATGCGGTTGCGCCGCCCGAAAAGGAGCAGGCCCGCAAGAACATCATCCAGGCGCTCAACGATCTCGACTGGAAGGGCGCCGGCAAAAGCGTCTCGGTGCGCATCAACGGCCTCGACACCCATTACATGTACCGTGACGTGGTCGACATCATGGAACAGGCGGGCGCCAAGCTCGACACGATCCTGATCCCTAAGGTCGGCGTGCCTGCCGACGTCTATACGGTCGAATGCATCGTGAGCCAGATCGAAGTCGCCAAGGGCCTCAAGAACACCGTGGGCACCGAAGCCCTCATCGAAACGCCGCTCGGCATGGCCAACGTCGAAGCCATCGCTTCCGCCAACAGCCGGCTTGAATCGATGCACTTTGGCGTCGCCGACTATGCCGCTTTCAACAAGGCCCGCACCGTTGTCATCGGCGGCCTCAACCCCGACTATCCCGGCGACCAGTGGCATTTCGCCCTCTCGCGCATGACGGTCGCCTGCCGCGCCTTCGGCTTGCGCCCAATCGACGGCCCGTTTGGCGGCATCGACGATCCGGAGGGCTACACGGCCGGCGCCAAGCGCGCTGCGGCACTCGGCGTCGAGGGCAAGTGGGCGATCCATCCTTCGCAGATCGAACTTGCCAACGCGGTGTTCTCGCCGACGGCTGCTGAAATCAATAAAGCCGAGCGCATCCTCGTGGCGCTGAAGGAAGCCGAAGCCCAGGGCAAGGGGGCGGCCTCGCTCGATGGCAAGATGATCGATGCGGCCTCCGAGAAAATGGCCAACAACCTGCTCGCGACCGCAAAGGCCATCAAGGCAGCGGACGCCATGCGCGCCAACGGCTGACACTGCGCCCTCTCCCCGTGCAAAAAACGGGGAGAGGTTATGCCAAGAAAATTTGGAAACGTCCCCCTTTCACTGGAGGTCCCACATGGACATTCACGAGTATCAAGCCAAAGAGCTTCTGACCAAGTTCGGTGTGCCGATTCCGCGTGGCGGCCTCGCCTATAGCCCCGAGCAGGCGGCGTATCGCGCCTCCGACATCGGCGGCTCGGCTTGGGTGGTGAAGGCCCAGATCCATTCGGGCGCCCGTGGTAAAGCCGGCGGCATCAAGTTCTGCAAGTCCGATCGCGAGATCGAGGATGCGGCCGAGACGCTGCTCGGCAAGAAACTGGTGACGCACCAGACCGGGCCTTCCGGCAAACTGGTTTCGCGCCTCTACATCGAGGAAGCGACGCAGATTGCTCATGAATTCTACCTCGGCTTCGTGATGGACCGCGGCTCGGAGCGCATCATGGTGGTCGCGTCGGCGGCTGGCGGGATGGAGATCGAGGAGATCTCGGCCAACAAGCCCGAAAGCCTTATCCGTGTGAGCGTGGACCCGGCGGTCGGGATGCAGCAGTTCCAGGCCCGTGAAGTGGCGTTCGGCTTGGGCGTCGATCCCGATCTCGTGAGCAAGATGGTGCCCGTGATCATGGGGACCTATCGCGCGTTCCGCGACCTCGACGCGACCATGGTCGAAATTAATCCGCTTGTGATCACCAAGGACAATCAGATCGTGGCGCTCGACGCCAAGATGAGCTTCGACGACAACGCGCTGTTTCGCCGTCCGCACATCTCGGAATTGCGCGACAAGAGCCAGGAAGACCCGCGCGAAACGTATGCCTCCGACCGTGGGCTCGCCTACGTCGGCCTCGATGGCGACATCGGCTGTGTGGTGAACGGGGCAGGACTTGCGATGGCGACGCTCGACATGATCAAGCTCGCCGGCGGGGAGCCTGCGAACTTCCTCGACATCGGCGGCGGCGCCAGCCCTGAGCGGGTTGCGAAATCGTTTCGCGCGGTGCTGAAGGACAAGAACGTCAAGGTGCTGCTGGTCAACGTGTTCGCCGGCATCAACCGCTGCGACTGGGTCGCCAAGGGCGTCGTCGACGCGGTGAAGGAGCTGAACATCACCATGCCGGTGATCGTGCGGCTCGCCGGAACCAACGTCACGGAAGGGCGCAAGATCATCGACGAGAGCGGGCTTGCGGTCATCAGCGCAGATAGCCTGGGTGATGCTGCCGAAAAAGCCGTCGCTGCTGCCAAAAAAGCCGCCTAAGGGAGAGATGAAACCATGGCAATTCTGATCGACGAGAACACGCCGGTTCTCATTCAAGGCTTCACCGGGCGCATCGGCACGTTTCACGCCCAGGAAATGATCGACTACGGCACCAACGTGGTCGGCGGGGTCACGCCCGGCAAGGGTGGCGCGACGCATCTGGGCCGGCCGGTGTTCAACACCGTCAAAGGTGCCGTGGCCGAGACGGGTGCTACCGCCTCCATCGTATTCGTGCCGCCGCCGTTCGCGGCGGATGCGATCATGGAAGCCGCCGATGCCGGCATCAAGTACTGCACGTGCATCACGGATGGCATTCCGGCGCAGGACATGATCCGCGTGAAGCGCTACATGCGCCGCTACAGGGCGGAAAACCGGATGATCCTGACGGGGCCCAACTGTGCGGGCACGATCTCGCCGGGCCGGGCTATGCTGGGCATCATGCCGGGCAACATCTATTCCAAGGGCCGCATCGGCATTGTCGGCCGCTCGGGCACGCTTGGCTATGAAGCGGCAAGCCAGCTGAAAATGCTCGGGCTCGGTGTCTCGACGTCGGTCGGGATCGGCGGCGATCCGATCAACGGTTCGTCGTTCAAGGACATCCTCGTCCACTTCGAAAACGATCCCGATACCGACGCCATTTTGATGATCGGGGAAATCGGGGGGCCGCAGGAAGCCGAAGCCGGCATGTTTGCGCGCGACCACATGAAGAAGCCGCTCGCCGCTTATATCGCAGGCCTTTCGGCGCCCAAGGGCCGCAAGATGGGCCATGCGGGGGCGATCGTGTCGGCGTTCGGGGAGTCGGCTGCGGAAAAGGTCGATATCCTCAAGGGTTGCGGCGTGCATATCGTGGCGACGCCTGCCGAAATGGGCTCGACGCTCATGACGCTCGTGTCAGGTGCGAAAAAGGTGGCTTAATTCAGCGGGGAGCGGGGCAATCCCTCTCCCCATCCCGCGACGGGGAGAGGCAGACATCCATGAACGAGCAAGTGAAGCCTTCAGCCGCTCAGCCTGCCGCGCTCGACGAGCTCGCCTTGCGCGAGCAGTTGCGCCAGATGCGCACGCAAATTCCCGATCAGCCCAATCTCAACCCGATCGTGAACGTCGCTTTCGACCTGTCGCGGCGGCTCGAGGGTGGCGAGATCTCGATGGTCGATCTCAGAGCGCTGGCAAGCCGCCTGATGGACCGCGCCTGCACGCAGCGTGCCCGCCGGCTGCGCGCCCGCATCGGCTTTACCGATAGCCAGGCGACGCTCAAGGATTTCATGGAAGGCATCGATGCGACGGCCAATACGGCGGTCGATGGCGACCTCGGCTTTGCCCAGTTCAAGGAACGCTGGGAGCGCGCGCGCTCAGGGATCGTGCTGACGGCGCATCCGACGTTCGGCGTCTCCGAAGCGCTCTCGCGGCACATGGTCGAATTGGCGACCGCCAACGATGCGCACGACATTGCCGGGATCGGCCATGCCCATCGTCCCGACGACGGCATCGACCTGACCTACGAGCACGGCTGCGCGCAGGAAACCATAGCGAACCTGCGCAACGGATATTCCGATTTGCTGAACGCGTTCTTTTCGGCAGCGGCCAACCGGTTCGGCGAACGCGCCTATACGCTGAAGCCCAAGCTCACCTCGATGGCGTCCTGGGTCGGCTACGACCTGGACGGGCGGACGGACATTCCCTGGTATCGCTCCTATCAGATCCGCATCCAGGAAAAGCGCGCAGGCCTCATCGACGTACGCGAGCGGTTCCTAGCGCTCAAGCACCGGTTGGGCGATGCGCCCGACACCCAACGGCTTTCGCGACAGATCACAGGCAAGCTCGACCTCGCCATTGCGTCCGTCGACGAGCAGGTTCGCGCACTCGCCAATATGGGGCCGGATGCCACGGCGTTGCCGCGCGTCGCCAACGTGCTCGCGCGCACCGACAACTACAATCTGACGTCCACTGCGCCGCTGACCACGCTCTTCGACGAACTGACGGCGACCATCGAAACACCCCAGCTGAAGCGCGCCATGGCGACGTTCTCGGGGCTCGTCGAGGCGACGGGGCTTGGCACCGCGCACATCCATCTCCGCATCAACGCCCAGCAGCTGAACAACGCCTTCCGCGCCTATGTGCATGAGCCGTGGACGCGCGATTTGTCTGAACGGCAGGCGCTGGCCCGCATCGTCGAGATGATCCGGACGTGTCCGAGCGAAAGCGTCAACTTCGGTTCGCTGGAGCTGGAGACCGCGACCGCCATCCGCCAGTTTGGCCTCATCGCGCAAATCCAGAAGCACGTCGATGCCGAGACGCCGATCCGGTTCCTCATCGCGGAATGCGAGAGCCCGGCAACCGTGTTGATCGCGGTCTTTTTCGCCAAGTTGTTCGGCGTCGAGAAGATCGTCGACATCTCGCCGCTGTTTGAAACGCCGGCCGGCCTTGAAGGCGGCGCGCGGCTCATGGAGCGGCTGCTGGATGAGGAAGCCTATCGCGACTACGTGAAGGGCCGCGGGCGGCTGTCGATGCAGACCGGATTTTCGGATGCGGGACGTTTCATCGGTCAGATTTCGGCGTCGATTGCGATCGAGCGGTTGCAGCAATCGATTGCCGAGATGATGCACAAGGCGGGGCTCAGCGACGTCGAGTTCCTGATGTTTTCGACCCACGGCGAGAGCATCGGCCGCGGCGCGCATCCAGGTGATCTGAAAACGCGCCTGCATTACGTCTTCCCCGACGAATCGCGGCTACGGTTCGCTAATCATGCGATCCCCGTGAAGCACGAGACGAGCTTCCAGGGCGGCGACGGCTTCATGTTCTTTGGCAACCGTCCGCTGACTGCGCGGGCGATGGCGACCATCATTCTGGATGCCCACCGCGAGCCGGTGGCGGGTGATCCGTTCTATGCCGACCAAAACCTGTCGCTCGATTTCTTCCTGCGGCTGCGCGCCTACCAGCAGGCGCTGTTTGGCCACGACGGCTATCGCGCTGTGCTGGGGGCGTTCGGCTCCAGCTTGCTGTTCAAGACCGGATCGCGCGCGGTGAAGCGCCAAAGCGACGGCGCCAGCGTGCACGACCGGGGCGACCCGTCGCGCATGCGGGCCATTCCCAACAACGCGATCCTCCAGCAGTTCGGCTACATCGCCAACGTCGTCGCGGGGCTGGGGGCGGCCGTCGGCTCCGACAAGGAGCGCTTCATCGCGCTCGCCAAACGCTCGGCGCGGCTTTCGACGCTGCTCGAAATGATTGCGGCGGGCAAGCGGCTGTCGTCGCTCAACGCGATGGGCGCCAACGCGATGGTGTTTGATCCGGGCTTTTGGGCCTCGCGCGCGTCGTGGGGCCGGGAAGAGGCGCTGCAACCGGCGTTCCGGCTGCTGTCCAGCACGTTGCTCGACGACGAGCGCGCGACCAGCATCAACCGCCTGGTGCATCATCTGCGGCTCGACAGCATCGACCTCCACGCCATCATGACGGAAGTCGGCTACGGCAACGTCAACCAGCTCGATGAAGCCCGGCTGGAGCTCGACGTGCTGCAGGCGATCCGTCTGGCGCTGATCATGCGGGTGTTCATCCTGGCCGCCCAGCTGCCCCGGTTTTCGCCGCAGAACGATACCAGCCCGACGCAGATCCTGGGCCGCGCGCTATCGCTGGACGTGCCGGAAGTCATCGCGTTCATGCGGCAGGCATTCCCGCACCGCGTGTCCGCCGCGGTCGATGCGGCAAGCTACGACGAGAAGGCGACCTACCGTCCGCGCGGGATCGACGATTACGGCCGGCTCGAGACCGAAATCCTGGGGCCGATGGAAACGGCTTACGAGTTCATCCGCGAAATCGGCACCGGCATTTCGCATCACTTCGGGGCGTTCGGCTGACGGGGTTAGCGCTTACGCGTGGGCGGGTGCCGACCGTTTGAGGGCCAAGATCCGGTCGAGACCGGCGGGCAGAGGGCGGGCGGCTTGGGGCTGTGGCGCGCGTTGTGGACGGCGCAGCCAGCCTACAATTGCGCGGCGCTGCGCCATGGCGGGTTTCTCGATCGCGATCCAGGACGCCAGCGCCAACCCCGACGTCAACGCGAGGGTTGCTGCCGCCAGAGATACCGCATCGAGATAGGGAAAGGCCTCCAGCAGGGTTTGCTGCACGGGGCTTGCGTAGATGTAGAGGCCGAACGACACATCTGCCGGTTGCGCGTCTCGTCCCGCTTTCGCGGCGGCAGTCAGCGCTGCCGGATCGGAGTGCGCGACTCTGCCCCTGTGGAATGAACTGGCGTAGATGGCCAGATAGCCAATGAACAAAGCGCCGGTCAGTTCGCCAAACCGCGAGCCGATGGCGAGGGCGAACACGGCAAACAGGGCGGCCAAGATCGAAGCGCGGATGACGAGGCGTTCGCGCAACTGGTAGGCCAGCACGCCCATTCCGAAATACAAGGCGAAGTAGCGCAGATTGTCGAATGCCGAGTACGTCTCTATCGGCTTGGGTGTTCCGATGAACACGAGGGCTACCCCGAGCGCCAGGGCCGCAGTGGCCGGGGCCTTGTATTTGCCTGTCAACAGGCCGGTGGCGCAGATCAGCGCCAGGATGGCGTAGCACAGCACTTCATACTTTAGCGTCCACAGAGACATGTTGACGAGGCCGCTCGCCGGCAATCCGGTGAACACGCCCGGAAGCGGCGCCGAGCCGGTGATGAGCAGCAGCGTGCGGGTGAGATAGCTCGGGAGTACTGGGTCGGCCCAGTAGCGCGCCGGCGGGAACGCGCTGACGAGGGGCCCAAGCACCAGCGCGGTCAGCAGAACGCACACGATCAGTCCGGGGAAGATGCGCAAGCCGCGTGCGACGGCAAAGTCGATCAAGCTGCCGCTGCGGGCGTAGCTCTGGGTCACAAGGATGCCGCTCATGAAGAAGAATACCTGCACCGCGTGCTCGCCCAGCGAGTGGCCGGTGAGACTGTAGAGGGGCTCGGCTGCCGTCGTACCGGTTACAAAGAAGAACGAATGCGAGATCAGCACCGCGGCTGCCATCATCAGCCGCAAAGGGCCGAAGCTGTTGGCGTCGGGGGCGAGACACTCCGCCAAGGTGATGGACTGGGGGCGAATTTGTGTCATTTCGGGACATTGATCCAGATCAGGAGGATGTATCGGGGGCGGGACGCATGGTCTGTGCCAGAATGTGGGATGGGGGTAAGCTGCGGTGCGCGCGCTTGCACGCCCCACGGCCTCGCGCTAACCACCTTCGATGGAACAACTTGCGACCAAACCCCTGTCGAACAATCCGCCGCTCTCGGACGATGAGCGCGAGATCATGCGCCGGCGCACGTTTGCGATCATCTCGCACCCGGACGCCGGTAAAACCACGCTGACGGAAAAGCTGCTGTTGTTTGGCGGCGCGATCCAGCAGGCTGGCCAGGTGCGGGCTCGCGGGGAGCGGCGGCGGACCAGGTCCGACTGGATGGAGATCGAGAAGGCGCGCGGGATTTCGGTCACGTCGTCGGTGATGACGTTCGAGCGTGACGGCATCATGTTCAATCTGCTCGACACGCCGGGCCACTCCGACTTCTCGGAAGACACTTATCGCACGCTGTCGGCGGTCGATGCGGCCGTCATGGTGATCGACGCCGCCAAGGGCATCGAAAGCCAGACCCGCAAGCTGTTCGAAGTCTGCCGCCTGCGCGATATTCCCATCATCACGTTCATCAACAAGATCGACCGCGAGGCGTCCGATCCCCTTTCGCTGCTGGACGAGATTTCGTCGGGGCTGGCACTCGACATGGTGCCGATGACGTGGCCGATCGGGCTTGGATCGGATTTTCGCGGCTGCTTCGACATCGTGCATAACCGCATTCTGCTGCCCGAAGGCGAGCGGACGACGCCGTTCGGGCGGGTGGTGCAAGTGGACAGCCTTGCCGACTTGACCTCGCTGCCGGGGGATGCGTCCAGCATCGATGACCGGATCGCGCAACCGGCGCTCGAAAGCCTGCAGCTCGCGATGGGCGCGCTCAGCGAATTCAAGCTCGACAGCTTCCACGAGGGGCATTTGTCGCCGGTGTTCTTCGGGTCGGCGCTGCGCAACTTCTGCATCGAGGATCTGCTGAACGGGCTTGCCTCGTGGGTGCCGGGGCCATTGCCGCGCAAGGCGCGTCTGGTCGGTGAGAAGTCGGGAGGCGAGCTGCGCACGGTCTATGCGAACGAGAAGGACGTGACCGGTTTTGTGTTCAAGGTGCAGGCGAACATGGACCCCAATCACCGCGACCGGGTAGCGTTCGTGCGGTTGTGCTCGGGCAAGTTCAAGCGCGGCATGAAGCTCTTTCATGTGCGCGAAAGCCGCCAGATCGCCGTTACGCAGCCGATCCTGTTCTTTGCCCAGACCCGCGAAACCGTGGATGACGCTTATGCCGGCGACATCATCGGCGTGCCCAACCACGGCACCATGCGGGTCGGCGATACGCTCACCGAAAAGGAGCCGCTCAGGTTCGAGGGCATCCCGAATTTCGCGCCTGAACTCCTGCGCCGCGTGCAGATCGAAGATGCGATGAAGATGAAGCAGCTCAATCGCGCGCTTGACGATCTTGCCGAAGAGGGCGTGGTCCAGGTCTTCCACCCGCTGCTCGGGTCGCGGCCGATCCTCGGCGTCGTCGGCGCGCTGCAGCTCGATGTGCTGGCGTCGCGGTTGCGCGCGGAATACGGCGTGCCGATCAGCTACGAACCCGCGCCGTGCGAGGCAGCGAGATGGATTTCATCCGACAAGCCGGAGCTGGCGACGGCTTTCGTCGATCGCAACAAAAACTGGATGGCGAAAGATCGCGACGGCGCGCTCGTCTATCTCGCCGAAAGCGACTGGAAGCTGCGGCACACGATGGAGAATAATCCGGACATCACTTTTTCCGCGGTGCGCGAGCGGGGGTGACACGGCGTTTACCGTGTTTTCAATTGAGGCGCCGTGGGGCTAACGATTTGTCAGCGCGCGCCCCATATGCTCCAGCATGAGCATCGGGTGGGGCTGACATGAAGCTGATTTTGGCGCTCGTCCATTTCCTAGCGATCATGGGTTTTGCCGCCGTCGCCGTCGTGTTGATCGGCTGGGCCATGGTTTCAATGCGCGATTGGGTCGCCCCTTTGCAGGCGTGGGCCATGCGTTGTGTTCCGTGGTGGAGCGGCGGACCAGCCGCCCGTGACGCCGCCGCCTTCCAGCATTCCCATGATCGTTTCGAGGCGCTGTCGCACGGGTACGACTGTTCATCTGGCGGTGGCGATGGGGGCGGCGATTGCGGCGGGGCGGATTGAGCTGCCTGCGTGCTCATTGACCGCTTTCGCGGTCAGTGGGCTGCCGCCCACACCGGCCCGGGAGCACAGCTCCCGGACCCACAGTTTTTTTCGCTCCTTCGCGTTTCACCGTCCGGGCCCGTTGCCGGAGATAAAACACGCACTTGGCAGCGCGTGGCTTGCACCGTAAACGAGCAAGCGAACCCCGCAATGCTGGATGCGAAACCCCTCATATGACTAAGTCCCCCGACACGGCCCTTGGTGATGCCGACCTGATGATACATGTGCAGCGTATCGCCGACGCGCTGGACCGCCTCGCGCCCAAGCCGCTCGTCGCGCCCGATTTCGAGGCGGCCGAGGCGTTCGTGTGGATGTCCGAGCCCGAAGGATTCGAGCCGGTCGCCAAGGTCAACCGGGTTCCGCTACAACTGCTGGAGGGCGTCGAACGCGCGGCTCAGCAGCTCGTCGAGAATACCGAACGGTTTGCGCGCGGGTTGCCTGCCAACAATGCCCTGCTGTGGGGCGCACGCGGCATGGGCAAGTCGAGCCTCGTCAAAGCGGCGCATGCGCGGGTGCGTGAAATGCTCGGCCTTGGCACGCGCAGTTACGATCTGAAGCTCGTCGAAATCCATCGCGAGGATATCGCCGCGTTGCCGCGCGCGCTGCACCATATGCGGACCTCGCGCCACCGGTTCATCGTGTTTTGCGACGACCTCTCCTTTGATCGCGACGACACCAGCTACAAGTCGCTAAAGGCCGTGCTTGAAGGCGGCATTGAGGGGCGGCCCGACAACGTCATCTTTTACGCGACCTCAAACCGGCGGCATCTGATGCCGCGCGACATGGTCGATAACGAGACCGCGACAGCGATCAATCCCGGCGAGGCGGTCGAGGAAAAGGTTTCACTGTCCGACCGCTTCGGGCTGTGGCTCGGGTTCTACAACTGCTCGCAGGACCAGTATCTGGCGATGGTGCGGGGGTATGCGGCGCACTACGGTCTTCAAATCGCCCCGGCCGAACTGGAACGGGACGCACTTGAGTGGGCGATGACGCGCGGCGGCCGCTCGGGACGCGTCGCGAGCCAATATATCCAGGACCTCGCCGGAAGGCTCGGCACACGCATCGGGGTGTAAAGGAAGGGAAGAACAGGGGAATCGCTATTTTTTGGTCGGGCTTAGTAGCCCTTAGGGACCCTGGTCCCCGGGATTATTTGGTCGGGCTCAGTAGCCCTCCGGGGCCCTGGTCCCCGGGATTAAGTGGAGCTGACACCATGAAGCTGCTGGCTTTGGGTTTCGTCGCGCTTGTCGCGGCGCTGCATGTGGGGTCCTGATCCTAGAGATGTTTTTCTGGGACCATCCGTTTGGGCGCAAGACCTTCAAGATGACGCCAGAATATTCTGCGGCCTCAAGGGCGCTGGCCGCAAACCAGGGGTTCTACAACGGGTTTCTCGCGGCCGGCCTCGCGTGGGCGCTGTGGGCCGACCGGTTCGATCTCAAGGTGTTTTTCCTCGGCTGCGTGATCATCGCGGGCGTCTATGGTGCGATGACCGCCAAGCGCACCATCCTCTACATTCAGGCGCTTCCCGCAGCGCTGGCACTCGCGGCCGTCTGGGCGGCCAGATGATCAGGCTCACCCAGCTGGCGCTGCGCGGCGGGCTTTCGCCCGCACCCAATTGGGGGAGCGTGCTCCCCCAAACCCCCGCCCTTTGTGATTTTTAACGTGACTGGGGCCTCGCCCCTCGCGTTGGGCCGCAATCAGTTGTCGAGGAAGCTGCGCAATTTGCGCGAGCGGCTCGGGTGCTTAAGTTTGCGGAGCGCTTTGGCTTCGATCTGGCGGATGCGTTCGCGGGTGACCGAGAACTGCTGGCCGACTTCTTCCAGCGTATGGTCAGTGTTCATGCCGATGCCAAAGCGCATGCGCAGAACGCGCTCTTCGCGTGGGGTCAGCGAGGCCAAGACCCGCGTCGTCGTTTCGCGCAGGTTGGCGTTGATCGCCGCGTCGATCGGCAACACCGCGTTGCGGTCTTCGATGAAGTCGCCGAGGTGGCTGTCTTCTTCGTCGCCGATGGGCGTCTCAAGGCTGATCGGCTCCTTGGCGATCTTCAAGACCTTGCGCACTTTTTCGAGCGGCATGGCGAGCTTTTCGGCCAGTTCTTCCGGCGTCGGTTCGCGGCCGATCTCGTGCAGCATCTGGCGGCTGGTGCGCACGATCTTGTTGATCGTTTCGATCATGTGCACGGGGATGCGGATGGTACGCGCCTGGTCCGCAATCGAGCGCGTGATTGCCTGGCGGATCCACCACGTGGCGTACGTCGAGAACTTGTAGCCGCGGCGGTATTCGAACTTATCGACCGCCTTCATCAGGCCGATGTTGCCTTCCTGGATCAGGTCGAGGAACTGGAGGCCGCGGTTGGTGTACTTCTTGGCGATCGAGATGACGAGGCGGAGGTTTGCCTCCACCATTTCCTTTTTCGCCTGGCGGGCTTCGCGCTCGCCCTTCTGCACGGCCTTCACGATGCGCCGGAACTCGGTGATTTCAAGGCCGGTTTCAGTGGCCAGCGTAAAGATCTCGTCGCGGATTTCGTCGACCGTGCGGCGTTCGTGCTTGACGAAGTTGACCCACGCCTTGCGGCCGCAGTTTGACATGCGGTCGACCCAGGTCTGGTCGAGTTCGTTGCCGTAATATTCGTCCATGAACTCCTGGCGCGAGGCGCCGTAGCTGTCGGCCAAGCGCATCAGGCGGCCTTCGAGGCTGACGAGGCGCTTGTTGATGGCGTAGAGCTGCTCGACGAGGCTTTCGATACGATTGTTGTTCAGCGACAAGCTCTTCACGTCGGCGACGATTTCGTCGCGCAGCTTGTCGTAGGCCTTCTGCTGCTGGCGCGTGCCCTGCTCGCCGACGACCTGCTGCTCAAGCTTCTTGTCCTGCTGCTTGCGCAGCTTCTTGTAGGAGGCGGCGATGCTGTCGAAGGTTTCGAGCACCTTCGGCTTGAGTTCTGCCTCCATCGCGGCGAGCGAGAGCGCGTTTTCGAACTCCTCGTCGTCGTCGATGTCGCCTTCCGGAGCACCCGAGGGCGGCAACGGAATTTCGGCCTGCGGCAGGCCTTCCGCGTTAAGCGGGGGGGCGGCCTTCGCTTCGGGGCCTTCGTAGGTCGCTTCGAGGTCGATGATGTCGCGCAGCAGAATCTTGGCTTCGTTCAGTTCGTCGCGCCAGATGATGATGGCCTGGAATGTCAGCGGGCTTTCGCACAGGCCTGCGATCATGGCTTCGCGGCCGGCCTCGATGCGCTTGGCGATGGCGATTTCGCCCTCGCGCGACAGCAGCTCCACCGAGCCCATTTCACGCAGATACATGCGCACGGGGTCGTCGGTGCGGTCAGTCGGCTCGGACTTGGTGCTCGTTTTGGTCGGCAGGTTCTGGGGCGCGAGGGCGCGGCTTTCTTCTTCCTCGGCCGGTTCTTCGGCGGCTTCCTCTTCCTCGCCGTCTTCGGCTTCGACGACCGTGATGCCCATGTCGGACAGCATCGCCATCGTGTCCTCGATCTGCTCGGAGGTCACTTCCTCGGAGGGGAGAACGGCGTTGAGCTGGTCGATGGTTACGTAGCCGGCGGCCTTGCCAGCCTTGATGAGTTTTTTGACGGCGGCGTCGGAGAGGTCGAGCAGCGGACTGTCGCCGCCTGCTGCGTCAGCAGCGTCGGCGCCGGCCGCGACGACGGGGGCTTCTTTTTCGGTCGCTTTTGCAGATGCTTGCGATGCTCGTGCCAAGGCGGAACTCCCGCTAAATTGTTTAAGGATGCCGCCACGCCAGGGGGGTGGCGGCTGTCTGGTGATTGCGAACGGCACGGCCCGGAGGCTGCGCAATTTGAGAAAATCCGACTGGGCTTACACTACCGATGGCGCTGCCGCTGCAGATGGACTGGGTTCGATCGTTCGGGCGGTCAGGCAATGGTATCGTCGTTGGCTGGCTCCGGGGTGAATTCACCCAAGCGCTGCTGCAACTCAACGATGGTACCGAAGCTTTCAGCACTGGGATCTTCATGCCAGACATGTTCCGCGGCGTCCAAAGACCGGCGAACACCCTGCATCCCCTGTTGGAGGGCATAGGCGTGCGTCCAGCCTGCTTCGACTGTTTCCCTGTCAGCTGAGACCTCGGCGAAGCGATCCCGTCGGTGCGTGGCTATTTGCTCAATCGCGACCAACGTGCTTGCGAACCCTCCGTTCTGGAGGTGGGATCGTAATTCCTCTCTGTCAAGTGTTTTTTCGCTGGCCTGGGCAGAAAGAAGCGCTTCGCGCAGCTTCAGCAACGGTTCGGCGGTCATCGTCAGGTCCGCCAAAGCTTCGGCCCGCTCGCCGATCAGCCAGGGATGGTTGAGGCAGGCGCGCAGCAGCAGAGCTTCGCGCTGCGGCAGAGTGACCGTGGCGCCGACGGCCAGCGCGCTGTTGCGCAGGGCGCTGCTCGCCTGGGCAGGGACGGCCGGCCCGCCCGGGCGGAATCCCGCGCCGCGACCGCCTGCCTGCCCGCGTGGCTTGGCCGGTGCCTGACCGGTGTATTGACCGGCGACACTTCCCGATCCGCGGCGGCCGGCTGGGCCTTGCGGCCGCATCGCCTGATAGAGCCGGTCGCGGATATCGCGCTCGTAATGGCCGCGTACGACGGGGTCGAGGATGCCCTTCGTCAGGTCGCGCAGGCGCTGCTCCAGGTGGGCGCGGCGTTCGGGCGTCGTCAGGTCGCCCGCGGCGCTTTCGCGTTCGAACAGCACGTCGACCAGCGGGCGGGCGGCCTTGAGGATGCCCGCCATCGCCTCGGTGCCGCGCTGGCGGACGAGATCGTCGGGGTCCAGGCCGTCGGGCAGGAAGGCGAAGGAGACCGAGTAGCCGGGCTTCAGATGGGGCAGCACGTTGTCGATGGCGCGGAAAGCAGCCTTGCGGCCTGCGCTATCGCCGTCGAAGCACAGCGTTGGTTCGGGAACAAAGCGCCACAGCAGCTTGATCTGATCTTCGGTCAGGGCCGTGCCGAGGGGGGCGACGGCGTCCGCGAAGCCTGCTTCGGCCAGCGCCACCACGTCCATATAGCCTTCGACGACGATGATGCGGCCGCCCGCGTGGGCGGCGGGGCGCGCCTTGGCGGCATTGAAGAGGATGTGGCCCTTGTGAAACAGCGGCGTTTCGGGCGAGTTCAGGTATTTGGCGGGTGCGGTTGGGTCGAGGGCGCGGCCGCCGAATGCGATGACGCGGTCCTTCAGGTCGGTGATCGGGAACGTCACACGGTCGCGGAAGCGGTCATAGGGCACGGGGATGTCGTCGCCGCCGATCAGCATTCCGGACAAGACCATCTCGGGCACGGTGAAGCCCGCTTTGGCTAAGTGTTCTTTCAGCGCGGTCTTGGCGTTGGGCGCATAGCCTATGCCAAAGGCTGCCACCGTTTCCCGCGCGAGCCCGCGCTTCTCGATGTAGCGGCGGGCCCCGGCGCCAGCGTTCGCGTGCAACTGCTGGCGGAAAAACACCGCGGAGGCATCCAGCAGCGCATAGATCCGCGTGCGCTGGTCCTGGACTTCGGCGTCGCGCTCTTTGGAATAGTTAGCGCGCACCGGCATGGGCACGCCCGCCTCCTGCGCCAGCCGCTCGACCGCTTCGGGGAAGCTCAGCCCTTGCGTCGTCATCAGGAACTTGAAGATATCGCCATGCTCGCCGGAGGCAAAGCAGTGGTAGAAGCCCTTCTGGTCGTTAACGAAAAACGACGCGGTCTTTTCCATCTTGAAGGGCGAGAGACCGGCGTATTCGCGGCCCTTTTTCTTGAGCGCAACGCTGCGGCCCACGACCTGGCTGACGGGCAGCCGGGCGCGGATTTCATCCAGGAAATGATCGTCGAATCGCATGGGGTAACGATAGACGATTTTGGGGAAGGGGCGGGGGGAAGCGGAGGGGACGGGCAGATCATGCCCGATATCCACAGGGCAGGATCGTGCAGGATCGGATCTCGCAGCTTCAGCGGCGTCCAAAGCCCGAGAGGATCGGACGAACGGCGACGCCTGGCCGATCGGAGGGGTCGCGGACCGTGCGGCGCTGGTTGCGGTCGACGCCGGTTGCGGCGGCCGGATCAGCATAGGTTTTCTGGGCCTGCCGCAACTGTCTCACGTGGCCGGGGAACTCTGCTTCCAGGCGCTTGCGGCGGCGTTCGTCGCGCTTGGCGATTTGGGCGGGCGTCAGGGCGCCGAGCGGCTGTCCGTAGCAGTTCGCGTCGGGATCGCCAGGCTTCAAGACGGCGCTGGCGCAGGTGGCCCAGTTCAGCCAGCAGGCGGCTTTGTAAATGACGTACACCACGGTTGCAGATTTTTCCTGCTGGTCCTCGCCGATCCCCAGCAAGTGATCGGGGAAAAACACGCTGGCGGCGTGAAACCCGAGCAGCACGGCGATGGCGACGGGTAACGCGCCACTCCAGCCGATGTCGTGGAGGCGCCGGGCGGTGACGCAGGCGTACATCCAGTACAGCAGCAGCAGCGGTGCGAGCCACCGGGCGTCGGGCGGTGCGTCGTTCAGCCGGATTTGGCCGTCGATCCAGGATTGGAGCCCGAACAGGCAAAGGGCAAGCGGGAGGCCATATAGCAAATAGCCGTCCGCCGGAAGCCGGCCTTTCGGTGTGAAGTAGACCAGAATGTATTTCACGATGCCCTCGCTCGCCACCACCATGGGTCGAGGGTCGCAGAAATAGGTTTTGGGATTCTTTACTCGGTGTATTTGCGGATTTGGCTGGCGCAAGCTGCGGCGGCCCGTGCCGGCGGATCGCTTTTGCGCGTCACCCTGGCGCAAGCTGCGGCGGCCCGTGCCGCCGGATCGCTTTTGCGCTATTTTAACAAGTCTTTCACGATGCCGCTTGCCTTGCCAAAATCCATCTGGCCGGCAAACTGCTCCTTCATGACGGCAATCACCTTGCCCATGTCCTTCATGCCCGCAGCACCGAGGGTTGCGATCAGCTTGATTGCGGTGGCTTTGACTTCCGCGTCCGACATCTGCTTGGGCATGTAGGCTTCGATGACGGCGATCTCGGCTTGTTCGGCCGCGGCCAATTCCGGGCGGCCGCCGCTCGTGAACTGCTCGACCGAGTCGCGGCGCTGCTTCACCATCTTGGCGAAGACCTGGAGGATTTCGGCGTCGCTGATCGCATCCTTGCCGGAGGGGCGGGCCTCGATGTCGGCCGACTTTATGGCCGAGCTCATCAAGCGCAGCGTGCCGAGCTTGGCCTTGTCGCCGGCGCGCATCGCGTCCTTGGTGTCATTCAGAATCTTGTCGCGCAGCATCTTGCTGTCTCCTCAACGTCAAACCGGGTCTTTAGTCCCGCCGCCCCAGCCCTGCAAGCGCGTATGTCGCATCGGGGGGCAGTCCGCTTCATTGACGGCGGGGTTGCGCTCGCCTAAGCACGGGCCTTGCAACGCAACTCGTTTCCTTCGCCGCGCCAAGCCGTGCGCGCTGCGACCGCCCGCCTGTGGAGTTTTCCCGTGACCCTCGTCATTCCCACGCCTGCCCCTTGGGCCGACAAACCGCTGACGGCGCGTCTCGTGCTGGCCGATGGCACGGTGATCGCAGGGCAGGGCCTTGGCGCGACAGGCGCTGCCGTCGGGGAAGTCTGCTTCAACACCGCGATGACGGGCTATCAGGAGATCCTGACCGATCCTTCGTATGCCGGCCAGATCATCACGTTCACATTTCCACACGTGGGCAACACCGGCACCAACGCCGAGGATAGCGAGACCTCGAACCTCGCGAGCCGTTCGGGCGTACGCGGTTGCGTGTTGCGGGCTCCCGTCACCGAGCCGTCCAACTACCGCGACACAGGGCATCTGCACCATTGGCTGGCGGCGCGCGGCATCATCGGCATCAGCGGCATCGATACGCGCGCGCTGACCGCGATCATCCGCGAAAAGGGCATGCCGAACGGCGTGATCGCGCACGACCCGGCGGGCAAGTTCGATATCGACAAGCTGAAGGCCGATGCCAAGGCGTGGCCGGGGCTCGCGGGCATGGACCTCGTGCCGGACGTGACCAGCGGGCAGAGCTACGTGTGGGACGAAATGCGCTGGGCGTGGGAGACTGGCTACAAGCACAATGCTCACCCGGAATTTCATGTGGTCGCGATCGACTACGGCCTGAAGCGGAACATCCTGCGCTGCCTCGCATCGGCTGGCGCACGGGTCACGGTGCTGCCGGCCACGGCGACGGCTGCCGACGTGCTCGACCGCAATCCGGACGGCATCTTTCTGTCGAACGGGCCAGGCGATCCGGCGGCGACCGGCAAATACGCCGTGCCGGTCATCAAGCAGCTGGTCGCGTCCGGCAAGCCTGTTTTCGGCATCTGCCTTGGCCATCAAATGCTCGGGCTGGCGCTAGGGGCCAAGACCGCCAAGATGCATCAGGGCCATCACGGCGCGAACCATCCGGTCAAGGATCACACGACCCACAAGGTCGAGATCGTATCGATGAACCACGGGTTCGCGGTCGATCGCGGCAGCCTGCCGGACGGCGTCGAGGAGACCCATGTGTCGCTGTTCGACGGTTCGAACTGCGGCCTGCGGTTGAAGGACAAGCCGGTGTTTTCCGTGCAGCATCACCCCGAAGCGAGCCCCGGCCCGCAGGACAGCCATTACCTGTTCGTGCGGTTCGCCAACCTGATGCGTGCGGCCAAGGGCCAGCCAGCCAAGCCGGAACGGACGTAACCGGTTATTCCGCGGCCAGCGGCATCGGCATCGAGGTGTCGTAGTGCTGGGCGAGGGCGGCGAGGTGCGCACGGATGCGGCTCTGCGGTCCCAGATAGTTGCGCTCGCTCACTTGCAAGGCGTCGAGTGCGCGGTCGAGGAGCAAGCGGCCTTCGGTGCCGTTGGCCTCGCCGGCTGCGATCAGGCACAGCATCAACACGGTTTCGATGGTGTCGGGATGGCGTTCGCCCAGCGAGCGCTCGCGGATGTCGAGGGCGTGCGTGAGCATGGACCGGGCGGGGGCATGGGCGCCGGCCAGCCGGTAGAGGTTGCCGAGGGCCGCATAGCCGGTCGCGGTTGCCGGATGCGCCGGGCCGCAGTTCGCCGCCAGGGTGCGCGTGCCGGCGTTGAGGAGTTCCTCGGCGGCGCCGAACTGGCCAAGTTCGCCCAGCACGGTGCCGATGCTGATCATGCTCGAGGCCTGATCGAGGCTGTCCTGGCCGCTCACAGCGATGAATTGCGACCACGCCAGGCGATGCTCGGTTTCGGCGGCGTTCAGGTGACCCTGGCAGCGCAAGGCTTCGGCGAGGATGGACAAGGTGAGCGCGTATTCGCGGCTGAACTTGCCGGCCGCACGGCGGATCGACAACGCCTGGCGGGCGACGTGTTCAGCGTCCAGGCCGCGGCCTTGTTTCACCAGCGACAGGGCATAGTCGTCGACGAGGTCGCCGACGGCTGGGTGCTCATTGCCGACGGCCAGCGCCATGGTGGCCAGCGCACCGCGATAATGGGTTTCGGCGGTTGCGAAGCGGCCCTGTTCGCGCAGGCAGTTGGCGAGTTGGCCTTCTGCGCTCGCAGTCTTGGGATCGGAACTGCCGAACGCCTGCTCGCGGGCGGCCAGCAGGTGCCGATAAGCCGTCTCGGCTTGGGCGAACTCGAACCGTTCCATGCGCTCGATCGCTTCGGCGCGCCATTCGTCCATGGTTCGCGTCACCGGCCGGCGCGGCAGTAGCGGCAAGGAGATGATGTTGCCGATCGAGGCCGGCTTGGGAATCGTGGCGCTGCCAAGGGCTGACGGTTCGAGCACAGGCTCGGCGCTGGCTGGTCCCGCACGCCGGGCGAGCGCCGTTGACCGGCTCGACGACGGCGTGCGCGTGCGCCAGCGCACGGTTGCCACCGACAGGATGCCCAGAGCCACGAGCAGCTGCTGCCACGCTAACGCGTTGGGTGGCCAGTTGCGCAGGCTGCCTGGGCTTTCATGGACGGCTGCACGGGGGGGTGGACTTGCGGGCGCGGCTTCCGCTTCGGCTGCAAACGTCCGGGCGAGGGAGGGGTTTGCTTCCGTGTCCAGGCTGGCGACGGCGACGTTTACGTCCGCGTCGCGCGCGGTGACGAGGGTCGAGAAGGACAAGCTTGCGGCCGCCATCGCTTGCGGCGAGCCTAGCGTGTTGACGCGGGCGAGCGCACCCGCCGGACGGGAACCGCGATCTGTCAAAGTGACGATGGGGCCGCGCGGTCCCAGCGTGATGCGGGGCGTATTGAGAATGGCAGCCTTTGCAGACCTTGCCGCGTCGGCATTGTTGGCTGCAAACGCGGGCAAGCTGCGGAGGCTCGCTACTACAGCCACGGAGCGGCCGTTGCGGGCCGGCGCCGTTGCGATCAGGCGGTTTTTCAGCATCAGCAACTGGTCGGGGTCGACCCGGCCGATGAACCCTTCGACGGCAGGGTAGGTGCGGCGGCGGCTGAACCGGGCTTCTTCCTGGCTCGGCGCCCAGATCACGATGACGCGCAGCTTCGCCACGCCGGACTTGTTGAATTCGAGCTTCTCGGCCACGCCCCGCGTCACGTCGATGGTGCGCAACATGTAGAAGGGGCCGAAATCGTTGACGCGGATGTGAGCGGCCGTGCGGTTGGCCGGGTTCCAGATCAGCAGTTCGGTGCCATCGGGGTAAAGCGAGCTGGCCGCGTGGCTGTCGCTGTCGGGGTCGAACTCTTCGCCCGAGGACGTGTACGT
Source organism: Hyphomicrobium sp. (assembly GCA_025351425.1). Lineage (GTDB taxonomy): Bacteria > Pseudomonadota > Alphaproteobacteria > Rhizobiales > Hyphomicrobiaceae > JANXVY01. Next base: position 49,454 of record JANXVY010000050.1, read on the forward strand.
GCCGACGTTCATGGAGTCGCGATCGGCGCTGTCGTAGAACGAGGTGATCTCCTCGCGCTCGTTGCCGACGATGAGGCGCATTTCCTCGACCGTCTTAACCCGGTGGCAGATGCCGTTGTAGCAATGGACCTCGCCGGGGGTCTTGGCGAGCGAAGGCGTCGTGAGCGACAGGGCGGCGGCGTAGGCGGCCAGGATCGGAGCGGAAGCCTTCGACGCGTTGCGCTGTCGCATGAGCGGCCATGCCGACGCGGCAGCGTGCCGTTTTTTCCCCCAGTTTGGCACCTACGATCTCCGCTGGACCGTACGCGATGTCCCGTTCGCGCACTGGAACCCTACTTTATGTTGCACGTGAACACTAAACGTCACCCCACGTGAGGTGACCATATCTGTGTAAAGGACTAGTGAACCCGCTCGAACGTTGTCGAGGTCACCTGTGGAAACCGGGGAAAGACGCAGCTTCAAGGGTGTTCGGCAAGAGACATTTGCCGCGAAACATCCTTATCGTTTCAACCCAAAGGGGTTGAGTATTGCGTCGCTCGCCTTATTGGGGGAAACGCATGCTGATCGTTGAAGCCGATATGAACGTCCAGGGCCGGCTGACGATCGTGGGCACCGTCCGGCTGGAGGGGCGCTTCGACGGAACGCTCGTCTGCTCGCGCCTGGAAATCGGGACCGATGGCTACCTGATGGGCGAGGTCGTGACCGGGGAACTCATCGTCGCAGGGCAGATCGTGGGGCGCGCGCAGGCCCGGCACATCCATCTCACGGCTTCGGCCATCGTCGAGGGCGAGCTGCGGCACGAGCAATTGCAGATGGATGCCGAGGCTGTGCTGGTCGGTGAAAGCCGCCGCCATCCGCGCCTCGAAATGCCGACCGAGTTCCTCGCGCTGGAAGCCCGCGCGCGTCATGCCGAAGACGATTTCCGCAAGCTCGAAACCGAGAGCCGGGTGCGGCGGGCGGAAGAAGCACTCAATGCCAAGGCCCAGTTTGCCGCGCTGCGGGCGCGCTTCCCGGCGCGGCGGGTGCCGGTTTAACCCGTTAGGGCCAACCGCGCGAAACCGGCTGAGAGGTCGGCTTTCAGGTCGGCGACGGATTCAAGGCCGATATGCAAACGCAACGCGGGGCCGGGTTCATGCCATTGGGTGGTGGTCCGGTAGGGCTTTGGGTCGAACGGGATGATCAGGCTTTCGAAGCCCCCCCAGGAATAGCCCATGCCGAACAAGTGCAGGTGGTCGAGCATGGCGGCGAGCTGGGCGCGGCTGACGGGATTGAGCACGATCGAGAACAGGCCCGACGCGCCGCAGAAGTCGCGCTTCCAGAGCGCGTGGCCGGGGTGGCTTGGCAGCGCGGGGTGGATCACCTTGGCGACCGCGGCTTGCGTCTCCAGCCACTGCGCCATCGCCATGCCGGATGCGTGATGGCGCGCGAGGCGAACGTCCAGCGTGCGCAGGCCGCGCAGCGCCAGCCAGGTTTCCTCCGAGCCGGGGCATATCCCTAGGTTTTCCTTGGCCGCGATGAGATGGGGCGTTGCCCGCGCGTTGCCGGTGATCGCGCCGAGCAGGGCGTCTGAATGGCCGACGACGTATTTGGTCAGCGCCTGGATCGAGACGTCGACGCCGTGGCGCAGCGGCTGGTAATAGAGCGGGCTCGCCCAGGTATTGTCCATCAACACCCACACTCCGCGGGCCTGCGCTGCTGCGGCGATCGCCGGAATGTCCTGCATCTCGAATGTCTGCGAGCCGGGGCTCTCGGTGAACACAAGACGCGTGTTGGGCTTCAACAGGCCTGCGATCCCCGCTCCGATCGTGGGGTCGTAGTAGGTCGTTGAGACACCGAAGCGGGGCAAGATCTTATCGCAGAACGCGCGTGTCGGCTGGTAGACGCTGTCAGTCATCAGGATGTCGTCGCCCGCCTGGACGAAGGCGAGGATCGCGGTCGTGACCGCCTGGAAGCCGTTGGCGGTCAGGATCGTGCGGTCGCCGCCTTCGAGCGAACACAGCGCCTGCTCGAGTTCGACGGTCGTGGGATTGCCGCGGCGGCCATACGTATAGGGCTGGTCGCGCGAGATGATCTTGTCCAGCGTCGGGAACAGAACCGTCGAACCGCGATAGGGCGGCATGTTGATGAAGCCTGCCGACTTGGCCGGGTCACGGTGGCCGTGGATGAGTTGGGTTGCCGGTTGCAACGCAGACTTCGGCGGTTTGTTCGAGGCTGTCATTGGCGAGGCACTCCGCTTGCGGCGTTGAGGCGGTGTTGTGCGTTGAGCTTGCAGGTTCGGTCAAGGTGGGACCAGACCGAGGGAGGCATTGCATTGCGGGTGCCAGACTTTTAGGCTTGGCGGACACGACGGAAAGGCAGTGGGCGCCAATGGATGGTTTGAGCGGGCCGTGGATGATGGACGAAGGGGTGGCCATTGCCGCTCTGGGCGCGCTTGCCGTGTTGGCGATCGCGCTGCTCGTTTTCTGGCGTTTCGTGCGCCGGGCACGCCGGCGGTCGCGCTCCATCGCCGGCCTCATGATGCCGCCTATGGTGGATCAAACGGCCGGGCATGATAACGGCGCCTCAGCTCGCGGCGGCACGGTCGTGCTGTTCACGCCGCACCCGGGCGCGCACGATGCGGCCCAGTTGGAGCCGCACGAGCACGTTGCGCGTACCGTGCACGCTCACGGCGTGAGCGCTGGACATGCGGGCGGTTCGATCAGTCCGCTGCATGCCGTGAGCGTTCCACAGAAAACGGGCGGGGCGACCACTCCTACTGCCCCCTCTACCTCCGCCTCTGCCACCTCCGCCTCTGCCACCTCCCCCATTCCCGCCGCGCCACGCCGGCGTCCCAGGCCTGCGAACGCAATTGATGAGACGGTGGTTTCGCCCGAACTTCTGCTCGCCCGGGCGCGGAGTTTGCTCGCGGCCGGCGCACCGGAAGATGCGGCCGCGCAATTGCGGCTATGCGTGCGGCTGGCGGGCAAGCTCAAGCAGCCGCTCATCGAGGCCAATGCGCGGCTCGAACTTGGCGATCTCGCGGGAGCGGCGGGCGATCTGACGACGGCGTGCGAGCACTGGCAGATGGCGCGCGCACTGTATGCCGATCTCAAGCTCGCCTCCGAAGGCAAGGCTGCGGAAGGCCGGATGGAGCGCGCCCATTGTCCCACCGACTGGGTGCTGACCAAGTTCTGAGGCGTCGAATTACTGAATGACCACCTCGACTTGGACGAAGTCGCCGGGGCGGAGGAGGAAGTCGCGGCGATAGGATTTGCCGCCTTTCTTGGCGATGGCGGCATAGGTGCCCGGCGCCAAGATGTGAGTCGGGATCGCGCCCACGCTTTCCTTGACGATTTCGCCGGTTGGCGTCTGGATCGACCATTGCGTATCGGGCACCGCGTCGCCGCCGGGTTCGGCCACCAGCTTGAAGGCGACTTTGCCAGCTGCGTGGGAGAGCACGGCTTCCGTCAGCTTGCCGGCTTCGACCGTCACGTCGGCGCGCACGATGGCGTTGGCGTCGCCGTAGATCGAGGTCAACTGGTAGATGCCGGCGTTGAGGCGGATGATGAGGCCCGGCTTTGCGCCCGTCATCACGTTGGCGCGGTTGCCGAACTGATCGCGCTCATCCGACTGTATCGTATAGGTCACGGCGTTGGCGGGCGCTTCCAGGCCGCCGATGTCGGCGGTGACGCGCAGGCCGCCCGCGTTCAGCACGAACTGCTCGACCGCGCCGTCGGCGGGCTTTACCGCGATCCTGCGGGTCAGGTTTGCGCGGCCATAGGCGACGTTGACGGTGTAGTCGCCGGCGGAGACTTTGAGGGTCGGGGCCGCCTCGCGGTAGGTGGCGATCAATTTGGGCTTGCCGTCCGCTTCGGGCTTGGCCCCAAAAACCCGCCAGATCAGCCCAGCGTCGAGGCGCTGGCCGTCCGCGGTCAGCAGCGCTTCCAGGCGCACGCTCGCCAGCACGGCCGGGGCAGGGGCCGGTTCTGCGCCACCTACGCGGGGCACCGCCGTGATGCCGGTCTGCCAGTTGGCGGGGGGCTGTTGGGCGACCGCGGGCTGCGCGGCGGAAAGCCACGCGACGCCCATCAGCACACTCAAGCCTTGTTGTGTCATGGCCGTTCCGGTTTGTTTGCGTTCGAGCAGATAGGCGGGCCTCGTGGCCGCCGTATGTCAAAGGGTTGCGTCAGGGCAGCGCGAAGTCCAATGTTCGCGGCTGTCCGTCGGCCGCGATGTCGAGCGGTTTTTCCAGCCGCTGGCCATTGACGTCAAGGCGGACCTGGTAGCGACCGGGCGCAAGCACCAGCTTCGGGCTTGCCTGCAGCGTACGCACCACCAGCCGGCCGCCTGCGTCGCGCAGTTCCCATGTCAGATCCGGTGCACCGCCAGCCGCGGGCGGAGTGAACTTCAAAGCGACCGGGCTTGCGTCGAGCTTCAACGCTACGCGGCGGTTCGCGCCGGGCTCGATGTCGACATCCTGCGTGGCCTTGACGTTGTGTGCGCCGATTGCCGCTTCGATGCGATAGCGGCCGGCGGCGAGCGTAAATTCGGGCGTGGGCGCGGTGGTGGTCGCGATTTCGCGGGGCTCGCCGTCGAGGCTGAGGATGCGCGCGGCAATCGGCAGCTTCGAGGCTGCAGGGCTTGCGTCTTTCTTCGCGATACCTGCGTCGGCCGTAACGGTCAGCCTTGCGAGCCCCAGCGACACCGCGCGCTTCACCACGTCGCCCGCGCCGATGCCGACCCGCTGGCGCACGTCGATGTCGCCCGAACGCGCGGTTACGTAATAAGTACCAGCCGGCAGCACAAACGTGGGGCGGATGCTCGCCGCGCGGGCGATCTCGCGGCGGCCGCCGGGAGCGTCGGGGTCGTCCTTGCTGATCAGGAAGGTAACCCCGTCGAGCGGCTCGCCGTCGGGTTTTGCTACCGCCGTCAGTTCGAGGCGGCCGGCGCCGGTCAACAGGTTCTGGTCGAGAATGGTGCCAGGGCCGAGCACGATCTTGGCTTCGCTGGCGGCGAGGCTTTCGCTTGCGCGGAGCTTATAGGTTCCGGCGGGCAGTACGAAATCGGCGTCCTGCGCGCGGCCGATCCAGAGCGTGGGGCGGGGCTCGCCCGTTGCGGTCAGCGGGGTCAGGGTGACGAGTGCGTTGGGTGCGGCCTGACCATCGGGGATGTCCTTGACGATTACCCGCAAGGCGGCGGCCTCCATGGAGACCTCTAGCGGCGTCGGGCCGGGGCCTGCGACCTCGACGGTTTTTGAGGCCGTAGCGAACCCAACCTTCGCCTCGACGGTATAGGAGCCGGGGTCGAGCGGCGCCGTCAGCGTGCTGGCCGTAGAGGTCGCGCTCGGGGTTGTTGCGCCCGCCTTGGTGATGCGCCATTCGATGGGGATGGCGAGGGTGGCTGAATTGGCGGCGAGGCGCGCGCGCAGGCTCAGCCCCGGGGGGCCGGACGGCGTGGCGGGTTCGCTGGGTTTTGCGGCCTGCGCTTGAGGGCTGGGTGCGGCCGGCTGGGGCGCGCCCGTATCGAGGAGGGCCTGCCGGATCGCCTCTGGCAGCATCGTCGCTAATGCTGCCTGATCCTTGACGTCGAACAGCGTGCCGCCGGTCGATTTGACGATGCAGGCGACCCGGCCGAGCTCATCGCGGTCCAGGCCGAGAGATACGAGATGGATCTTGAGATTGGGGGTGCTGGCTGCGATCTCCGCGGCGGCTTCACACGGGTCCTGGCGGCAGTTGTCGGCGTTGTCGTGGATCAGCAAGATGCTCGGCTGCGACTGGCCCGCCAGCGCATTGGCTGCTTCACGCAGGGCGCCAGCAATAGGCCCCTTGCCGCGCGGGTTGAGCTTGTCGAGGGGCGCGATGATGCGGGCTGCATCGCCGGCTGCCACGGGCGCCAGAACTTCGATGTCGCTGCAATCTCCGCCGCGGCGGTGGCCGAAGCTCAACAAGCCCGTCTTTGCGCCGGCTGGCAATTTCTGCAGCAAGGGTCGCAGAGCGTCGCGCGCAAGATCGAGCTTGGAGGCTTTCTTCTCGCCCTCGAAGCGGCCCCACATGGACCCCGAGCCGTCGAAGACGATCATCGCGGCGGGCGCGTCGCCGGCGCGTGCTGCCGGGACGAGCCCGAGCGCGAGCGGCATAAGGGCCAGAAGGCCCAACAGTATTTGCGCATTGAGCCTATTCGTCAGCATGGCACCGCCCCTGTTAACCTTGAGCGCGTTGTACCAGAAGCGGAATTGGATTAGCGAGAGGCTCTTTGCCGTTGGGGACGCATCTTCCATGACCAATGCTACGCTCGACCTGCTGCGCACACGGCGCTCGCAGAAGCCCGACAAGATGACCGCGCCGGGGCCGTCCGCCGATCAGCTCGAAACGATCCTGACGCTCGCCGCGCGCGTGCCCGATCACAAGAAGCTCGCACCGTGGCGGTTCGTGGTGTTCGAGGGCGCGGCCCGCGCCAAGGCCGGCGAGCTCTTCGCGGAGGCCTGTCTTGCGGAAGACAAGGAGCCGCCGTCGCCGGTGCGGCTTCAGTTCGAGCGCAACCGCTTGTTGCGCGCGCCGGCCGTCGTCGCCGTCATTTCGCGGGTGGTCGAGAGCCCGGGTGCGCCCGAGTGGGAGCAGGTGCTGTCGGCGGGGGCTTGCTGCTTCAATATGTGCCTCGCCGCCAACGCGATGGGTTTTGCGACGTGCTGGATCACCGAATGGGTCGCCTACAGTGGCACGGTGCGCGCGGGGTTAGGTCTTGCCGCGAACGAGCGCATCGCGGGGTTCATCTATTTCGGCACGGCCAGCGAAAAGCCGACCGAGCGCGACCGCCCCGACATGGCGAAAATCGTCACGAGGTGGTGACTCTCAATACCTGAACTGCTCGGTCAGGATGCGTTCGTCCATGCTGTGATGGGGGTCGCACATCATGTAGAGCTCGATCTGGCGGGCTTTCTCGATTTCGACGCGGACCACGGAGCGGGTCTCGAAATGGTCGGCGACCGCGCTGACGGGGCGTTTTTCCGCCTCCAGCACGTCGATGACGATGTGAACCTTGTTGGGCAGCAGCGCGCCGCGCCAGCGCCGCGGCCTGAATGGACTGATCGGCGTCAACGCCAGCAGCTGGGCGTTGATCGGCACGATCGGACCGTGCGCCGAAAGGTTATAGGCGGTGGAGCCGGCCGGCGTTGCCACCAGCGCGCCGTCGCAGATCAGCTCGGGCAGGCGCACGGTGCCGTCGATCGAGATCTTCAACTTCGCGGCCTGGGCGGTTTCGCGGAATAGCGAAACTTCGTTGATCGCCAGCGCCTTATGGACCGTTCCGTCGCGGCAGGTCGCGACCATGAACAGCGGGTTGACACGGCTGACCTCGGTGCGCGCGAGGCGCTCGTGAAGGTCATCCTCGCGGTAGTCGTTCATCAGGAAGCCAACAGAGCCGCAGTTCATGCCGAAGATCGGTAGACGATCGTGGATGTGACGGTGGAGCGTCTGCAGCATCAGCCCGTCGCCGCCAAGCGCCACGATGCAGTCGGCCTCAATTGAGGCGCGGTTGCCGTAGCGGGCGGTCAGGGCCTGCAGCGCGGCTTGCGCTTCGGGGCTTTCGCTGGCAACGAAGGCCACGCGCTCATAAGGAGGTTTCGGCTTGGCCATATGAGTCCTTGGGAGAGGTCCTTGAGGGGGCCTTCACGCGATCCTGTTGGTGGAAAGAGCCGCTTTGCGCCACGATCCACAGTGAGGACCGCGGTGCGTAAAACCGGTGTGGCGCACGGCTTGCCGCGTCCAAGCCATCGCAACGCAATAGCGCATCGGGATTGATCGCGCAAAGGAGGGCGTGCTGTTTCCATGACCGACACAGGCGAACATACAACGCGAGACACTGGCGAGATGGTTCTGGTCTATGCCACCTTTCCGACCCTGGAGCTTGCCAAGGAGGTTGCGCGTGAGTTGGTCCAGGACCGGCTGGCCGCGTGCGTGAACATTTTCCCCGGGATGACCGCCGTCTACGAATGGGAGGGGAAATTATGCGAAGACGCCGAAGTCGCCGCCATCGTCAAGACGCAACGCGCACGGCTGGCCGGCGTCTTCGAAGCGGTGCGGTCGCGTCATCCGTATGCCAACCCCGCACTGATCGCGCTCGAGGCCAGCGGCGGCTCGGCCAGTTATCTCGCCTGGGTGCTCGGCCAGACCCGGGCGGGGTCCGGTTAGCGGCTCAGTTACGATCGGGACGCTGGAACATTTCATAGACCAGGCGGCGCGATTTCGACATGCCTTCGGTCGCGCTGGCCGTGCGAGGCGGCGCATACGGCTTCGGCGGCGGGCGGTGGACCACCACGGGCTCTGGTGCACGCTTTGGATGGGCTGCGGCGGGAGGATTGGGATAGTTGGTATGGGCGGCTGGCTTGCGCTCGCGTTTGCCCTCCTTCACGGGCCCGTCGGGAACGTCGGCGGGAACGTCGGCGGCTGTCACTGGTTCGGGGGCTGCACTATCGGGCTGGGTCATTGCCGCGGCCGCGATCCGGTCGGCCGCGGGCTTCGCGTCGACTGGGGCCTGAAGGACCTGCGGGCCGCCGATGGTCATGCGTCCCGGTAGCGGCGGCGCGCTGCGGACCACAACGTCCGCTGCGGCGACGGCGACGGGCGCGGGTTCGCTCCGGGGGCGAATGGCGGGGACGGGCACGGGGACGGCGGAAGGCAGGGCCGCGGCGACGGCGTTCGGTGCGCGTGGCGGCTGCGGCACGGTCTGGCGGTACGGCAAGCTGCCGGTCTCGACGGCGGAGCGAACAGTGTTCGTTGTCCAGGCCGACGTGACCGCAGCCGCCGCGATTTGGGGCTGGGCGATTTGGGGCTGGGTGGCGGTGCCGTGACCGGCCTGCTTATCGGTCTTATCCGTCGATTTTTCCGCACGGGCCAGAATGCTGTGGGGGATGCAGCGGCCGTTGTCGGCAAGACCCTGGCCGGACGGGCAGGTCTTCCCGCACGCGCGGCCGGCATGGCCTTGGACGAGCGTCAGTAGGATGAAATCGGGCTGCTCAAAGGGCAGGCTTGCATTCACGCGGTCGGTGAAAGCGGCCATGGCGCGCTTGGAGGATGCACCCCAGTGGCCATCGGCCTCGCCGTCGAAGCAGCCGACGCGCTTCAGCTCGTTCTGCAGGTCGAGAACCAGCGAGCGGCGCTGCTCCTCCGAATTCGGCTTGGACGAGGTCAACTTGCGCGGGGTCGCAGGTTCCGATGCGACCTGGGTTGTCCAGGGCGTTTCGACAACGTGCGCATCGGCATGTTTGGACGGGACGGCTGCCGACGGACGGGCGAGATAATCAAAGGTTCTTGCGGACTGGCCCGACGCCGGTGCTGCGGGTTTCGACCCGGCTGTCGCGGACTCGGGTTCGGCTGGGCGCTGGGCGGGACCTTCGAGCGAGCGGGCGAGCTGGCCGACCAGTTGGCTCCAACCGGACGCGCCCTCGGAGCCGCGATCAGCCGTTCCGCGATCGGAGGGGGCAGACTTCAATATCAGCGGCGTCATCACGGCTGCCGAGCCGAGGCCCATGCCGAGGGCCAATACACCAAAGACGCTTACAATGCGCATAACCCGCTCCAACACACGCAGGAGATTAATCAAACTATTCAAAGGCGGGAGGTAACGCTCAGATGGGCCGCCGTGCGGACATCTTCAGCACGCATCTCGCCTTAATGTTCCGTTTACCACCATAGCGCGCTGGGGCTCGCGGAACAATCGATGATTGCTACATTTGTCGTTGAACTTGTTATTCCGTCAGCAACCTCAGGATGTTACTGACAAAAAATACACGCTGCTGCCCACGGCCCCGGCTTTTCAGCGGACAACCTGTGTAGCACGCAAGGCCGCATTGGGGATAATCGGGTCTAAATTCCGCCGTCCTCAATTGGGTCACAGGTGGGCGTTGCGCAGATACAACAGAGAGCCTTTGCGAGGGGTTCAGCCTATAGGACTGATTCCCCTTACCAATTTATCGGGAATCAGTTAGCTGTCTGTCAGGGAGTTTAATTTGCGTCGGTTGTTTGTGCCCTTCCAGCTTCTACGAGTTATACACAGGCCTAAGATCGAGCGGCGGTCCGGACTGTGGATAAACCTCCAAAAGCCTAGGGTGCCGGTCCTTAACACGGTGAATTCGACGATTTCGTTCCCTGCCAGCCATCTTGGGGAAGATGCTGGATGCTCACAGGACAGCGGTGTTGGACAATTTCACGTGCGGTCGTTTTGCGTCGGGCTTTGAGCCGTATCCCTGCGTTCCAGTATAAAAAAATACTCGGTCCGATTTGACTGGTACTTGCTTAGGTCGGCCCATCTCAATGGAGAGGGCAATGAGACATGCCTTAGGCGTGTTAGGGGTGTTAGCAGCGGGCGTTCTGCTTGCTGTGTCCGCCGCAATGAACTGGCAGTTTGGTTTCAGCCTCGGGCGGACTCCGCTCGATGGCCAGATTCTGGGTGCAGCAAGTGCTGCAGCCGACTGCATGAAGGCGCTGGTGCCATTCTTCTTCTTCGCCGCATGGCGAAACAGAATGTGGTCGCAAGCGGCTGCGTCCGCCGTCGTGTGGGCCGTGGTTACGGTCTACTCGCTGACGTCGGCTCTGGGTTATGCGGCGCTTACGCGCGCCGACACCACCGGGGCTCGCTCGGCTCAATCGCTGAGCTATCAGGACGTGCGGGCCGACATGAAGCGTGCGCAGGATCAGCTGAGCTGGATTCCCCAGCATCGGCCTGCTGTCACGGTTCAGGCAGACCTCGACGGCTTAAAGGGTCAAAAGGCCTGGGGCTGGTCGGAAGGCTGCACGAAGCTCGACGGCAAGGCTGAACGCCAGCTGTGCGATAAGTTCCATGGTCTGCAAGCCGAACTGGGTTCTGCCCAGCAGGCGGCCGAACTGGAAAAACGCATTGCAGACGCCCAGCATAAGCTTGACGGCCAGGCAACACGTGTGGGTTCGGCCGATGGCGATCCGCAGGCTGCCGTGCTCGCCGACCTGCTCGGGAAAGTTTTCCCGAATTTGAAGGTCAGCGACGTTCAGACGATGATGACTGTGTTTGTCGCACTTCTCCTCGAGGTCGGATCTGGCCTTGGGATGTACGTCGCCTTCAGCCAATGGCGTCTTTATGACGTGCAGGCTCCCTCGGCACCGCGCTTTGTTCCGGTGGCCCAGGCTGCGACGATCGACACCGCTGCGGTAGCGGTGGCAGCGCAACCCGCTGTGCAACAAATTGCAAAACCGCGTTCTGGCGCCAACGATAATCGTTCGGCTCCGGCTGTTGCCCGTATGATCGCTCCCGAAAACGACGTGGAGCGGTTCTATAAGGAGAGTATCGAGGTCACGGATGGTTCCAGTCTGACTGCAACTGAACTTTATGAAGACTATTGTGCCTGGTGTGAAACCAAATCGAAGGAGCCTCTCGCACTACCCACTTTTGGTCGCGCATTCGGTGAACTAGGCGTCAAGAAGGAAAAGATTGCAGGCAGAATTCGGTATATTGGCATCGCGCTGAAGTCCGAAGCGGACCGACAGGAGGATAAGAAACCGCCCGTCTACGCCGTTCAGGCTGCCTAAAGGCAGCATCCTCAAAGGCCCCGCAAGGGGCCTTTGTCGTTTCTGGGAGTTTCAACAGGGGTGGCGCAAGCCGCCCTTTTTTTGTTGCCCGCGGTTGTGGGGCTGGATCGCGGGCGGATGCCGATAGCGTGGGTGCTGATGACTGGGCTGCGAAATATGGAGCCGGGCGGCCAGCCAGGTTGTACCAATTGGCAAGAACATTATGGCGGAGAGCGCCTGTTTGGTGCTTGGATTGTCGCGCGACCTTAGGCTAAGCTGTTGAGAATAAACGGATATGCTAAAAAAAACATAACGCTACCTCAGGAGGGGACATGCTCAAGGCTCTGGTGATCGATCCGGGTAAATGCACGGGCTGCAAGCAGTGCGAAATGGCTTGTTCTTACGAGAACGAGTTGGAGTTCAATGTCTCGAAATCGCGCATCCGGGTGTTTGATTTCCACGAACAGGGGAAAATGGTCCCCTATACCTGCACGCAGTGCGCAGAAGCCTGGTGCCAGCAAGCCTGCCCGGTGAACGCCATCACCACGGACGCAGCGAGCGGCGTCAAGATCGTTCATGAAAACCTGTGCGTCGGCTGCAAGGTGTGCACCATCGCCTGCCCGTTCGGAACGATCAATTACAACGCCTCCACCGGCAAGGTGATCAAGTGCGATCTTTGCCAAGGCAGCCCGGCTTGCGCCGAAGCCTGCCCGACCGCCGCCATCACTTATCAGGACGTCGAGCAGGCGGGCTTCGACAAGATGAAGATGTGGGCCGCCAAATCAGGCGCCGCCTCGGAAAGCCACGGCGCGAATGCGCCGGTTGCCAAGCACTGAGTGAGCCGTATTCGATCAACAGCTGCGCAAGTGCCGACGCGTGACGCGGGCCAGCGCCGATAGACAGGAGACACCTATGGGTTGGACTGGAAAAATTCTTCGCATCAATCTGACGAACCGGACGGTCAAGTCCGAGCCGACAAACAAGGATTGGGCGCTCAAGTATCTCGGGCAGCGCGGGCTCGCGACCAAGTATCTGGTCGAGGAAGTCGACGCCAAGGTCGATCCGCTCGGGCCCGACAACAAGCTGATCATGGCGACAGGGCCGCTGACGGGCACTGCCGCCTCGACGGGCGGGCGCTATTCGGTCATCACCAAGGGACCGCTGACGAACGCGATCGCGTGCTCCAACTCGGGCGGTTATTTCGGCGCCGAGATGAAGTTCGCGGGCTGGGATATGGTGATCATGGAAGGCAAGGCGTCCTCGCCGGTCTACGTCACTATTTTCGATGACAAGGCTGAAATCCACGACGCCAAGGATATCTGGGGCACTTCGATCTGGCATGCGGACGAGTGGATCAAGAAGCGCCATCAAGACCCGATGATCCACGTTGCCGGCATCGGCATCGCGGGGGAAAAGCTCGTGCTCTATTCCGCCGTCGTCAATGACCTGCACCGGGCAGCCGGGCGCTCCGGCGTTGGTGCGGTGATGGGCTCGAAGAACCTGAAGGCGGTCGCCGTTCGCGGTACCGGCGGCGTCAAAGTGCGCGACGGCAAGGCCTTCCTGGCGGCGACAGCCGCGGGCAAGAAGGTGCTGCAAGGCAACGGCGTCACCGGCGCAGGTTTGCCCACTTACGGCACGCAGGTTTTGATGAACGTCATCAACGAAGCGGGCGCCATGCCGACCCGCAACTCGCGCGACGTGCAGTTCGAAGGGGCGCACGACATTTCTGCCGAAGCGATGGCGACGCCACGCAAAACCGACGGCAAGCCAAACCTTCTGACCAACCAGGCCTGCTTTGGCTGCACCATCGCGTGCGGGCGCATTTCGAAGATCGACGAGACGCACTTCACGATCAAGAACAAGCCGGAATACTGGAAAGCGTCCGGCGGGCTGGAGTATGAGGCCGCGTGGGCGTTGGGGTCTAATACCGGGGTCAAGGATCTCGATGCGCTGACTTACGTCAACTTCATCTGCAATGAACAGGCGCTCGATCCGATCTCGTTTGGCGCTACGGTTTCGGCGGCGATGGAGCTTTACGAAATCGGTGTGCTGACCAAAGAAATGACCGGTGGCATCGAGCTGAAGTTCGGCTCTGCCGAAGCGCTCGTCAAATGCGTCGAGCTCACCGGCAAGGGCGAGGGCTTTGGTAAGGAGCTGGGTCTTGGCTCGGCGCGCCTCACCGCCAAGTATGGGCATCCCGAGCTGTCCATGGCGTCTAAGGGCCAGGAATTCCCGGCCTATGACGGCCGCGGCATTCAGGGGATCGGCCTTGCTTACGCGACGTCCAACCGGGGCGGCTGCCACCTGCGCGGCTATACCATTTCGTCGGAAATTTTCGGCATTCCCGAAAAGACCGATCCGCTGACGACCGTGGGAAAGCCCGCGCTCGTCAAGGCGTTCCAGGATGCGACGGCCGCCGTCGACAGCTCGGGGGTGTGCGTGTTCACGACCTTCGCTTGGACTTTGAACGACATCGCGCCGCAGCTCGATGCGGCCATCGAAGGCGGGTGGACCGCCGACAAGCTTGTGGAACTGGGCGAACGCATCTGGAACATGGAGCGGCAGTTCAACAACCGCGCAGGGTTCACCGCCAAGGACGACAGCCTGCCGCCGCGCTTCCTCAAGGAAGCCGCCAAGACCGGGCCCGCCACGGGCAAGGTCAGCGGCCTTGAGACCATGCTGCCCGAGTATTATGCTCTGCGCGGATGGACCAAGGACGGCGTGCCCACCAATGAGACGGTTTCGCGGTTGGGGCTGTAAGTTCGTCACCGTCCGGGTGATTTGCGAGGGGACGTTCCCGTCCCCTCGCGCGCCCCTGCCAGGGCTCGCCCTGGACCCTTTTAATTCGGCGGGATAGCCCATGAAATTGATCAGCTACGTCATTCTCGGAGCGGGGCCTGCGGGCGTGACGGCGGCCGAGACCATTCGTTCGCTCGACAAGAACGGAACCATAACCATGATCGGCGGCGATCCCGAGCCGCCATACTCGCGCATGGCCATCCCCTATCTGCTGCACGGCTCAGTCAAGGAGCAGGGAACCTATCTGCGTCAGGCCCCCAAGCACTATGAAGCGTTGAACATCAATTACCGGCACGGCAAGGCGGGGGGGATCGATACCAAGTCCAAGCAGCTGTTTCTGGCGAACGGGGACGTGGTGCTCTACGACAAGCTGCTGATCGCAACCGGGGCGTCGCCGATCATTCCCAAGGTGCCGGGCACCCAGCTGCCGGGCGTGCACTCGTGCTGGACGCTTTCGGATGCTCGCGAAATCCTCAAGCTCGCCGACAAGGGGGCGCCCGTGGTGCTGGTCGGCGCAGGGTTCATCGGTTCGATCGTCCTCGAAGCGCTGCATCAGCGTGGCTGCGACCTGACCGTTGTCGAAGTTGCGCCGCGCATGGTTGCGCGCATGATGGACGAGACGGCGGGCGGTATGCTCGGGCGCTGGTGCACGGCCAAGGGCGTGCATGTGCTGACCGGAACCAAGGTCGAGAAGATCTCGGAAGCGGCGGGCGCGAACGGGGCGACACTATCGGTCGGGCTGTCGAATGGCACATCCGTTCCAGCCAAGCTCGTGGTGTTGGCCGCCGGCGTGCGATCGAACACCGGGTTCCTCGTCGGATCGGGCATCAACGTGAACTATGGAATTCACGTCGACAATACGCTGCAGACGTCCGCGCCCGACGTCTATGCGGCCGGGGACTGCTGCGAAGCCATCGATATCTCAACCGGGAAGCCCGACATGCTGGCGATCCAGCCGGTCGCGGTCGAGCACGGCCGTCTTGCGGGAATGAACATGGCCGGAAAGGTTACGCCCCATCGCGGTTCGCTCAATATGAACGTGTTGGATACGCTCGGTCTCATCTCGTCGTCGTTCGGTCTTTGGCAGGGCGCGCCGGGCGGCGATCAGTCGAAGATGATCGACGAGGAAAAATTCAAATACCTCAAGCTCGAATTCCTCGGCGATAAGATGGTGGGCGCGCAGTGCGTGGGCCTGACCGACCACGTCGGCATGTTGCGCGGCCTGATCCAGACCGGGTTACACCTGGGCGTGTGGAAAGAGCGGCTGATGGAAAGCCCTGAGCGGCTGCGCGAAGCCTATGTGGAGGTTTCGCAAGGAACAGCAGCGCGTGGCGCGCATGTGAATGCGCCGGTTGCCAAGGTCGCGTGAGGCTTGCTCATGTCGGAAATTCCATGCAGGTGACGTTCAAGCTGTTTGCGCAGTTGGGGCAGTATCTACCCCCTCAGGCGGCGCGCAACGAAGTCCGGCTGGACATCGCCGATGGAACGTCGATCTGGGCGCTGCTGGATGCCTACAATGTTCCCAGGGGCCTATGTCATCTGGTGCTGCTGAACGGGCACGCGCAGGCGGCGGCTGTTCGCGGGGAGGTGCGTCTGAAGGCCGGCGATGTGCTGGCCGTATGGCCGCCGATTGCGGGCGGGTAGCCCGTGACCGAGGCAGCCAGAATCGAAAAACTCATGTCGCTGACGCTCACCGAGTTTCAGGCGACACTCGCGCCGCTCGTTGGCGCGCCGCTGCCGATCGATCAATTGCAGGCCGAAATCCCGGTGGGCGAAGGCCGCGTCGTCGTCGCGTACGACCGGCGGCCGAGCGTACGGCTGGGCGGGCTGCTGGATATGCCGCGCGCTGTCGTTTCGTTGACGTTCGAGAACATCTCCGAGGTGGACCAGGCCGCGTTTCTCAAGCGCTTCGATCTCACCTTCCAGCGCGGCGGCGGGTAGCGCCGTCCACGGCGTCTTGCGTCACGGTACGAACAAACAAACGCCGCCAGGTCAGCGAAACGGCGCCGCAAAGCCACGGCTTACTCCTGCACCTTTACCTACAACTGTTGTGCAGGAGTATTGACGATGATGTTCCAGCTTTCGATGTTTGCACTTGCCGCCGCTGCTGTCGGCTTTGGCGCGGCCGCCAGTTTCGCCCAGGAAGCCGCCAAAGACGTTCCCGCCGCCGATTTCAAGATTTCAGGTCCATTCACCCACGAGAAGCTCACGATCTATCTGATCCGTGGGCCGTCTGCCGAAGGTCCCGTTCCGCTGACGCTCAGCGAGGCGCTGGCCGCCAAACTGTTCAAGGTGCACGAGACCGGCAACGTGCAGGAGCTTGCGATCGAGAACCTGTCCGATCAGCCGGTGTTCTTGCAGAGCGGCGACATCGTGAAGGGCGGCCAGCAGGACCGGGTGTTGACGGTGAGCGTGCTGGTGCCTGCCAAATCCGGGCGGATGCCGGTCAGCGCCTATTGCGTGGAAGCGCACCGGTGGGCGGCGCGCGGGACGGAGAGCGTTCGGACGTTCGACAGCTCGGAAAAGTCGATGCCATCGAAGCGCGCCAAGATTGCGATGATGGCGCGGCCGGCTGCTCCCGCGAGCGGTCCTGGGACGCCGCGCGACCCGCGCAGAGCGGGCTTGGGTGGGCGCGGGGAGGGGCAGCAGGAGGTGTGGTCGAGCGTCGCGGAAGCGCAGCAGAAGCTTTCGGCGAACCTGGGCGCGCCTGTTGCGGCGGCGGCATCGGCGTCCAGCCTGCAGCTGTCGCTGGAAAATGAAAAGCTCGCAGCGACCAAGGCTGCCTACCTCGCCGCGCTGTCGCCCAAGGACAAAGACGGCGCGGACGTGATCGGCTTCGCGTTCGCCATCAACGGCCAGATCAACAGCGCGGACGTCTATCCCTCACATGGGCTGTTTGCCAAGATGTGGGGCAAGCTGATCGATGCCGCGGCGACGGAAGCCATCTCGGAAAAAGCCGCTGGCGAGGCGAGGGCTGCTCCTGCGCCCGAGGCGGTGCTGGCGTTTCTCGCGAGGGCCGTCAGCGGGGCGGCGGAGGAGCGCAAACTCGATGCCGCCAACACGCGGGTTGTCCACCAGAACGAGGCGGCCGTGGTGAACGAGACGAAGCAGGCCGACGGCCGGGTGCTGCACAGGTCGTACGTTGCGTTCTAGAGCCTATTCGCTTTTCGTTGAATCGCTCTCATGCTTTAGCCGTTTGTTTTGTCGCGCGTTTGTACGGAAAACCGCTTCACACTTTTCCTAACGCGCTCTAAGAGCCCTTGGATTGGAGCGGGGTTCACCGCTCCAATCCGGGACAGCAGTTAACGGCTGGGAAAGGAGTTGAGGGTAACCTGAGCGCTGGAATTGCGCCGAAGGAAGGCTCCTGCGATGTCGTCGTTTGATTGGTCCGGCCGCCGGATGCAAAAGTTCGGGTTCTGGTCCCAGGGCGAAATCGCCCGGGTCGGCGTCATTCTGGGACTTGCAATCATCCCGTTGTCGATGGAAATGGCCGAGCCCCATCCGCGGTCCACGGTCGCGGGGATCGTTGCGCCGCAGCCGGGACGTTTGCGCGTCGTGCGGGTCACGCCGTTCGATCCAGCACGGCATTCGCTTGCCGCCATGGGCGATGAACCGCTCAATTAATTTCCAGGCCTAGAGTCCTTCCGACTTAAATAGAATCGCGGAAGGACTCTAGGTCCCTGTTTTGTTCGTGCTTCTTTAAAGGAAAACCGCTCCACACTTTTCCTCAGAAGCACTCTGCGCTCAGGCTTGGCCGTCCTTGGGACCTTGCGCTGCGACCGGGGCTTGCGCCTGTGCCTGATTGCGGGCGCGCTCCTCCAGAATGCGGGCGATCAGCACCTTCACGCCATCCAGATCGCGCAGATAAATGTCGCGGCTGGCCGTGGGGAAATCGATCCCGTATTCGCGGAAGGCGTGGACGACGGCCGACCGGATCTGCGTTTGTACCGGCAGGGCCTTGTTGATGTCGGCAACGACGACGCGGATCGAGAACTCCAGCCCCTCTGCTCCCAGGTTGTCGAACGTGATCGAGGGCGCGGGCTGCTGCATCACGAGCGGCGACGATTTGGCGACGGCGGTCAACACGCGCATCACATGATCGGGGTCGGACTTGTAGGCGGCCTGGACCTTGATCACCACGCGGCCCAACGCGTTGCGGTGGGTCCAGTTGGTCACGACGTTGCTGATCAGCTCGGAGTTGGGCACGATCAGGCTTGAGCGATCGAAGGTTTCGATTTCGGTCGAGCGGACGGAAATCGAGCGGACGTAGCCCTCGCCGCCGCCGCGCAGCACGATCCAGTCGCCGACTTTGATCGGGCGTTCGACCAGCAGGATCAGCCCCGATACGAAATTGTTGACGATGGATTGCAGGCCAAAGCCAATGCCGACCGAGAGCGCGCCAGCGACAATCGCGAGATTGGTGATGTCGAGGCCGCCGAACGAGATCGCGGCGAGGCTCGCCAGCGCGAAGCCTGCATAGCCGATGCCCTGGTGGATCGAATTGGCGATGCCGGGGTCGAAGCGGTCGGGGCGCAACATGCTGGTCTGCAGGCCCCGCTGTAGCAGGCGGGTCGCAAACAAGAGCCCGGCAAACAGGGCGAGGGCTAACAGGATGCGGGCGAACGAGATCTTGATGCCACCGATCTGGAAGCCGAACAGTACCGGCTTCAAGCCGGTCACCACGTCGTCGAACGAGAAGCCCCAGGCCAGCAGCAGGCCGGGGATGGCGGCCAGCGCGAGCAAGGCATGCAGCGCGACCGAGGTCACGCGCGCGATCAGGCGGCGCTGGGTCTCGTCGATGTTGAGGGACGTGGCGAGCCAGCCGCCGAGCTTGGTCGCAGGAGAGGCGATGGCGCGTTCCGTGGTGCGGATTGCGAGATGGAGCAGGGCGACGAGGACTGCCGCGCTTCCCGTGATGACGACCTGGCCGGCCCCAAAACGGCTGAGCGCCACATAGCCTGTCACCGCTGCTGCAACGATGGCGACCGCTACGGCGAGCAGGGGCAGCTTGAGCCAGCGGGGGCTGTAGCGCGACAGCGGCGGCGCGGGAAGGGCTGCGTCCGCTGCGAGTTCCGACGACAGGTCCGTCGTCAGGTCTGGGGCGATGGCTGCCGAGGTGCGGGCCGCGGGGATAAACGGCGTTCGCACCACGTTGATCAGCAGCGCCGCGAACGCGAGGCTCGTCAGGAAGGACAGCGCGACCGTGAACGGCAGCGGCAGCACGAGCATGTTGATGATCTGTTTCAAGATCTGGTCGGCAGCGTAGACCAGGGCGATGGCGATGACGCTGCGTAGCAGCGACCGGGACGTCGCGTCCGAAAGGTTCATCAGCCGCCAGTCGGGGCGGCGCGGCTCCAGGATCGCGTGGGCGAGCGCGGAGACCACGATCACGAGAACGCCGCCCTGGAAGACGTCCTCCGTCAGGGCAGTGACGCGCGAGTAGATCAGGCCGGCTTGATCGGAGCCGATGTAAAGAATGCCGAGTGCTGCGAGGGCCGGTACCGCGTAAAGGGGGGCCGCGAGCGTTGCCGCGGCGGCGCGTGCCGTGAAGGTCGGGCTTAGCGGGAGGTTGGAGGGCATGATCTGCGCGAGCGGACGGCGGATCAAGAGCCACAGAATCGCAAACGCCGCCAGCGCGCCCCCGACAACGGTCGATGCCAAGGGCAAGCGCTGTGCGATGATGCCCTGCCAGGTGCCGGTCACCGCCTGAAGCTGGGCCAACGCCGCCGGCGTGCCTCGCGCGATCTCGTTCCAGATGCTGGGCAGGAGGGGAGAGCCGGAGCGGGCAAACAGGTTCGACGTAAACAGATGGTGCCGCAAATCCTGCACGCGCCCGATCAGCTGATTGGCGCGGATCGTGACGAGGTCGGTCGACTTCAGGGCGCCATCCAGCGTCGTGGCGATGCTGGTCAGGCGTGCGCGTTCGGCGGCGATTTCGGGCGCTTCGGGCGCATCGTCATTGGGCGGGGGGCCGAGCTTTTCGAGCTGAACGCGGGTTTCGGCGATGCGCGGACGCAGGGCATCGGCGGCTTTAGCCGACTGGGCAATCACGGCCTCCAGGTCGAGGCGCTGCTGGGCTAATCCCGTATCGGACGCCTTCACGCGCTCCAACTGCTGGTCGAGCGCTTCGACTGTCGCGACGGCCTGTTTCACCGGCCCCAGCAGATCGTCCATAGCGGGGATCGCAAGCGGTGCCGGTGGGGGCGGCGGCGGGTGTGCGGGCGGGGCGGGTTCGGCTGCGGCCGCGGGCAGGGTATCGGCAGGTGCCGGCGCGGCCACTGGGGCTGGGGGTACTGGGGCTGGGAGTACTGGGGCTGGGGGTACTGGGGCTGGGAGTACTGGGGCTGGGAGTACTGGGGCTGGGAGTACTGGGGCTGGGAGTACTGGGGCTGGTTGCGCGACGGCTGATCCGGCGGCCTTCGGCGCGGTGATGGGAGCCTGTTGCGCGACGGCTGGGGGACTGGCAGCGCCAGCGGGGTTTAGCCCCCCAGCGTTGGCGGGCAAACCTGCGGCGGCGGCGAAGCAACACAACACTCGCGCCCAGAACCAGCTCTTCGACACACTCAACTCCTTTACGTCATTCTGGCAAGTCATTCGGGCAGGCCGGTCGTCAGGCCAATCGCGGCGGCAGGCCAGTTCAGGCGATCAGGGTTTGGCGCACCCATCAGACGGGCTTGCGCAGCGCCTGGCTTGCCGCTTCCTACGATTCGGGCTGCGAGCCGTTGGCGGCTGACGCTGCGACCGGCTGGATCGGCGCGGGCGCACCCATGCCGCGGGCTGGACGCGCGAACACCGGGCTCGATGTCTCGCTTACGCGCGCCTTGGGTTTTTCGCCGATGCCGGTCTCGATCACCACGTCGACCGGTCCGCCCGTCATGATCAGGTGCTCGACATCGTCGCGGCGGATCAGCACCAGCTTGCGGCGTGCGTCCAAGCTCCATTGCTCGACCACATCGAGGCGCTTATCGGGCTTGGGACCAAAAAAGGACCCCGGCACCGTGCCGCCATTCAGATGTGTGCGCAGGAAAATAAAACCGACGAAGCCCGCGGCTGCGAGCACGATAAAGAGCAGGAGATACAGCAGGATATCCAAAATCATGGTGGCAGCCTTAGGGTTCATCATGCGGGGGCCGCCCCCCGACTCGGTCAAACTTATAGAACGGAGTTTATGTCATTTTAACCGTGATCGTCGAACTGTAGCGGTGACGCGGGGAGACAAAGTCCCTCTGAGCCAATGGCTTCCCGTTTCGCGTGTGTTGCGTACAAAATTGTGAGTTATCCGCCCATGAAGGCGTCCAAGGCTATCCCTGGTTTCGCAGGCCAGGTCCAGAATCAGCTACTTCTCGCCCTCATGAGAGCGAAGCTTGACCGCAAATCCGAAGCACTGGCGGCGTACTCCGCCGAAAAGCTCGCCCAAACGCCCTCTCCGGCCCTGCTGCTGGGCGTGGGGCTTGCGGTGGCGATCGCCGTGCTTGCGCTGGTGGCGAGCCAGACAGCACAGCCCATCGGCGTGACGGCGCTGTCGGTGCTGGCGGCAGCTGGGCTGTTTTTCATCCTGGCAGTCTCGCTCGGGCGCATTTCCATCACGGGCTCCGCGCGCGGACCCGAACAGGAAACGATCGCGGATGCCTGGCCCGAACCGGTGATGGTCACCACGCGGGTCGGCGCGCCGATCTACACCAATGGTGCTCTCAACACGCTGTTTGGCTCCAAAGCCCAAGGTCTTGCCGCGCTCGAAGCCTGGTGCGCACGGGCGCCCGCTGCGAGCGAAGCGCTGTTCCGTCTCGTGCGGGCCGGCGAGCGGGGGGAAGCCCTATCCGAAGACATCGAAGTCAACGTCGAAACCGCGGGCGTCGCCCGCCGGCAGGGCTTGCGGATCGCCGTGGGCCCGCTCGTCAGTGGCCGGCCAGATCGCGGTCCGCTGGTGCTGTGGCGGCTTACCGACATCACGCGCGAACGCGAGAGCGCCAAGCTCGAGGCGGGGGCCGCCATCCTCGGCTGGAACGCCTATCAGGGCGCGCCGGCCGGACTGTTCGTGCTGCGGGCTGATGGCTCGATTACCCATATGAATGCGACGCTGCGCACGCTGCTCGGACTGTCGCCGGAACTGGACGGGGACGATCCGGTCCGGCTTGATACGATCCTGGCTGCGCCTGGCGCGCTGATGCTGACGCGGC
Source organism: Hyphomicrobium sp. (assembly GCA_025351425.1). Lineage (GTDB taxonomy): Bacteria > Pseudomonadota > Alphaproteobacteria > Rhizobiales > Hyphomicrobiaceae > JANXVY01. Next base: position 71,943 of record JANXVY010000050.1, read on the forward strand.
AGTTCACCCAGGCGCCTGCAGGCGTGTTCCAATGCGCGCTCGATCTCGTCGCCCGCAATGGCCGCAAGATTCCGGTCCGGGTGATCGGGTCGCGTCCGGCGCCGGGGATGCCTGAAAACGCCGACAGCCGAATTCTGATGGTCGTGCGCAGCGACTGGGTGCAGTCGCCGGTCTCGGCCGGGGAATCCGCCGATCCGAGCTTTGCGCGCCATTTCGAGTCCGCGCCCTTCGGCATCGCCACCGTGTCCGCGAGCGGCCATATCGCGCGCACCAACCCCGCGTTCTCGCAGATGGTGTTCGACGCGACCGGCGGGCTCGACGAGCGTGCGCTCGACGTCGTCTGCCGCGATACGCCGGCGGACGCCCGGGCGGCGGTCGCGCAAGCACTCACCGAGGCGCTGGCGGGACACGCGGGGCTGGCGCCTGTCGATTTCTCGATGGGCCCCAAGGGCGAATATGGGCGCCGCGTCTACATTACGCCCCTGCTGCAAGCGGCGGGGAGCCGCGAAGCCGCCATTCTCTACGTCGTCGACACGACCGAGCAGAAGGCGCTCGAAGCGCGCTTCACCCAGAGCCAGAAGTTGGAGGCCGTGGGGCAGCTGGTCGGCGGCATCGCGCATAATTTCAACAACGTGCTGACCGCCATCATCGGGTCGGCCGACCTCTTGCTGCAGACGCACCGGGCATCCGACGCCGCCCACAAGGACATCCAGAACATCAAGCAGAGCGCCAACCGGGCCGCCGAGCTCGTCGGCAACCTGATGGCGTTCTCGCGCCAGCAGACGCTGCGGCTCGAAGTGCTGCATCTGGGCGAGGCGATGACCGATGTGCGCCCCATGCTCAAGACGTCGCTGGGCGAGAAGATCGATCTGCGCATCAGCTCGGATCGCGACCTGTGGCTGGTCAAGGCCGACCGTTCGCAGATCCATCAGGTGCTGCTCAACTTCGCGATGAACGCGCAGCACGCGATGTCCGAGGGCGGGGTGTTTTCGGTCGCCACCCGCAACATCTCGGAGCGGGAGGCGCAGCGCCACGACCGGCAGGGTCTCGTGCCGGCCGAATATGTGCTGATCGAGGTCTCGGATACGGGCACGGGGATTGCGCCTGACGTGATCGAGAAGATTTTCGAGCCCTATTTCACCACCAAAGACGTCGGCAAGGGCACGGGTCTTGGCCTTGCAACCGTGTATGGCTTCGTCAAGCAGTCGTCGGGCTTCATCTATGTCGACAGCGAGCTGGGCCGGGGCACCACGTTCCGCATCTATCTGCCGCGCGTGCATGTCGACGAGGCCGCTCTCGCGGCTGCTGCCAACGTCAAGGCGAGCACCAAGCCCGCCGACCTCACAGGCACGGCGACCGTGCTCATCGTCGAGGACGAAGACATGGTGCGTTCGGTCGCCGTGCGCTCGCTGACGCGGCTTGGTTATACGGTGCTGGAGGCCGGCAACGGTCTGGAAGCGCTGGATATTCTGGCGGCGCACACGGGTTGCGTCGATCTGGTCGTCAGCGACGTGGTGATGCCCGAAATGGATGGTCCGACGTTCCTCAAAGAGGTGCGCAAGACCAACAAGGACCTCAAGTTTATCTTCGTCTCCGGCCATACCAACGAGGCCTTCAAGGAGAGCATGGACCAGAACGAGGCATTCGCGTTCCTCCAGAAGCCGTTCTCGCTGCCCCAACTTGCCGCCAAGGTGAAAGAAGAGCTGCGCCGCTGAGCGGAGCTTTTCTGGGGTCGAATCGGGGCGTTGTCCGCCTTGGGATCAAAAAGAGAACGTTGGTGTTTTTTTCCATTGATTTGAAAGGTTAATCTCCCCTGGACAAAATAGAACAAAAATAGTACGAATGGGCTCGTTGCTGGTGTGGTTCCAGTTGGGGCGCCCGGCAAGCCCGGCGGGTGCTGGGTGGAAACGCAATTGCGCAATTGGGGCCCAGGGGTGAAAGATGGACAAATCGGGATTACGAGTCGTTGCTGGTGGCGCGCGGGGCGATGCTGGCGTTCGCGATCATACTGATGCTGGCTTCCGGCCAGCCGGCAACACCACCGACGGGGACCGCATGGACAAGCACAAGGCACTCGAAGCCGCTCTCGCCCAGATCGACAAGAACTTCGGCAAGGGTTCGATCATGCGATTGGGCGCGAACGAAAAGCTCGTCGAGGTGGAGGCGATCTCGACGGGTTCGCTGGGGCTCGATATCGCGCTCGGCATCGGCGGCCTGCCCAAGGGGCGGGTGATCGAGATTTACGGTCCTGAATCGTCGGGCAAGACCACACTGACGCTGCAAGTGATTGCGGAAGCGCAGAAGAAGGGCGGCATTTGTGCCTTCGTCGACGCCGAACATGCGCTCGATCCGGGCTATGCGCGCAAACTCGGCGTAAAAGTCGAGGATCTGCTGATCTCGCAGCCCGATACCGGCGAGCAGGCGCTGGAAATTGCCGATACGCTCGTGCGTTCAGGCGCGATCGACGTGCTGGTGATCGATTCGGTTGCCGCGTTGACGCCCAAGGCCGAGCTCGAGGGCGAGATGGGCGACAGCCTGCCCGGCTTGCAGGCGCGGTTGATGAGCCAGGCCTTGCGCAAGCTGACGGGCGCCATCTCCAAGTCCGGCACCATGGTCATCTTCATCAACCAGATCCGCATGAAGATCGGCGTGATGTTCGGCAACCCGGAAACGACGACGGGGGGCAACGCGCTTAAGTTCTATGCGTCGTGCCGGCTCGATATCCGCCGCATCGGCCAGATCAAGGACCGCGAAGAGGTGGTCGGCAACCAGACCCGGGTCAAGGTCGTAAAGAACAAGGTTGCGCCGCCGTTCAAGCAGGTCGAGTTCGACATCATGTACGGCGAGGGCATTTCCAAGACCGGCGAGTTGGTCGATCTCGGCGTCAAGGCCGGCATCATCGACAAGTCAGGGGCGTGGATTTCCTACGGCGGACAGCGGATCGGCCAGGGGCGTGAGAACGCCAAAACGTTCCTCAAGGAGAACCCGCAGATCGCCAATGCCATCGAGAAGGCGATCCGGGAAAACGCCGGCTTGATCGTCGACAAGATGCTCGCGGCCCCCGAGCCTGCCGACCCCGAAGATGACGCGCCGCCGGCGGAAGCGGCGCTGCTTACGGAGGGCGGCGAGGATGACGCGGGGGCTGCGCGCAAGGGCGGACGGAGTAAGCGGTAAGGCTGGCGGGGGAGCTTACGTGAAGTCCAGGGCAGGCGTGACCCTGGACCCGCGGACCAAGGGTTTCCCTCTCCAGCACGTTTCTGGACAGTTGGCGGCGCGCCCCCTACAACGGCGCGTCGGCTCCCGCTCCGGGACCGGCGTTGGCCCACCAGACTTGAGGTTTGCGCAATCCGCGCGGGGCCTTCCGCGTTTCTCTCCTGCAAGATGTTTGAGAAGACATGACCGGCGTCAACGAAATCCGCAAAGCGTTTCTCGACTATTTCAAGAAGCACGGACACGAGGTCGTGCCGTCGAGTTCGCTGGTGCCGCGCAACGATCCGACGCTCATGTTCACCAATGCGGGCATGGTGCAATTCAAGAACGTGTTCACCGGCCAGGAGACGCGGCCGTATGTGAGGGCTGCGTCGTCGCAAAAGTGCGTACGGGCCGGCGGCAAGCATAACGACCTCGACAACGTAGGCTATACGGCTCGCCATCACACGTTCTTCGAGATGCTGGGCAATTTCTCGTTTGGCGACTACTTCAAGGCGGACGCGATCGAGCTCGCGTGGAACCTCATCACCAAGGAGTACGGCCTCGACAAGAAGCGGCTGATGGTGACCGTCTATCATGACGACGAAGAGGCGTTCAAAGTCTGGAAGAAGCTGACGGGTTTTGCAGACGCCAAGATCATCCGGATTGCATCGGACGATAACTTCTGGCGGATGGGGGACACGGGGCCGTGCGGGCCGTGCACCGAAATCTTCTACGATCATGGTCCCAAAATCGCGGGCGGCCCGCCCGGCTCGGCGGATGCCGACGGCGACCGGTTCATCGAGATCTGGAACCTCGTGTTCATGCAGTTCGAGCAACGCGGGCCCGGCGACAGGGTCGCGCTGCCCAAGCCGTCGATCGATACCGGGATGGGGCTCGAGCGCATCTCGGCGGTGCTGCAGGGCACGCACGACAACTACGAGACCGATCTGTTCAGGGCGTTGATCGCAGCTTCGGTCGCGGAGACGGGCGTCGAAGCCGAGGGTGAGGCCAAGGGCAGCCACAAGGTCATCGCCGATCATCTTCGCTCGTGCTCGTTCCTGATCGCCGACGGGGTGATGCCGGCCAACGAGGGCCGCGGCTACGTGTTGCGGCGGATCATGCGGCGCGCGATGCGGCATGCGCATCTGCTGGGGGCCGATACGCCGCTGATGCATCGTCTGGTGCCGGCGCTCGTGCGGCAGATGGGCGACACCTACACGGAACTTTCACGCGGGGAGGCGCTGATCCGCGAGACGCTGCTGCTTGAAGAAACCAAGTTCCGCCGCACGCTGGACAACGGGCTCAAGCTGCTGGCCGATGCCTCCAGCGGGCTTGCGACGGGGGCGGTGTTTCCCGGCGACGTCGCGTTCAAGCTCCACGATACCTTTGGGTTCCCGGTCGATTTAACGGAAGACGCGCTGCGTACGCGCGGGATCAGCGTCGACACGGCCGGTTTCACGGCAGCCATGGAAGAGCAGAAGCGCAAGGCGCGTGGCGCGTGGAAGGGTTCGGGCGATGCTGCGACCGCAGCCGTGTGGTTCGAGGTTCGCGACAAGGTGGCCGCGACCGAGTTCCTCGGCTATGCGACCGAATCCGCCGAGGGCGTTATCGAGGCGCTGATTACGGACGGCAAAGAAACAAAAGCGCTGAAGATTGGCGACGAAGGGGCATTGATTGCCAACCAGACGCCGTTCTTCGGTGAATCCGGCGGGCAGGTCGGGGATACCGGTGTGATCCGCGGAGCCAAGGGCGCGCTGTTCCGCGTCACCTCCACCGAGAAGAAACTCGGCGATCTGTTCGTCCACTCGGGCGTCGTCGAGGCCGGTCAGTTCATCGTTGGCGACAGCGTGGAGTTGAAGGTCGACCATGGGCGCCGTTCGGCGATCCGGGCCAACCACTCGGCGACCCACCTGCTGCATGAAGCGCTGCGCCAGGTGCTGGGCACGCATGTCGCGCAGAAGGGGTCGCTCGTGTCGGCAGACCGGCTACGATTTGATTTTTCCCACACCAAGCCGATGACGGCCGACGAACTCCGGGCGGTCGAACAGCTCGCCAACGGGATCATTGCGCAGAATGGCGCGATCGAGACGCGGCTGATGGCGGTCGACGATGCGATTGCGAGCGGCGCGATGGCGCTGTTTGGCGAGAAGTATGGCGACGAAGTGCGCGTCGTCTCGATGGGAGATGGCCTCGACCAGCAGGCGGCGGTCGCGCGGTCCAACAAGGCATGGTCGGTCGAGTTGTGCGGGGGCACCCATGCGCGGCGCACGGGCGACATCGGGCTCGTCAAAGTTGTCGGCGAGAGCGGCAGTTCGGCCGGCGTGCGGCGCATCGAGGCGCTGACGGGCGATGGCGCACGGGCGTTTCTTTCGCGCACCGACGAGACGCTGCGCGAAGCGGCGGCGCTGCTGCGCACGCGTCCCGAGGAGGTTGTCGAGCGCTTGAAAACGCTGATGGACGAGAAAAGGCAGCTCGAAAAGCAGCTCTCGGACACCAAGAAACAGATGGCGATGGGGGGCGGGGGAGCTGCGAGCGATGCCGGTCCCGCGATCGTCGAGATCGGCGGCCGGCGCGTGCTCAAGCTTTCGGTTGCAGGTGTCGAGATGAAAGATCTGAAGGCCATGGCGGACGACGGCCGCTCGAAGGTCGGGTCGGGCATTGTTGCGATCGCCAACAATTCGTCCGACGGGAAGCTCGGAATCGTCGTCGCGGTTACGCCCGATTTGACCGGCTCGATCAGCGCCGTCGACCTCGTGCGGGTGGCGTCCGAAGCGGTAGGAGGCAAAGGCGGCGGCGGGCGGCCGGATATGGCGCAGGCTGGCGGTCCGGACGGGACCAAGGCCGCGGCAGCGCTCGACGCCATCACCGCGCATTTGGCCGGCTAGTCCTTCACGTGCGGCACCAACACTTCACGGCTCAACATGAGGCATCGACCATGACCGTTTCGCTTTCTTGCAAGTTTATAGCGTTCGCACCGGCGCTGATGGCAGTTCTCTTCAGCGTCGCCGGCGCGCGGGCCGACGAAGATTTCTGCGGCAGGCCCAGGGGGGAGCCCGACGCGATGATGGCGGAGATCTCCAAGGCGGCGGGGGTGAAGGAAGCGTTCCGCGGGCCCGACTATGTGGCCTATCAGGACGAAGCCAGCCAGGCGATGTTCACCTTCACGCTGCCGGCTCAGGGCCAGGCGCATCCGGCTGCGGTCTGCCGCAAGCCAGTGCGCGACGGCGAAGACATGAAGCTGCAGATGGTGATCGTGTGCAAGGGCGAGGGCGATGCCTGCCAGCGGCTCGAGAGCGACTTCAAGATGCTTAATGCGCAAATGGAAGCCGAGATCCGTAATCACGGGGCGCAGGCGAACGATAAGAAATAATACAACTGGGAGGTTCGCCCTTCGCGGGTTGGGCGAGGGCAGCGTCGTGGGGAAGCGTGGCTCACGGCTGTCCAGTTCAGCGAAAATATAACGTCATTCCCGGCAAACGCCGGGATGGCGTTTGAGGGGAAGTGGAGCGAGTCGGGGCATTGCTTGATTTGGAATTCGAAGGCGCCCCAAGGTCCTGCCTCGAGCGCCTGCAATCTCAACCGGGCCGGCGTGAGCTAGAGCGCTTTCCGATCCTACGGAATCGGATGCGCACTCTAGGTTTTTGATTTGGTCGCATTTTCATCTTCAAGGAGCGAGGCTTCGCCGTCTTCATGGAGCGAGGCTTCGCCGTCTTCATGGAGCGAGGCTTCGCCGTCTTCATGGAGCGAGGCTTCGCCGTCTTCATGGAGCGAGGCTTCGCCGTCGACGACGAACCGGGATCCACTTCGTCGGAAAATGCTCTAGGTTTGGCCTGGTCTCGTGTGGCGGAGGCGCCTCCTGGCGACCTCCAGTCGTTGTTGAAGCGAGGCCTAAATACTTACGCGGGATCGGGCTCCAGCGGTCTTGCGGCCCACTCGGCGGCGCGGCGGCCGGTCAGCTTGGTGATCGAGGCTGCGCCTTCGCGGGCGGCTGCTGCACTCAAGTGCGCCTTGATGCGGGGGATCAGGCCGGGGCCTTCGTACATGAGGCCGGTGTAGAGTTGGATCAGGCTGGCCCCGGCTTCGATCTTTTCGAGCGCCGTTTCACCGCTGTCGATACCGCCGACGCCGACCAGCGGGACCGCGCCACGGGTTGCCTGATAGACGCGGGCAAGCATAACCGTGGAGCGATTGAACAAGGGCGCACCCGACAGGCCGCCGCCTTCGCGGGAATTGCCGCCATGCAGGCCGGGGCGCGACAGGGTCGTGTTGGAGACGGCGATGGCGTCGGCCTTATGGGCGATGAGCTGGGCGCAGATGGGCTCGATCTCGTCCTCGCCGATATCGGGCGCGATCTTGACGATGACCGGGCGGTGCGGCTTACCCGAGGCTACGAGGTTGGCGCGGGCTGCCATCACGCGCGCCAGAAGCTGGTCAAGAGCTGCCGGGTCCTGCAGGCGGCGCAGGCCGGTGGTGTTGGGCGAAGAAATGTTGACCATGAAATAGCTGGCGACAGCGTAGAAGCGTTCCAGGCCCGCGACGTAATCGGCGATGCGGTCGGACGAGTCCTTGTTTGCCCCGATGTTGACGCCGACGATACCGCCGGCCGCGCGTTTCGACAGCCGGGCGAGCGCTGCGTCATGGCCTTCATTGTTGAAGCCCAAACGGTTGATCACGGCCCGTTCCTTGACGAGGCGGAAGACGCGCGGTTTGGGGTTGCCCGACTGCGGGAGCGGCGTCACCGTACCGATTTCGGCAAAGCCGCAGCCGAGCGCCATAGCGGCGTCGGGCACGCGCGCGTTCTTGTCGAAGCCGGCCGCGATGCCGACCGGATTTGGGAAGTCGAGGCCGATGGCGCGCACGCGCAGGGCCGGATCGGAGCCGGCCGTGTCCTTGGGATACAGGCCGCGTTCGAGTGAGCGCAGGGTCAGTTCGTGGGCCTCTTCGGGAGGGAGCGCGAACAAGAGGGGCCTCGTCAGGGCAAACAGTTTGTCGATCACGTTTGTTGCTCATCGGTTCGGGGTGGGCCGCCTGCAGCCTTAGTCGCGTCTGTTTTCGAGGAAACACGGTTGTGTTGCGGCGGCAGAACTGAAAGCGTCAGAATTTCGAGCGGTACGATCGGGATGCCGGATGGATCGAGCGTAACCTCATGCACCCAGAGGGCGGCGCCGGCCGGCAATGGTTCGTAGAAGTGGGGGAAGTCTGCGCCGCCGCGCGAGGGTTCCCAGCGTAAGGCCGGACCCAGGTCAGCGGTTCGAAACGCGATCAGGACCAGATCACCGATGCCGCCGAAATACTTGCGGGCGGTGGCTTCGACCTGATGGGCGGCCGAGAAGTGAATGAAGCCGTCGCGCACGTCGTCTGGGGAGCCCGTGAACGATCCGCGGGATTGCGCTGTACGCCATTCACCGGCGGTTGCGAGCTTGAAAACCAGGGTGGAATGGGTTTGGTTCATTGCGTTGAAACTGCTCTGCTATTTTGTCGATGCGGTACACGCAAAACGCGTGGCTTTGAAAAGCACAGCTGGCATTATTTTGTCACCCAATCTTCATGTTCGGGGAATTTGTGCTAAGCTTGATCATATGCTGCCATGGACGTGCTCAAAACATTTGTAGCGCACCCGTGTTCCTCCCGCCTCGTCGTCGAACCTGGCATCCCGCTTCAGCTGCGGGTAGGCAATGCCATACAGCAATCGAGTTGAGTTTCTCGTCATGTTTCTCGGACTTCCGACTGTTTCTCTGCCCATCGTCAAGCTCTTCGATACGCCTTTTCTGTTCACGGTGCCCGCGTATCAGCGCGCCTATTCGTGGACAACGCGCGAGGCCGGTCAATTGCTCGAAGACCTGGTGATCGCTGCGGGGCTCGACGACCAGGAAACGGCAGCGCCCGACTATTTCCTCGGCACCATTATTCTGCTCGATCCGGAAGCGGATGCGCCAGGCCTGCCGGACTTTACGCACCCGCGCGTCTATGAGGTGGTCGATGGCCAACAGCGCATGGTGACGCTGTCGATCCTGGCTGGCGTGCTGCGCGACCGGGACGACGAGGATGCAATCGACGATGCAAGCGAGGATGGCGACCGGGCGTGCGCCAATCAGCTGGACCGGATGGTTGCCGCCAGCACCATCGGGACGGACAGGCCGTTGCGCCTGGGGCGGATTGTGCTGCGCGACGGCGAGCAGGCTTTCCTGCACTCGCATGTGGTTTGCCGGGGGCCGCGGCCGCCGCTGCCCGACAGCGAAGCCTGCACCGAAGCGACAAGCATACGCATCGTGCAGCAACATCTGGCGGGGGAAATTGAAGCCCTGACGCGGGCTGAGCGGCGCAAGCTCGCGCGCTACCTGATGAACTGGTGCCATGTGGTCGTGATCATCTCGCGCGACATCGACCGGGCGCACCGGCTGTTCACGGTGCTGAACGAGCGCGGCAAGCCGCTCGAACGCAAGGACATCATCAAAGCGGAAGTGCTGCGGTCGGTGCCTGCCGATGGCAGCGCGCTGGCGCTTGCTCATTGGGACCGGGCGCACAGCGTGCTCGGCTACGAATTCGAAGTTTTTCTCGCCCATCTGCGGCTCATTCATGGCCTGCAGAGACTGCCGATCATTTCAGGCGTGCGCATGCTCGTGCGCCAGCACGGCAGCCAGCGGTTTTTAGAAGAGCAGCTTTCGCCGTTGGCCGATGCGTTTCATCAGGTGCGGACATTTCCGCAACGGGCCGAGAGCGGGGTGCAGCCCGAATTGACGGCGGCCTTGGTCGCGCTCAACCGGCTTGGCAAGGCCGACTGGGTGCCGGCTGCCATTCTTGCGATGGCCGATTACCGTCACGCGCCCGACCGGGCGAGCCAGCTGATGGTCGAGATCGAACGTTTCGCCACGCTGCTGCGGTTGCTGTGTTATGGGGCGGGCAAGCGGCAACGGCGGTTCGGGCCGGTGATCGAGGCGATCCGTGCGGGCACGCCGGATGTGCTCGGCTCGTCCGTTTGGGAGATCACGCGCGACGAACAGCGCACGATCGCGCACCATCTGAAGGATCTGCACCGGCGCAACCCGGCGATGGCAAAACTCTTATTGATGCGGGTCGAGGACGAACTTGTAGGGCGCCCGCTGCGGATCGATCCGAGCGAACTCACGGTCGAGCATGTGTTGCCATTGCGGCCTGCGCCGTCCAGCGAGTGGCGGCGGCAGTTCACGGACACCGAGACGCGCGCGCTGTGTCAGGCGAGCCTTGGCAATCTCGCGCTGGTGACGGCGCGCCAGAACGACCGGGCCAAGAACAAGGACTTCGACGAAAAGCTTCCGATCTACCGCGAGATGGAAGCCGGGGCGCCGACGCTGATTTCCAACAGCGATATCCTCAATGCAACAGGTTGGCTTGCCGACGACATCCGGGCGCGGGAGGATTGCTTGTTCGCCGTGATCAGCCGGGTGTGGCGGCTCGATTTGGCGGGCGTGAGCGCGCCGGCCAAGGTGTTGACGTAGGGCTGTTGACCTTGGGCGCTTTTGGGGCGCTTTGCGATCCCGCGGATGGGATCAGGCAGCGGGTTTGGCGGCGGCCAGGCCGCCGTTCAGCGCACGTGCGATGAGGGCGCGGGTTTCCTCGATGCCGTAAAGCTCGATGAACGACCCGAAGCGAGGGCCTTTGGTCTCACCTAGCAGCACTTCATAGATGGTCGTGAACCAGGCGTTCGACACGCCCGGCTTTTCGGGCGTTGCGCCCTTGGCCGTCAGGTCCTGATAGCGCGGGATGGACCGGCCCACGTCGTAAAGGATGGTCTGGAGGTCCGTCGATTTCGTGCCGGGGGGGGCTTTGCCGAGCGCGTCGGACAGCGTCTGGAGCGCGCCGCGTTCCACGTCGTCGGGCGCGCGGAAGACCTTGGCGGGAGCGACGAATTCGTCGAAATAGCGGATCGCGTAGCCAACGAGCTTTTCGAGCTGGGGATACTTCTGGGGTGTTGCGTCGGGGGCGACGCGGCGGATGTAGCCCCAGAGCTGGTTTTCGTCGTGGGCGTTCGAGGCGCTGACCAGATTGAGCAGCAGCGCGAACGTCACCGGCAGTGCGCAAGCGGGCGGGTTGCCGTTGTGGATATGCCAGACGGGGTTATCGAGCTTCTCCTTGGGGCCCTGGCCGGGGAAGGCGTCGCTCAGCTGGAAATATTCGTCGACTGCGCGCGGGATGACGTCGAAAAACAGCCGCTTGGCGGTCTTGGGCTTCTGGAACATGAACAGGGCGAGGCTTTCGGGCGGAGCAAAGGTCAGCCATTGGTCGACCTCGATGCCGTTGCCCTTGGACTTCGAGATCTTGGCGCCTTGCTCGTCGTTGAACAGCTCGTAGTTGAAGCCTTCGGGGGGGGCGCCGCCTAACGCTTTGCAGATCTTGGAGGACAGCGTGACACTGTCGATCAGGTCCTTGCCGGCCATTTCGTAGTCGACGTGAAGCGCGGTCCAGCGCATGGCCCAGTCGGCCTTCCACTGGCATTTGACCGCGCCGCCGGTGACCTTGGTCTCGGTTTTTTCACCCGTCTCGGGGTCGAGGTAGACGACGGTGCCCTGGGCCACGTTGCGCTCGATCATTGGCACCTGCAGGACGCGACCGGTGCGGGGGCAGACGGGCAGGAACGGCGCATAGGTCGCGCGGCGTTCGGGGCCAAGGGTGGGGAGGATGATGTCCATCACCTTGTCGTAGGCCTTGAGCATGATGAGCAGCGTCTCGTCGAATGCGCCCGACTTGTAAACCTCGGTTGCCGAAAGAAATTCGTACTCGAAGCCGAACCGGTCGAGGAAGCGCTTCAAGCGCGCGTTGTTATGGTGGGCGAAGCTTGGATAGTCGTTGCCGAAGGGGTCGGGTACGCTCGTCAGCGGCTTGTTCAAGTAGGCCGCCAGCATGTCCTTGTTGGGCACGTTGTCGGGGACCTTGCGCAGGCCGTCCATGTCGTCGGAAAAGCAGATGAGGCGGGTTTTGACCTTGCCGTCCGTCAGCGCTTCATAGGCGTGGCGGACCATGGTCGTGCGGGCGACTTCGCCGAAGGTGCCGATATGGGGCAGGCCCGAGGGTCCGTAGCCGGTCTCGAACAGCACGGGGGCTGCGGGATCGCGCTTCAACCTCGCCAGGCGCGCGATGAGGCGGCGGGCTTCCTCGAAGGGCCAGGCTTTGGCGTCGTTGAGGGCTGGCGCCAGGGCGGGGTCGAGATGGACGGGCATCGGTTCTGCTTTTAAGTGACGGGCGCTCTCGAGCGCAGCTGCGTAGTGCGGCGCACCCTATGGAGATGGGCTGCGGGCGTCAACGCCGCGGCACTGGCGCGTACATGTGCGGGTGCAAGAGACCGGCGGGCGAGCGTGGGCTGCGGACCGCGGGTCGTATCAAAGTCCAATTTCAACTTGGCGCCACCGTGGTGATAAATAATGTCAGCGCTACACGGGAACTTGGGCGAGACTAGAAAATTTGTGTTCACGAGTGGCTTGTCGTGTTTTTGGCATATGGTATACCAAGCTCAGCGGGCTTGCGCTTACTCATCTTTGTGGCAACAATAAGCGGGCAAACTCGAACCTGGGACTTCATCATGCAGATCGACACGTCAAAAGGCCATCCGGATATGGACTATGCCGAGCATACGGCAACCTACAAAGGCTTCTTGAAGCTCACCCAATATGCCATCGTCGTGCTTGTGCTGCTGATGCTGGCGATGTTCATGTTCCTCGTGCCCGCTCCACACTGAGCCGGCCGCTTTTCACCTCCGATCTGGTTCCAGCGCGCGCGCATGATCGCTGCGGGCTTGTTTGCAAAGAAGGCGCACTCGATGGTTACCATTGCCGTCACGGCCGAACATTCCGATGAGCCGCGGGTCGCGGTTTCGCCGGAAACCGTCAAAAAGCTGACAGCGCTCGGCTGCACTGTGAAGGTGCAAGCGGGGGCGGGCTTACGGTCGCGGTTTTCGGACGCACAGCTTGCGGCGCAAGGTGCGGTGATCGTGCCGACCGCGGGAGAAGCGCTGAACGGCGCCGATATCTTGTTGAAGGTCCGGCGTCCGGACGTTGCGGAAATCGCCCAGCTGAAGCCCAATGCGATCGTCGCCGCCATGGCCGAACCTTATGGTGACCGCGCCGCGCTCGATGCGCTGGCTGCTTCCAAGGCTTCGATCTTCTCCATGGAACTGATGCCGCGCATCACGCGGGCGCAGTCGATGGACGTGCTGTCGTCGCAGGCCAATCTGGCGGGCTACAAGGCCGTCGTGGATGCGGCGGCGCTTTTTGAACAGGCGATGCCGATGATGATGACGGCAGCTGGCACGGTGCCGGCCGCCAAGGTTTTCATCATGGGAGCGGGCGTTGCAGGCCTGCAAGCAATTGCAACGGCGCGGCGCCTGGGCGCGCAGGTGTCGGCAACCGACGTGCGGCCAGCGTCGAAAGAACAGGTCGCATCGCTGGGCGCCAAGTTCGTCGCGGTCGAGGACGACGAGTTCAAACAGGCGCAGACGGCGGCGGGCTATGCCAAGCCGATGTCGGCCGAATATCAGGCCAAACAGGCCGAGTTGGTCGCCAGCCACATCAAAATCCAGGATATCGTGATCACGACCGCGCTGGTCCCGGGACGCCCTGCGCCGCGGCTCATCACGCGGGCGATGGTCGAGAGCATGAAGCCGGGTGCGGTCATCGTCGATCTCGCCGCCGAGCGGGGCGGGAACTGCGAGCTGACGAAGGCTGGCGAGCTCGTCGACCACAACGGGGTTCGGATCGTCGGCAAGCTCAATCTGGCCGGCGCCATCGCCGTCAACGCGTCGAGCCTCTATGCTAAGAACCTCTACAACTTCCTCGAACTGCTGTTCGACAAGAAGGAGAAGGTTCTCAAGGTCAACTGGGACGACGAGGTCGTGAAAGGCACGCTGCTCGCCAAGGACGGCGTCATCGTTCATTCCAGCCTCGTCCCCGCGAAAGCTGCTTAAACTCTCCCCTTCCGTCATGCCCCCGTCACCGTGCAGCGGTGCTTCACACCGACGGCGGGCACTCAGTCATGCTAGTCATCCGCGCTTAATCTGATGGTTGACTGGATGGCCGCCTCCGCGGCCATGACGAAACAGGGGAGGTTCGAAAGAATTGCCGATCGAACCAGGAACGATCAGATGACCATGTCTCGTCTCTTTACCGCGCTGCCTATCGCCTTCCTGCTCGCCACTCCGGCCTTTGCTTCCGAAGGCATAGGCGGGGCGGTCGATCCCGCTATCTACCGCCTGATGGTGTTCGCGATGGCGATCTTCGTCGGCTACTACGTGGTGTGGAGCGTCACGCCCGCACTGCATACGCCGCTCATGAGCGTCACCAACGCAATCTCGTCGGTGATCGTGGTCGGCGCGCTGCTCGCGGCGGGTGTTGCGGGCGTGGGCGCCGGGAGCTGGATCGCCAAGGTGTTTGGCTTCCTTGCGCTCATCATGGCGTCGATCAACATCTTCGGTGGCTTTCTCGTCACCAGCCGCATGTTGGCGATGTACAAGAAGAAAGACACGAAGAAATAAGCGGTAGCCGGTCTTCGGCCTTCGCTCTTGAGCGCTGCCGAATTCGACCGATTGCCCATTGCCGACTGCCGCATTCCTTTCGGAGTTACCATGTCCGCCAATATCGCAGCGCTGCTCTATCTCGTTTCCGGAATTCTGTTCATCCTCGCGTTGCGGGGGCTGTCGAGCCCGGCGACGTCGCGGCAGGGCAACCTTTACGGCATGATCGGCATGGCCATCGCGATGGTCACAACGCTCACCCAGCTTTCGGCTGGCGGCAGCGTGCTGACGTGGATCTTGATCGTGGCCGGGGTGGGGATCGGCGGTGGCATCGGGGCCTACACTGCGCGCACCATTCCGATGACGATGATGCCGGAGCTGGTTGCAGCGTTCCACTCGCTCGTCGGCCTCGCCGCCGTGTTCGTGGCGGCTGGCGCGCTGTATGCGCCGGAAGCCTTCGGCATCGGCAAGGCAGGTGAATTGGCTCCTGCCGGGCTCGTCGAAATGGCGCTGGGTGTCGCCATCGGCGCCATCACCTTCACCGGCTCGGTGATCGCGTTCCTCAAACTTTCCGGCCGCATGTCGGGCAAGCCCATCACGCTGCCTGCGCGCCACATGATCAACCTCGCGCTGGGCCTGTTCATCGTCTACCTGATCTACACGTTCTGCCTGTCGGGCGGCTCGACCGTGCTGTTCTGGCTGATCGTGCTGGCCTCGCTTGCCTTCGGTGTGCTGCTCATCATCCCCATCGGCGGCGCGGATATGCCCGTCGTCGTCTCGATGCTGAACTCGTATTCGGGCTGGGCTGCCGCCGGCATCGGCTTCACGCTCGGCAACATTGCGCTGATCATCACCGGCGCGTTGGTGGGCTCGTCGGGCGCGATCTTGTCGTACATCATGTGCAAGGGCATGAACCGCAACTTCTTCGCGGTGATCGCGGGCGGCTTTGGCGGCGAGACCGTCGGCCCTGCCGCAGGCGCCGAACAGCGCCCCGTCAAACTCGGCTCGGCGGACGATGCGGCCTACGTGATGAAGAACGCGCAGACCGTCATCATCGTGCCGGGCTATGGCATGGCGGTCGCCCAGGCCCAGCACGCGTTGCGCGAGCTGGCGGATACGCTCAAGAAAAACGGCGTCGACGTGAAGTATGCGATCCATCCGGTCGCGGGCCGTATGCCGGGGCACATGAACGTGCTGCTCGCCGAAGCCAACGTGCCCTATGACGAGGTGTTCGAACTCGAAGACATCAACAGCGCATTCCCGCAGTGCGACGTGGTGTACGTGATCGGCGCCAACGACGTGACGAACCCGGCGGCCGAGGACGACAAGACGTCGCCAATCTACGGCATGCCAGTGCTGCAGGTGTGGAAGTCGGCAACCGTGCTGTTCAACAAGCGCTCGCTATCGTCGGGCTATGCCGGCATCGACAACCCGCTGTTCTATCGCGATAACACGGTCATGGTGCTTGGCGATGCCAAGAAAATGACCGAGGAAATCGTCAAGGCGATGGCGCACTGAGGCCATACGGCCGAGCAAGTCCCATGAGGGAAGGCCAGGGCACGCGTGCCCCGGACCCGCGACCTCAAGGGGAGCGGCGCAGGCTACTGAACGACGTCACGAGCCGCCAGAGGCCGAGGACGACGACTTCCACGACGCCGCCGAGGATCAGCAGGAAGAGGGCGCGGGGCCCGAGTTCATCCGAGAGGCCGGCGCTGACCTTGTATTTCACGGCTGCGGGAAGCTGGGTGTCGACGAGCCCGTAAAACCAGATCGTGACCGGGCGGAGCGTCGCGTAGATCCAGCCCAGGGTGTCGGGGTGCAGCGCGTAGAGCCATACGAACGCGATCCAAACGAGGGTGACGACGACCACGAACAGTGCGAGGCGCGCGAGGATGCCGCCCAGAATCCGTCCAATCAGTCCGCCGGTGTTGCTGGCCATCGTGGTTCTTTCCCATTCGTCCCTATGGAGCCGGACGCTGACGCGCGATGATGTCGGGGCTGTGACGGTTTTGCAACGCGCGGCTTGCGCGGTGAACTTTTCATGCGAGAGTTACGTTCAAGCCGTAGCACGTACTCAAGGCACGTATTCAAGCCAGTTATCGAAGCATGGGGCTTGGCGATGCGGATCTGGTTCGCAATCGTTTGGATGTTCGGCGGCATCGCGTTTGCGCTGCCGATGGGTTCTGCGCGGGCGGGAGAGGTTCAGGCTGCGCCGCTCGCCGAACGGGGCATCGTTGGGCAGGCGGTGGAAGCCAGGGTTGCGCCGGCGCAGGAAGGCTCGGCCATTACATGCCGGGATTTCCGCAATCGGCCCGTGCGCATGATGGACGTTGCCGATCTGGGCGATGCGGGGCGGGCCGAGTTCGTGCAAGGCAACCCCGTGATCATGCTCGACCCGGTGCTGTTGGGTAAGTTGCCGGAAAGCCTGCAAATGTTTTTCAAGCTGCACGAGTGTGGACACCATGTGCTCGGTCACATCTTCGCCCCGACGGACGCCAGCGAGAAAGAAGCCGACTGCTGGGCCATCAAGCAAGGCCATCAATTGGGGCTGTTCGCCCATACCGACGTGGCCGGGTGGTTGCCGTATTTCGCCGCGAGCCGGGGCTCGCCGTTCGGGCATCTGCCCGGGCCGCAGAGGGTCGAATTTCTGGTCGCCTGTTTCGAGGGCGACGAGACGGCAATGCACCGCTAGGGCGGCTCGATCAGATTACTGATGTGTTTCTCGCAACTCACTGGATTTTTGCAATTTTTGTGCGTTGCGGCGTGTCGACGCAGGTTCGGTGTGATTAAAACGGCGGCAGCGGCTGATTCGACCAAAGGATTATTCAAATCTCACCCAGCCGCTTCTGAGGAGAGACACATGGACTTAATTACAGCTCTAGCTGTCAGCATCGGTGCACTTGCAGCAGTCGCAACGTACCTCTTCCTGGGCTTCCTGCCCGGGTGGCAATTGTGGGCCGCCTTCATCGGCTGGGCGAGTTTCTACGGCGCGGGCGGCAAGGAAACGGGGCTGCAAGCCTCGATTACGGCCAACATCTGGGGGGCGGTGCTTGCTCTCATCGCGCTGTTGATCATCACGAAATCAGGTTGGGCCGACCCCAAAAGCCTCGGCCTTGCGCTCACCGCTGCAATCGTCGTCGGGCTTTCTGTCGTGGTTCTCGTGTATGGCGCCAAGCTGCCCGCACTGGCCGCCATCCCATCCTCCGTCTATGGCTATGCCTCAGTCGCAGCCCTGGCGTTGATTTCCGGCAAAATGGATACGCTCACGCAACCAGATCTCACCAATCCGTTCGTTGCCGTTCTGCTGTCGCTGATCGTGGGCAACATCTTCGGCTATGTGTCGGAGAAGGCCGCGGGTAGTCTCGTGGCGAGCTAGCACCTTCAGCCACGATCCAGGCTGGTTTGTGCGGTCTGCGGATTTGCGCGAGCCAGCCTGAGAATGCGGCAGTTTCCGCCCAGTTTTTGCTAGGTAGCCCGTTTCCAATCGGTTTGTATGCCGTTTTTGACGCCTTTATACTTCTGCCCCGTTTGCACATCCTGTACGTCATGCTATCTGGCCAAAACCCAGATTTGCTGACGAGGCCTGCATGAAAACCGTGATCGAAGAGCTTGAACAGCGCCGTGCGCAGGCCCGTCTGGGCGGTGGGCAGGTCCGCATCGACGCGCAGCACGCCAAGGGACGGTTGACCGCGCGCGAACGCATCGAGCTGTTGATGGACGAGGGATCGTTCGAAGAGTTCGACATGTTCGTCGAGCACCGCGGCACCGAGTTTGGCATGGAGAAGACCAAGATCCCGGGCGACGGCGTCGTCACCGGCTGGGGCACCATCAACGGCCGCATCGTCTATGTGTTCGCCAAGGATTTTACGGTGTTTGGCGGCTCGCTTTCGGAAGCGCATGCCAAGAAGATGACCAAGGTCCAAGACCTCGCCATCCGCAACCGTGCGCCCATCATCGGCGTGTTCGACGCGGGCGGCGCGCGCATCCAGGAAGGCGTGGACGCGCTCGGCGGCTATGGCGAAGTGTTCACCCGCAACGTGCTGGCCTCGGGCGTAATCCCGCAGATTTCGCTGATCATGGGACCGTGCGCGGGCGGCGACGTGTATTCGCCGGCGATGACCGACTTCATCTTCATGGTCAAGGACACGAGCTATATGTTCGTCACCGGCCCCGACGTGGTCAAGACCGTCACCAACGAGACCGTGACGGCCGAGGAACTGGGTGGGGCGAAGGTCCACACCACGAAATCCTCGATCGCCGACCGCGCCTATGAAAACGACGTCGAGGCGCTGCTGCAGATGCGCCGGCTGATGGATTTCCTGCCGGCCAATAACGAATCGGGCGTGCCCGAGCTGCCGTCCGACGATCCCGAAGACCGCATCGACCATTCGCTCGATACGCTGGTGCCGGACAACCCCAACAAGCCCTACGACATGAAGGAACTGATCCTCAAGATCGTGGACGAGGGCGACTTCTTCGAGATCCAGGATCAGTTCGCAAAGAACATCGTCACCGGATTTGCCCGCTTCGAGGGCCGCACCGTTGGCATCGTTGCCAACCAACCTATGGTTCTCGCCGGCGTGCTCGACTCGGATGCCTCGCGCAAGGCCGCCCGCTTCGTGCGGTTCTGCGACTGCTTCGATATTCCCCTCGTGACGCTGGTCGACGTGCCGGGCTTCCTGCCGGGCACCGCGCAGGAATACGGCGGCCTGATCAAGCATGGCGCCAAGCTGCTGTTTGCGTTCGCGGAAGCGACCGTGCCGAAGGTCACGCTGATCACCCGCAAGGCCTACGGCGGCGCGTATGACGTGATGAGCTCCAAGCACATCCGCGGCGATGTCAACTACGCCTGGCCCACCGCGGAAATCGCCGTCATGGGCGCGAAGGGGGCGGCGGAGATTTTGTATCGCTCGGAGTTGAACGATCCCGCGAAAATCCAGGCCCGCATCGACGAATACAAGAAGCGGTTCGCCAATCCGTTCGTCGCCGCCGAGCGCGGCTATATCGACGAGGTGATCGAGCCGTCGGCGACGCGGCTGCGGATTGCGCGCGCGCTCAATATGCTGCGCAACAAGCACGTCGAAAACCCCTGGAAGAAGCACGACAATATTCCGCTGTGAGGACGTGGCCGCTCGCGCGGCCAGTGGGGCTAGCCCCACACCCCACCGGGGAGCACAGCTCCCCAGACCCCTCAGCTTTTTGCGCGAAGGCTTTCAGCGGGCGGCGATCTGGTCGAAGATGCCGCCGTCGGCGAAGTGGGTCGCCTGGGCTTTGGTCCAACCGCCGAATACGTCGTCGATGGTGAAGAGCTTGACGGCGGTGGCCTTGGCCTGTTGGGCAGCTTTCGCGTCACGCGGGCGGAAATAGTGCTTGGCGGCGAGCGCCTGGCCCTCCGGGCTGTAGAGGTATTCGAGGTAGGCGCTCGCGACTTTGAGAGTGCCGCGCTTGGTCGCGACCTTGTCGACGACGGCGACCGGTGGCTCGGCCAGGATCGAGAGCTGCGGCGTGACGATCTCGAATTTATCCGCGCCGAGTTCCTTCAGCGCGAGGTAGGCTTCGTTTTCCCAGCCGATCAGCACGTCGCCGATGCCGCGTTCGGCGAACGAGGTCGTCGCGCCGCGTGCGCCGGTGTCGAGCACCTTGGTGTGGGCGTAGAGCTGCTTGACGAAGTCCTTGGCCGTTGCCTCCGAACCGCCCGGCTGCTTCAGCGCATAGCCGTAGGCCGCGAGGTAGTTCCAGCGCGCGCCGCCCGACGTCTTGGGGTTGGGCGTGATGAGCTCGACCCCGGGTTTGATCAGATCGGCCCAGTCCTTGATGGCTTTCGGATTGCCCTTGCGGACCAGGAACACGATCGTCGATGTGTAGGGCGAGGCATTGTCCGGCAGGCGTTTGGCCCAGGCAGGGTCGACGAGACCCTTGGCGGCGAGCGCGTCGATGTCGGCGGCAAGCGCCAGAGTTACGACGTCGGCTTCGAGGCCGTCCTGCACCGCGCGTGCCTGTTTGCCGGAGCCGCCGTGCGACTGGTTGATCTTGATCGCGCCGCCGCCGGTCGCCTGCCAGTGCCTGGCGAAGGCCGCGTCATAGTCCTGATAGAATTCGCGGGTGGGGTCGTAGGAGACGTTGAGCAGGGTGGTTGTTTGGGCGTTGGCGGTGGTCGTGGTGGCGAGGCCTAGGACGGCTGCGAAGGCGAATATCGATTGTTTCAAGGGGATGGTCACACTGGGCTCCTGTGCTCGACGTCGTGGGGCAAAGGTAGGGGGCCGTGTCGCCCGATCAAACCATGAAGTCTTAAGGTGCTTATGAAGGCGCGGGTGCAAACGTTATGCGGGAAGGTGCAAAGGGGGCGGTGGTTGGTTGCGAGCGACTCGCTCCTCCCTTTGTTTTCTTGGCAGGGCCGGGCCATGTCGCACCGGAGGTGCGCGAGACGCCGGGCACCGGAGGTGCGCGAGACGCCGGGCACCGGAGGTGCGCGAGACGTGCGGCACCGGAGGTGCGCCAGCCGTCGAGAGCACCGGAACGCGCTTCTCGATGGGTCGTCGGGACGAGCCCGAGGATGACACTTTTGGGTCAGGAGGCTAGGGCCTGAGAATTTTTCGCAGCAAACTTATCCCCGCGCCCTCCAGCCAGCGTTACGCTCAGCGCAACCCATGCACGGGGGGCGCACTCGAGGGCGTCTTGAACTGCGGC
>JANXVY010000086.1 GCA_025351425.1 Hyphomicrobium sp.
AGCGTGCCGACGGCGACCGCGCTTTCGCCGGTTGCGCGCGCGGCTCGGCCAGTCGCGACGGAGTTGTTGCCCTGCGCAGAGGCTGCGGCGCCGAGCGCGGTCGAGTCCACGCCTTGGGCAAAGGCAGAGTTGCCGACCGCGGTCGAATTTGAACTCTGGGCGGATGCGGCCGTTCCGACCGCGGTTGAATTGAGGCCCTGGGCGAGCGCCGAGGCCCCCAGCGCCACGGCATCGTCGGCTGTCGCTTGGGCCTGGATGCCGAAGGCGGCAGCGTGGTAGGCGGACGCCACGGCTTGCGCGCCATAGGCGCTGGAGCCAACGCCGGTCGCCTGCGTGCTCGGGCCGCACGCCACGGCGCTGACGCCAGCGGTCGCGTCCTGGGTTATGGCGCCACCGTATTGCTGGCAGATAAACTGGGCGGAGGCTTCGGTGGCGGACAAAGCCAAACTTAAGGCGACCGTGCCGAGGCTGACCGAGGTTCGCAGCATGCGCTTTGGATGGGCTTGCCATGGGGGGACCGTTGCGAGCGGCCGGGGCGTGATTTCAAATGTGAAGGCGGGCTTGCGCAGGAAAATCGGCAAAGCATCTTCGGTAACCGCCGCGCCAGTGGCGCGCGGAAATGGTGTACGCATAACTCACTCCATTACAAGACCGACGGCAACAAACCGCCAACCCCTCAACTCTATCTAAGGTTGTTTAATTCTGAATTAACTGTGCTATCCCTTGTATTTACTGAGGCTTTATGCAATTTAGGGTGGAGTTAACGGGTCCATTAAGCAAGTGAGACCAACATGCCACACGGGTTTCTGTAAGGACCGGGAGGGCTGCAAAAGGCCGGTTTGTGCATGTTCAAGCAGGTTTCACCAGCCTAAGGTGCCCTCAGGGTCAAGTAGCAGCCAGAGCGTACTTTTCTGGAGTTAGTTCATGTCGCTTACGCGCGTTTTATTTGTCGCCGCCACGATCGTTTGCGGTCTTGCCGCTGCACCGGCGGCGCAAGCTCAGTCGTTCTTTTTTTTCGATGACTTCGGCCCACGGAAAGTGCACCGGCCACAGGCTGAGGTCTACCAGCCGCTGCGGCGTGTAAAGCGTGCGACTGCCGCGCCTGCACCGTCAGCAAAGGCCGTCAGCGGGAAGACGGCTGCAGGAAAGCAACCGGGCAGTTCCGACCCTCAGGAAACCGCTTCGCGCCCCCTGTTTGCCGTCGTTTCACTCGAGGATCAGCACGTCTCGATCTTTGGCAGCAACGGGCTGATCGAACGTTCCGACGTGTCGACAGGGACCGAAGCAAATCCGACCCCGACGGGCGTCTTTGCCATCATCCAAAAAGAGCGCTGGCACGAGAGCAACATCTACAGCGGCGCGCCTATGCCGTTTATGCAGCGGCTGACTTGGTCGGGCGTCGCCATGCACCAGGGGCAACTGCCGGGGTATGCTGCTTCGCATGGCTGTGTACGATTGCCCGCCGCATTCGCTGAACAGTGGTACCGCATGACGAAACTCGGCCTGCGCGTGCTGATTTCGTCGACCGACATAGCGCCCGCTCCGATTGCTCACAGGCGGCTTCCCGTACCGCGGGTATGGCCGGGCGCTCCCGTCGCACAAGCACCTGTTCAATCGGCTGCGCTGTCGGATGACGCTTTTGCGGTGATTGCGGAACCGCGTGTCCATGAACTCAATCCCGTCTCCTATGCGGCGGCGGAGAAATCGAAAGCCAAAGCCGAACTAAAGCGGGCTGAACAGATCGAAGGCGAAGCCGGGGATCTGGCGGAAGCTGCGACGCTTGCTGTCAAGGAGGCTCAAATAAAGGAGCGCGCCGCCGAGCGCGAACTTACCGTCGCCCGGGATCGGCTGGGATGGTTCGGCCTCATCGGCAATCGTCAACCGCCGCCGTTGCGTGCCGATTATGGAGACGGGCTGCTGGTCGCCATCGCCAAATTCGAAGCCGCCAATACCAAGGCAGGCGAAGCCCGGCAGCAAGAGTTGCAAGCACGGGAATCGGCAGCCGTGGCGGCGGATGCCGTCAAGCGCGCCGACGACAGGACTGAAGCGCTCAAGCGTCGGATCACCGAAATGACGCGGCGCCAGGAAACCGTATCGATCTTGATCAGCCGCAAGGATGGGCGGCTTTACGTGCGGCAGGCCTTGCGTCCCGTGTTCGATGTGCCGATTACAATCCGCGACGGGGACACGCCGATCGGCAATCATGTTTTTGTTGCAGGGCCTCCCGCGCTTGGCGAACGAGCATTGAGATGGATCGCCCTCTCACTGCCCATCGAAGCCCAGCCGCTCAAGCGCGTTGCCCAGCTCAAGCGTGGCAGCGATATCGAGACGGCCTCGATCGGAGCCGCAATCCCAGCCGAGACGGCTACCGGTGCGCTCGACCGGATTGAACTATCCGGGGAAGTCATGGATAGACTAGCCGAACTCGTGTGGGCCGGATCGTCCATCATCATATCGGACCATGGTATCACCCATGAAACCGGTGTTGGCACCGATTTCATCGTGACGACCCGCCATTGATCCGGCGATCGTCTCATGCGGCGGGGAAATTCTAAAAACCGCCACCCAACTGGCGCATGATGATGTCGTTCGTCGTATTGCCGCGGTAACGGGACTTGCTGCTTGCCTGCGGCTCGCGCGGTGCGAAACCTAAGCCTGATGCGGGTGCAAAGCGGGCCGCCTCGGCCGTTCGCCGGTTTTGCACTGGAGCCTCGCCCTCACCGGAGGCAAATTCCATAGGGCGCGTACTGCCGAGTGGCAGCGGATTGAGCTTGGCGATCTGGTCGAAACGGCCATCAAGGGCAAGCCGGATGCGGCGCTCATGGCCGTATACGTCAGGGAAGGTGACAACCTTGCCCGCGTCATCAACCGCCGCCGTGAAATACGTGATGTGTACAGGTATGATGGCGTCGAGTTTGATGGCGTTGTCTTCGGGTCCGTCTTCGGCAAGCTCCTTGATCCGCGAGCGGTCCCAGCCTTTGTCAGCCCCTAGCAAGAATTCGGCAAGACGCACGGGATTGCGAACGCGAACACAGCCGTGGCTATAGGCGCGACCACTCGCATTGAAGAGGTTCTTGGTCGGAGTGTCGTGCAGATAGACCGCGTGCTTGTTGGGGAACAAGAACTTGACGATCCCCAGGGCGTTGTCGTCGCCTGAGGGCTGGTAGATCTGATAGCGCGTAATATCCGCCCGGCTCCAGTCGACGCGCTTTGGGTCGATATCACGGCCGTTAAGGGCCAGGCGCAGACCGGACCGCAAGCCTCCACCCTGTTGCAAGCGGGGTAGGAGTTCGTTGACCTTGATAGAATCAGGCACGCCCCACTTGGGTTGGAAAACCACCGTCTTCATGTCGGCCGAGAAAATCGGGGTGGCCGTTTCCGTCTTTCCGGTGATGACGCGCTCCTGGTGGACAATGCGTTCACCTTGAACCAATCGCACCTCGTATTCAGGAATATTGACCGTGACATAAGTTTCGCCGAGTTGTTCCGGCATCCATCGCCACTGCTCCATGTTGGCGAGCAAGGCCGGGATGTGGCTGGGGCTTTCAGCGTTCAGCGCCGCGCGCGTCTTGGGCCCCAATCTGCCGTCGGCCCGGGACACACCCGCTTTTGCTTGAGTCGCCTTGACCGCCTCTACGAGCGCGGGATCGAAATACTCAGAGGGCGCGGGAACATCGGCTGCCAATGTGGGAACTGGAATGCCAAGGCGTTTCCTCAAAATCGCAATCTGGGGATGCGATTGGCCAGGCAGGATCGTGGGGCCAGCCGGCAATTTGACCGTGACGAAATTTCCTTGTTCATTGCGCTCTTGGAGATAGGCCTGACGCAACTTCTCAAATCCGGGCTGCTGGGGATTTAGCCCGCGCAGATAGGCGTCAGCGGCAGGCGCAACGGCGATTTGCTCAAGAACAGACAGTGGAGCGATCAACTGCGGTTTGCGATCGATGAACCCGCTCAGGGCGCTACCGGGATCGGGAATTCGGCCACCTTTCGCATGACGGGCGTATTTGAGGACTGCTCGCGTGAGCGTCACATCGGCATCCGCCAAGGCTTCAGGCGTGGCGGTCGCCGTCAAAGGCGCCGGAAGGGCAAAGTCTGCGGCCCTCAGACCCCAGTCTCCGGCGCGCTGGATCTCGCTTGCGACCAATTGGCCCGATGCGCTCAGGCCTTGCCCGGCCACCCAAAGCGGCGCGTATGCGTGGGCTACGTAAAACGCTTTTGCTGCCTGCGCATCCTCGGCGTCGGGCGCGGATTTCCTGGAGACGATTTGGGCGTTTGCCGACAATCTGCTTTCTATGCCCGACGCGACCGGATCTGACGGTGGCATAGCGGTGGGTACGTCGAGAGCGGCGGCCGGCGTTCCCATCGCTAACCATGCGAGCACGAGAAATGCCTCAGTCCGCTGCCGCCAGATTGTCATTGTACGCTCCAAAACACCCCGTAGCCGTGATGCTTAATGCTCGGGTCCGGGTCTTGCCTACTGCAAGCTTTGGGCATGATTAAGAAGTGCACGGCCTTAGGTCCGGTGTTTTTGCAAAGGCGATGCTGGTGCCTCGATCTGGTCGCAAAGTTCGCACTTATCCGCTAAAGCGTCGTTGTGGGCATCAGGGTGACAACGCGGGGAACAATGCAGGACCAGATGAAGACAACAACAGTGAAGTTCGCCCGCATCGGGGCCATGGTGATCGCCGTCGCATTAGCAAGCCTTGCAGTTCATGCCGCCGAAGAGCCCAAGGCCGAAACGCCGGCAACCCCACCGGCCGGAACGGCGACAGGTCCAGCATGGCCCGCGACGGTCGCCACCGCGAATGGTACGTCGGGCATCGCACTTGACGAGCGGCAAACCGAACTCGTGAAGAAGGTTTCAAGATACTTTGCGACGCTCGAAAACATGAAAGGTTCTTTCCTTCAGACGGGCGCCGACAAAAAGCGGATGAAGGGCAAATTCTTCGTCAAGCGCCCAGGCCGGTTCCGCTTCGATTACTCGCTTCCTTCCAAGCAGATCATTATTTCCGATGGCCAGTATCTGGCGGTACAAGACCTCGACATCAACACGGAAGACCGCATATCTCTGGACCAGACAGCGTTCCGGTTACTGCTGCGCAAGGACGTCGACCTGATCCGGGATGCAAAAATCATCGACGTGCAGAACGCCGACGACCTCATTGTCGTTGCTCTTCAAGATAAGAGCCCGGACGCACCAGGCCGCATCCGACTGTTCTTCACGACCAAGCCAGACCTCGAATTGAAGGAATGGGTGACCACCGATGCCCAGGGGTTGGATACGCGCGTCGAGGTTTCAGATCTCAACAAGACCGAACCTTTGGATGCCAAGATTTTCGAAATCAAACCCGTTGGGTTGCTAAAGTCGACTCCATAGGAGGACGCGACTTGGTTGCGATTCGGCCTCTAGCAAGCACCAAGACGGGGATAAAGTGCAATATTTAGTAACAAATTCGTGATTAAAACGAGTTTGGGCTATTCAATTTGCAAAAGTCGTCCCTATATAAAATCATGCGACGGTACCCTAAGAATTGGCAGAGCTCCCCGTCTCGCCAATGGTGCTAGTCGCAGCGTCGGCTTCCCTCCCGACGCTTTGCGCGTTAAGCGCATATAGCCCAACCCCTCCCCCCGGGGTTGGGCTTTTTCTTGTCTAAAATCGATCAATGGAAGTGGGCTGGTTCCATCTGCTGACGCTGGTATGCAGCTGGCGAGGTTTCGACTTTTGCCATGAGTTGGTCGATTTCGCGCAGATCTTGCGCGATCGCGTCGAGCCGGCGCGCAAACTTGTGGCTCAAATGATCGGCCAACCGCGGGTCTGCGGCGACCTGTTCGTGCACAGCCTTGCGAGTGATGCGTATGGCGCGGGTGATCCCGCGCGCCACAACCGTCGACGAGTGTTCCGTCTCGATTAGCATCGCAATTTCTCCCAACAGGGAGCCATCCGCCACGGGTTCGTTGATGCCAGGTTGGCCGGGTGCCGAGATGCGAACGGCGTCTCCGCTCACGATCAACACTGCGGCGTCCCCCATCGCGCCTTCCGAAATGATGTGATCGCCAGGCTTGTAAACAATGCGGTCCGAGCGGCGGGCCAACTCGGCGACCTGTAAGGGCCGGAGGCCCGCAAACAATTCGACCTGCAGCAGACTACGTACCACGATATCAAGCGCCATGATCAAAACCCTCTCTCACTCGTGAGGATAGAGGGCGATGATTCGGGGGCTTGGGTCTACCGCGGCGGCACAGGATGCGGACTCGTGTGCATAACTCTGGCTTGACAACCTAAGGCAGCAGTTTGTACCCGCCGCTTTCGGTCACCAGTAGCGAAGCATTGGACGGATCTTTTTCGATCTTCTGGCGCAAACGGTAGATGTGGGTTTCGAGCGTGTGGGTCGTCACGCCCGCGTTGTAACCCCAGACTTCGTGCAGCAGAACCTCACGCGACACAACCTTTTCGCCGGCGCGATACAGGTACTTCAGGATCGAAGTTTCCTTTTCGGTCAGCCGGATCTTGCTGTTCTTCTCATCCATCAGGATTTTCGACGCCGGCTTGAATGTGAATGGGCCGATGGTGAAGATCGCGTCTTCGCTCTGCTCGTGCTGGCGAAGCTGCGCACGTATGCGCGCCAGCAGAACCGCGAACTTGAACGGTTTGTGGATATAGTCGTTGGCGCCTGCATCCAGCCCCAGGATCTGGTCGGCGTCGGACACGTTTCCGGTCAACATAACTATAGGGGAACGGAACCCAGACTTGCGGAGCACCTTCACCGCCTCGCGCCCATCCATATCGGGCAACGAAACGTCGAACAAAATCAGGTCCGGCTGGCCCGCTTTCGCAAGCTCGATCCCCTTGGTCGCGGAATTCGTCGCCGTAACCTCAAATTCCTCATGCAAGGCCAACTGATCTTGAAGAGCTGATCGCAAATCGTCGTCATCATCTACGAGAAGGATGCGGCGGGCCGTGCTCATCGGTGAGTGCTCCGGGTTGGCGAGTGGACACGCTGGCGAAAGGACATGGAGGAACGTACGCTTAGGCCCGCGCCGAGCTGGAGGACGTTCAAGCCTGACGCGCATCATTAGCATGCCGAGCCGCGACCAACACGGATTGAAAGTCATTGTAACTGGAGCCCATAATGTGCACAGGCGGCAGCCCGCATCAACTGGTCGTACGCACTCTAAGTGCGCAAGCGACCCAAGGGGTCCTCGAATTCGGGCCGCTCCGGATGCGGTGCGCACTTGGCCGGGCCGGCCGGCGAATGCGAAAACGCGAGGGGGATGGCGCCTCGCCCTCAGGCGCGTGGCGCTTGCGGCAGCTCTATTATCGGGCTGACCGGCTGGCGCGCCCCTTGTGCGGGCTGCCCTCGCAGACGATAGGCCCTCGCGACGGATGGTGCGACGATGCCCAAGACCGCAACTACAATCGCGCGGTGCGGCATCCCTATTTGGCCCGCGCCGAGCACCTGTGGCGGGAAGACGGTCTTTATGACCTGATCGTCGTGCTGGGCTACAATGACGGGCCGCGTCTCAAAGACCGGGGCAGCGCGATCTTTCTCCACTGCGCGCGGGACGGCTACCTGCCGACCGAAGGCTGCATCGCCGTCTGCCGCCGCGACCTCATGCGTCTCATCCCCTACCTCGCGCGGCACATGCAGTTGCGAATTCCGTGACAAAAAAACCCGGCGCTGCCGAAAGGCAGGCCGGGCAGGTCGCAAGTCTGGAGGAGACGTCGTGCAGTGTCGAGGAGCGGCTCGCAGAGCCCGGTGATCTGAGATCTGCGAACCGCGATTGGTATCAATAGTTGTAGGCGCGTTCGCCGTGATCGGTGATGTCGAGACCCTCGCGCTCCTTCTCTTCGGCCGGGCGCAGCCCAACTACGAGATCGACGAGCTTGTAGAGGATGAACGAGCCGACGCCGGACCAGATAAGCGTAGAGCCGACGGCCTTGGCCTGCAGGATCATCTGCTGGACCATGTCGTAAGTGCCGACGTTATCCTTGGCGAAATTCGTGTAGTCGGTGATGCCGACGCCGCCGAGGGCCGGGTTGACGAGAATGCCCGTCATCAAAGCGCCGACGATGCCGCCGATGCAGTGGACGCCGAACACGTCGAGCGCGTCGTCATAGCCAAACATGTGCTTCACCGAAGTGCAGAACAGCAGGCAGATCGGGCTCACCATCAGGCCGAGGACGATCGAGCCCATCGGACCCGCAAATCCCGAAGCCGGGGTCACCGCCACGAGACCAGCAACGGCGCCGGTGACGAGGCCGAGCAACGAGGGCTTACCCTTCACGGCCCATTCGCACAGCATCCACGAAAGTGCTGCTGCGCAGGTCGCAACCATCGTGTTGACGAAGGCAAGAGCCGTCGTACCGTTGGCTTCGAGGTTCGAACCGGCGTTGAAGCCGAACCAACCAACCCACAGCAGGGAAGCGCCAATCATGGTCATGGTCAGCGAGTGCGGAGGCATCGCTTCCTTGCCGTAGCCGGCGCGCTTGCCGAGAACGAGGGCGCCAACGAGGCCCGCGATGCCAGCGTTGATGTGCACGACCGTGCCGCCGGCGAAGTCGAGCGCGCCAGCCTGGGCAAGCCAGCCTGCGCCAGATGTAACTTCGTCAAGCTTCTTTTGGGCCGCAGCCTTTGCTGCATCACCCGTTGCGGCAGCCAGCGCCTTGGCGGCGGCAGCGATGTCGTCGGGAGCGGCGGTCGCCCAAACCCAATGGGCGATCGGGAAGTAAATGAACGTCACCCACAGCAGCATGAAGAGCACCACGGCCGAGAACTTCATGCGCTCGGCAAAAGCACCGACGATGAGGGCGGGCGTGATCATGGCGAAGGTCATCTGGAACACCATGTAGGCGTATTCCGGAATGACGACGCCGTTTGAGAACGTCGGTACGGTGGACGAGGGCGTGACGCCTGCGAGGAACACCTTGCCGAAGCCGCCGATATAAGCGGCATAGGGACCGCTCGTGTCGCCCAGTGCGATCGAGTAGCCGTAGAGGCACCACAGTACGCCGACCATTGAAACGATCATGAAGACCTGGGTCAGCACCGACAGCATGTTCTTCGTGCGCACCAGACCGCCGTAGAAAAGGGCGAGGCCGGGGACCGACATCATCAAGACGAGTGCCGATGAGATCAACATCCAGGCGGTGTCGCCGGGATTCGGCTTGGGAGGCGGCGGCGCATCGGCAGCGAACGCTGCTCCCGCCCACAGCGCCAGCGCTGCAAGGGCAACCAGCCCCCCGGCTGAGCGTTTTGTTAGGTTAGACATCATCAGTGATACTCCCTCGTTATATTGGGTTCGCATGATCATTGAATTTGCTGGCTAGATGGCATCTTCATCGGCTTCGCCGGTGCGGATGCGTACGGTGTGCTCGATCGAGGAAACGAAGATCTTGCCGTCGCCGATTTGGCCGGTCTTGGCTGCCCGCTGGATCGCCTCGATGGCTTTATCAACGGCGGTCGACGCGACGACTGCTTCGATCTTGATCTTGGGCAAAAAGCTCACGGCATACTCGGCGCCGCGGTAGATTTCGGTATGGCCCTTCTGGCGGCCATATCCTTTCACCTCGGTCACAGTCATGCCCTGTATCCCGAGGTCGGTCAGCGCAGCGCGGACCTCCTCAAGTTTGAACGGTTTGATGATCGCAGTGATCAGCTTCATTCGGGCCCCTCCATTCGATTGCCCCAATCGGGCAACGGTTACCGAGGATTAACTTTTCAAGGGCCGTGCCAATTTAGCCGTAATCGACTAGTCTATTGTTTTTACACGACAATGACCGTCACTAATCGCCCTGCCAAAAAGTTGGGCAGGCCATACTTGGCTAAAATTCCGGCAGATACAATAAAATGATTATTATTTGAGCACAAAATGAGTCGTGCGTTCGCGGACAAGCCCCTCCTGTGCGACGGACGCTACCAATTGGCCGTCACGGGTATAGAAAGCGCCCCTCGAAAAACCCCGGGCAAAGCCCGCCGACGGGCTCTCCAGCACATAGAGCAGCCAGTCATCGGTGCGAAACGGGCGATGCAGCCACAGGGCATGATCCAGGCTCGCGAGCTGCATATGGGGGTCGAACATCAGCTTGCCGTGAGCGATCAGGCTCGTATCGAGAATTGCGAAGTCCGACGCATAGGCCAGTATCGCCTGATGCAGGCCCGCGCCATCGGGCAGCGGGTTGCGAACTTTGAACCAGAAACACTGGCGGGGATCTCGTTCTTCGTTACCGAAGTAGCGGTCCGTCGCAACCAGCCGGATCTCGATCGGGCGATCCTTTGCGTAATAACCTTGCATCGTTTTCGGCGCACGGCTGCCCGGCCTCGCCAGCACCTCGGCCATCGCCGGCAAGTCGTCGGGCCCTGGCACTTCGGGCATCTGCGTCTGATGGGAAAAGCCCGGCTCATACTTGTGAAATGACGCGATCATAGCAAAAATGGCCCGCCCCGACTGGCTGGCGGTCACTCGGCGCGTCGTGAAGCTGCCGCCGTCGCGCAGGCGCTCGACTTCATAGTCGATCGGGTTCGCCGGATCGCCCGCCAGCAGAAAATAACCATGGAGCGAGTGCGCGGTACGGTCTTCCTCGACGGTACGATCGGCCGCTACAAGCGCTTGGCCCAGCACCTGCCCGCCATAGACGCGACCCCAGCTGTTGGCCTGGCTGATCCCCCGATAGCGGTCAGGACCGAGTTGCGCCAGGTCGAGCGTTTCAAGCAAATGGGCGACGGCGGCGGCAGTGGACATGCTTCGATCTTTCAAACAGCGGTTTCGTTATGACAACCAGAGTGTTATCGGTGGCGTGATGATAGACACAAAGCCTTTTGATGCGCACGTCAACGACCGTGTCGACGTGGTGGTTGCGGGAGGGGGGGTGACGGGGCAGGCGCTGGCCACGGCGCTGGCCAGCGGCATGGGCCGGGTTGCGCGCATTGCGCTGCTTTCCCGGGACGGCCAGAACATCACTCGCGCCGCCGACAGCCGATGCGTGGCGCTTGGCGCTGCTTCGGTGCGGATGCTCACTCAACTGGGCGTGTGGGACGCCTGCGCGCCGCTCAGCCAGCCCGTCAGCGGCATCGACATTTCCGATTCGAGCCTTCGCGCCGGTGTTCGGCCCATCCTGTTGTCCTATGATAACCTGCTTGGCGGATCGGAAGCTGCCTCACACATCGTTCCCCTTACGGCACTGGAACAGTCGTTGAGCGCTGCGGTGGCGGCGACACCTCAGATTATCCAGCTGCGCCATACAGCGGGGATAAGTTTCGAGGTGCGCGGGGAAAGTATCGAAATCCCGGTCACGTCCAGCCAAACGCTGCGCGCCAAGCTCCTCGTCGCCGCCGACGGACGCCGTTCGCCTTTGCGGGCGTTCGCCAACATCAAGACGACCGGTTGGTCTTATGCGCAGACCGGTATCACGGTCACCGTCGCGCATGATCGCCCGCACGGCGGCCGCGCCGTGCAGCACTTTCTACCGGGCGGGCCGTTTGCCCTGCTGCCATTACCGGGAAACCGCACCTGCGTGACGTGGAGCGAGTCCGAGGGGGAAGCCCGGCGCGTCATGGCGCTGGACGATGCCGCGTTCCTCGACGAACTGGAGCTGCGCGCAGGCGGCCGGCTGGGAGCGCTCCAGCTCGACGGCCCACGCCAAGCCTGGCCGCTCGGGGCATTCGTTGCCCGCTCGTTTATCGCCCCGCGTTTTGCGCTCGCTGGCGATGCGGCTCATAACGTCCACCCGATCGCGGGGCAAGGCCTGAACCTGGGACTGCGCGATTGCGCGGCGCTTGCCGAGTGTGCTGTCGACGCACAGAGGCTGGGTCTCGACATCGGGCAGGTCGCGGTTCTGCAGCGCTATGAACGCTGGCGCCGGTTCGACACCTTGTCTGCGGCTGCAAGTTTTGATGCCTTGAACCGTTTGTTTTCCGACGATGGCCAGGTGCGCCGGTCCTTGCGCGAGTTCGGTCTCGGCCTTGTCAACCGGCTGCCGGGCCTCAAGCAGCGGCTTGTCGTCGAGGCGGCTGGGCTTTCGGGAGATCTCCCCCGTCTCATGCGCGGCGATGCGATCTAGGCTGGCAGTCTAGAGCGCTTTCCGATCCTACGGAATCGGATGCGCACTCTAGGTTTTTGATTTGGTCGTATTTTCATCTTCATGGAGCGAGGCTTCGCCGTCTTCATGGAGCGAGGCTTCGCCGTCGACGACGAACCGGTATCCACTTCGTCGGAAAATGCTCTAGCTTGCCGGCGGTTCGTCCGTTTCAACTTCGGCCAGACCTGGAGCCAATTCCGGGGGAACGTCGACGACTTCGGGCCGCACGACCACAAGCCGGCGCGCCGCAAGGTCGACCGCGGGAACCGCAGCGTTGGTGAAGGGGATGTATTCGGTCTGATTGCTGCCGGCGACGCGGATTTCCAGCAGGTCACCGGCGCCGAAGTTCGCGACCGCAATCACCGTGCCCACCGCCACGCCGTCGGGCGCTACTGCGTCCAGCCCGATCAGATCGGCGTGGTAGTATTCGTTGGCAGCCGCGGGCGGTAGCCGTTCGCGAGGGATCCAGAGCTGGGTGCCCTTGAACGTCTCGGCGCGCGTGCGGTCGTTAACGCCCTCGAGGCGGGCGACCACAACGCGGTCCGTCACGCGCACGACGCGTATCTCCGGTACCGGCTTTTTTGCGGCACTTTCCAGCTCGCCGTAGGTCGCAATATCGGCGGGATCGGCTGTATAGCTGCGGATGATTACGTCGCCGCGAATGCCATGAACGCCGGTGATTTCACCCAGCAAGACACGCTCGCTCATATCGCCTCGCTGACGGTCGTTTCGCCGAAGGACCCGCACGGCCCACTATCAAACCGGCACAGGACCTCTGTATACCAGCGAAATTCTTACCGGTTGGCCGGCGACTTCGACAAGCTCCGATATGGGATCGCCGTCTTTATCCAGGGCCGCTTCGATGTCGACATAGCCGCCGCTCTCGCGGGGGCCATTTTCCGTTACCAGCGTGCCGCCCGGCGGTACTTGCAAGCATACGTTCACCCGGTACTGCTTGGACCCAGGATCATATTCGTATCGCCCCAGGAGCACGCCGCCCCAACGGTCCGTGCCCAGAACGGCCCCGCCTCGGAGCGCAATTAGCAAACTGTCGAAGCCAGCATAGGGTGTGGCTTCGGCACGATACGATAACTCGTAAATACCATCTTTCAGCATGGACTGAAGCTATGCAGAACGTGCGCCAGTCTGCCGCAGTCTTGGACTAAGTATCTACGTCAAGCCGCGAGCGCCAGCGGACGTTTGCAGAGTGCGCTGGCGATCGTATCAACCGTCCGCGACCAATCGTTGGCTACGATGTCGCCGCTTTCAAGATCAAAAGCTGCAAGCGCATCGTGGGCCGTGCCGCCGTCGCGAAACACACGTGCGCATGCCTGACGGCTGTAGCCGATGGCCTGAGTCCACTGCACGGAATTGATATGGTTGGGGGTCATTGCGCCCTATTCCTTGCGTTTACGGTTGCCAAAACACGCAAAACTGAGTGTGGGAGGCAAGTACGATAGAGCGCGTTGGTGGGCACTACGCGAGACCATGCTATGTGCCACTTGGGGAGAACGCGTCTCCACGCTCCGTCATACTTGCCGTCTCGTGGAGGTGGTGGCAGCGAACCCTCACTGCTACCGCCTCAATTGGATGCCCTATTTCAACTCGCCGGGCTTAGCCGCCGCGGCCTGCGCTTCTCGCCGTTGCTGGATCAACGTCAAAACCGCTCCGGTCGCTTCACTCAACGCTACCCACTGTTCGGTACTCGTCGTCATACGCAACTGGCCCCTTTACGAACTCACGGCGAACGGCCGCTCAAACCACGCACACGCCACGCTCCGGCCGCTCGCCTTGGTGTTTTGGGAGATGAACGAAAAACTGACGCTGGACGCTACAAACCGCTACGAACTCAACAGGTTACGCAATACACACGACGCCGACGCTACTGGAAACACAACGCGGTACGCAACTGGGGACGCAACTGACGCAACTGACGCAACAACCTAGCTTTTCGGGGGTACGCGAACAAACGCCTGACTGAGATCCACCCGGTTCGTTTCGGCGAGGGAGACTTGCTCGCCGGTGACCAGACCTATTAACAGTGACTTAACGGCAACGAAAAGGCATGATTTTGTCGGAGGGGTGTTTATTCGATTGACGGGAGCTGAATTTGCGTTTTCTCGTCGCGGCGCTGGAGCGCAAGTCTCTGAAAAATATCAATTTATTTAAAGGGATGTTAATTATCCACAGGCGCAACGAAACAGATGTTCTTTTTCTGTTCCGGCCGGCAATTCGTTAATTTTTGTAGTGCGGGGCCGCGGCGAACGCTGCTTTCAATGCCACCGCCGCCAGCAGCATGGAAACAACCACGTTCCAACCGGCGAACGACAGGCCGGCAAACCGCCACTGGGCCTCGTCGCACTTGATGACCTTGGTCGTATCGAGCTTATCGAGCAGCCCGCCGCCGCCCGGTCCGCCGAGCGCTTGCATCGTGCCGCACGACTGGGGGCCGGGCCAAAAGCCCCACTCCGCGCCCGAATGATAGGTGCCGAGGCCGGCGTTGGCGAGAAACAGCAGCGAGATTACGAAAAACAGCAGGCCGCTCGCGCGCGCCTTGCCGCTGGAAAGCAGCACGAGCGCCAGAAACGACAACGGAATTCCGGCGTAATACGCCCAGCGCTGCTGCAGGCACAGCGGGCAGGGGATGTATTTGCCGATGTACTCAAAGCCCAGCGCCGCCACGATCGTCGCCAGCGCCAGCACCAGCACGAATGCGCCGCTCGTGTAGGCCCGGCGAGGGGCCGATGATACCGGTGTCATGCGCATGGGAGAGGCATCCTTACTCAACGCGTCGCTCGGCGGCGCTCACAAGAACAGCTTCAGCGCCACAAATCCGCCGATGACGCTGACCGCTATCACGCTGGTCACCAGGATCAAGCGCTTCTCGATGAACTCGCGGATCCGGTCGCCGAAGAAATAGAGCAGGCCCGCCACCAGGAAAAACCGCATCGAACGGGCGATGATGCTCGCGCCAACGAACACGCCCAGATTCATCTGGGCCACGCCGGCCGCGATGGTCAGCACCTTATAAGGTATGGGCGTCATGCCCTTGGTGAGCAAGATCCAGAACCCGTAGTCGGCGAACGCCTTGCTGAACGTCACCAGGCTATCGGTCTTGCCGTAAAACGCCAGAATCGGTTTGCCGACCGCTTCGAGCAGGAAATAGCCGATGGCATAGCCCGCCAGCCCGCCAATCACGGAACTCACCGTCGCGATCGCCGCATACCGCCACGCTTTCGTGCGGTCCGCCAGCACCATCGGCACCAGCATCACGTCGGGGGGAATGGGAAAGAATGAGCTTTCCGCGAACGACACAGCCGCGAGCGCTAGCGGCGCATTGGGGCTGGCCGACAGCCGCATCAGCCATTGATAGGTGTTCTGGAGCATGGCGTTGCTTTACGGGGGGGCGGCGCGTCTGTCTATCGCGCCAAAGCCACAGGTTGGGGTTGGTTGGTTCTCCGTCGCTTTGCCGCGTGCCGCATATACTTGACGGTGCTTGGCGTGACGGCGCCTTTTCTTGACGCACTTTCGCCCTTCGCAGGCCGGAGGCCTCGAAGTTATAAGCGGGGGGTGGAGCAGCGCGACGGGCGCGCGGGTCTTCCGCAGATGGGTAGAGTAGCACCAGTGGCGCTGCTCCGTGTGCAGGGTTGTCGATGGCTTTCGCACCTCAAGGACACACCGGCAGTATCCAGACGGCCTGGA
>JANXVY010000093.1 GCA_025351425.1 Hyphomicrobium sp.
ACACGGGAGCGGGCGTGCGTTGTAAGACGCATCAACCCAAGATCCCCACTCACAAAACAGGCGGGTTGCCGGCGCAAGCCGGACCGCTCCCGGACCCTCGTTTTATAACTCCGAGCGGAAACGCTGCGGAGCGTTTGGCCGTTCGCCGGGGGCTTAGCGAGGCGAACTCACGCCTTCGCGCCTTTGAGGCCGGAACCAAGCGCGGGGAGGGCTGATGGATCGAGCGGCCAGCGCGGACGCACGGGAGCGTCCAGGCCATCGACCCATCCGAGAGCAAAGCGCTCGGCGCCGGCCCAGGCAATCATGGCCGCGTTGTCGCCACACAGCGCCACGGGGGCTACGTGAAAGCTCAAGCCCCGCGCCGACGCCAAGCCCGCGAGGTCGGCCCGCAGGCGGATGTTGGCTGCGACGCCGCCGGCGACCACGAAGTGCCGGAGGGGATCAGCCGACAGCTGAGCGGCTAGATCGATGGCGCGCGCGCAGCGGTCGGTCACGGCATCGGCGACGGCGGCCTGGAACGACGCGCACAGGTCGGCGATGTCGTCGTCCTTCAAGGGTTGCAGCGCGATGGCTTGCCGTCGCACCGCAGTCTTGAGCCCGGCGAACGAGAAATGCGGCTCGACGCGGCCTTTCAGCGGGCGCGGCAGATCGAACCGTGCTGCGTTGCCAAGTGCTGCCAATCGCTCGACGGCGGGACCGCCCGGCTGGCCGAGGCCTAAGAGCTTGGCGGTTTTGTCGAAGGCCTCGCCGAGCGCGTCGTCGATGGTGGTGCCGAGGCGGCGGTAGCGGCCCACGCCTTCGACGAGCAGCGTCTGGGTGTGCCCCCCCGATACGAGCAGCAGCAAGTAGGGAGGCCTAAGCCCGCTGGTCAAGCCGATGGTGAGGGCGTGTGCCTCCAGATGGTTGATCGCGAGGAACGGCTTGCGGGCGGCGAGCGCCAGCGCCTTGCCGGTGACGAGCCCGACGATGAGGCCGCCGACGAGGCCTGGACCGGCGGTGGCGGCGATGGCATCGAGATCGGCAAGGGCGCAGCCGGACTGGGCAAGCGCCTCTTCTATCAGCAGATCGAGGCATTCGGCGTGGGCTCGCGCGGCGATTTCCGGCACGACGCCGCCGAAGGCGCGGTGCGCCTCCCACTGGGAACGGACCACGTTGGCGAGGATGCGCCCCGAACCGGTGGCCGAACGCGCGACGACGGCGGCGGCGGTTTCATCGCAGCTGGTTTCGATGCCGAGGATCAGGGTCTGGCGGTTCAAGTGGGTCCTTCACAATCTCGTCGCAGGCGGGCATAACGACGCTGCGCGGTGGGGCTTGCCCCAAGCCCCATCGGGAGTTCAGCTCCCGGACCCTCGGTTGCTCGGTATCTAAAAGAGGGGAGTTCGAGGGGTACCCCCTCTCAACTGGAGTTTGAGGCGGTAGCCTTGCGTGCGTCGCGACCCGCCTACCACCCTATGAGAGACAAGAGCAAGTGCACACCTTCCGAATTGGTACCCGAGGTTCGCCGCTCGCCCTGGCCCAAGCCAACGACGTGCGGGCGCGGCTGATCGCGGCGCATGGCCTGAAAGACGGCGATGTTTCGATCACGGTCATCAAGACCAGCGGCGATATCATCCAGGACCGGCCATTATCGGAAGCGGGCGGCAAGGGACTGTTCACGAAGGAAATCGAACAGGCGCTGCTGGCAGGCGAGATCGATCTCGCGGTTCATTCGATGAAGGACGTACCCACGGTGCTGCCGGACGGGCTCGTGATTTCGACGCTGCTGGAACGTGAGGACGTGCGCGACGCGTTCATCTCGCTCAAATACAAAACCTTGGCCGAAATGCCGGCGGGCGCGGTGGTCGGCACCTCTTCCCTGCGGCGCGCGGCGCAGGTGCGCCATGTGCGCCCGGATTTGAAGGTCGTGGAGTTTCGCGGCAACGTGGAGACGCGGCTGCGCAAGATCAACGAGGGCGTGGCGGATGCGACGTTTCTCGCCATGGCCGGCCTCAACCGGTTAGGGCTGCAGGCTAAAGCAACGGCGGCCATCGAGACGGCCGTGATGCTGCCGGCGGTCGCACAGGGCGCGGTCGGTATCGAAATCCGCTACGGCGACAGCGCGACGCGGGCAGCGCTCGCCCCGCTCAACCATGCCCAGACCGCACTTTGCGTGACCGCCGAACGCGCGTTCCTGGCCAAGCTCGAAGGATCGTGCCGGACGCCGATCGCGGGCCTTGCCGAGCTGAACGGCACGGCGCTTTCGTTTCGCGGCTCGATCCTGACGCCGGATGGGCGCTGCTGCCATGACACGGCGCGGACGGGCGTTGCGGCCGATGCCGAGCACATGGGCGTGACTGCGGGCGCAGAACTGCTGGAACGGGCGGGGCCTGAATTCTTCAAAGCGGTTTTCGGCTGACACCGGTCATGCACATTCTGATCACCCGCCCCGAGCCCGACGCAAGCCGCTGGCGGCTGCTGTTTGAGGCGCGCGGGATCAAGGCGAGCGTCGACCCGTTGCTGCAGATCGCGTTTCTGCCGCTCGAACAGCTCGACCTCGAGGGCGTCCAGGCGCTGATTGCGACGAGCCGTAACGGCTTGCGGGGACTCGCCCGATGCCAAGCCCTGAAGCGCGCGACCGCGTTGCCGCTGTATTCTGTCGGGCCGGGCACCGCGGAGTTGGCACGCGAACTGGGATTTACGAACATTCGTCAGGGCCCAGCGGCGGGCCGCGATCTAGTGGACGTCATCGCGCAAACGGCGCTCCCCGGCGGGGGCTCACTGCTGCATCTTACCGGCGACAAGCTTGCCTTCGACCTACAAGCCGCCTTGGCCACCCGCGGCTACGACGTGCGCAGGCTGGTGGTCTACCGGTCGCGCCCGGCAATCGAGTTGCAGGGACCCACCATCGAGGCTGTGCGCGCTGGCGCGATCGACACTGTCATGTTGATGTCGCCGTTGTCGGCGAAAACCTTTCTCGCGCTTGGCCGCGACGCGGACCTTTTGAAACACTTTCAACGGCTTGTTTACGTCTGCCTGTCGCAGAATATCAAACAGCTGATGGCAGAAATGACCAAAGATCAGTCGCCAAACCAGGTGCCAAATCACATCCATGTCGCCGATGCGCCAAATTCGGACGCTATGTTCACCTTGATCGAGAGACTAGCAGCACCCCCCCGATGACGTGTACTATCTCTCTGTAATTGGACGGCTTCTGGCGCTATGACCGCGCTCAAAACCCAGGTTGCACCCGGCCGCCCCGGCGGAACCGGGCAAGACGACGCCACGAGACTTGAGTTAAGAGGAGTTAAGTTCGCCCATGACTGACAAGAAAGACGAGACCCAGAAGCCGGCGAACACGATCCCGCCTGCAACCCCGCCTCAAGGCGCCGCGCCCCTCTCGGGCGACCCCAAACGTCCGCATGCGACCATTGATCTGAAGGCCGTCGAGGTGAAGGCCGCCAGACCGGCGGAAGCGCCCAAGCCCGATGCCAGCAAGCCCGCGAGCGCGGCATCCACACCGGCTGCGTCCGCCAAGCCAGCCGATACCAAGACTGCCGATACCAAGACTGCCGATACCAAGACTGCAGATACCAAGACTGCAGATACCAAGACTGCAGATACCAAGTTTGGCGATCCCAAAGCCAAGACGACAGCTTCAGCTCAAGCCCCGGTTGCCCGCCCCGCAAAGGCTGCCGGCATTGGCTCGACCGTGACGCATCTGCTGGCCGGCGTTATCGGCGGCGGCATGGCATGGTACGGCGCAACAACGCTCGGTCCCCAGTTCGGCGTGATGCCGCCGAACGACCCCAAACCTACATTGGCGCTGCAGAACCGCGTCAATGGGCTTGAAAAAATGCTGGCCGATAAGTCCAACGCTGCGTCCGGCGACATTGCTACCAAGCTGACGGCCGCGCAGTCACAGATCGCCAAGTTGGAAACGAGCCTGCGCTCGCTGCCGGACTACAGTGCGGTGCAGGCGAAGCTCTCGGCCGAAAACAAGATGCTGTCGGAAAAGCTCGCCGAACAGGTGGGGCCGGACGGCCCGGCCGCCCGGCTCGCCAAGCTCGAAGACCGGCTGAAGCTGATGAGTGACGCCGCAACCGGCGATCCCCAGGCCGGCAAGCTGCCACAGATCGCAGCCCTTTCAGGGCGCATCGTCGATCTGGAAACGACGCTGACCAATCAGGTCTCAGCGCTGCGCAAGACGGTCAGCCAGGAACTGGAACAACGTCTTTCGCTGACGAACGAAACCAGCGAAGCCGCAAAATCGGGCACCAACCGCATCGACCGCGACATGGCAGCCGTCAAGGCCGACGCCGCAACGACCGCGCAAAAGATCGAGACCCTGCGTTCGGACGCCGACCGCCTCACCTCGGCAGTTCAAGGCATCCGCGACGACAACAACGGCTTGAAGACCGCTCTCGACGCGGCGAAGAGCGACCTCGACGCCAAATACAAGGCCGTCGCCAAGCCCGCCGACGTCGCGTCTGCGATTGCACCGGTCGCGGGCAAGCTCGCATCGCTTGAACAAAGCGTCCAGACCGTCGTCAAGAGCGAGAGCGAACGCAAGACCAGCGCGGAACGTATCGTGCTCGCCCTCGAGCTGAACAACCTGAAGCGCGTCGCCGACCGCGGCCAGAAATATGCAACCGAGCTTGCCGAAGTAAAAAAAGCGGCCGGTGACAAGGTCGATCTCTCGGTTCTGGAGCGTTACAAGGACACGGGCATCGTGACGCTCGCCGAGCTGACACGCGAATTCCGTCCTGTCGCAACTGCCGTGCTGGATGCGCAGGCCAACCCCGGCGACGGTTCGGTGCTGGACCGGATTTTGACGAGCGCGAAGTCGGCGATCAGCGTGCGCAAGATCACCTATGCGCCCGACGACAAGAGCCCCGAAGCCGTGATCGGCCGCATCGAGGCAGCGCTGAAGGACGGCCGCCTCGCCGACGTCCTGGCTGAAGCCAAGAATATCCCGGTCAAGGCCGCTAATGCGGCGCAGGACTGGCTGGTGAAGGTCGAATCGCGCGGCGCCGTCGATCGCGCGATCGCTGCCCTCGAAGCCTCGTTGAAATCGTCCCTGACGGGCGCTGCCCCCGCCGTGGCGCCAGCGCCGCCTAAGAGTTAAGCTGCAAGAGTTGAACTGACGGCACCGCCCCCGGCCCGCTCCCGCCCCCACGTCCTGAAAAGCCCTCCAGCAAAGAGTTGCGCGTTATGATCCGTGTCCTTGTGTTTCTGGCCGCAATCCTCGCCGCAGCCGTCGGGCTTAGCTGGCTCGCCGACAATCCCGGCACCGTGAACATCGAATGGCCGGTCTTGAACCTGAAGGCCGAACCCAGCGTGTTTCAGGTCGTGATCGGGCTCGCGCTCTTGGTCACGACTGCCCTGGCCAGCTGGTCGCTGTTCCGCAACATCTGGAACAGCCCGGCCGCCGTCGGCAACGTCATGAACCGCCGCCGCCAGCAACGCGGCCTCGACGCGCTGTCGTCGGGCATGATCGCCATTGGCGCTGGTGATCGCGACACTGCGACCCGCTACGCGATCCAAGCCCGCAAGTCGCTGCCCAACGAGCCGTTGACCCACCTTTTGCGCGCGCAGGCCGCCCAGCTTTCGGGCGACAAGGCGACTTCGCGGCGCATTTTCGAGGCGATGCTGGCCGCCCCCGACACCGAGCAGCTCGGCCTGCGCGGCCTGTTCGTAGAAGCTCAGCGCGAAAACGAACCCGTCGCTGCCAAGCAATTCGCCGAACGTGCGCTTCATCTCAACCAGAAGCTCGCCTGGGCCTCCGACGCGCTGTTCGACATCCAGTGCAAGGCCGCCGATTGGGATGGTGCGCTGGAAACCTTGGCCATCGCCCGTCGTAACAGCCACATCGAGAAGGGCCTGGCCGACCGCCGGCGCGCGGT
Organism: Hyphomicrobium sp.; assembly: GCA_025351425.1. Taxonomy (GTDB): domain Bacteria; phylum Pseudomonadota; class Alphaproteobacteria; order Rhizobiales; family Hyphomicrobiaceae; genus JANXVY01. Next base: position 5,883 of record JANXVY010000093.1, read on the forward strand.
GCTGCTGACGAGCCTCGCGCTCAATGCCGAGGATGGCGACCCGGCGCGCGCCTTGGCGCTGGCGGCCGAAGCCCACGGCTTGGCCCCCGATCTGGTGCCGGCCGCCAACCTCGCCGGCCGCATGCTGGCTGCGCGCGGCAACACTGCCAAGGCCGCCAAGATCCTGCAGAAGACCTGGACGCGGTGCCCTCATCCCGACCTCGCGACGGCCTATGCCTTCGCCCGCATCGGCGACAGCCCGCGCGACCGCCTGGAACGCGTGAAGCAGCTGGCAGCCCTCAATCCGCATTCGCCCGAAAGCGCCATCGCGGTCGCCAATGCTGCCATTGACGCCAAGGAATTCAATGAGGCCCGCAGCGCGCTGGAGCCGATGCTCGAGGGCAACCTGACCCAGCGCATCGCAACTCTCATGGCGCGCATCGAAAGCGAACAGCATGGCGACAAAGGCCGCGTCCGCGAATGGCTGGCGCGCGCGGTGAATGCACCCCGCGACCCCGTGTGGACGGCCGATAACGTCATCTCGGAAACCTGGGCACCTGTCTCGCCCGTCACCGGCCAGCTCGATGCCTTCCAGTGGCGCGTGCCGGTCGAAAGCGTCGGCACCAGCGATACGGCGCTCGTCGCCCGCAAGATCGAGGAACTGGTCGCGCTCGGCGCGCCCGTCGTGCGCCCGACCGAAGGTGAGGCTGCTGCCGTCGGCGCTGACGCACCGCCCAAGCCCGCAAGCACCGCACCCGTCAAGCCAACACCGCAACGCGCAGCCGACGTGACCGATGCCATCGTGGTCGACGAGGTGAAAGCCGAAATCAAGCTGCAGCCCAAGACGATCGCAACAGTTCCAGTGCAGCCCAAGCCCGCCGCGGTTGCTGCGGCCCTGGAGCCGGTCGCCAAACCTGCGGCCCAACCCATAAAGCCAGTTGCAGCTGCGGCTCAGACGGTGCAGGCCAAGCCCGCCGTGGTCGCGTCCCAGCCGGTACCCGCACCCGTCAAGACAGCAGCAAAGTCCGCCGACAAGTCGACAGACGCCGCCAGCAAGGAGGCGCGGATCTTCGTCGTGCCGCACGCACCCGACGATCCGGGCCTCGATGCCGGGGACGCCGACGGTACCGTCAAGCCCCGCCCGCCCTACCGCGTCATGCCCTGAGCGGGCACACCCCGCGGGCGCGTTGCAACTTGGTGTTTCGCGCGCTTGCCAACGGCAGCGGATGAGGTTAAGCCTCGCCCCTCACCGCGTGAATCCGGATCGCGCGGTTGGCCGCAATAGCTCAGCCGGTAGAGCACGTCATTCGTAATGACGGGGTCGGGGGTTCGAGTCCCTCTTGCGGCACCATCACATCTGAAAACACTCAGCGTTTTCACCGGTTTGCGAAACTTCCGTTTCGGCTATACCCGCTTTTATACCATTGGCGAGCGCCGCTGGAGCCCCTTTCGCACCCTGACGTCGCCCTCGGCAGCGGTCACCGTCGTGCCCTCAGGCTGGGGTATCACCTGCCTCTCACCGGGGAGGATCGCATCATGTTCTGGACGCTCGTACTCATCGTGGGCAGCCACTACACCAAGCACTTCGAGTTTCGGTCCCAGGCCAAGTGCGATGAGGCCGTCGCGGAGATACAGGCATCCGAGGGGGCAAAGTTCGCTGTCGATTGACACTCGTTATCATGATCGCACTGCCGTTGTACCTATTTTGGAGGCGGACTTCAGTGCATCCAGCGGTGTTCCAAACCCAATGCGGCAATCACAAGCACGAGGATGAACACCGTTTCCGATGCGATCAGGATCAGCGGTTGCCAGCCGACCTCCGACAGTTTTTGGATCGACGTTTTCAAGCCCAGGGCCGAGATAGCGCAGACGAGGCACCAGCGCGACGCGCTCGAAACCGGTTCGTTCGCGAGTTTGGGGATTAACCCGAAGCTATTGATGATCGCATGCCCGGAGAACGCGATTAGGAACAGCGGCAAAATTGGACCGAGCTTGGCCACGGGTGAACCGGGTTGCCGACCGAAGTATCACGCGAAGACCATCACGACAGGCATCAGCATAGCGACGCGCAGCAGTTTGACGTAGGTCGCGACGACTGCCGCCGTGTCTGAAATGAGATGTCCGGCACCCACGACCTGGGCGACATCGTGAATGGTTCCGCCGAGCAAAATGCCGGCTGACCGGTCGTCGAAGCCCATGGCGTGCACGAGCGGGGGATAGAGGATCATCGCCAGCGTGCTAAAGACCGTGACAGCAATCACCGTGAACAAGGTGTCGCGCTCGTTGTCTTTACTTTGGGGCAGCACCGCCGAGATGGCCAGACCCGCCGACGCGCCGCATATTGCGACGGCGCCTCCGGTTAGGATGCCTTGCTGACCAGTGTGACCAAGTGGTTTGGCGAGAAAAAATCCCAGCAGCATGGTGGTCACCACACCTGCGACGACCTGTAGTACAGGCGTCAATCCGAGGCCGGCAATCTGGGCTGCACTGATGCGGGCGCCGGGCAACGCCACGCCGATCCGCAGGATCGTCTTTGAGGTGAACTCGATGCCGGGGCCTGCCGCACCGTCATTCAGTAAGTGGAACGCAATTCCAACCAGAAGCGCATAGAGCAAGGTCGGGCCGCCGTGGTGGTCGGAAATGAAAGTTGCGGCCATGGCGATCTTAGCGCTGACACCGATGCCAGGGGCCAGTGTCCGCGCAGGGGTAGAACGATTTGTTCGTCTCAAGCGAAAGTGTATCCCCCTGGGTTTGGGCTGGAGAAAATTGTTCGGTCATAGATCAACAGCTCCGTTCATCCCAATTGACGATAGGGGCGCGGCAGAGGCGCTACCCGTTTTTGCGTCACCCATGGCAAACGGGACCACTCTCAACAGCGGCCAGCACGTGGCTTGCAATCCTGAGCTCTTCGTTGGCCTGGATGGTCCAAATTGGGTGCTCGGCGCCCTCAGGAGAAATGAGGGCGGCGTTGCGAGAATTCGCGGCTTCGTCGACAGTCAGGCCAAGCCACGACAGGTGCGCAACAATGCCATGCCTTACGGCTGGCGCATTCGCGCCAATTCCGCCGGTGAACACGACAGCGTCGAGGCCGCCCATTGCTGCGAGCGCCGAAGACGCGTGCCTCGCTGCCCAATAGCAGAAGTGTTCGACAGCCTCGGCGCTGGCGGGGTTTGCCGCGTCAGCCAAGAGCGTTCGCATATCGCTCGTGACCCCGGACAGGCCGAGTAGCCCGCTTTGGCGATACAGCAGGTCTTCGAGCGCATTGACGCTCATTTTATTGTCACGCAGCAATGCAATCAGCACGCCGGGATCGAGGCTGCCGCAGCGCGTGCCCATGACCAAACCGTCGAGCGTCGAGTATCCCATGGTCGTGGCGACGCTCTTCCCGTTTTTGACGGCGCACAGGCTGCACCCATTGCCCAGATGAAAGACAAGTAAGCGGGAGGGAAGGCCCGTTTGCGAAATCCGCGACAGTTCGGCGACAACATGCTCGTAGTTCAGGCCGTGGAAGCCGTAGCGGCGGTATCCTTCGTCGCGAAGCCAGCGAGGCAGGGGCAGCCGCGTTTCCACGTCCGGCTGGGTGCCATGAAACGCGGTATCGAAACAGGCGATCTGGGGAACCGCAGGCGCTGCATGCAGCATGGCGCGAATGGCATCCACGCCGGAGCCGTTGTGAAGCGGGGCGAGTGAACTCAGCTGGTCGAGTTCTGCCAGGCCTGCCTGGCCGACGGCGATAGGAGAGCGGTAGCGCGCACCGCCATGTACGATCCTGTGGCCGACCCCTTTCAGACTAGCGACGTCGACGCCCAGACGGTGCAGCCCGCTGAGCACAACGCGCAAGGCGTCAGCGCTCGAGTTGCAGTCGAGTACTGCTTCGGATACATCGTCGCCACTTGAGCGAACCGTTAATCGCGGAGCGGTGCCAATGCCCTCCAATTGTCCGCTGACGCTGCATGACAGTTGGCTGCCAGCCACGGCGAACACAGCGAACTTCATCGACGACGAGCCTGCGTTGAGCGCGAGGATATCGCCACCCGTCCGGCGACTTCGCGACATGCTCACGCTCCGCTCTGGGGCCGCATGTCACGCTTGCTAATTCCGGCGACCTTGACGGGCTTCTTCATGGCATCGCGGCGGAAGGGTTCGCCGAGTTCCTGATTGAGGATCACCTCGACGAGGGTTGTCTTGCCGCGGGCTTGATCGGCGAGCGCCGTCTTCAAGGCGGCCGTGACTTCGGCGGGTGTGCGCACCGCAACGCCCTTGAGGCCACACCCTTCGGCAACCTTGGCGTAACTCAGGTCGGGGTGAAGCTCTGTGCCGACAAAGTTGTCGTCGAACCAGAGCGTCGTATTGCGCTTCTCAGCTCCCCACTGATAGTTCCGGAATACGACCATCGTGACCGCCGGCCAGTTCGCGCGACCAACCGAGGTCATCTCGTTCATAGAGATGCCGAACGCGCCGTCGCCCGCAAATCCGACGACCGGCACATCAGGGCAGCCGATCTTTGCTCCGATGATGGCTGGAAAGCCATACCCGCACGGACCAAACAGGCCGGGCGCAAGGTATTTCCGGCCCTGTTCGAACGTGGGGTAGGCGTTGCCAATCGCGCAATTGTTGCCGATATCGGACGAGATGATCGCATCCTTGGGCAACGCGGCCTGGATCGCGCGCCAGGCTTGCCGCGGCGACATATGTCCTGGTTGGCGTTTGCGGGATCTGGCGTTCCAGGTCGTGCCCGGATCGTCGTCTTCGTGATCCATGCCGGACAGCGCTTGCAGCCACGCCGACTTGGACGCGTGGATCAGCGCCTTGCGTTCCTCGCGACCCGGATTGCCAGCCGATGGCGACAGCAAGCTGAGCAGTTGCTTGGCGACTTGCTTGGCATCTCCGCAGATGCCGACGGTAATGGGTTTGGTCAAACCAATCCGGTCGGGATTGATATCGACCTGGATAATCTTGGCGTCCTTGGGCCAATAGTCGATCCCATACCCAGGGAGGGTTGAGAAGGGATTGAGACGTGTCCCCAGTGCGAGTACAACGTCGGCCTTGGCGATCAGTTCCATCGCGGCTTTCGAGCCATTGTAGCCGAGCGGCCCGCACGCCAGACGGTGGGAGCCGGGGAAGCTGTCGTTGTGTTGATAGTTCGAGCATACGGGGGCATCGAGCTTTTCCGCCAGCGCCACCAGGTCAGGAATGGCGTCGGCAAGCACTACGCCGGCGCCCGAAAGAACGACTGGAAATTTCGCTTCCGACAGCAGCTTCGCGGCCGCGCGGATTGCCTCAATGCCGCCCGCTGGCCGCTCGAACTCGACGATCGCCGGCAGGCTGATGTCGATGACCTGCGTCCAGTAATCGCGCGGAATGTTGATCTGCGCGGGGGCGGACAAACGCTTTGCCTTCGAAATGACGCGGTTGAGAACTTCGGCCATGCGAACGGGATCACGCACCTCTTCCTGGTAGCAAACCATGTCGCGAAAGAGCGCCATTTGCTCGACTTCCTGGAAGCCGCCCTGGCCGATGGTGCGGTTGGCCGCCTGCGGCGTGACCAGTAGCAGCGGCGTGTGGTTCCAGTAGGCCGTCTTGACCGCGGTCACGAAGCCCGTCACGCCGGGACCGTTCTGCGCGATGGCCATCGATACCTTGCCGGTCGCCCTGCTGAAGCCGTCGGCCATGTAGCCGCCGTTCTTTTCGTCGGCCACGTCCCAGAACGTAATGCCGGCAGCAGGAAACAGATCCGAGACCGGCATCATGGCCGAGCCGATAATACCAAATGCCTGCTCGATGCCGTGCATCTGCAGGACTTTGATGAAGGCTTCCTCAGTGGTCATTTTCATTGGGCTGGTTCCTGGAGTTGGAAGGAGATGTGTCTTGTCTTGAGCGGGGTGGCGCCGTCGCGCCGTATTGCCCCGCCGCGTCTGGTGCTGCCCCGATGGAGCCTGGCGCGTCGTAAGCCGCCCATTCTCTGGTTTGCGGGGATAAGGGCTGCTTCCTTCAATGGAGCGTCATTTTCAAAAGTGCGCCCAACGCCAGCGGTATATCCTTCGGCGTGTCGACGACCGTGACACCCGCTGCTTCGAGCTGGGCGCGTTTGACGGCATAACTTCCAGCCGATCCGGTGACGATTGCACCGGCGTGGCCCATCTTCTTGCCCGGCGGCGATGAACGGCCGGCGATGAACGACACGACCGGCTTCTTCATGCCGCGCGCATATTCGGCCGCGCGCTCTTCCATGCTGCCGCCGATTTCGCCGACCAGCACGATGCCCACCGTGCGCTCGTCCTGATCGAGGGCCTGCAAGGCGTCGCGCGTCGTCGTGCCGATCATCGGGTCGCCGCCGATGCCGACGAATGCCGATTGCCCCATGCCCGCACGCGTCAGATTGAGGCTGACGAGCGTTCCAAGGCTGCCGCTGCGCGAGATGACACCGATGTTACCAGGCTTGAAAACATTCGGATTGTGTCCGGGCATGATGCCGATGAAGCCTTCTCCAGGTGTCACGAGGCCTGCGGTATTGGGGCCGATAATCCGGGTGTTACCCGCTGCGGCCGCTGCATGTATCGCCATGACGTCACGGGCGGGGACATGCTCGGTCAGGATCACCAGAGACTTGGCCCCAGCCTTTATTGCATCGAGTGCGGCATCTTTGGCCATCGAGGGCGGAATAAACATCACGGCCGTGTCGAAGGGTGCGGCCTTCATGGCCTCGACGGCGGACACAAACACCGGAACACCCAAGTGCTGCTCGCCCGCACGCTTCGGGTTGACCCCGCCGACCACGCTCGTCCCGCAGGCAATCATCTTTTCGGCCCAGAAGCTGCCCTGCTTTCCCGTCAGTCCCTGCACCAGTACGCGATGGTCCTTGCGATGAATGATCATGCGCTCACCTTTGATTTCGTGGCCGCGATGGCAGCTGCAACGGCCTCCTCCATGAAATCAAGGGGCTCCAAGCCCAGCTGAGATCGCACCATCGCGCGCGCCTCCTCTTCGCCCGTTCCGTGGATCGAAAAGAAAACCGGGACGGAAGGTTTCAGTTTTTGCCAGGCTTTGACGACGCCTTCAGCCATCACATCGGTGCGGGCAAACGCGCCGCAGAAATTCACGACGAGGGCTTTGACGCCAGGGTTCGAGAGCACGAGATCGAGGGCGATTTCCGCCTTCGTGTAAGCTTCGCCGCCTATTTCCAGGAAGTTTGCGGGCCGTCCGCCCTGGTGGCTGATCACGTCCATCGTCGTCATCGTGAGGCCGGCCCCGTTGGCCAGCACGCCGATGTCGCCGTCGAGCTGGATGAACTTGAGGCCTGCTTCAGCGCCGCGTCGCTCCAACGGTGTCATGATTTCGGACGCGCCGTGTTTGGCGAGTTCGGGTTGGCGAAACGCGCTCGAGTCATCGAGCGTAAACTTGCAATCCAGCGCCACGACCCGGCCGTCTTCGAGCAGGGCAAGCGGATTGATCTCGATCAGCTCCGCGTCGCAGGACAGAAATGCTGCATACATATGCTCCAGGATGCGCGAGACCTGCGCCTCTGCGGCTCCCAGGCCAAGTCCCGATACGAGGTGGCCCGCCGACGCAGCGTCTAGGCCGGACTCGAGATCGACAAGCCGGCGGCGGATGTTGGCTGGGTTGCGGGCCGCCACCTGTTCTATATCCATGCCGCCTTCGGTCGAGAACAGCACCAGAGGCTTGCGGGCATTGAAGTCGATCATCACCGCCGCGTAGAACTCGCGCGCGATGGCGGCGCGCTGCTCAAGAAGAACCTCCTTGACGTGATGACCATCAATCGTGAGGGCGAGTATTTCCTGGGTCCTTTGAGCCGCTTCCTCCGGCGTGCTGGCGATCTTGATGCCGCCGGCCTTGCCGCGCTTGCCAGTTGGAACTTGCGCTTTCACCACACAGGGTCCGACCTGCAGGAACAGTTCGCTCGCCTCGGCCGGCGAGCGGCAGAGGCGGCCCACAGGCACGGGAATGCCGGCTGGTTCGAGCACCATCGCCTTGGCTACGTGTTCGACGAAATTCATGCCGCTCCCCCGTCATGATTGATTTTTTTCCACAATGGCCCGAAGAGTTCGGCCTCCGCCGGCTTGTCGGCCGGGATGGGGGTGACGAGATGCGTTATGTTGAGGAAGTGCTTGTAATTCAGGTTCTCGGAGATGCTGTTTTTCTGCCAGGACCCGCAGCCCATGCTGAGCGTGAAGTTCAGTCCTGAGTCGAACCCGCCGCCATTGCCGAACGTGTGCGCGAAATTGACAAGGACACGTACGACGTCAAGTTCGGCCGCCAGTTCGCGCCCCAATTCGACATTGGCCGTATGCAGCCCGCAAGAATGACCCTTGCCCTGATAATTCAAAATGCTGCGCACCTGCTCTTTGGCGGCTGCGAAATTCTTGGCTCTGTAGATCGTCAAAACGAGGGACAGCTTTTCACCCGAGAACGGCGCAGATTTTCCGACGCCGCTTTCTTCAACCATGAAAAACTTGGCGCGTTTCGCCGCGTCTTTCAGGCCGAAGGCCGCGGCCAGTATTTCCGCATCTTTGGCGATGAGATTGCGGTTGAGCTTTCCGTTGACCCAGAGCGCTTGCTGAATTTGGGCCTTCTCGACGGCGCTGCACATATAGCCGCCCGCCTGTTCGAGCGCCTTGATTGCTGCATCATAGACGGTGTCCTCGATGACGACCGAATTCTCCGACGAACAAGATGTCGAATTGTCAAAAATTTTCGAAGCGCTGATTTTTGCTGCGGCGTCCGTGAGATCGGCCGTGCGTTCGATGATCACGGGGACGTTGCCGGCTCCCACGCCGATTGCCGGCGTTCCGCTCGAATAGGCACGGCGGACGTTGTCTTGCGACCCCGTTACGACGACCAACTCGACATGCTTCATCACTTCGTCGGTCGCCTCCTTGGTGATCGGGGGCGGCAAAATCTGCACGAGGTCGGCCGGCAATCCGATCCGCACCAATTCGGCCCGCATATAGTCGACCGTAAGTTTCGTAGTGTTGTAGCCCAGCGGAGAGGGCGCAATGATCACGGCGTTGCGGCCCTTGATGGCCATCATCGCCTTGTTGACCGGCGTGGCTCCGGGGTTGGTCGAGGGCGTCACCGCGACGACGACGCCCATCGGTTTGGCGTACTTGACGACCCCGTGCGCGGCGTCTTCCTCGATGATGCCTACGCTGCGGACGCGGAGAAGATCGCGCAGCGTCCCGAATGTTTTGCGCTGCTTCTTGATGATCTTGTCGGGGATATTGCCTAGTCCGGTATCGCTCACCGCGAGTTCGGCCAAGGTGCGGGCGCGGCCCGGCTCATAGATCGACCACGCGAGAGCCCTGACGGCGTTGTCGGTCAGTTCCTGACTCGCATTCGCGAACGTCGCTTGTGCCTTGCGCGAGCGCGCGACCAATTCAGTGATGGAGCGGCGCAATTCGTCTGCGCCTGGAGCGAGTGGGCGCGGGGCAGGTGTGGGCATAGGATCTCCAGATCGTTTCGAGTGGTGTTTGGTTTTGCGCCAAGATTTCCGGTCAGTTCAGTTGGCCGGAAAAAGAACCGGTGCTGCCGCGGTTGCTTCGCGAACCTCGAACTTCGTGTCGGGCCGCATGAAGAGTGCCAAGAACGCGCCCAGCAAGAGGAAGCCCAGGGACGCGATGAACGGATAGTCCCAACGTCCGGTCGCATCGATAATCATGCCGAAGACTATCGGAGAGATCATTCCTGCCAGTCCGAAGCCGAAATTCATGAACCCGCTGGCGGTGCCCGAGTACTCGGGTGCGATGTCCATCGGTACCGCCCAGATCGGTGCGACGATCAGCTCGGCAAAGAAGAATGCGCCGGCAAGGCACAGCGCGATGGTCTCAAGATCCTTGATGTACAGCACCGGCAGCATGCAAAAGAACGAGCCGAGGAAGCCAAGCACGATCACGCCAGTCCGCGCGATGGAGCCCTTCCCCGTCCTGCGCAACAGCCAGTCGCTCAAAACGCCACCCAACGTGTCGCCGATGACGCCGGCAAAAAATACGCCGGACGCGAAGATCGCCGATTTCTTAATGTCGAGGTGGTATTCGTGGAAGAAAAACGACGGCAGCCAATTGAGATAAAGCCACAAAATCCAGCCGTAACAGAAGTCGGTCAGTGTGACCGGGAGGATGCGCCAAAGCAGCGGCCCCCAGGGGACGTCCTTACGAGCCTTCGCAACCTGCGCCGGCGGCAGCCTGTCGAGTTCCTCGGGTGTCACGCCCCGATGCTGGCGGGGATCGTCACGGAAATAGAACGCCCACAAAATAACCCACAGAAAGCTGATGGCGCCAACGATGATAAATGCGCCCCGCCACGAATACCAAGCCATTAGCGCGGCAATGAGCGGGGGGGTCACCGCGTTCCCGAACCGGGCAAACGAATGCGTTATGCCTTGTGCGAAGCCGCGCTGATCGGCGGGCAACCAATTGGCGAGTGCGCGAGTCGCGGTTGGAAAAGCTGCACCTTCGCCGATACCGAGCAGAATGCGTGCAGCGATGAGCGACATGGCTCCCTCGACGAACCCGATCATCACCGTGGCCGCCGACCAGATTGTTCCGCAGATGATCAGTGTCCAGCGAGGACCCAGGCGATCGCCGAGCCAGCCGCCCGCGATTTGAAAGAATGCATATGGGTAGGCAAAAGCAGACAACGCCAAGCCGAGCGTTGTCGCATCGATTTTGAGATCCTTTTGCAGGATTGGAGCAGCGGTCGAGATGTTGACCCGGTCGATGTAGGTGACGAGGTACATCAAACAGATGATCAATAGGACGATATTCGACGCTCGAAAAAGGCGCATTCCGGTCCTCCCTCATGCCTCCCGATTGGCTTGACGCCTCCGACAGAAACGGCACGGGGCACCTAGACCTCAGTTGGCTTTTTTGTAGCTTACTGCAGCTTAATGCACCTTGAGCGCTCAACAAAATTTATTGTTTTTATCCCATTCATTCATTATCTGCATGATCATGACCTCCGAACTCGACCTGTCGTTGCTGCGGACATTCATTGCTATCGTCGAAACAGGCGGACTGACGTCTGCGGGCCGGCAGGTTGGACGGACACAACCGGCCATTTCTCATCAGGCGAAGCGGTTGCAAGCTGCCGTCGGGCGACCGCTCTTTGGGAGCGATAAGCGTCACGTCTCGCTCACGCGCGAGGGGGAAATACTGCTCGAATACGCGCGCGAAATGCTCCGTCTCAACGATGAGGCCCGGGCGCGCTTCTCCAGCCCCAATGTGGAAGGGCATGTTACACTTGGTACACCCGACCTTTATGCCGCCTACCTCCTGCCCACGATACTCGGCAGCTTTTCGCGTGCCTTCCCCGGCATTGAAATCGAACTTCGCTGCCAACGCAGCATCCACCTCATCTCGGCACTTCGCGACAAGCAAATCGATCTGGCGATCCTGACCCGGCAGCCGGATCTACGATCTGGTCAAGTCGTGCGCCGCGAACCGCTTGTCTGGGTCGCGAGCGGAGCTGCGCGCCCGGAGCTTGAGCCAATCCTGCCGTTGGCTGTCCTGCCGGCCGGTAGCGTCTATCGGCAACACACGCTCGAGGCACTCGGCGGCATGGGCCGGCGTTGGGTGATTGCCTCGATCAGCGATAGCATTGCGGGGCTGCAAGCGGCGGTTTACGCAGGCCTTGCCGTCGCCGTGATGCCGCTTTGCGCCGTGTCGCCAGCTTTGCGTCGCCTCAGTGCTGCCGATGGATTTCCTAGTCTGCCAGCGATTGATCTGGTGATGGTTCGCAAGTCGAAGAGTTCGAACCCGGCCGCGACGCAGCTAGCAAACTACATAGCGCAGCGCCTGGACTCGGTTGAGCCCTTCCGGTCGCATGATTTTGCGCATATCCGTTAGTGCTTTCGAGGGACAATTTGAGAGGTTTCGGTCTCGCATCCCATCTCCCATTTTTTGCTTTAGAGCCAGGCAAGAGCAGTCCATCGGCGTTCATAACTTCGAGACGACCGGCGCCATGCAAATGAACGGCGCCGAGAGATGTTCTTCAAATGATAGTGCGAATTACGACAGGGTTCGAAGCGGGCTTTGCTTCGGGTTCGCCGCAATTGCCCCCAATCGAGCGCCGAGAATGTCGTGCGCGCGGATCGCGTCGCCTGTCGACGGTTCCTTAAAACGCCCCGCGACCTTCGATTGGCCAGATGGCCGAGAGGGTGTCACCAGTGAGGACGTGGATGTGGCTGTAGAGGTTCACGGTCGGGTCGCAGTGAGGGACGATCAATTCGAACGCCGCGCCTAGGGCAGGTTGGGACGCACCAGCTGGAAGCTCGATGATGCCGTGTTCGTCGCTGTCGGGGAGATAGATGGCGCCGGGCGCGGGCGGGTTGACGAGGCTTGGCAGCGTGCCCTTGGCGGAGAATTGCTTGTTACCGCCATCGCAGGTGACACGGCCTGGCACGTTGCGGCCAATAACGGAGACGCGCACGTGGAGCGCTGGCGTGAACGGGTGCGGGGTCGTGCTGTCGAGGGCAATCGCATCGTATTCGACGTCGGAGAAGATGTAGCTACCTGCCTGCAGCTCGGTGTAGCAGCCCATGGACGGGTCCATGAACAGGGTGCCCGTCGAGCCGCCGGTAATGGTTTCGATTTCGTGGCCGGCGGCTTCCAGGGCGGACTTGATCGCGATGATTTCGGTCGCGGATTTTCGGTTCGCTGAGAGGCGTTCGGCGTAGTCGTGAACGTGGGAAATGTGCGAGGCGTAGGTCTGGAGGCCTCCGAGCCGGAGATTGGGGTGTACTTCAATCCTAGCGGCAACTGCGATGGCCTGGGCTGGCGAGGTGACGCCGTTGCGCTGGCGGCCAAGGTCGACGTCGACCAAGACGTCGAGGCGAATGTTGGCTACCTGAGCGGCGGCGGCGATCTGGTCCACAACTCCGGGGTCGTCTGCGACGATGGAGAGTTTGCAACACTGCGCCAGGGCGATCACGCGGGCGATCTTGCCCGGTTGCGTGAAGTTCGATGTGATCAGTATGTCACCGATTCCGGCGGCTGCGAAGGCTTCGGCTTCGCCAACAGTTGCCGCACAAATTCCGCGCGAGCCGGCCGCGATCTGAAGAGCTGCAATCGAGGCGCACTTGTGGGATTTGCCATGTGGGCGCAGAGCGACGCCGTGTTTGGCGGTGAACGCTGCGGCTATGGCGATGTTGGCATCGAGCTTGGCCCGGTCGAGCACGAGGCAAGGGGTTGCTAACTGCGAGCGACTGCCGGATTTGCCAATCAGGGTCGCATTGGTGCCGAGGGCGTGACGGGCGGGGGCGGTGTCGTTCATGTGCAATCCAATGCTTGAAGCGTCAGCCAACGTCCGGTGTGAGGTCGACGGCGGCGATGCCGGCCTGCGCGCAGATTTCGTCGTTATCGGACGTATCGCCGCTGATGCCGACGGCACCGACGAGGGCACCCGCGCTATCACGGATCAGGACCCCGCCGGGCACGGGGATGATCGCGCCCTGGGCAAGCGAGTTGACCGCATCGACGAAGAACGCTTGTTCCTGCGCGCGCTTGAAGATGGCACGCGAGCCGATGCCGAGAGCAAGTGCGCCATAGGCTTTTCCACGGGCGACCTCACCGCGCAGCAGGCTCGTGCCGTCCTGGGCGGCGAAGGCAACCATGCAGCCGCGCGTGTCGAGCACAGCGAAGGCCAGAGGTTTCAGTTTGAGTTCGAGGCTTTTGGCGAGTGCTGCATCAAGGATGCGGCGGGCGATGTCGAGGTTCATGGTCATGGGTGGGTTGATTCCTGGATGGGCTTCGTCTGTGTTTGTCCTAAACCTGCTTTCAGGCTTTTGGCGAGGACGCGGGCGACGTGAATGGCCTCGCGTGCGGAGCCATCCGCGATCTGGTGACGGCAGGATGTGCCGTCGGCGACGATCAGGGTTTCAGGCCCGGCGGCTCGGATGGCCGGCAGCAGCGAGAGCTCGGCCATGGCTTTGGAGACGTCGATGGTCTCGGCCTGAAAGCCAAATGCGCCGGCCATGCCGCAGCAGCTCGACTCGATGGTTTCAACTGTAAGGTCGGGGACAAGGCGAAGCACTTTTTCGATAGCGCTCATCGCAGCAAACGCTTTCTGGTGGCAGTGGCCGTGTAGCAGGGCTTTGGCGGCGATAGGCGCGAGATGAAGCATCAGGCGGCCAGAATCGGATTCACGGGCGACGAATTCTTCGAACAGCATGGCGTGTGCTGCCACGCTCATTGCGGGGACACCGAGGCCGAGGGACAGGATCTCGTCGCGGAAGGTGAACAGGCAGGACGGCTCCAAGCCAATAATCGAAATGCCGCGCGCGGCATAGGGCTCCAAGGCTCTGATGGATCGGACTGCCTCGGCGCGAGCTTTGTCGACGAGGCCGGCGGACAAAAACGTGCGGCCGCAGCAGAGCGGGCGGGTGGCGCCGTCGATGGGTTTAGCGACGTGGACCTTGTAGCCGCCAGCTTCGAGAACTGCGCGAGCATCGTCCAGATTCTCGCGCTCGAAATAGCGGTTGAAGGTGTCGGCCCAGAGGACGACTTCGCGGCTATCGTTTGACGTTTCTAGTGCCGGTGGGTCGCCGAACACGTCGTTGCGCCAATGCGGGAGTTGGCGTGCGGCGGAGAGGCCGAGCAGCTGCTCGCTGAGCCAGGCAGCGCCTGGCAGGGAGTCGCGCAGGTTCAGGAGCCAGGGGAGGCGGGCCGCGTAGGGCGCGTAGCGCGGCAGGTAGGCGACGAGGCTTTCGCGCAATGAGATTCCATGCGATTTGGCTCGTGCCGACAGGACCTCGATCTTCATGCGGGCCATGTCAACGCTGGTCGGGCACTCGCGCTTGCAGGCTTTGCACGAGACGCACAGTTTCATGGTTTCAGCCATGTCGACGGTGCTGAGCGCGCCAGGGCCGAGCTGCCCGGAAAGGGCTAGCCGCAGGGTGTTGGCGCGACCGCGCGTCAGGTCGGCTTCATTACGAGTGACGCGGTAGGACGGGCACATGGCTCCACCCGACAATTTGCGGCAGGCACCGTTGTTGTTGCACATCTCGGCGGCGGCGGCGAAACCGCCCGCGGGGCCTGGGAATGCTGACCAGTCGAGAGTTGGCTTGATCTCAGCGGCTTTGTATTCCGGGTGGAAGCGAAACAGAGAAGGATCGTCGAATTTTGGCGAGCGGACGATCTTGCCAGGGTTCATGAGGCCCTTGGGGTCGAAGCGATCCTTGACCTCCTCGAAGGCACGTACGATGCGCGAGCCAAACATTGCCTCGTGGAATTCGGAACGCACGAGGCCGTCGCCGTGCTCGCCGGAGTGTGAGCCTTTGTAGGCGCGGACGAGGGCGAAGGCTTCTTCGGCGATTGCTCGCATCGCCTTGACATCTTTGTCGAGGCGCAGGTTGAGCACGGGGCGGACGTGGAGACACCCTTCGGAGGCGTGGGCGTACCAGGTGCCGCGTGTGCCGTGGCGCTCGAAGACTTCGGTGAGCTTGGCGGTGTATTCGGCGAGTTGGGGCAGCGGGACGGCGCAGTCCTCCACGAAGGAGACAGGCTTTCGCGCGTCCTTCATCGACATCATGATGTTGAGGCCGGAGGTGCGTAGATCGGTGATGGCGGCCTGGAGGGCGGGATCGAGGACATCAACAACGCCGCCCCAGTTTGTGCCGGGCTTGTCGAAGGCGAAACCGAGATCGCCCATCAGGTCGCCGAGCTGTTTAAGGCGGGCCGCGTTGATCGCGTCGTCTTCGGCGAACTCGACGAGGAGGAGGGCCTGCGGCTCGCCGTTGACGAACCGTTCGAGTGTCGGGCGGAACATGGGGATGTCGCGGGCGAGAGCGATCATCGTTGCGTCCACCAGCTCGACGGCAATAGGTTTGAGTTTGACGAGGTGCTGGGTGGCATCCATCGCTTTGTGAAAAGAGCCGAAGTGACAGATGCCGAGTGCGCGATTACCGAGCAAGGGCCAGAGCTTCAATTCCACGGCGGTCGTGAAGGCGAGAGTGCCTTCCGAGCCAACGAGGAGGTGGGCGAGGTTAAGGCAATCTAGGGGCGGGCGCGGGGCGAGAGCGTCGATGTTGTAACCGCCGACGCGGCGCTGAACAGACGGGAAGCGTGCTGCGACTTCGGCGGCTTCACGCTGGCCGAGGGTCGTGAGGCCCGACATGAGCAGGCGCAGAGGATGGGCGGCCTCCACGTCAGACAGGTCGGCTTTGATTTCGCCGAAGCGAGCCCTTCGGCCGTCAGCGAGGACGGCATCGATCGAAAGCACGTTGTCGCGGGTGGTGCCGTAACGTAGAGAGCGGCCACCGCAGGAGTTGTTGCCGGCCATGCCGCCGATGGTGGCGCGAGAGGCTGTCGAGACATCGACGGGAAACCACAAGCCGTGGCTTTTAAGCTGGCGGTTGAGTTCATCCAACACGACGCCAGGTTCGACGGTGCAGCTTCTGCTGCTGGCATCAATTGAGATAATTCGGTTGAGGTGCTTGGAGCAATCGATAACGAGGCCGTGGTTGATGGTCTGGCCGCACTGGGACGTGCCGCCACCTCTTGGGGTTACCGGGACGCCCTCAGAGACGGCAATGGTAACGGCACGTTCCGCCTCTTCGATGCTGCGAGGCACCGCGACCGCCGACGGCATTATTTGGTAGTGTGAGGCGTCGGTGGAATAGCGGCCACGTGAGTAGCGGTCCGACAGGATTTCGCCTGCATTCTCGGACCGAAGGCGGCGGACGAGGCTGGGCAGCGCAGTTGCGGTCAAGGGCCCCCCTGGTCGAGTTTGTTTCGCCTACTGCATTGCCGTTGCGGCTGGGTTGACAGGATTTTGCATTCATTATTCATAATGCGCAAGTGGCGGCAAGTGCTGCGGCGCGCCCTAACCGGCACACGGCCTGGGTTCAGGGGAGAGAACAATGCCGAGACTATTCAAGTCGACGTACGTGGTTCTGGCGTTGTTGTGCGTCATGTATTTCATAACCTACGTCGATCGCGTGAACATAGGCACTGCGGCCGGGCCGATCCAGAAGGAGCTGGGGCTCAACAATACGCAGCTGGGGCTCATCTTCTCTGCGTTCGCGTATCCCTATTTGCTGTTCCAGGTGTTCGGTGGCTGGGTGGGCGACAAGTTCGGTCCGCGTATGACGCTGTTTGCGTGCGGGCTCATCTGGTCGGCGGCGACGGTGATGACGGGGCTGGTCGATAGTCTCTGGTCGCTGTTTGCTGTGCGGCTGTTGCTCGGGTTTGGCGAAGGGGCAACGTTCCCGACTGCGACGCGGGCCATGCAGTATTGGACGCCTGCTGGGCAGCGCGGGTTCGCGCAGGGGCTTACGCATTCGTTTGCGCGGTTAGGCAATGCGGTGACGCCGCCGATGGTGGCCGCGCTGATGGCCGCATACACTTGGCGCGGCTCGTTCATGATCCTGGGCTGCGTGAGCCTCGTTTGGGTGCTGGTTTGGGTTTGGTATTTCCGTAACGACCCCCAGGACCACCCCTCGATTACGCCAGAAGAACTCGCAGTGTTGCCGCCGCGCAAGGACACCGTGCGGCCGGTTATTCCATGGGGGCCGCTGCTGGCGCGGATGTGGCCGGTGACGCTGACGTACTTCTGCTACGGCTGGTGCCTGTGGCTCTATCTCAACTGGTTGCCGCTGTTCTTCAAGAATACCTACAGCCTTGATATTAAGAGCTCAGCGATCTTTGCCTCGGGCGTATTCTTTGCTGGCGTGGTGGGCGATACGCTGGGCGGCATGATCTCCGATCGCATTCTGCATAGGACGGGCAACGTTCGGTTCGCGCGGCTCAGTGTCGTCGTGGCGGGGTTTGTCGGCGCGCTGATCTCTCTATTCCCAATCCTCTACTTCCACGACATCACGACTGTTGCGATGTGTCTGTCGGCTGGGTTCTTTTTTGCCGAAATTACCATCGGGCCGATGTGGTCGATCCCGATGGATATCGCGCCGAAGTATTCGGGCACGGCATCGGGATTGATGAACATGGGCTCGGCGTTTGCCGCGATCGTGTCGCCGTTGGTTGCAGGGTATGTCATCGACGTCTCAGGCAACTGGTATCTGCCGTTCATCATGTCGATGGGGCTGTTGGGGCTGGGCGCGATGACCGCATTCCTGATGCATCCCGAGCGGCAGTTCGAGGATGCGCCGGCGGAAGCGCCGGCAGTTCCCGCTTCGGCCGTTCTCGTTTCTGGCGATAGGGTGGTGCTGTTCCCGGGACTTTGATCGGGGGCGAAAACTGAGCGTACCGCTTTTGCGTTAGTGGCTTGGGCGAGAGGCTTAAGAGACGCACATGTCGAACGAACAGAGTGTGATCGTCAGACGAAGCCTTCACGATGAGATCGTGGATCGGCTGCGCGATTTGATCGTCGATGGCGAACTAAGGCCTGGCCAGAAAATCCAGGAACCGGAGCTTTGCGAGCGGTTTGGCGTGTCTCGCACGCCATTGCGCGAGGCACTCAAGGCGCTGGCGGCCGAGGGGCTGGTTGCGCTTCTGCCCAACCGGGGCGCGTCCGTCGCGCAAATCACACTTAAGGAGATCCATGAATTGTTTCCAATCATGGGCGCGCTGGAGGCGTTGGCAGGCGCGCTTGCGTGCGAGCACATCACCGAGGGGGCGCTCAAGACGATCCGGCGGGAGCACGACAGGATGATCCAGTATTTCGAGCGCAGCGAGTGGCCCGGGTACATCAAAGCCAACCGAGCGATCCACGACGCGTTGTTTGCCGCCGCCGGAAATGAGTCTCTGGCGGCACTCTTCCGGCAGTTGTTGGTTCGGACCCATGCGGCCCGCTTCGTCGCGACGAATTCGCCAGCTCGATGGGAGCAGTCGGTCGAGGACCATCAGAAGATTATCGCTGCGCTTGAGAAGCGCGACGGCAAGAAGCTCGCCCTCTTGCTGGCAGCACATTTGCAACACAAGGCGGATACGGTGATCGAAGCGATGCGGGCGGAGGGGTGAGGTGGCCGCGCTTGGTCGGACAGCGTCTTATCCATCGGGATACTCGCCGGAAAAATGGCTCCTTATTAAAACAGGTTTCGACGACATTTCTCGTCATCAAGAGCTGATCGCACGATCCGCGTGAGTGCTGGACACGAAATCGGTCCGCGTGTGTAAGCATGAGCACTTCTGGACTATGCTGGTTTGCAGACTTGGTGACCGGAGGACACTTGGGTCTCCGGTCAATCCCAGTAGCAGTTGAGCCGTTCCACGCGCGCCCTTCTGAGCATCGAA
The DNA here is from genome assembly GCA_025351425.1 of Hyphomicrobium sp. Taxonomy (GTDB): domain Bacteria; phylum Pseudomonadota; class Alphaproteobacteria; order Rhizobiales; family Hyphomicrobiaceae; genus JANXVY01. Next base: position 25,064 of record JANXVY010000093.1, read on the forward strand.
CATTCGTCTCACAGGACAACCCAACTCCAATCGGGCGTCTTCAAGGACACGGTCGCCATGATCATTGGCTGTGCAAGGACATCCAAATACTGCCGGATCGCGGACCGTATCCTTCAGCAGGCTGGGCTCAGGAGCATCATTTTGCACGGCAGCAATTTATGCTCATGTCAAGGTACTTCTACGAAAACATGTGAATAACGTCGTGGCGCGTCACACGTCTGACACGCGCCGTGGTAGATGATGGCACTACGAAAATATTCCGTGTCCACACTTCAGCTTGCTGCACTCACTTGGTCACATTGACGCCTAAAGGGCTCAAGTGCTCTGCCCGTACAGAAGAAGATACCGAGCCCAGCTGCCTGCATTCACTGTTTTGGGAGGATCTTATGACGTGCCCTACGGTCGAGGTCACTGGAAGGCGGATTGTTTTATTGAGCGGATATCAGAGATCTAAGCGGATTGGCTCCGAGGCGGGCAAGCCCAAGCCTATCAAGATCGAGGCGCGGCGCAAGTTGCGACTGTCCATGGCCAAGAATCCAGACGCTGTAGCCTTCGGTTATACCGCAGGCAGTTGGGTACCGGCGGCTTAGCAAGCTTTGAGGTCGCTCGCCGGGCCAGAACGGCACTTTCGGACTTCACCGGATTGCAGAGTTGCGGGGCGTTACGAGGTCGGGCGTCGCAACTATCCAGCATCGGTGGACGTCCAAAACGGGGTCAGCGATGCGACCGCGGACTCGCTAGATTGCGTCCTCCTTCACCATTGACTGCCCCATGGATCGGCTGTCCATCGGCGACAGGAGATCAGGAAAATGGGGAGTTATTTTATGCTTGGCGTACAGTTTTCTCGTTGCCCGCTTGCAGCACCATCGAACGTGATCACCTCCGCGCATTGGCCGACTGTGCACCCCTATTCACGCTTCAGCGCGGGGGCGTCAGGTCGTAGCGGATACCCGCCAGAACCAGAAATTCGTTTTGAATTTCCTTGCCGATCGGCGAGTTGGTGATGCCGAGCCTGCCGCCGAGTTCAAGTTCGAGCATGGTATCGGGGCGCGCGGCGTAGGTTGTGCGCACAGACGGAATAACCTGATATTCGTTGCGCGGCTCGGTCTTATAGACCGCGTAGCCGAAACGCAGCGTCGGATTGACACGCCAATCCTGATTGATCGGATAGTTCATGCCAAGTTCAAGCATATAGCGGTCGGACGCCAGCGTATTGGCATAGCGCAAACCGCCGCTGACATTATCGCCGTCATTGAATACGCCAGAGGCGCTGAGCTGGCTCGAGGCGTAGTAGGCCATGCCCGTCGAAGCGACCGCGTCGACGCCGCCTGAGGCCGGCGTGCCCGTGAGATAGTTCAAGGTCAGATCGGACGACCATTGCAGCCAACTGTTGAGCGGCTTGGAATAGGAACCTGTGCCCGTGTAGCTCTGCGCGGTTCGGTCGACGGCAAGCCGGTCGATCTCCGCGCCGCTGTAGCGCCGCAGCAGGTCCGTGAGGGTGTAGACGCCTTGACCAAGCAGCGCGTTGGAAGACAGTAGAATAGGCGCACGACGGTAATCGAGGTTGATGGACGCCGAAGACTGGTCGGCAAACATCGTATTGCCGGTGAAAACCGTGCTGTTGATCTCGCCGAAATGGATGTCGTATTCGACGGCACCGTACCCTGCGCTGGCATCGCGCACGTAGCGGGCTTCCAAGCCGAGCGCCTGCCGGTCGACCATCCCGTCGGTGCGCTGCTCGATCACGTACCCCGTCGTTTCAAGCGCGTGTCCAAAGTGCACCATATCGGCGCTCGCACCATAGAAAGAACTGCGGCTTGCAAACGGCGTTTGGCTGCTCAGTTCGACCGGCGAGCCGGCAATGAAACCGACTTTGACCGCATCCGTCGCCTGATAAGTGAAGACGCCGCCGTCGAAACGACCTAGCACGCCGCCGGTCGTCGCCGATTGGCGGCCGATTATGGCGGACAGTCCGCTATCCTTGAGGCGGCCCTCGAAATAAAGGCTCGAAATGCGGGTTTCGTCCGCATTCTGTGCGATCAGGTTATTCTGCTGCGACGCCGAGAACTTGAAACGTCCACCATAGCTCGCATTGTCGAACCGGACATCGTAGTCGAAGTTGCTGAGGAATGCGCTTTGATAGGTCTGATAGGGATTTTCCCGGTCCCAGCCCACGTTGGTCCGCGGCGCCTGGATGAACCCGCTGCCGCCCTGGTTCAAGTTGTAGAAGGTCGACAGGCTTCCATAAGGAAGAATGGTCCAAGCGTCGGGCGACTTGACCGGCTGGAGGATCCGGGTGCCGTCCGTAGTAGCAGCGTTGCTGCCGTCAACACCCTTGCTCCCCGCGCGCGTGGCTCCGCCGAGATCGATCTTGGGACCCGCACCAACGACTGCGACACCCTGACTGGCAGCGGGCGGTAGCGGTGCAACCCCGCTCGCTGGTTTCGCGCCGTCGTCGATGGCCGCAAGACGCGCACGCACGCGCTCAACTCCAGGACCCTGGGTGTAGCGCACCAGGTAATCCTGATACTCGGCCTTCGCATGGGCGATCTGTCCGCGCCGCTCGCGCGCGCCCCCTAACAACTCCTGGGCTTCTTGACGATAGGCGCTTTCGCCGGCATCGGTGACCTTCGTCAAAAGCTGAACGGCGCGATCGGCGTTGTTCTTGTCGAGGGCGGCGCGCGCATCCACAACGAGCTGGACCGCATCCCGTGCGCTGACCGGGGCAGCCGCCACCGCGGCCTTGGCCTTTTGAGCCTCGAACATGCTGCTGCGCAGGCCGTTTCCACTAGGTGGCACGGGCCCCGTCGCAACGACAGCGGGATCGGGCGAGCATGACGCGGTGCCCCCAGGCTCCGAGATCGCAATCAGCACGCTCTTGAAATCGATGCCCTGCGCAATTTTGAAAGCGACGTTGCGCTTGAAATAGATCTTGAGGGCCTGGCTGGCGCCGGCCGCCCGCTCGAACTCGATCGCATGAATGGCGGCGCGCTCGCTCGAGGGCGCACGCAATGCCTCGGGAACTGCGGCCGTCTTGAGATCGCCCGCGGTCTTATCCAACGGATTAATCTGAATTCGCACCTCGTCGCCCACCGCGGCAGGGAAATGGCTCTGGTATTGAATCCGCCCGTTGAAGTCGATCTTGACGACCGCGCAGCCCGCTTTCTCGGCAACCGATACCGTCGACAGCATCCGGTCGTTGCTCGCCTGGGCCCGCACGTCGACCGGCGCGACCATGCACACGCACGCCACGAAGCGCGCCAGCGTGCAAAGCGAAGATCGGCGCTGCGCGACCATTTGGACCGAACCTCACGGCTGGAAATAAACTGATTACAATTTGGACTTGGAGGAACGCTAAAAAACCGACCTGAAGCCGAAGCTTCACGGCAACGAACGCGCCAACTCGACAACGGGACTGACGGCGGCCTGTAACGACGACGGCCAATGGGGCCGGGCGGCTGACGCAACGCGTGCTGAATATTCGCGCCGGAGAATCAAGACGTGGGCACTCAGAAAAACGCTATCCAAGCGTGGTTAAGAAAATGCCAATGCGCGTTAATCCGCCTCCGGATTATCGGCTCGCGGGGCTATCGGATTACGTTGAATTGGATTGCAGGCATAAAGCGCACGTGCCCGCGAAGCACAAACAGTAATCGCACCGGCGCAGAGCGACTACACTCTGGGTTGCGACCGTTTCAATGCTGGGGCGGTGTTACAGCGCCGGGCTGGTGATCCGGTGATATCCCGGACGGCGCGTCTTGATTGTCCGCATCGTCGGGTCGGTGTAGGTGTGGCAGGCTCCGGCACAATCGCGCAATTCGCTCAGCGTGTAGTTGAGGGGCGCAGGCGTGAGCGACTTCAGGTGGCGTTCCGGCTTGAAGCTGGTGGCGTGGCAGGCCGCGCAGCTCGGAGCGAAGGCCGGAGTCTTCCAGGCGGCGGTTTCCTGGTTTGTTGTGTGGCACGTGACGCAACCAAGATTGGCGAGATGGTTGCCAGGGTAGCGCGCCGAAGTGTGCCGGTAGGCAGGACTCCAATTCTTGGTCGAATGGCAGGTATCGCAGGTGCGATTGGTCAAGAAATGTTTGGGTGGCGCCTTGGGCGCCGCGGCGGCCCCCGTGTGGCAACTGGCGCACGTCCCAGTGAGCTGAGCGTGATTGACGCGTTGGGCCGCGGCAGCCACGCGCCACGTCGTGGAATTATGGCAATTTTCGCACGGAACAGCCGTTGCGATATGGGTGGCGGGTTTGCCCGTTGCCGAAGCCCCGTTGTGGCAGAGAGCGCAGACATGCGGAGCCGCGGCGTGATCGAACCGGGCAGGCTTCCAGGCCTTTGTCAGGTGGCAGCTGTCGCAAAGGTTCGAAGTCGGTAAGTGGCGCGGCGTCTTGCCCTTCGCCGCAACGCCGTTGTGGCACGAAAGGCAAGACCCGCGAACCTGGCCATGATCGACCAACGCGCCAGTTTTTGGCGTGACGCCAGGCACGATTAGTCCGGCCGGAGGAGTAAGCGTACTGGCACCGGGCGCGACCGGCGCGCGCAATGGCTGCGCCACCGCCGTCTTGCCCTCGCTCGCCCAGGTCGTGAAGCTGTTATGACAGCTGCCCGTCATGCAGTCTGTCCCCTTATTATGGCTGGCGCTCTTCCACTTCGCAATCACGCCATTGTGGCACACGCTGCAGGGACCCACTTTCTGCGCGAGGCCGACACCGGGATGGTTCATCGGCGTGGCGGGTCCCCATGCGGTAAAGTTCGTCTTGGTGATCGCGAGCGTATGGCAGATCTCGCAGGCAGCACTGCCGGGGATCGCCGGCTTGGTCAGCGGGAGATGCACACCGTACGAAGACGCGCCCATCGCCAACGTACCGTTATGGCAGGAGGCGCAGCCCGTCGCCGAAAGCCCGGCATGGTTCATGGGCGTACCTGGTCCCCAGGCGGCAAAATTGCTGGCCGAATGGCACAGTTCGCATGGCTGACTGGTCGGGATGTGCTTGGCGTAAGACGACAGTCCGAGGGCATTGGTGCCGTTGTGGCAGGCCGCGCAACCCGACGTGATGCCGGTGTGGTTCATGGCCGTGCCTGGACCCCACGCGACGGTGCTGGCGTGGCAAAGTTCGCAGGGCTGCGTGGTCGTAATGTGCTTTGCGTAAGCCGCCTTGCCGGTGGCGATCGTGCCGTTGTGGCAGGTCGCGCAGCCGGTTGTGATGCCGGTGTGATTCATCAAGGTTCCAGGACCCCAGGCGGCGAAATTCGTCGACTTGTGGCAGAACTCGCACGATTGGGTCGTGACCACGTGATTGGCGTAGGACGCCTGCCCCTTGGCGATCGTGTTGTTGTGGCACGTGGCGCAGCCGGTCACGATGCCGGTATGGTTCATCAACGTCCCTGGGCCCCAGGCGGCGAAGTTGTTGGCCGCGTGACACAGCTCGCACGCCTGCGTCGTGACTGGATGCTTGGCAAAGGACGCCTTGCCCAGCGCCAGCGTGCCGTTGTGGCAGGCAGCGCAACCCGACGTGATGCCGGTGTGGTTCATGGGCGTGCCGGGCCCCCAGGCTGTGAAGTTCGTCGCCGCGTGGCAGCTTTCGCATGGCTGGCTCGTCGCCACATGCTTGGCATACGAGGAGGTCCCGAGTGCGTTGGTGCCGTTGTGGCAGGATGCGCAACCCGACGCGATGCCGGTGTGGTTCATGGGCGTGCCCGGTCCCCACGCTGTGAAGTTGGATTTCGAATGACAGGCTTCGCACGCGGCCGTCGTGACGATATGCTTGGCGTACGAGGCCTTGCCGAGCGCGTTGGTGCCGTTGTGGCATGTAGCGCACCCCGCCGTGATGCCGGCATGGTTCATGGCGGTGCCGGGGCCGAACGACGTGAAGTTCGTGGGCGAGTGGCAGGTTTCGCACGCGGCCGTCGTCGGGATGTGAGTGGCGTAAGCTGCCATGCCCTTTGCGGTCGCGCCGTTGTGGCACGAGGCGCAGCCGGATGTGATGCCGGTGTGATTGAAGACTGCACCCAGAAACGTCACCTTGCTCGTATGACACTGCTCGCACGGCGCCGATGTGGTGATGTGTGACGTCGACTTGCCTTTCGCTATCGTCCCGTTGTGGCAGGTCGCGCAGCCAGCAACAATTGGCTGACTGTTGTTGTCGAGATGGCTGAACACCGCGCCCAGGAAGGTCGTCGTGCTGTAGTGGCAGTTTTCACACGGCAGCGTCGTTGAGACGTGCGTCGCCGACTTCGTCTTGACGGCCGCAAACTGCCCGCCGTGACACGTCGCACACCCCGTCGTGATCCCGGCGTGGTTCATGGCCGTGCCCGGACCCCAGGCCGTAAAATTCGACACCGTATGACAGGTTTCGCAAGGGGCGCTCGTCGGAATGTGGGTCGGATAAACGGCCTTGCCGAGCGCGTTGACATCATTGTGGCAGGCCGCGCAACCCGATGTGATGCCGAGGTGGTTCATCGCCGTACCCGGCCCGAAGGCGACCGTGCTCTTGTGGCAGGTTTCGCATGGCTGGGCGGTCGCGATGTGCTTGGGGTACGCCGCCGTCGATTTGACCGCTGCAAATTGGCCGCCATGGCACGTGGCGCACCCCGCCGTGATGCCGGCGTGGTTCATGGCCGTGCCCGGACCCCAGGCCGCGAAGTTGGTCTTCGAATGGCACGTCTCGCAGGGCTGCGTGGTTGGAACGTGGGTGGGATATGAGGAAATCCCGACGGCGTTGGTACCGTTGTGGCAGGTGGCGCAGTTTGCGCTGATGCCGGCATGGTTCATGGCCGTGCCCGGACCGAATTTCGTAAAGTTCGTGTTCGAATGGCAGGTTTCGCACGCATTCGTTGTCGGAATGTGGGTCGGATAGGCTGATTTACCGAGCGCCTGTGTCCCATCGTGGCAACTGGCGCAACCCGACGTGATCCCCGTGTGGTCGAACCCTGCGCCCAGGAAGCTGATGGTGCTCTTGTGGCAAAGCTCGCACGGCTGGGTGGTTGCGACGTGGGTCGCGGTCTTGCCGAGTGCCATGGTGCCGTTGTGGCAGCTGGCACACCCCGAGGTGATGCCTGAGTGGTTCATGGCCGTGCCCGGACCCCAGGCGACAAAATTCGAGTTCGCGTGGCAGGTCTCGCACGGCTGGCTGGTCTGGATGTGGTTGGAATAGGAAACCTTGCCCTTGGCGAGCGTCCCGTTGTGACAGCTGGCGCAGCCCGATGAAATGCCGCTGTGGTTCATGGGCGTGCCCGGCCCCCAGGCCGTGAACTTTGTAATCGAATGGCAGGTTTCGCACGGCAATGCCGTCGGCACGTGATTGGCGAAGGACGCCTGCCCCTTGGCAAGAACCCCGTTATGGCAGGAGGCGCAGCCGCTCACGATCCCTAAATGGTTCATCGCCGTGCCGGGGCCAAAGGCAACGGTGCTGAAGTGGCATGTCTCGCACGGCTGCGTGGTCGGGACGTGGTTGGCGTACGCAGCCTTACCCTTGGCCTGAACGCCGTCATGGCAGGTCGCGCAGCCGGTCGTGATGCCGGTATGATCGAAGGTCGCGCCGAGGAAGCTCGTGGTGGAGTGGTGGCAGTTTTCGCACGGCAACGTTGTCGCGACATGGGTGGCAGACTTGGTCTTTACCCCGGCGAAGGCGCCGCCATGGCACGCGGCGCACCCCGACGTAATGCCGGCATGGTTCATCGGTGTGCCCGGACCCCAGGCAGTGAAATTCGTTGCCGTATGGCAGGTTTCGCACGGCTGGGCCGACGGGATGTGGGACGGATAGGACGTCTGGCCGAGCGCATTGGTGCCGTTGTGGCAGCTGGCGCACCCCGAGGTGATGCCGGTGTGGTTCATGGGCGTGCCAGGGCCCCAGGCCGTGAAATTCGTCTTGGAGTGGCAGGTCTCGCACGTCAGCGTCGTTGCAATGTGCTTGGGGTAGGACGCCTGTCCCTTGGCGAGCGTGCCGTTGTGGCAGGTGCCGCACGCAGCTGTAATGCCGGCGTGGTTCATCGGTGTGCCCGGACCCCAGGCCGTGAAGTTCGTGGTGGAGTGGCAGGTCTCGCACGCGGCGGTGGTCGGGATATGCTTG
>JANXVY010000023.1 GCA_025351425.1 Hyphomicrobium sp.
GGGCCATCGCTCAACGGATAAAAGGTACGCCGGGGATAACAGGCTGATGACGCCCAAGAGTCCATATCGACGGCGTCGTTTGGCACCTCGATGTCGGCTCATCACATCCTGGGGCTGGAGCAGGTCCCAAGGGTACGGCTGTTCGCCGTTTAAAGTGGTACGTGAGCTGGGTTCAGAACGTCGCGAGACAGTTCGGTCCCTATCTGCCGTAGGTGTAGGAGAATTGAGAGGATCTGTCCCTAGTACGAGAGGACCGGGATGGACATACCTCTGGTGGACCTGTTGTCGCGCCAGCGGCATAGCAGGGTAGCTATGTATGGACGGGATAACCGCTGAAGGCATCTAAGCGGGAAACCTACCTCAAAACGAGTTCTCCCTTGAGAGTCGAGGAAGACGACCTCGTTGATAGGCCTGGTGTGGAAGCGCTGCAAGGCGTGTAGCTTACAGGTACTAATAGCTCGATAGGCTTGATTGCTCTCATTAAGCAATACTCATCTCAGGTTCCTGAGTGAGCTTGTTTTACAAAAAGTTCCGCGGCTACGCGGATGACCAGAAGTCATATTCACACACACGCCGACCTGGTGATAATGGCGGGGTGGCTGCACCCGATCCCATTCCGAACTCGGCCGTGAAACGCCCCTGCGCCGATGGTACTTTGTCTTAAGACATGGGAGAGTAGGTCGTCGCCAGGTCTGCATGTGTGTGAATATGAAAAGTCATCAGATCCCCTCTTTATTAGTCTTTTAAAAACCCCGCTGGTCCGCCAGCGGGTTTTTTGCGTTTTGAATCGAATCGGCGAAGATCGGGCCGAATCCAAGAACTCGGAAGCTGTGGAGGGCTCCGCATGGTCGATTGGAGATTGCACGGGCAAGAACGTTTCCTGTTGAACGCGAACGTAACGCGCCGGCCCTACGCGCCAACGCTGTCTTGGGATCATGACCACTGCGAATTTTGCGGCGGAAAGTTTTCCTTGGCCCCCCATGATCTTCACTCCGGCTACTGCACCACTCAAGGCGACCACTGGATTTGCGACCGCTGTTACCTCGACTTTCGCCGCCAGTTCCGCTGGACCGCGCAATGACGCCTCGGCGCCTGATCTCCCGCAGTCAATCGGCTCATCGGGCGTTTGGAACTTCCAGCCCATATGCTGGTTTATAATGCAGACGGCATTTTGCGCAGCAGTCCCAAACCCGTAGAGCGCGTTAGGAACAGTGTGAAGCGGTTTTCCGTCAAAACGCGCGACAAAACAGAAAGCTAGAGCATGAGAGCAATTCAAAGAAAAGCGAACATCTAGGAACAATCCATGGCCGACGCCGAACTGATTCAAGAAATTGAGCGCCGCATCGCCGCAGTTCGCGAAAATTTGCGCGATCTGACCGAGCAAGCCACCGCCTTTTCGGGTGCGGCAGACGAATCGCGCATGGCGGACCGCATCACCGATCAGGAAGAGCGCCTGGCCAAACTCCTGAAAGAACAAGCCGAAGCCGCCAAAGCCTGAGCGCACCGCGCTCGCAGCTTACGGGTCAACAGTAAAAAAGTCGGGCGGGCTCTAGTGGGTGTCCCTCCGGCGGGGCGCGGGGCTGGCACCGCTCGCGAAGCGACCAGTTACCGCGCGATCACGCCCATCTGCACCAGCGCCATGGCGAGCAGACTAAGCGCGCCGACCCACAGCGCGAGTTTGGTCACGATTGAAGATTTCCCCTGTTTCGTCAAAGCCTTTAGGGACGCCTCGTCGAGCCTAACCCCGCTCTTGGAGATCTCGCCCAAGGCCGCGGTCGCCCGTTCCGCGCTTGCCATCAGCTGCGGCAGATCGCCCAGGATTTTGGCAATTTCTCCGGCCCCTTCGCCGGCCTCCCGCAGCCGCCCCATCGCGCCGAGATTACGCTCCATCCACTCCTTGGCGACCGGCTCGGCGGCGACCCAAAGGTTCAGCTCCGGATTGAGCCCGCGCGCCACGCCCTCGACGATGACCATGCTTTTCTGCAGCAAAATCAACTCAGGGCGCGTCTCCATATCGAACACGTCGGTGTAGGCAAACAGCTGCCCGAGCAGGTCTGCCATGGAAATTTCAGCAGCCGTCTTGCCGTGAATGGGCTCGCCGATGGCCCGCATTGCCTGTGCAAACACCGCGACGTCGTGGTGCGGCGGCACGTATCCGGCCCAGAAATGAACTTCCGCCGCCCGCCGGTAATCGCGCGTGATCAAACCGTGCAGGATTTCGGCGAGAAACCGCCGTTCGCGCGTCCCAAGCCGCCCCATGATGCCGAAATCGACCGCGACCACGTCTCCCTTCGCATCCACAAACAGGTTGCCCGGATGCATGTCGGCGTGAAAGAACCCATCGCGCATGGCGTGCCGCAGGAACGACTGCAGCACGGTCATGCCGAGCGCGCGGGTATCGTGGCCGCTGGCCTTGAGCGCCGCGAGGTCCGCAATCGGCGTCCCCTCGATCCAGTCGAGTGTCAGGACGCGTTTTTGCGTGCGCCGCCAGTCAACCTTGGGCACGCGAAATCCAGGATCACCGGCAATATTGTCGGCCATCTCCGAGATCGCGGCCGCCTCCAGCCGCAAGTCCATCTCGAGATCGGTCGTCCGCTTGAGATTTTCCACCACCGCCAACGGCTTGAGCCGCCTCGCAGAGGGAACCCACCGGTCGACGATACGGGCCGCGAACGCGTAGCTGTCGAGGTCCCGGCGGAACCGCTTTTCTACGTTGGGGCGCAGGATCTTGACCGCGACCGCCGTCTCGACGCCGTTCTCGATGACGCTCGCCCGGTGCACCTGCGCAATGGAAGCGGCGGCAACCGGCGGCCCGAAGCTCGCGAAATGATCTTCGAGCTTTCCGCCGAGCTCCCGTTCGACCGTTGCACGCGCCTGCGCCATCGCGAACGGCGGCAGCCGGTCCTGCAAATGGGACAGGTCGCGCGCGAGTTCGGGCCCGATGACGTCCGCCCGCGTCGCGAGAAACTGCCCAAGCTTGATGTAGCTCGGTCCCAGCTGGGCGAGCGCCGCGCTGATCCGTTTGGACTTCGGCTGCCCGATCCGGAACGGCGCCGACAACCAGCCGATGGGCGCAACCAGCGCCTGGGCCGCGCGCAAGGCGAGCGGCACCGGTAAGCCTGACGGCACGAAGCGCACGCCATGCTGGGCAAACACGATGCCCGCCTTTGCGAGCCGGAAAGTATTCAGGAGGGTTGAGGCCATGCGGCGAGGTCGGTCCAAATCGATCAGCAACCCACATTGGCGCGAACCAATGCCGGGTCAAGCTCATTACCGCCAAGCGGTTACGGTTCAGGGAGGCGGGTCCAGGGCGCGCGCGTCCTGGTTGGGGTGCGCGAGGGGCAAAGCGCCCCTCGCAGGGTCTATCAATGCGATACGGCCGCAGATTGCCCCACGGCCGTATCGCTAACCAAAACGAGGGTCGCACATTACTTCTTGCAGAACGTCGCAACCACGTGGCAGGTCACCTGGCCGCCATCGGGTGCGCACGTGTAGCTGTCCTTGACGTTGTAGCCTTCGACCTTGCTGGTCGAAACGTAGCCGGGCCACAGGCTCCAGCTGACGGCTTGCACCGTGGTTTCGAGCGCATACCACTTGGCTTGCTCGGCCGTCGCCGAGGTAGCGACGGCGGCCTTCTTGACGCATTCGCCAGCGTTTGCGGCCGAAACGCCGAGGGCAAGAACGAGGGCAGCGGTAGCTAAAGAAATCAATTTCATCGTGGGTCTCCTGGAGATTGCGTCCAAAGATCTGAACCGATCAAATAAGAGTGGCGTGTCAACGCTAGGCCAGCGCTGCAAGATCGGTCAACGCTCCTTGCCTGTGTTCGCTCAAATCTTCCAGCCGGAATGCATCGCGGCCACGCCGCCGGTGAGGTTGCGATAAGAGACGCGCTCGAAGCCTGCCCCGCCGATCATCGTAGCGAAGGTCGCTTGATTAGGAAAGTTCCGAATACTTTCAACGAGATATTCGTAGGGCTGCGCGGCGCCCGCGGTCAGCGCGCCGAGCCTTGGGATGACTTCGAACGAGTGGAAATCGTAGAGCCTGTCGAGCATGGGCACCTCGACGGTCGAGAATTCGAGACACAAGAACCGCCCGCCCGGCTTGAGCACGCGGTAGGCCTCCCGCAGCGCCTGTTCGATGTGCGTGACGTTGCGGATGCCGAACGCGATCGTGTAAGCGTCGAACGTGCCATCGGGAAACGGCAGCCCCTCGGCATTGCCATCGACGCAATCGATCCGATGGCCGAGCTTGGCCGCCTCGACCCGCCGCCGGCCGACCGCCAGCATTTCGGGGCTGATATCGCAAATGGTGGCCGTGGCGGCAGAAGCCCCCTCGCTCGCACGCGCAAACCGCAGCGCCACATCGCCGGTCCCGCCAGCAACGTCCAGCAGTTTGTACGGCCGCGATCCCGTGCGCGGCGGGTTCAGCCAAGCGATCATGTCGGCCTTCCAGAGCCGGTGCAGACCGCCCGACATGAGGTCGTTCATGAGGTCGTAACGCTCGGCAACGGTGGCAAACACCTGGTTGACGAGGCCTTGGCGCTCGGCCTCGGCGACGGGTTTGAAGCCGAAAGAGGTGCCATATGAGGAGGGATCATGGGTCATGAACGCGAGCATAGCCGGGTCTGCCGCGCCGCGCTATCCTCCCGGCTCGTCACCTTGAACGCGAGTCCCCGTGCCCGAACTCCCTGAAGTCGAAATCGTCCGCCGCGGCCTGGAGCCGGTGCTGACGGGTGCCATGATCGCCCGCGTCGAACAGCGCCGCCCAGACTTGCGCTTTCCATTCCCGCAAGACTTCGTGTCCCGTCTCGAAGGCCGCAAGATCGTCGCCGTCTCGCGTCGCGCCAAGTATCTGCTGGTCACCCTGTCCGATGCAACCGTGCTCATCGTCCATCTCGGCATGAGCGGCCGCCTTAGCGTCGCCCTGCCCGGTGCAGCCCCGCGCACGTTCGGCGATTACGTCTACGGCACCGCCGCAAGCGACAAGCACGACCACGTGGTGATCACGCTGTCGACCGGCGCAAGCGTTGTCTACAACGACCCGCGCCGCTTCGGCTTCATGCTGCTGACGACCGAGCGCGAACGCGACGCCCATCCTCTATTTGCAGACCTGGGCCCCGAGCCGCTCGGCAATGCGCTGGATGCGGCCTATCTGGCGGGGAAAGCCTACGGCAAGCGCACGGACCTGAAAGGCTTCCTGCTCGACCAGCGCAACATCGCAGGCCTCGGCAATATCTACGTGTCGGAAGCGCTGCACGGCGCGGAAATCTCGCCCCGCCGCACAGCAGGTTCGCTCGCCCGCGCCGGCGGCGCACCGACCGCGCGCGCGAAACGCCTGGTTCCCGAGATCCGCGCCGTGCTCAACCGGGCAATTCTGGCAGGCGGCTCATCCCTGCGCGATTACCGTCACACAGACGGCGCAAGCGGGGGCTTTCAGAACGAGTTTTCGGTCTATGGCCGCACGGGCGAGCCGTGCCCGCGGCTAGGCTGCGGCGGACTGATCCAGCGCTTGGTCCAAAGCCAGCGTGCGACCTACTACTGCGCCTCCTGCCAGCGCTAAAGTGCTTCCGGCAAAAGTGTGCAGCGATTTTGTCAAAAGACGCACGCCGAAACAAGAAGCTAGCTCTGAGCTTGTGCCTGAGCCGACAAGCTGCGGGCCGTGCGGAGCGCGAGCACGCTGAGACCGGCAATACAGATGGCGCCCGCGACAAACACCACATTGGCGGCCCAGTCGCCCTTGACCGATAGGATTTTACCCATGCCGATCAGCCAGATGACCCCGGCTGAGGCGGCCCAGCTGTGGATCATGGTGCCCAATACGAGCCAGCGCTCGACCCGTGGCGACCAGCGTGCGCCAAGGTCCCGCGTGACCCAGAAGATCAACAGTGCGATGAGCGCCATCCCGCATCCGTATTGCCAGCCATGTTGCCATTTGAGCGGCGACAGCAGGTAGACCGCGAGCAGGCTTGCCGCGCCCCAGCCGTATCCGGCCGCCAGCAGCCCGGCGTTGCGTTGCGCCAACATCGGCTGGGCGGAGCTTGCGGCCGGTCCGATATCGTGGGCGCCGCCGTCCCACCATGGCTGGTTGATCTGCCAGGCGACCCGCAGCAATGCGCCGGCGAAGGCTGCCGCCGCGAAAATCGAATACGCGCTCTCGTTCCGGCTGGCGCCCGCCACCTGTCCGGCAACGCTGGCCGCGATCACAAGCCATAGCGCCGCCATCAACGGCGTGACCAGATTGCGCGCGCCGTTTGCGTTCACGTGCGGGCCTGTTCGCGCTTCTGATCGTTGATCATGGCATAGGCGCCGATGAGGGCGATCGCGAGCGCACCGAAGAAGAAGATGTTGTTGGCCGCCCAGTCGTCGTGCAGGGTCTTGTGGGCCATCGGCACGAACTTGCCGTCGGCGACGAGCCCCGCGACAACGATCAACATGCCCACGATCTGGACCAGGTTGAGCTTGCGCGCGATGGAGAGCATCGTCTCGTCGTCCTTGCCGGCGGCGTCGTCCTTGTCGAACATCCAGGCGACGGCGACACACAAGCCGCCCACCAGCAGCAGCCCGATGACGAACGTCCAGGCCTCGCGCCAGGAAAGAATGAATTCATAGGTGAAGAGCATCGCGGTTGCGGCCCAGATCCACACGAGGCCGACATAACGCGACGTCGAGGCCGCAAGCGCGCTTCGCGTCGCATGCTCGGTAAGCAGCTGCCGATAGGCCTGCACGGCGACGACCGCCATAGTGAGGGTCACGACCGCCGTCACCATCATGTGAATCTCGGGCCGCTGAGCTGCGGCGCTGAGAATAGTGATGCAGGTGCTGATCGTTAACGACATCATCCAGATGACCAAGGCTGCCATGAGGCTCTCCAGTAAGCGCTTTTCGAGTTTGGTTTCAGCGGCCTAAAGTGCGTGTTGGAGCTTTAGGATGTGTAAATGCGGCGCAAACCACGCATTGCTACGGTTAATACCATTTCGATTGCAACGCTGTAACCATTGACCGGCGGCAACACGCCAGATATACACCGTCAATCCCGCTCGGAACTCTGTTTCGGGCGGCTCTTTCATTTGAGCACCGTAAACCTGCCGGAAGCATGCTGCCGAAAGCAGGGTGAGCGGATGCAAACCAGATCCAAGGCGCGCGTACGCGCGCAGAAAACCCCCGTACGCGCAGCGCACACACCGCGCCCGCAGTAAACAAAGGACGAGAAGACTATGGCGAATACGACGTCGGCGAAAAAAGCCGCTCGCAAGGCGGTCCGCCGGACAGCCATCAACAAGGCCCGCCACACCCGTATGAAGTCGCAGGTCCGCCTCGTCGAGGAAGCGATCGCGAAGGGTGATCCTGCAGCCGCCGCAGCGGCTCTGAAAGCTGCCGAGCCGGTGCTGGTGCGCACGGCTCAGAAGGGCATCATTCACAAGAAGACCGCGAGCCGGAAAGTTTCGCGTCTTTCGGCGCGCGTGAAGGCCTTGAGCGCCGCCGCTCACGCCTGAGAGAACGCCGGCATCATCGTGCAATGTTGAAACGGGTCGTCGCGAGGCGGCCCGTTTCTGCGTGCGCAATAAGCCATGGCCGGAAGTGGTGTGTAGCAATGGCGTGGCGGATGCGCTGCCAGACTGTGTGTGGTTCAATCACCGACAATCGATCTGCGCCCGGCACACGCACAGCGTGAATTTGAAAGTCACGCAATTTCAATGCCTTAGGAATCACTTCGCAGTCGCCGTCAAATTGATAAGATTGTGTCATATTCGCATCAGGCAAGCCCCTGCTTCCCCTTCCCCCGCACCCACCCTGAACACCTCTAAGTCGTGGCACTGCTGTGGAAAAACCCTCCCCCTGACGCAGACTCAGTACCCTTCGTTGCTCCTCCCTCGTTACAAGAAAAAGACCTTCTTCCACAGCCCGGTGCAGCCTGCTCCATCGCTCCCATATGACCATGGCTTGCCCTCCAAAAAAGCCGGATGAAACAGGCAATTACTTGCATTGAATTCGGTCCCGTCTGATGACATTCCGGCCCTCTTTGGGCAGCTTTCGGCCCCCCGCATCCACACCCCTCCGTCATCCCCCGCACCTTTACTCCCAGCCTCGAAACGGATAATTAACCCTGGCACCCCTGGCGGGGGATAATTCCCCTCCGTCGTTGCGGTTCGCAACGACGGACTGGGCACCACTTACTGGAACGAACCTGTTGGCAGAGAGCCGCGCGGAACGAACCGGCGGAACGAACCAACGGGACGAACCAACAATCGGGCGGAGTGTTTGATCCGTCCGGCAAGACTGCCGCTCACCAGTGTATTGCGTATCGACGGTTGATCGCGCGGGTCTCGAGCAATCGAGGTGAAACGCGGTGCTGATAAAGCGTTGTCCAGGGCTGCAGTTCGCCTCGGGTGACGACATGACTGAATTTGCAATACTGAACTTGAAATGCGACTGCAGGATGTGGGGTATACGTGGTTGGTGACTTAGACGTGCGGGACGTGTGGGAACGGCTCAAAGCCGATCCTGCTTCGGTCTTGATAGACGTCAGGACGCGAGCGGAATGGACGTTCGTCGGCCTGCCCGATCTGTCGGCGCTCGGCAAGCGCGTCGTCACGGTCGAGTGGCAAACGTTTCCTGAAAACAGCGTCGATCCGGCCTTCAGCGATCGCTTGAAAGCCGCGTTGGCCGGCAGCGGATCGGACACCACCACCAATATGTATTTCATCTGCCGTTCCGGTGGTCGCAGCCGCATGGCGGCCGAGGCCATGGAAGCGGTCGGATTTGGGCACTGCCACAACGTGGCGGACGGGTTTGAGGGGCCACTTGACCCCAACCGTCACCGAGGCCGGCTGGGCGGCTGGAAAGCCGCCGGACTTGCCTGGGCGCAAGGATAGAAGTTTTAGGCACGTGAAGATCGTTTGACGTCCCGGCGCAGCGGTGAGGGCTTGCGTCGCTGGGAGTGTGTCGAATGCGCACAAAGAGAAACGTAAAGGGGTACCGATGCCAACACTTGAAAATCCGCTTCATGATCTGTCGTCGCCGGCGCGCAAGGCCGGCCAGAAACCCGCTCAAAAGGCGGGTAGCGCGGGCTCGGATCAGGGGGCTGGCGGCGGCGATTCTGCGGTCGGCGTCGACGGCCGTGGCAAGAAGGTGCGCGCGCTTTTGCGTGCCCGCTTGGGGGAAGACATCTACACGAGCTGGTTTAACGCTTTGGAATTCGACCGCTTCGACGGCCGCGTCGTGACGGTGTCCGTCCCGGTCAAGTTCCTGCGCAACTGGATCCAGTCGCACTACATCGACGCCCTTTTGACCGCCTGCCGCGCAGAGTTCGAATCGGCCGAGCGCGTCGACGTCGTGTTGCGTCAGCCAGCGTCCAGCAGCCAGCGCGCCAAGGATGCGGCTGATGCGCAAGGCCAGCAAGAGCTGCCGGCCGTGTTCGAAAGCGCCATGGGCGCCAACGAGCAGCGCCCGATCCCCCGCGCCATGCCGAACGCCGTCGGCCGCACGCAGGTCGGTGGCTTCGAAGGCTCGCCGTTGGATCCCCGTTACACCTTCGACAGCTTCGTCGTCGGTCCGGCCAACCGCATGGCCCATGCCGGCGCGACCCAGGTCGCCGAAATGGTGATGTCGGACACTCCCGCCTTCAACCCGCTTTACATCCATTCGTCCGTGGGGTTGGGCAAGACCCACTTGCTTCATGCGATTGCCTGGGATGTAAAGCGCCGAGCGCCGAATGCCCAGGTGCTGTATCTGACCGCGGAACGCTTCCGCTATCAGTTCGTGGAAGCCGTGCGCAGCCAGGATCCGTCAGCCTTCAAGGAGAAGTTCCGTCAGGTCCACATGCTGCTGATCGATGACCTCGAATTCATGCAGGGCGAACGCACCGAGCAGGAATTCGATCACATCATCAACTCGCTGCTGGATGGCGGCCGGCAGGTGGTCGTCGCCTCGGCCCGCGCCCCCAACCACATCGAGCGCCTCAACGAACGCATGCGCTCGCGCCTTCAGCGCGGTCTCGTGACCGAGTTGGGCGGCCTCGACCACGATCTGCGGCTCAAGGTTCTGGAGCGGCGACTGGGCGAAAAGCGCGCCGTCGACCCGTCGTTCGAGCTGTCGCGCGAGGTCCTCGACCTGCTGGCCGACCGCCTGACGGAAAGCGGCCGCGAACTTGAAGGCGCCATCACCCGCCTGTATGCCACTTGGCAGTACATGCGCACGCCGCTGTCGATCGACATCGCCGAGACGGTGATCCGCGATCTCGTGCAGGGCATCGAGCCCCGCCGCGTCAAGATCGAGGACATCCTGCGCATCGTCTCGCGCCACTTCGGCGTCTCGAAGGGTGATCTGCTGTCGCAGCGCCGCCATCGTTCGGTGGTGTGGCCGCGCCAGATCGGCATGTACCTCGCAAAGCAGATGACCGCGCGGTCGCTGCCCGAGATCGGCCGTCGCTTCGGCAACCGTGACCATACAACCGTTCTGCACGCGATCCGTAAGATTGAGGGCGTTTTGACGGACAATCCCCGGCTGCGCGACGAACTGGACGAATTGAAGAAGATGCTGAACTCCTGAGCGATTTCGACGCCTCCAAAATGAAAAGCGGCACCTTCAGCGTGCCGCTTTTTTTATTGAACATCACTGAGAACGGTCAACCAGCTGGTTTAGCTGGTAAAAGACAACGATTCTTGTCTAGATGGCCTCCCGCCACTGTGGGCCGCTTCCACCCGGAAGCCCTGCCGAGATAGCGCCTGTGAGCATCCGTGATTCTTTCCCACGGCGGCTGATTGGTCCTGTTACTGTCCGTCCATACCAACGCCAACCTGTCGTCAAGGATCGACCATGAGGCTCGTGATCGAACGAGGTGAATTGCTGAGAGCGCTCAGCCATGTGACGAGCGTCGTCGAGCGCCGCACCACGATCCCGATATTGTCGAACGTGATGCTGTCCGCCTCCGGCCGCTCGTTGCGGTTCAAGGCGACGGACCTCGAGCGCGAGGTCATCGAAGTGGTGGCCGCCGACGTCACCCAGCCTGGCGCGCTCACGGTGCCAGCCCACATGCTGCACGATATCGTTCGCAAGCTGCCGGACGGCGCGCAGATCGAACTCGTCAAGGACGCCGAGAAGGAACGCCTGACCCTGAAGGCCGGCCCTTCGCGTTTCGCGTTGCAGACCCTCGCCGCCGACGATTTCCCCGATCTGGCGGTCGGCGAGATGGCCCAGGAATTCGAAGTCTCCGCGAGCGATCTGAAGCGGCTCATCGACAAGACCCGCTTCGCGATCTCGACCGAGGAAACCCGCTACTACCTGAACGGCATCTACCTCCACACCGCCGAGCGTAACGGCCAACCGACGCTGCGCGCGGTCGCAACCGACGGCCATCGCCTGGCCCAGGTCGAATTACCCCGGCCCGAAGGCGCGACCGGCATGGCCGGCATCATCATCCCGCGCAAGACGGTCCACGAACTCCATCGCCTCATCGAAGATGGCGCCGGCGTCGTGAAGATGGGCGTGAGCCCGACCAAAGTGCGCTTCGAGATCGGCACCGTGACGCTGACGTCCAAGCTGATCGACGGCTCCTTCCCCGATTATGGCCGCGTGATCCCGCAGGCCAACGACAAGGAAATGAAGGTCTCCAACGCCGAGTTCATCGGCGCAGTCGACCGCGTCTCGACGATTGCCAGCGAGCGCGGCCGCGCGGTCAAACTCTCGATCACGGCGGACAAGCTGGTGCTGTCGGTCAACAACCCCGAAGGCGGCAGCGCCACCGAGGAGATCAGCGTCGGCTACGTCGCAGCCCCCCTCGAGATCGGCTTCAACGCCCGCTATCTGCTCGACATCGCCGGCCAGCTGGAGGGCGAGGAAGCCCGCTTCATGCTGGCCGACCCCGGCTCGCCGACGATGGTGCGCGACAGTTCCGACGACAGCGCCCTCTACGTCCTGATGCCGATGCGGGTATGAATTCAAAAGGCCCATAAAACGGGCGGTCCGGAGGGTTTCCCTCCGGACGGGTGCGGGCGGTAGCCCGCTCGCGCAGCGAGACCGATGCCGTCATCACCCCACAGCGACGGCCTCTGGATCGAGCGCATCGCGCTGACCAACTTCCGCAACTATCGCGCGCTCACGCTCGAAGCCGGTCCCGAGCCGGTCGTGCTCGCGGGCGCCAACGGCGCAGGAAAAACCAATATCTTAGAAGCGCTCTCGTTGCTTGCGGCCGGCCAGGGCCTGCGCCGCGCGGTCTACTCCGATCTTGCAAAAAGCGATGGCGATGGCAGCTGGTCGGTCGCAGCCAAAGTCCACTCCCTGCAAGGTCAAATCGACATCGGCACCGGCATCCCACCGGCAATCGGCGCCACCCGTCCGCCCGCCTCTCGCCTGCTGCGGCTTAACGCGCAAGCCCAGTCCAGCACCGGAATCCTGGCCGATCTCGTTGAAATGGTCTGGCTGATCCCCGCCATGGACGGCCTGTTCACGGGGCCAGCCGGTGAACGCCGCCGCTTCCTCGACCGGCTGATCCTCTGCTTCGACCCCAGCTACCGCACCATTGCCGGCCGCTTCGAGCGCGCGATGACGAGCCGCAACCGCCTGCTGTCGGACGGCTCCCGCGACGATCGCCAGTTTGCAGGGCTGGAGCACATCATGGCCGAAACCGGCGTTGCCGTTGCCGCCGCCCGCGCCGAAGCCGCAACTGCGATGGCCGAAATCATTGGCCAACGGCGCGCGCGCGATCCCCAAAGCCCCTTCCCGTGGGCAACGCTCGCGATCGAAGGCGCGCTGGAAGCAAGCCTCGCCCATAACGCCGCCGTCGATGTCGAAGACGATTATGCCCGGCGTCTGAGCGTTGCCCGCGAACGCGATCGCGCCGCCGGCCGCACGCTGGATGGCCCCCACCGCTCCGATCTGCTCGTCGCCCATGGCCCCAAGCAGATGGCCGCGCGCCTGTGCTCGACGGGTGAGCAGAAAGCGCTGCTGCTGGGGCTTGTTCTGGCGCACGCCGAGCTGGTCGCGACCAGGCAGGACGGCGTCGCGCCCATCCTGCTGCTGGACGAGATTACCGCCCACCTGGACGAAGCCCGCCGCGCCGCGCTGTTCGCCGAAATCTTGCGTTTGAAGGCCCAGGCCTGGATGACCGGCACGGACGATCAGGCCTTCGCAGCGCTCGCGGGACACGCGCGTTTCTTGCGCGTCGAAGACGGTTTTGTGAGGCCCTTGAGCCCCACAATATGACGAAGCGGTGACGCGTCCGATTGTCTGCGCAAGGCAAACGAATAACACATTGTAATCAAACAAATTTTTCTCGTGAATTTGCATGGCCATACCGCTGCTTTTTTGCGCAGCCGCGCGAGGGCCGTGCTATAAGCAATTCTTAAAATCTGTTCACTGGAATTCAGGTCAAAACATGAGCGCCGAACCCGTCCGCAAAGCCCCTCCCGCCGTGTCGAACGAAGCTGCCACCGATGCGGCGCCCCTCGCTGTCATGTCCCAAGGCGGCGCTTCGGCCGACGACTACAACGAGGACGCGATCAAGACGCTGAAGGGCCTCGAAGCGGTCCGCAAACGGCCGGGCATGTACATCGGCGACACCGACGACGGCTCGGGCCTCCACCACATGGTGTACGAGGTCGTCGACAACGCCATCGACGAGAGTTTAGCGGGGCACGCGACCGAGGTGCGGGTGTCGCTCAACGCCGACGGCTCGGTGACGGTCGCCGACAACGGCCGCGGCATCCCTACGGGCGTGAAGCAGGACGACGACCAGGATCCCAAGCGCTCCGCCGTCGAAATCGTGATGACGGAGCTGCACGCCGGCGGCAAGTTCGACCAGAACAGCTACAAGGTCTCGGGCGGCTTGCACGGCGTGGGCGTCTCGGTGGTCAACGCGCTTTCGACATGGCTCAAGGTCACGGTCTGGCGTAACGGCGACGAACACCACATGGAGTTCCGCGACGGCGTGCCGGTCGCACCCCTCAAGGTCGTCAAGAAGGTCAAGGACAAGCGCGGCACCGAGGTGACATTCCTCCCCAGCCCCAAGACCTTCACCATGATCGAATTCGACTACCCGACGCTGGAGCATCGGCTGCGCGAACTGGCGTTCCTGAACTCCGGCGTCAACATCAACCTGACGGACGCCCGCCACGCCGACGTGAAGCACCAGCAGCTTATGTATGAAGGCGGCGTTGCAGCGTTCGTGAAGTATCTCGATCGCTCGAAAAACCCGCTGGCGCCCCAGCCGATCATGATCCGCGCCGAAAAGGACGGCATCGTCGCCGAGGTCGCGCTGTGGTGGAACGACAGCTACCACGAGAACGTGCTGTGCTTCACCAACAACATCCCGCAGCGGGACGGCGGCACGCACTTGGCGGGCTTCCGCGGCGCGCTGACCCGCGTCATCAACAAGTACGCCGACGAGAGCGGCATTGCAAAGAAGGAGAAGGTCGAGCTGTCGGGCGAAGATTCCCGCGAAGGCTTGACCTGCGTGCTTTCGGTCAAGGTGCCCGACCCGAAATTCTCGAGCCAGACCAAGGACAAGCTCGTCTCGTCCGAAGTGAAGCCGGTGGTCGAATCCGTCGTCGCCGACAAGCTCTCGACCTACTTCGAGGAAAATCCCAAAGAGGCCAAGCTGATCCTGCAGAAGGTGATCGAATCGGCGCTCGCCCGCGAAGCCGCCCGCAAGGCCCGCGACCTGACGCGCCGCAAGGGCGCGCTCGATGGCCTGCGCCTGCCAGGCGGCCTTGCCGAATGCCAGGACCGCGACCCCGTCAACACGGAAATGTTCATCGTCGAAGGCGACTCGGCAGGTGGTTCCGCCAAGCAGGGCCGCAAGCGCGAATACCAGGCTGTGCTCCCGATCCGAGGTAAGATCCTCAACGTCGAGCGCGCACGCACCGACAAGATGCTCTCCTCCGAGCAGGTGACGAACATCATCGCCGCACTCGGCACCGGCATCGGCCGCATGGTCGAGGGCCAGCAAGGCGGCTTCGACGTCAAGAAGCTGCGCTACCACAAGATCATCATCATGACCGACGCCGACGTCGACGGCGCCCACATCCGCACGCTGCTGCTGACATTCTTCTACCGCCAGATGCCCGACCTCGTCGAAGGCGGCCACCTCTACATCGCCCAGCCCCCGCTCTATAAGGTGACCAAGGGCAAGTCCGGCACCTACCTCAAGGACCAGCGCGCGTTCGAGGATTATTTGATCAACGCCGGCCTCGAAGAAGCTGTGCTCATCACAGGCGACGGCTCCGAGCGGGCAGGCCGCGATCTCCACGAGATCGTCGAGAACGCCCGCACCTTCAACACCATCCTCGACAGCCTGCATTCGCGCTATGCCCGCCATATCGCCGAGCAGGCCGCCATCGAAGGCGCGTTCGATCCCAAGCGGCTGGAATCGGCCGATATCGCAACCAAGACCGCCGGCGAAATCGCAGCCCGCCTCAACGCCATTGCAGAGGAAACCGAAGACGGTTGGACCGGCAGTTATGGCAACGAGGGCTACCTCTTGAAGCGCATGCTGCGCGGCGTCACCGAAGCCCACGCGCTCGACCGCGCTTTGATCGCGTCCATCGAAGCCCGCCGCTTGAATGACCGCCATGCGCACTTGGCCGAGGTCTACGGCAAGATGTGCAAGCTGCGCCGCAAAGGTGAAACGGTCGACATCACCGGCCCGCGCGCCCTGCTCGAAGCCGTCTATGAGGCCGGCCGCAAGGGCATCTCGCTCCAGCGCTACAAAGGCCTTGGCGAAATGAACCCCGACCAGCTCTGGGAAACGACACTCGACCGCGACGCCCGCACGCTCCTTCAGGTGAAGGTCGGCGACGTTATGGAAGCCGACGATATCTTCTCGAAGCTGATGGGCGACGTCGTCGAACCCCGCCGCGAGTTCATCCAGGCCAATGCCCTCTCCGTCGCCAACCTCGACGTTTGAGCCCTTAGATGCAGCGGGACATGGATTTGGTTCGGGAGTTGCTTCTGAGGCTTGAAACGGTGGAATTGCCGATTGGAGCAAGCGCAGTAATCGATTTTCATGATCCTGAGCTTTCGTTCACAGGTAAGAGCCCTGATGAAGTCAAATATCATTTTGCGCTGCTGAAGCAGGTGGGACTGGTTTTGCCGTTTGACCGTAGGGACCTCTTTCAAAGCCTTTCTTGGGACGGTCATGACTTTGCAGATTCGGTGCGCGATCCTGAAGTGTGGGCCAAGGCTAAGCAAGGTGCGCTGGAAGCCAAAGGTTTTACATTCGATTTGCTGCGCGACCTCGTCAAAGGTTTGATCAAAAAGAAAATGGAGGATTGGACCGGCATCCCACTTTAGCCTGCTAGTCCACGCTATTAGCGCAGCGCCGTCTGGTTTGAATAAACGCCGCCCTATTTCTTCTCCCGGAACGGGAGAAGGTGCCCCGGAGGGGCGGATGAGGGGCTGCGAACCAGCCTAGTCATTGACATTAAGGCAAGCCCCTCACCTGCCGCTGTCGCGGCATCCTCTCCCGCAATGCGGGAGAAGAAAAATAGAGCCCTCACCCCCGCCAGTCCATGGCGGCCTCGAGCCGGTCGTCGCCCCAGAACAATTCATCGTCCGCGGTGACGAAGGTCGGCGCGCCGAGTGTTCCGTCATCCGACAAACGAACGGGCCGATACCATCCGGTATCGGCCTTTTTCTTGCGGTCAAGACGGCAAGAACGTTAGTTGCTGCCCGACTTGTCTTTGCTGACTTTGTTGGTCAGGTCGTTGGGATTGGCCGGCGCGATCTGGGTTGTGCCGCCCCCGGGGCCCGAAGTGTCCTTCGTGATCTTATCCGAGAGGCTGCCGGCGTCGCCGTTCGCGGTGGGGGTTTGCGTCGCGCCGCCCCTGGTGCCCGGATTGTCCTTCATGACCTTATCCGAGAGGCTGCCGGTGTCGCCTTTCGCGGTGGGGTTCTGCGTCGAGCCGCCCTTGGTGCCGGGCTGGTCCTTCATAACCTTGTCCGAGATGCTGCTGCCCTCGGGCGAGGCCGACGGCGTCTGGGCTATGGCCAGGGCCGGCGTAAGCGCCAACGTTGAAATGAGAATAATACGCTTCATACGCTTGCATCTCCTGCTTAAAGCCCGTTGGGCTTGGTGCTGAAGGAACGGCCGAGGGCCCACATTGGTTCCTCGCGCCCCGCGCACCAAGCAAGTAGTTCCAACCAGAGGGGAGTTTGAGGGGGCGCCCGTCAAACGGGTTATAGGGCGGTCGCCCTATACGCTGAAAGCGAGCAGCAACCCGTTATCCCCGCCAGTCCATGGCGGCTTCGAGCCGGTCGTCGCCCCAGAACAATTCATCGTCCGCGGTGACGAATGTCGGGGCGCCGAAGATCGAGAGCTTCTGCGCGAGTTCGGTCTCGGCCCTGAGGCGCGCCTTCACGTCATCGCCGCGCGAAGCCTGCAGGATTTCCGCCGCATTCAAACCGGCCTTGGCGGCGCATTCCCCGATCGCGAACGGATCGTCGATCGAGCGTCCCTGCCCGAACTCGAGTTCGAACACCGCCCGGCAGAATTGGCCGCGTTTGCCCCGATCGGCGATCGCGAGGGCAGCCCGCGCTGGCAGCAGGCTGTTCTGCGGAAACGGCTTGGGCATCTGGAACGGGATGCCGCGGACACGCGCGATCCGGTCGATGTCGCGCACCATGTAGGCGCCCTTGGCGGGATAGATGTTGAACGGCGAGGTGTTCCACCCCTGCGCAACGAAGACGGGCCCGAGCAGGAACGGCCGCCACGTCACTTCGATGCCGCGCGCTTGCGCCATGTCCTCGATCCGCATCGCGGAGAGATACGAATAGGTGGAGGCGAAATCGAACCAGAAATCGAATGTGGACATGCGATGAGACTACTTGCGAGTTAGAGCATTTTCCGACGAAGTGGATACCGGTTCGTCGCAGAAAATGCGACAAAATCAAGAACCTAGAGCATTTTCCGACGAAGTGGATACCGGTTCGTCGTCGACGGCGAAGCCTCGCTCCATGAAGACGGCGAAGCCTCGCTCCATGAAGACGGCGAAGCCTCGCTG
This sequence comes from Hyphomicrobium sp., assembly GCA_025351425.1. Classification (GTDB taxonomy): domain Bacteria; phylum Pseudomonadota; class Alphaproteobacteria; order Rhizobiales; family Hyphomicrobiaceae; genus JANXVY01. The sequence goes on from JANXVY010000023.1 coordinate 17,996, forward strand.
CATGAAGACGGCGAAGCCTCGCTCCATGAAGACGGCGAAGCCTCGCTCCATGAAGATGAAAATGCGACAAAATCAGGAACCTAGAGCAAAATTCCGATTCCGTAGGATCGGAATTTGCTCTAGCCAGCGCGTTCAGCGTCATACCGGTGCAGCTCGGTCCCGTAATGCTGGAGCCACAGCTTGGCCTCGTCCATGCGCGGCATCGTCGCGCGCACGAGGTTCCAGAAGCGCGGTCCATGATTCATTTGAGCAAGGTGCGCGACCTCGTGTGCGGCCACGTAATCGAGCACCAGCTGCGGCGCGAGCACCAGTCGCCAGGAAAACGAGAGCACGCCGGTCGTCGAGCATGACCCCCAGCGGCTCGACTGGTCGCGGATGGCGATCCGCTTGGGCCTGAGATCGAGCTGGCCCGCATGGTGCAGCACGCAGGCGTCGAGATCGCGGCGCGCCTGCTCGAACAGCCACCCGCGCAGGTGGCGGCTCGCGTGTTCGCGGCTGCCGTGGACGCGCAGGATCGATTGCGCGCCATCTTCACCGTGATCGACCAGATGGCGGGTCTTGGCCTCACCCGTGAACGAGACGCGATGCAACACGCCGCGGACCGGCATCACCATGCCGTCGTCGAACGGCACCGGTAGCGGCAGGTTGCCGAGGCGTTCGCGGACCCAGTCCAGATGGCGGTTGAGAAACACGCTGGCGTCATCAAGGTCACATTGCATCGGCACCGTGACGATGACCGCCCGTGTGGTGCGGCTGACCCGCAGCGTCATGCGCCGTGCCGTGGGGTGGCGGCGCACTTCGACCGGAGCATCCAAGCCGTGAATAGACGTCTTTGCTGTCGCGACGGCTTTGGATTTCGGCGATTGCCGCATGCGTTGCACCCATCGAAAAAAGTAAAGCGACGAAACCCAATCGACGCGGGACACGATCACTCGCGGTCGGTGCTGCGCTTCTCGCAGCGTCCCTGTCGTCGTCTTGGAGCGGCCGGGATCGGTTGAACCGTGTGGCCGGACGTTTGTGACAGGACGACTCTGGCTAACAGCTTCGCCTGTCACAGCTCTAGTGTGAAAATCGTGTTCGGCAATTAGCAAGGCCACAGTGTGGCACCAAGGCCCCAGACTCGATTCATAACCCCAGCCTTCGCTCTATCCCTTTCGCATATCCGGCAACTGTGCCGCAGGTGCGGCAGCTGCAACCACGGGGGCTGAGTGCGCCGTCCGATGTTCGAGAGTGGCCTCGTTGAGCACGCTGAGCAGCGGCGTCAGCCCCTCGGTATCGACCAGCCTGAAAATCTCGACGTCGCGCTTGGCGGCCTCGCTCCATCCGGCGATGTCGAGCGTACGCTCGGCCTTCGACAGCAGGCCATGGTTGCGCACGCGCTTGCTGCCCGCGGCAGCGGAGCTGGATGCGGAGGCCGATTCGTCTTGGCGCGGCCTGAAGCGGTCCATTAGGCCGCCCTTGGCGACGACGCGGCCGGTCACATCGTCGTCCTTGCTGCGGTAGGCATTGAGGTCCGTATGGCTATAGCGGCGCTCGTCTTCGCCAAACGTCTTGAGTTCGTCGGGCGAGAGCGCCATCACGAGTTTCAGATCGTCGAACACGCCCGCAAGTTGGTTCATGGCCAGTGCGCGCAGTTCCTCCTTCTTGTCGTTTTCCACGCTGTAGAGGTTGGGGATCACGAAGTAGCTCGAGCCGTTGTGATGCAGGAAGTGCTGGCGCACCCACTCGATGTCGGCGTCGGGTGCACGCGCGATTGCCGTTTGGAACGATTGCTCGAGCTGGCGGATCACCTTCGGATCGGCGATGTGCAGCCGGCTCTGCGCTTCCGCCAATGCATCGCGCCTGACCGGTGCCGCGGCCGGCGGATCGAGCAGTGCGAGCACAAACAGCCCGAGGTCGATACCAATCGTAGCCAGGAGCGCGATCATGTCGCGCCCGGTGATCGGGTCGCCCGCAGCCGTCGTCGACGGCTTCACGTTGCCCCCGCTGGCGACGTAGACGACGAGGTTGCCGAGGTACGACCCCATGTTGGTCCACAGGTTCTTGACCGCGTTGGCGACGCCCGCGGGTCCCTCGTTGAAGGCGGCTTGGCGCAGATTGAGCTTGGCGGGCTCGGAGGCCTGGTCGGCGGCCTGTCGCAGGCGCTGGGCGAGCGTGGGATCATAGCAGCCAAACCCCGGCTGTCCCGGCGCAACGCTCACGCTGTCGGCGAGTGCGCGCATTTCCGCCGCCGTCGATTTGCCGAGCTCGTTGGAACGCGACGCGATGTTGCGCGCCGCGCCGCGGATCTGCTGCGATAGGGTCTCGAACTGCTTCTGCCGCTCTTCCGGCGAGCCCTCTGACAAGCCGGTCGCCGCCTTCTTCAGGTTTTCAAGCTCGATATTGACCGGGCCGAGCCACGAGTTGGCGATGGTGTCGCGCAAGGCCGCCACGCTGTCGCTCGTGGTCTTGCGGGCGTTATACAGCGGCCCCTTGCCGGCCCCCGACGCGACGCCGCAGCTGCCGCCGCTCTTCTCCTCGCGGTTCATCTGGCTTTCCGACCACGACGCGAAGCTGTCGACCTGGGATTTGACCGCATCCAGCCGCGCGGCAATCGCGCCGCCCGCTTCCCGGCCATCTTCCTGCAGCGCAGATAAGCCCGACTTGGTCGCTTCCTCGCCCGCAATCAGGCTCCACCAGAACCCATAGCCGAACCCGATCGACCATAACGCCAGGAAGATATAGAGCGGCCACGTGACGATGCGCTCGATCAGGCGGCGTTGCGCGCCGATGGCTTCGCGCAAGCTGAGCCACATGAGGAACGTCAGCGTTATGGTGATGGCGATGACGAGGGTGTGGTGCGAAATCGAGACACCGCCGGCGATTTCGCGGCCCTTGCCCGCGCCCGTCGAGGAGGCGCCGAGGATGAAGTCGTTCATCCCGCTCCAGGTCGCAAATCCCGAGATGCACAGCAGCATGGCGGACGCGATGGCGATCAGCGCATTGCGCCCGAACAGATAATCGAGCACACGGCCCGCTTGACCCCGACCCTCGGTCATGACGCAACTCCCCGCTACAAAACCCCGCGCCACTATAGAAAGCCCATACGCGCTTGTCGCGTATTGTTGCTCATCCCCTCTCCCCGTCCTTACGGGGAGAGGGTTAGGGTGAGGGGCGGCAACGCGTGAGGGGCGGCAACGCGGACAGCGTGAGGGGCTGTATCACAGACCGGGCCTATGGCCGCCCTCACCCCGACCCTCTCCCCGCGATGTGCAGGCGCAGGGAGAGGGAGAAGGTCTCATCCCCTCTCCCCGTCCTTGTACGGGGAGAGGGTTAGGGTGAGGGGCGGCAACGCGTGAGGGGCGGCAACGAGCGTGAGGGGCGGCAACGCGGAGTGCGTGAGGGGCGGCAACGCGTGAGGGCTCTACTTCGCAACCATCGCCGCCGTCTGTGCGGATCGTGCGCCGGGCAGCGGCACGGGCGTGCGCTCGCGGTGCGCGGCTTCCATCACGTCGTGCCAGATCCGGGCCGGCAGGCTGCCGCCCACGACGCGGTTCATCGGTTGCCCGCCGTCGTTGCCGACCCACACGCCGGCCGCGAGTTGCGCGGTATAGCCGATGAACCAGGCGTCTCGGAAATCCTGAGTCGTGCCTGTTTTCCCGGCCGCCTGATGGCCGGCGATCGCGGCCCGCTTGCCGGTGCCGGTGAGCAGCACTTCGCTCAGCATGTCGTTCATGTTCTCGACAGCCGAAGGCTTGACCAGCGCCACCGCGGGCGAGGCGGTATGTTGATACAGCACATCGCCGGACGCGAGCCGCACCCGCTCGATGATGTGGGGCGCAACGCCTGCGCCGCCGTTGGCGAGCACCGCGTAGGCCTGGGTCAGTTCCATCAGCGAAACTTCTGATGCGCCGAGCGCGAGCGCTGGCGCATCGTGCAGGTCGGACGTGATGCCAAGCCGCCGCGCGGTCTCGATGACGCGCCGCTTGGGCAGGTCGAGATAGAGCCGCACCGCGACCGTGTTGATGGACGAGGCGAGCGCCTGCCGCAGCGGCATCGCGCCTTGATAATGTCCGTTGTCGTTCTTGGGCGACCAGCCTTTGACGCTGAGCGGCAGGTCATAGCCCGTCGTATCGGGCGAAAGCCCGTGTTCCATCGCGGTCAGATACACGAACATCTTGAACGCAGACCCCGGCTGCCGGTGTGCCTTGATCGCCCGGTTGAATTGGCTTTCGGCATACGAGCGCCCGCCGACCAGCGCGCGGATCGCACCATTGGTCTCGACCAGAACCACGCTCGCCTGGCTGGTCTGCAGGCTGGCGCCCTGCGCGTCGAGCGCCAGCTTGACGGCCTTGTCCGCGCTGCGCTGCAGGCTGCTGTCGAGCGTCGTCTCGACGAAGACTTCATATGGACCCGAGCCGCGAATGGGTGGCATCCGCTCCAGCGCGTATTCGACGGCATATTCGATCCCGTTGGAGCTGCGCTGCGCAGGTATGGCAAAGCTGAGCGTCGCGTCCGCAGCGGCCAGCGCCGCTCTTGCCGAAAGCACCCCGGTCGCGGCCATATTGGCGATGACGATGCGGCCTCGCGCGCGTGCCGCCGCCGGATTGCCAGCGGGTGAATATTTGGACGGCGCCTTCAACATCCCGGCGAGGACGGCCGCCTCGGCGACGCTGACCACCTGAACGGACTTGCCGAAATAACGCTGGCTGGCCGCCTCGATGCCATAGGCCCCGCCGCCGAAGTAGACGCGGTTGAGATACAATTCGAGAATGTCGCGCTTGGAGAGCCGCAGTTCGAGCCACAGCGCGAAGGTCAGTTCCTCGATCTTGCGGCCAAGCTTGCGCTCCCCGGTGAGGAACAAGTTTTTGGCGAGCTGCTGCGTGAGCGTCGATCCGCCTTGCGCGAAACGGCCCGCGCGCAGATTGGCGAACATCGCGCGCGCCATGCCCCATGGGTCGATGCCCCAATGGGAAAAGAACCGGCGGTCTTCGGTGGCGATCACCCCATCCACCACGTGCGGCGGCAGCAGGTCGAGCGGCATGTAGTCGGCGCTCACCCCGCGTGCCGCGATTTCCGCACCGTCCCGCGCCAGCAGATGGATGACGGGCGTATGCTGGCGATGGGCAAGACTGAGCGGATCGGGAAAACGCAGCGAATAGCTGAGGAACAGCACGCCGGTCGCAACGACGCCGAGCGGGGCGAGCACGAGGCAGGCCCTGGCGGTCATCAGCGCACCAAACCACAGCCAAGACCGTCGCCGCGGCGGTGGCGCTGCGACGGCGGGGGCAGCAGGCGCGGCCGTCTTGCGTTTGCTGAAAATTCCCACCCGTCTGCTCCCAGACAAAACGTCTAGGGTCATGGTAGGAGACGTGCGCTAAGGTTCAGTTAACCAGCTCGCCGACGTGAACAGTGAGTATGTCGCGGGCGAGAATTCCAAAGCCCGATCCAATGAGTGCGCGAATGGGCTCGGGATCGGTGGTGAACGAGACCACGACGCGCTCGCCGATGCGGTTGAACGTCCGCTCGCTCGACCAATAGCCGCGCGTCGACCAGCCCGACAGGACGGGCGCGACCGTGAACTCTTCATGCGCGATATTTTTGAGGCAACTGCGCAGATAGTCGATGTGGCGCGCATCCACGGTAACGGAAATGCGCTTTCCAGCCGCCGCTTGCATGAGCAACGTCCCGATTTCGTTCCAGATCCGTCGTGCAAAGCAAGAACCATGACAGCAGCAGCGCGCAGACAAGGGGCGCGCATCGCGATGGTTACCCTTTGAAGGCCAGCCCCTTGCGCAGCTGGTCGGCGAGCACGTCGGCCTTGGTGATCTCGGGCGAGAACGCGACGAGCCCGCCGTTGGGCCCCATCAGGTAGACGATCGAGCTGTGGTCCATGGTGTAGTCTGCCGGGTTGCGTTCGTCTGGAACCTTCTTGGCGTACACCCGGTACGCCTTGATCGCGGCAGAAACCTCCGCGGGTGTTCCCGTGAGGCCAACGAAGCGGGGATGGAAACTCTTGACGTACGCGCCCATTTTTTCCGCGGTATCGCGCGCCGGATCGATGGTGATCAGCACCGGCGTGATGACATCGCCAGCCGGTCCGAGCTTGTCGAGTGCTGCCGAAATCACCTGCAGCGCGGCTGGGCAGACGTCGGGGCAATAGGTGTAGCCGAAGAACACGAGCAGGTAGCGGCCACGGAAATCGGCGTCGCTGACGCGTTTACCGGTCTGGTCGACGAGGCTGAAGGGGCCGCCGACGAGGGCTTTCCCAGAGCCCGGTAGCTCTCCGCTGCGTCCAGGGCCGGCGTTCAGGCTGCTCTGGTCTGGGGCAGGTCGGCCCAGCAGCGCGTAGGCAAGCGCGCCGCCTGCCAACAGCGATGCCAAAGCAATGGACGTGAGCTTAAGGTTCATGGTGACGTGCCTCCCGGCAATGCTACGTATGGTATTAGGCCGTTGTAATACCAGCGGTCAAAAGTTTTGACCGTTGGTTTTCGCGCGCGGGGTTGGTGGGGCGGCCGCGCGCAAAGCAAAGATTCGCGCGGGGTTGGTGGGGCGGCCGCGCGCAAAGCAAAGACTCTAATACCGGCGGTCAGAATTTCTGACCGTCGGTATAACAGACGAGGATAGACCGACGTGTTGACGCTGCAGGCGCTGAGCAGAACGTTCGAATGGCAATCGGACAGCCGGTTGCGGCTGGTCACGATCGTGCGCTTACGCTGGCTCGCGATCTTCGGCCAGCTGAGCGCCATATTGATCGTTGTGTTTGGCTTAGGGTTCGACCTGCCGCTCGGCTCCTGCCTGTCCTATATCGCCCTTTCCGCCTGGCTCAACGTCTACCTCGTGGTGCGTTTCCCTGCCCGCCATCGCCTGAGCATCGGCCATGCCACGCTGATGCTGGCCTACGACCTCGTCCAATTGTCGGCGCTGCTCTATCTGACCGGCGGCATCGAGAACCCGTTTACGATGGTGATGTTGGCGCCGGTCACCGTATCGGCGGGGTCGCTGCCGCCGCGCAATACGATCCTGCTCGGCGTGCTGACCGTGATCGCGATCGCGCTCATCTCGTCCACCCATCTGCCGCTGCCCTGGTATCCGGGCCTGCGGCTTGATCTGCCGCAGCTCTACCAGATTGGTTATCTCGCAGCCGTTGCGGCCTGCATGGTGTTCATCGCGCTGTATGCGGCGCGCCTTGCGAAGGAAAGCCGCCAGATGTCGGCTGCCCTCGCCGCGACCGATTTGGTGCTGGCCCGGGAACAAAAGCTGCATGCGCTCGACGGCCTCGCCGCCGCCGCCGCCCACGAGCTGGGCACGCCGCTCTCGACGATCGTGCTGGTCGCAAAGGAGCTGCAACGCGATGCCGCCACCCCGCCCGCCATGCGCGAAGACCTCGAGCTGTTGCGCACGCAAGCGCTGCGCTGCCGGGAAATTCTGACCAAGCTGACACGCCGTCCGTCCGAGCAGGACCCCCTCCACGCCCACCTCACGGTCAACGAGCTGTTGGATGAATCGGCCGGCCCCTATCGCAACCACGGCGCCAACATCGCCATCCAGGCCGCCCCCCGCTCGGCCGGCAGCTTAGGCGCCGACGAGCCGGTCGGCGAACGGCGTCCAGGCGTCATCTACGGTCTCGGCAACCTGATCGAGAACGCGATCGATTTCGCCAAGACCAAGGTCGAGATCCGCGCGGATTGGACCGACCGCGTGGTCGAAATCGCAATTCTGGACGATGGTCCAGGCTTCCCCGAGGACGTGATGGAAACGCTGGGAGAGCCCTATGTCACCACGCGGGCGACGGGCGGCCGCATGGGCGATGGCGAGTCGACCGGCATGGGGCTCGGCTTCTTCATCGCCAAGACCCTGCTCGAACGTTCGGGCGCCTCGATCAATCTGGCCAACCGCGAGCCGCCCGAACACGGCGCGATTGTCCGTATCACCTGGCCGCGGTCGGCGTTCGAGGCCCCCGTGGAAGGCCGCGCCTTCCTGCCCAAGATGGGTTTGCTCCGCACCCGCGCTTGACCTGGACGGTTAACGCTGCAGCACAGGTTTTAACCACAACCTGTGGCCTACATGCTGACAGGGTCACCGGCCCGTGGCACAGTGTCGTTTGAATAATCGGCCTGCATGCATTTGACGCAGCCTGCGCGATGGCGCGCGCGCTGCCCCCCGGAGGACACTGTGACCACTGAAGATCTCTCATTTCGCCAAGACGAGCTGCCGGAAGACAAGACGTTGATCTGCGTCGACGACGATCGCGCATTTCTCCAGCGTCTCGTGCGCGCGATGGAGAGCCGTGGCTTCCTGGTTCGCTTTGGCCACTCGGTCGCGGAAGGCATCGAGCTGATCCGTTCGAGCCCGCCCGCCTTCGCCGTCGTCGATATGCGGCTTGAAGATGGCAACGGCCTCGACGTTATCGCCGAGCTGGGCCGCGTCCGCCCCGACGCGCGCGCCATCGTGCTGACGGGCTACGGCAACATCGCAACCGCGGTGTCGGCGGTGAAACTCGGCGCCGTCGACTATCTGGCAAAACCAGCCGACGCCGATGACATCACCGACGCGCTGCTGGCCCCGCCCGACACCAAGGCCCCGCCGCCGGAAAATCCGATGTCGGCCGACCGCGTGCGCTGGGAACATATCCAGCGCGTGTATGAGCTTTGCAACCGCAACGTCTCGGAAACCGCGCGCCGCCTCAACATGCATCGCCGCACGCTGCAGCGTATCCTCGCCAAGCGCGCACCGAAGTAGGCGTCTGTGCTGCGCTAGAGTGGCGAAACGGTCATTTCCCGCGTCGGCCCGAACTGCTATTGCGGTTCGGCAATAAACTTCTGCGAGACGAGGGACATGGCAAACGGCTCAACACTGTCGCGGCGCGCCTGGGCTGTGATCGACGCGGTATATCGTACCTACGAGCACAGCGGTTTCTCCATGGCCGGCGCGGTGGCGTTCTCGTTCGTGGTCTCGATATTCCCGTTCTGCATCTTCTTGGGCGCGATCGGCTCGATCATCGGCGACAAGGCGATCGCAACCCAGGCCGTCGACCAGCTGTTCCAGATCCTGCCCAAGCGCGTGGCTGAGGGTCTGGCGCCCGAAGTCATGAACATCATGGGCCGGGCGCGTATCGACTTGCTGGGCCTCTCGGGTCTCATCACGCTGTTCTTTGCAACAAGCGCCATCGAAACGCTGCGCGCGGCGCTGAACGGAGCCTACCGGGTCAAGGAAACGCGTCCTTATCTGCTATGCCTGCTGCTTTCGATGATGTTCGTGCTGGTGAGCGCGGTGTCCATGCTGGTGCTGACCTGGGCCGTGGTCGTCGGTCCCGGCGTCGCGGCGCAGTTCGAGCCCTCTCTCGTCAAGCGCCTGCTCGATAGCAGCTGGCTGGCGGTCGGCCTGCGTTACACGCTTGCAGGGCTCGTGATTGCAGCACAGCTCTTCGCCTTCCATATCTGGCTGGCGGCCGGCAAGCGCACCATCGGCGATGTATGGCCGGGCGTGGCGCTGTCGATGATGCTGTGGCTGGCCTCCGCCGGGCTCTACTCGCGCTATCTCGATTTCAACGACTACACGCGGTTCTACGCCGGCCTGTCGCAGCTGATGGTCGCGATGATCTATTTCCAGGTCACCGCCATCATCATCATTCTCGGCGCCGAGCTGAACCGCGGCATCCTGGAGCTCTCCAAGAAGCTGAACGGCAACGGCAACGGCGTGAAGGCTGCAGCCTGAAGTTGGCCGGTGAAACCATGAACGGACCGGACGTTCCCAGCACCAGTGGCCCCGAGCCCAGCTGCCGCCTGTACGCAATCCTCGCCCGCGAAAGCCGCTCGGCCGTCATCTTCCGCCGCGGCCCCTCGCGGCAGGTTCGGCTACTGCGCTGGAACCTTCAAACCGATCGCATCGAGCCCGGCCAATGGCTGAAGGGGCGCATCTACGAGCGCCGCTGCGACCTCTCTCACGATGGCGAACTGCTCGTCTATTTCGCCGCCAAATGGGAAACCCCCACCTCGACCTGGACCGCCATCAGCCGCCCGCCCCATCTGACTGCGCTGGCGTTCTGGCCCAAGGGCGACGCCTGGGGCGGCGGCGGCCTTTTCTTGAACGCCCGCACGCTTGGCCTCAACCACATGACGGTCACGGCGCCCATCACCCAGACCCGCGCAAGAGCAAAGCCCTGGCATCCATTGCCCGATGCTCCTGAGCCCATGCCGAGGGGGATAAACGTTGTCCCTCTCGCCGCATGGGCCGGACGCGGCGAAGACCGCCCCATCGAGGACACGCGCCTGGCCCGCGACGGCTGGCGCTGCACCAGCCAGGGGCGCAGCAGCAGCACCCGCGGAGCGAGCGGTTACTTCATCGAAATGATCGAACCGGAAATCTACGAGCGCCCCTCGCCGCAAGGCGCAAGAAACCCCGTCGTTCTGCGCCGTCTGCTGCGGGGAATTCACGAAAAAAACGGCCGCTGGAACGTCGAGGATTTCGACCTCGCCCGTGCGGACGGCACGCCCCTGCGTTCGTTGCCGGGCTGCAACTGGGCTGACTGGCAGTCGACCGGCGACCTGCTGTTTGCAATCGACGGCCGCCTCTACCGGCTCCCCGCGCGCGATGTCGCAACGCCCGCGCCCCACCCGCTCGCCGGCGCCCACCTCATAGCCGACCTGACCGCGATGCGGTTCGAACCCATCATCTCGCCCCCCGAAGCCCGCCTCTGGCCCCGCTGAACCGCCAGGGTTCGCCTATTGCGGCAAAATCTGAATCCTTTCCTATTCCCCTCCCCGTCCGCGCGGAGCGCGGCTCCGCCGCGACGCGGGGAGGGGTTAGGGGTGGGGTAACAAGCGGGGTGGGGTAACAAGCGGTCAATCGCCTGCCCCTCAGGTCCGCCAGGGGTGCGCGGGCAGATCGCTGACGCCGACCGGTTTCACGCCCGCCAGCGCTACGGCATGGTCGTTCTCGACCGAGCTGCCCGAAACGCCGATCGCGCCGATGAGCACGCCTTCGGCATCCACGATCGGCAATCCGCCGGGAAACGTGATCAGCCCGTCGTTGGAATGCTCGATCCCAAACAACGGTCCGCCCGGCTGCGACAGCTGCCCGATCTGGCCGGTCGGCATGCCGAAGAAGACGGCGGTCTTGGCTTTCTTGATGGCGATATCGATCGAGCCGACCCAGGCCCCGTCCATCCGGTAGAAGGCTTTGAGGTTGGCGCCGGAATCGATCACCGCGATGCACATCTGGGTGTCGATGGCCTGCGCCTTCTTGACGGCGGCGCGGATGGCGGTGTCGGCGTCTTTGCTGGTGACGTGCATCGAAGAACTCCGTCTGGTTCAGAGTGTGGGGTTGGGTTGGGTAAGTCCGGGTTGCGCGCCGCACAGCCCTTGCCTCTCGTCCAAAGAGTATTGGGTCTCGCGCGGCTCGAAACAAGCGCCGCATCGGCGAATGGGCTGACCCAACGCGTGCCCCATCACAAACCCGCCTACCCCCTGAGCCGTTCCAACAGTTCGGTGATGTCCTCTTCCCACTCATCGCCTTCGCCTTCCTCTTCGGCGGCGTCGCGCAGTTCCGAGTTCTTGATGATGCGGCTGACGGCCTTGCGGGCGCTGGAGGCGAGTTTGGCGGCGTTGATCGCGTCCTCGTGGCCTTCGAGCGCGGGAATGAGCGACTTCGGCAGCCGCGAGTGATCTTCGTCGCGCGCGGCCGCAACCAGTTCAGCCGCCGCCAGCGCGAACGCTGCTTCCGTTGCCTCGATGAAATCGTCGCTATCCATGTCGTTGACGGTGGCCAGCGCCGCCTCGATGGCAGGCACGCCATCGGTCTCGAATCCTGCCAGCCAATCGGCCACGTCGTCATGTTCGAACGTGCTGGTCGCCATAGGTTCCCCGGTGCGTTAGTTCGATGTCAGGGCTCGGCAACTAGCCGCTTCCCGCCAAACCGTCAACGGGGTTGCGGAGCAGAAGCGGTCAGGATCGAACTTCAGGGACGGTTGGCGCGAAAGCAGCCGAAGCGTGAGGTAAACCCATTGTTTTGCAACGGGTTTACAAGGCCTCCCTCAGCCGTGCATGGCGCGGCTGGCTTCGATGACGTCTTCGAGCGAGCGCAGGCCGGTGGTGGGCGCGCTGACGAGGGCCGCCATGTTGCCGGGCTTGTGCTGGTTCTTCAGCATCCGCATGTGCGCTTTCGGGATCTGGTTCCAGGTGAACACTTCCGACATGCACGGATCGATCCGCCGTTCGATGACCAGCTTGTTGGCCTGCGACGCTTGCAAGAGGTTGGCGAAGTGCGATCCCTGCAGCCGCTTCTGGTGCATCCATAGATAGCGCACATCCAACGTCAGATTGAAACCGGATGTTCCGGCGCAGATCACGACCATTCCGCCGCGTTTGACGACGAACACCGACACGGGAATCGTCGCTTCGCCCGGATGCTCGAACACGAAATCAACGTTGTTGTCTTTGCCGGTCGTCTCCCAGATCGCGGCACCGAACTTGCGCGCATTCTTGAACCATTCGTTGTACTCGGGAGTGCCGACCTTGGGCATCTGGCCCCAGCAATCGAACTTTTTGCGGTTGAGCACGCCCTTGGCGCCCAGTTGCCGAACGAAATCCGTCTTGTCGTCTTCCGAGACGACGCCGATGGCGTTCGCCCCCGACGTCGCGCACAACTGGACAGCCATCGATCCAAGGCCCCCCGACGCACCCCACACCAGCACGTTGTGACCTGGCCGCAAAACGTGCGGGCGGTGGCCGAACAGCATGCGATAGGCGGTGGCGAGCACCAGCGTGTAGCAGGCGCTTTCCTCCCACGTGAGGTGCTTGGGCCGCTCGAGCAGCTGGCGGTCCTGCACCCGGCAGAATTGGGCGAACGAGCCGTCGGGCGTCTGATAGCCCCAGATGCGCTGGCTGAGCGAGAACATCGGGTCGCCGCCGTTGCACTCTTCGTCGTCGCCATCGTCCTGGTTGCAATGCACGACGACCTCGTCGCCCACCTTCCAGCGCTTGACCTTGGAGCCGACCGCCCAGACGATGCCCGATGCGTCGGAGCCAGCGACGTGAACCGGTTGCTTGTGTCCATCGAAGGGTGAGATCGGCTTGCCGAGCGCGGCCCAGATGCCGTTGTAGTTGACGCCCGCGGCCATCACGAGCACGAGCACGTCGTGGCTGTCGAGTTCCCAAGTCGGCACCACCTCGACCTGCATCGCGGTGTCGGGCTCGCCATGGCGCTCCTTGCGGATGGCCCACGCGTACATGTTTTTGGGCACATGACCCATCGGCGGGATTTCGCCGATTTCATAAAGGTCTTTCTTGCCCACGCCCGAGACGAAGTCCTGCTTGGTCATCTTTCCGGCGGTCTCTTTCTGGCCGCTGGCTTTCGCGCTCGACATCGGAACAAGTCTCCTTGGCAGCGATCGCCACGAACGGCGCCGCGAAATGATTATGACGCGCCGATGCCGCCACGAATCCGAACGGATTTCAAGTTTTTTTATTGCGCTGCACGCAGCTGGGCAAGCTCCCGGCCAGGCTCAGTGGTGCGGCGTATGTTCAGTTAACGGCCGCCAGGATGTTTTAGGACCAACCCGAGCGCTGATTGCCGTGTAGAATTGTACTGGTGCCCCTGGAGGGACTCGAACCCCCACACCCGAAGATAGCAGATTTTGAGTCTGCCGCGTCTACCGTTCCGCCACAGAGGCCTTTACGCACGCGCAGTGGTCCGCGCGAAGGAACGCTTCTATAGCGCGCGGCGCAACGGCGTCAATGACAGCTTACGGCCGCGGGGCCTGGATCATCAGCACGCCAGCTATGATCAAGGCGGCGCCACCCGCGCGCATGAGCGTGAGCGGGCGAACCGCGAGGCCGACGAGCCCGAAATGATCGAGCAGCAACGAGGCGATCATCTGCCCGGCAACCAGCGCCGCGATGAACCCGCCGACGCCGATCACGGGTGCGAGGCTGAGGGCCGTGATGACGAAGTACGAGCCGGTGATGAACCCGATCCAGACCCACCAGGGACCGCCAGCGAAGGTGGCGGCGAACGCCGGATACGGCACCCGCATTGCGGCCATGAGAAATGCAATCAGCACGGTGCCGGCGGCGAACTGCCAAAACGACGCCCACATCGGATGGCCGAGCATGCGCCCGAGCACGGCATTGGTGCCCGATTGCGCGGCGAGCCCCGCTCCGGCGAGCGCTGCGAGAAAAACGGCGGCCAGCGGCCCTAATGAGGTCATGCGGGATGGTCCTTGAGCAGTGGCGGCCGCGCGCCGGATTACGGTTTTGGGGTTTGTATCAGATAGACCCCGGCGAAGACGAGTGCCGCCCCCGCGATGCGCGCGAACGTGACGGGGCGGACCGCGAGGCCTATGAGGCCGAAGTGGTCGATGACGAGCGCGGCGATCATCTGCCCGCCGATCATGGCGGCGAGAAACGCACCCATGCCGGTGATCGGCGCCAGGATGAGCGCCATGACCACGAAGAATAGCCCTATGGCGCCGCCCGTCCAGATCCACAACGGCCCGCTGAAGGCCCGGGCGAGATCGGGCGGCTGCACGTTCCACAGCGCCAGCAACGGCACGATCAGCACGGTGCCGATCCCGAACGAGGCAAGGGCTGCCCACAGCGGATGGCCAAGATGGCGGCCGAGTTGGGCGTTGATGCCCGCCTGCATGGCGATGCCGGCGCCCGCCGCCGCCGCGAGCGCCAACGCAAATCCAGGTCCTAGTGACGCCATCGTGCGGCTCCCCATCTTTCATAAAAAACGAACGCGGCGCTCATTTCCAGCTGTAGGTCTTGCGGCCCGTGGCGTGCCGGTGCTCGGTCACTTCGACCTTCTGCCCGGGGTGCGGATCGGTAATCTGGTTGACCAGCACCTCGACGATTCTGCCGTCGTCCAAAGTCACGTCGACGAGCAGTCCCGCTTGCGTATTCTTGGTCGGCAACGGGCGCACGCTGGTGACGGTCGCGCCCACGCGCGTATTGGTGACAGAACTGTCCGCCGAGATCCAGGTGAACACCCCCGCCATGACGAGGCACACGGCGAGCCCCATGCCCACCCACTTGAGACGCTGGATCATCAGCGCCCTTTCGAGCCGGCGTTTCGTTTCCTCGCGCATATTCATGGTCATGGGACAGCACACCTGATCAGCACCTTCATTGCCCCGTTGAATACCACACGCTGCCCCACGGCGTGACGCGCTCCGCAATCGTCAGTGTCGCACCGCATGGCGGCAAGGCCTTCGCCTCCCGCTCGACCCGCACGAGCCGCCCGTCGTCGAGCCGCGCCATCAGCATATAGAGTTTGGGCGCGCGCACGAAGGTTGGCTCCTTGGGCCCGCTCTGGGTCCGCGGCCCGCACTTGGCATGAATGCCCGTCAGCGCGCCCCCGGTCGTCGAAACCCGGTCGATCCAGCGGTCGTAGAGGAGCGCCAGCGCGATCACGACCGCAACTGCTAAGGCAATTGCAAGAAAGCGCGGCAGGGTCATGGAATAGAATTACCGGATTGCATGGTGCCATCCCAAAGGAGGCTGGGGAATCCAAGCCAACTGATGCGCTCTCGAACGACGATTCTGGTGCCGGGCTGCGGAGCAAAGCCCGTTTGGCTGAAAACTGAAGCAATTCGGCCATCACCCAGCTCAACGCGCAGCTCAATGATGAGGTGCGCTTTACCTTTGGAGGCATGAAACAGTGCAGATTTTGCAATTCCATTTAATTCGCGACCGGGGCGGGATGGTGCAATTCCCGCGAAGATGAGAATGATCACTGCACCGATCGAAAGCACGGCCACGACAGGCGTCACCAACCGTTCGATGAATGAACGCAATCTATTATGATAAAGATATTTTGCGGACATTACTAAGCAGCCCTCGCCTGCCCATCCACGAGCTTCACGATATCGGCCATGATGTCGTTGAGCTGGAAGTCCTTGGGCGTATAAACGGCGGCAACGCCAAAACCCTTGAGCTTGAGCGCATCCTCGGGCGGGATGATGCCGCCGACGATAACGGGAATATCGGCGAGCCCTTCCTTGCGCATCCGGTCCATGACGTCGCGCACGAGCGGCACGTGCGAACCCGACAGGATCGATAGCCCGACCACATGCACGCTCTCATCCAGCGCCGCCCGCACGATCTGTCCGGGCGTCAGCCGGATGCCCTCGTACAATACGTCCATGCCGCAATCGCGCGCACGCACGGCAATCTGCTCCGCGCCGTTGGAGTGGCCGTCGAGGCCCGGCTTGCCGACCAGGAACTTGATGCGGCGGCCGAGCTTTGCCGACACCGTTTCGACGGACGTGCGCACATCAGCCAGCGAGGTGCGGTAGGCGGAGACGTCGCCAGAGTGGCTGCTATCGCGCGCGACGGCCGCCTGCGAGACGCCGGTCGGCGCGCGGTATTCACCGAAGATGGTGCGCAACAAACCGCCCCATTCGCCCGTGGTGACGCCAGCCTTGGCGCAAGCAATCGAGGGCTCCATGACGTTGCGCCCCTCTCGCGCCGCGCTTTCGAGTGCGGCGAGCGTGGCCTTGACGGCCTTGTCGTCGCGGGCAGCGCGCCACGCCTTGAGCCGTTCGATCTGGCCGGCTTCCTCGACTGGATCGACGACCATGATGGTGCTTTCGCCCTCGCGCGTGGCCGACAAGGGTGAGGGCTCGGTTTCGCGGAACCGGTTGACGCCGACGACGACATGCTCGCCGGTCTCGATCTGTGTGAGCCGCGCGGTGTTACTCTCGACGAGCCGGCGCTTCATGTAGTCGATGCTGGCGACCGCCCCGCCCAGACCCTCGATGGTCTTGAGCTCGGCCTTGGCCTGTTCCTTGAGTTCGGCGACCTTGCGGGCGATCTCCGCCGAGCCGTCGAAGATGTCGCCATAGTCGAGCAGGTCGGTCTCATAGGCGAGCACCTGCTGCATACGCAGCGACCACTGCTGATCCCACGGCCGCGGCAGTCCAAGCGCTTCGTTCCAGGCCGGCAGTTGCACGGCGCGCGCCCGCGCGTTCTTGGAGAGGGTGACGGCCAGCATCTCGATCAGGATGCGGTAGACGTTGTTTTCCGCCTGCGGTTCAGTCAAGCCCAGCGAGTTGACTTGCACGCCATAGCGGAACATGCGGTGCTTGGCGTCGGTCACGCCGTATCGCTCCCGCGTGATCTCGTCCCACAGCTCGTTGAACGCCCGCATCTTACAGATTTCGGTGACGAACTTGAGTCCGGCGTTGACGAAGAACGACACCCGCCCGACGACGGCGCCGAAGTCCGCGGGACGGACTTCGCCCGAGGCTTTGACGGTGTCGAGCACGGCGATGGCGGTGGCCAGCGCGAACGCCAGTTCCTGCACCGGCGTCGCGCCCGCTTCCTGCAGATGGTAGGAGCAGACGTTGGTCGGGTTCCACTTCGGAATGTGCTGGTAGGAATAGACGATCGTGTCCTTGATGAGCCGCAAGCTCGGCTCGGGCGGATAGACGTACGTTCCGCGGGAAAGATATTCCTTGATGATGTCGTTCTGGATCGTGCCCGTCAGCGAGGTTCGCGGCGCGCCCTGTTCGTCGGCGACCGCGACATACATCGCCAGCAGCCACGCGGCGGTCGCATTGATGGTCATCGAAGTGTTCATCTGATCGAGCGGAATGCCCGTCAAAAGCGTGCGCATGTCGCCGATGTGGGAAACGGGCACGCCGACCTTGCCGACTTCGCCGCGGGCGAGTTCATGATCGCTGTCGTAGCCGGTCTGCGTGGGCAGATCGAACGCGATGGAGAGGCCGGTCTGACCCTTGCCCAGGTTGTTGCGATACAACTCGTTCGACTTGGCCGCCGTCGAATGCCCGGCGTATGTGCGGAAAATCCACGGTTTGTCGCGGGGTTGCGGTCTGGCTTGTGCGGTGGGCTTGGCGGTGTCGATGGCCATATGTGCGATCCTGGGCAGGTGGTGTTACGCTGCCACAGTACTCAGACATTGGTGCAATGCAAAAGGGTTATGTGCGGCGTCCTGACAGGCAGCCGCCGCGACAAAGCTAAACTTCGCCTTTGAGGCGGTTGCTGAAATCGGCGAATGCGTGCCAGATTCGCAGCAGGATCACGGACATGAGCGTCACCGAGCAGATCGAGGCGCCGGCGGCGGCCACGACGTTGGAATCGGGATTGGTGGTGAAGAAGATGCCGAGTTCCGTGAACGCCTGGTGGGCGACCATGATCGCCGCGAACATGGAGAAAGTGGTGACGACGGCAAACACCCAGTCATCGACGAAGCTGTAGATCATGTAGCCCGAGATGATGCTCATCAGCATCGCCATGGTCCAGACGAAATCCGGCTCCGCATAGACGCGAATCAAGAATTCATGGAACGGTTCCATAGTTTGTTGCTCCGCGGGGCTTGTGGAAAAGTCCCAAAAATACCTAAGTGTTGTGAGCCTCGCACGGACGGCTTAAGCAACCGCTAACACTGACAGTTCCCGTCCAATTGTCGCCAGTGTTTGCTGGTCACAGTTGACGAACTGTTAATATTTCGGACTGTCTCCCCGGGTAAACGATGTGCTAAGTGTGACCCATGTCGCGCCACCAACCCGGCTCGAAATTCAACCGTGAGTGCAAGATGGCTGCTCCAAACGTCCTGATGGTGTTTCCCCGCTTCAACCAGAACTCGTTCTGGAGCCTGCAGGCGGCGTGTGACATTTACGGCGTCAAATGCCCCGCCCCCCCGCTCGGGCTGATCACGATGGCGGCCATGTTGCCCAAGGACTGGACGGTTCGGCTCGTCAACCGCAACGCCGAAGAGCTCACCACGGCCGATATCGATTGGGCCGACATGGTCATGACGGGCGGCATGCTGCCGCAACGCGACGATACCCAGAAGGTGATCGACTTGGTGCACGCGCGCGGCAAACCGGTCGCGGTCGGTGGTCCCGATCCGATGTCGAGCCCCGAAGCCTACGTGTCGGCCGACTTCCGCGTTCTGGGCGAGGCCGAGGGCATTATCCACCAGTTCATCGAGGCCTGGAACAAGGGCGAACGCAAGGGCACGTTCGAGGGTGAACGCTTCAAGGTTGACGTCGCCGTGAGCCCGATTCCGCGCTTCGACCTGATCAATTTCAAGCATTACCTCTACGTTGGCGTTCAGTTCAGCCGCGGCTGCCCCTTCAACTGCGAATTCTGCGACATCATCGAGCTGTACGGCCGGGTGCCGCGCTCGAAAACGAACGATCAGATGCTGGCCGAGCTGCAGGCGTTGTACGACGCCGGTTATCGCGGCCACGTCGATTTCGTCGACGACAACCTGATCGGCAACAAGAAGGCGTTGAAGCGCTTCCTGCCAGCGCTGAAGCAGTGGCAGGTCGAGCGCCGCTACCCCTTCGAGTTCTCGACCGAAGCGTCGATGAACCTTGCGGACGACACCGAACTGCTGGGCCTGCTGAAAGACGCGAACTTCTTTGCGATCTTCGTCGGCATCGAAAGCCCCGACACTGACACGCTGATCGCGACCCAGAAGAAGCAGAACACCCGCCGTTCGCTGGCCGAAAGCGTTCACAAGATCTATGCCGCCGGCATGTTCGTGATTGCGGGCTTCATCGTCGGCTTCGACACCGAGAAGCACTCGATGTCGCAGGCCATGATCGAGTGCATCGAAGATACCGGCATTCCGGTCGCGATGGTCGGCCTGCTGACCGCTCTGCCCAACACCCAGCTGACGCGCCGCCTCGAAGCCGAAAAGCGCCTGTTGCCATTTGAAGCGGGCGCCGGCGACCAGTGCACGGCCGGCCTGAACTTCATTCCGCTGCGCCCCAAGCGCGAAATCCTGCTCGATTACAAGAAGGTGCTCGAAAAGATCTACGAACCCAATACCTATTTCGATCGCGTCCAGCGCGTCGGCCGCGCTCTGCGACGGCCAGACCATGACGAGAAATTCAACTACGCGATGGCGATCCACGACGCCGGCTTCATGACGCGCCTGATCTGGCGGATGACGGTGACGCGCCCCGAGCTGCGCGCGCCCTTCTGGCGCACCATAATCGATGTCGCGCGCAACAACCCTTCGGCGTTGCAGTCGGTCATCATCATGATCACCTTCTATTTGCACCTGGGCACGTTCGCCAACACGGTGATCAAGGAACTCGACCGCATGATCGCAGCCGAAGACGCATCGCCCAGTGAGATGCGCGAGCGCCCGGCAGTTGTCGCGCCGACCCGAATGTCGGCGTCTGCCACGGCAGCCTGATCCCGCCGCGGTCCGTTCCCCGTTGATCGACCAGCCGGCGTGTCCTTCGAGCGGACCAGCGCCAGCCCACGCTCCCACTCCACGCTCGGCTCACCGCTGAAGCCCGCCCCCGGCGTGGGAATACGGTGCGGACGGACGCTTGAAATCTGCTGGCGCAGCTGTTATCGACGAGGCGAATTATGGGGGCCGGCGTGGGGCTGACGATCACGGGGCCAGCGGCTTCGGCACAGGGCCATCCGCACCGGGCTTTCCGCACTGGGCTGACCGCACGGGGATGATGATCGAAGCCCGTCCAATTTATTCCTCATCAAAAAATCAGCGGTGCGCCAATCGCAGAGCGGAGACAGACCATGCCAGCAGGTTCGCGATCGGACATAATATTGGCGCTCGTGAATAGAAATAGTCTCGGGCTCGAAATCGGCCCAAGCTACAATCCGATCGTGCCGAAATCCGGCGGCTGGAACGTCGAGATCGTCGACCATTTGTCGGCGGAGGCCTTGAGAGAAAAATATACGGCCTGGAATGTCGATGTCAGCAAGATCGAGGACGTTGATTATGTGGTGACCGATCGCGGGCTGGTGGCGACGATCGGCAAACCTGAAAGCTTCGACTTCATCGTCGCCTCGCACGTCATCGAGCATATGCCAGATTTGGTCGGGTTCTTGCGCGATTGCTCGCAGCTGCTGAAGCCGGGCGGGATTCTGACGCTTGCAGTCCCCGACAAGCGCTTTTGCTTCGATGTGTTCCAAGAAATCAGCTCGATTGGCACAGTCATGCAGGCGGCGCATGAACAGCGCAAGCTCCACACCTATGGCAACGTCCTCAATCAATACGCCAATCACGCCATGCGGAAAGGCCAGATCGTCTGGTTCGACCGCGAGCTGGAACAGATGACGCTGGTGCATCCGTTGACGCAGGCGAAGGAATTGGCCGACAATTATATCAGCGAAGGCAAGTTTGCCGATACGCATGCGTGGTACTTCACGCCCGAAAGCTTCAGCCTGATCATCGAAGATCTATCTGAAATGGGCATGACCGATTTCACGATCGCAAATGCGCACGGCACCATGGGCTACGAGTTTTTTGTTTCGCTGCAAAAAGGCGTGAAACGGCCGCGCAAGGAACGAGTCGAGAGGCTTTTGGCGCTGCGGAACGAGTTGCGCCAGGTCTGAAAAGCTCCAGCGGTGTTGCAAGCTCGGAGCCGCAGGCGCTGATGGGCCTGTTACTGGCGGAACTCCACCGGGACACATGAGTTGCCCCCCTTTTGGCGAATGTGTTATGCGCAGGTTGGATCGCGCAGCCCTGAGCCGCACGGCCCGGGATTCGCAGCCGCGGGCCAACCTACGGACCAAAAAGGGGATTTCATGCGCACCTTGGCCGCCGTGACGATCGCAGCAGTCGTTTTGGCAGCAGCCCCGTGCGTTGAGGCCGGCCCGGCGCTGCTGTTCGACGCGAGCAACGGCCAGGTGCTGTATGCGGAAGACGCCGACGATAGCTGGTATCCAGCCTCCCTCACCAAGATCATGACGGCTTATGTGGCGTTTGAGGCGGTGAAAACGGGCAAGTTGACGCTCGATCAGAAAATTCCCGTGAGCGAAGCGGCCAACCTCGAGCCGCCCAGCAAGGTCGGCCTGCCTGTCGGTGGAGAGCTTCAGGTCGACCTTGCCTTGCAGGCGCTGATTGTAAAGTCGGCAAACGACGTGGCGGTGATGCTCGCCGAGGCGATTTCCGGCAGCGTGCCGGAGTTCGTCAACAAAATGAACGACACCGCCAAGCGTCTAGGCATGTCCAAGACCCATTTCATCAATCCAAACGGGCTGCCCGCGCCCGATCAGGCGACCTCGGCGCGCGATCTGGCAAAACTCGTTCGCGCCGTCATCAAGGACTATCCCGAATACGCCCGCTATTGGGGTATGCCCGACATGCACATCGGCAAAATCCGGTTACAGACGCACAACGCCCTGTTGAAGACGTTCGAGGGCGCGGACGGCTTTAAGACCGGGTTCACGTGCGATAGCGGATACAACGTGGTAGCGAGCGCGACCCGCGACAACCGCCGCCTGATCGCGATCGTGCTGGGCGAAAGCGACGGCCAGTCCCGCGCCATCCGCGCGGCGAGCCTGCTGGAGCATGGCTTCGGCATGGGCGGCTGGAAGACTTTGTTCAATACGACGACGATCGACAACATGCCGGCAGCAGCTGACGCCAAGAGTCTCGCCAGCATGCGCGCGAACGTGCTGGCGTGGTCCTGCGGCTACCGCCCCAAGCGCGTGCACGTCGCCAAGAGGGCGAGCAAGGTCGGCGAGTTCAAGGATAAGGTCGCAGCCGTGAAGGCCAAGGCCAGCGCCAAGGCCGGTCAAGCTCAGGCAGCCGCAGCAGCGCCCGCAGCGCCAACTCCTTCCGCCAAGCCCGCAGCCCCTGCCGCGGCCGGAAACTGAGCCCCTATGTCCAGCAGGCCTCCGCCACCACGTCTCACACGTAAAGTTCGAGCTTACGGTCGTTGACGGGGCAGCCTGGGCCCTGTGGCTGAGGCGCGGCCTCGTCCTTGGGCGCCCCATCCTTCGCTGGTTGATCCTTGGACTTTGGAGCGTTTCGATCTGTGCGCGGCGCGGCGGGTTTGACGACGACGCCCGGTGGCGCGGGCTTTGGACCTGCGGCGTCAGCGATTGGCGTGAAACCGCAGCACGCGGCCACCGCAAGCACAAACAGACCCGGCCATCTCCAGCGGCGAGCACCGCCGGCGATAGTGAACGCCACGTAGTGCTGATGCGCCATCGCGCGCGGGCTCCTGTGCCAGTTTGATCGCCGGACCGGCAAAGTTTACCATCCCCGCGCGCCGCACCAAGCGAAAAAGCGCCGGTCGCTGAGTAGCGATTTCGCAATAGTTTGTTGCAACGCCAGCAAGCCCAGCCGCGATGTCCCATTCCGGGGCATCCTCGAATGGCGTCGAAATTGCTTTATCCGCCTCGAAGATACGATTGAGTAACGCCGAGGACTTAAAGCAGATGACGACCGATTGGCATCCCGAACAGGACGTAACGCCGACGCCGCGCGACGTGGAATTCATGGCCAGCGTCCTGGAAGGACGCCACGGTCAGCTGGCGGCGGACGTCGCCGACTTCTTTTCCTCGCTTCACGGCGAAAAGGGCGACGCCGGCCGCAGCTGGGCTTGGGCGGGTGTCGCCGAAACGGTGCGCCAGCGCGAACGCCATCGCCTCACCGGCATCAACCGGTGCTGATCGCAACCGTCACGATTGATCCAGTGCTTTAGGCCAGAAATGACGGCAGTACGCATCGAATTGAAATCAGACAAGGCGGGCCTGGCGATCCAGCACTGGCGCACGTTTGCCGGCGCGATCCTGGTTGGATCGACCGAGCGGGCGCTGACGCAACGCAACGCGGTCGTGGCCTTTCTGGTCCGCTGCGCCAGCGCGGCCTTGCTCTATGTGTCCCAGATTGCGCTCGCCCGCTGGATGGGCTCCGCCGAGTACGGCATCTACGTGTTCGTCTGGACGTGCGTGCTACTGGCCGGCGGCCTCGCGCATTTGGGGCTGAACCTCGGCATCATGCGGCTGATTCCGGTCCACCGCGAGCGGGGCGAATGGGACAAGGTTCGCGGCCTGATCCTGGGCGGGCGCTTGTTTGCGCTGGCGGCCGGCGGCGCGGTGGCATTGGCCGGCATCGCAGGGCTATGGCTGTTGGGAGCCGATGTTTCGACTGACGACCGGCTGGCGGTTTATCTCGCGCTGTTCTGCGTCCCGCTTTACGCCCTGACCGACGTGCAGGACGGCATCGGCCGCGCCAACGGCTGGATGGACGCAGCCCTGATCCCGCCGTACGTCGTGCGCCCGCTGCTGATCCTCGCCCTGATGGCTGCAGCCCACGCGGCAGGCCTCCCCATGATCGCGCAGACAGCGGCAGGCGCTGCAATCGCCGCGACCTGGGCCACGGGCGTGGGTCAGGCGCTGTGGATCAACGCGCGCGCGCGCCACGCTTTCGGTCTGGGCGGCCGGAGCTACGCCCCCCGCCTGTGGCTGGCGTCGTCGCTGCCGCTGCTGGCGATCTCGGGCTGCGAAATTCTGCTGCAGAATACTGATATTCTGGTGCTCTCGCGGTTCACGACGCCGACCGATGTCGCGATCTATTTCGCCGCCGGCAAGACCATGAGCCTGATCATGTTCGTGCACTACGCAGTCGGCAGTGCCATGGCCAACAAATTCGCGAGCCTCAAGGTGCAGGGCAACGAGGCCGGTCTTGCCGCCTGCGTGCGCGACGCGGTCAACTGGACGTTCTGGCCGTCGCTCGCCGCAGCCCTGCTGATCCTGAGCTTAGGCCGGCCGCTGTTGTGGCTGTTTGGCCCGCAATACGTGGCGGGCTTCCCGGTGATGGCGATCCTGGTCGTGGGCTTCCTCGCCCGCTCCGCCATGGGACCGGCCGAATTCCTGCTGAACATGCAGGGCGAGCAATGGCGCTGTGCAGCGGTCATGCTGACGGCGGCGGCCCTCGACATCGCGTTGAACCTCATACTGGTGCCGCTGTACGGCCTGACGGGCGCCGCAGTCGCAACCGCCGTTGCCTTGACGGCGGCGGCGATGTTGAATGCAGCCGTGGCCAAGGCGCGGCTCGGCCTCGACGTCGCCATCTGGCGCAACTGGCCCAACCTCTGAGCCAACTTCCCAAACGACTTAACAGCGTACCGGCCCGGCGGATCGGGGGATCCGCCGGGCCGGCCGCCCCGCGTCTTCTGCGGGGCTTTGCGTTGGCAAGGGGGAAAACGTACCGGCCCGGCGGATCGGGGGATCCGCCGGGCCGGGCCGTGGATGAAAGTGTTAGGTGCTCAAAAGCAGTGAACCAGAAATACGGATTGGTTCACGCCCTGAAAGGTGCGCCCGCGCGCTTGGAATGTTGAGGCCATCGAAGCGCAATGCGGGTAAAGCCGCAGGTGCCGGCCGTTGCCGAAATTTTCCCTGTGCTCTAACTCCGCCCAACAGACGAGAACCCAAACCATGGCCGGACGCGGCGTCCACTTCGCGATTTCTCCCGAACTGATGGACCGCCTTCTGGCGGCGCCCGACGATGCCGCGCTGATGGCGATCATCGAAACCCTCGAAGTGGCCTGGGATACCGAAAATATCGCCGAATCCGACAAGGCGTGGAACGCAATCCACCGGTGCCTCACGGACGGGTCCTTGCTCTATGATGGCGGGACCTATCCACTCGATCACGTAATCTGTGGCGGCGAGGCGCTGCACAAGGGTGACGATTTCACGGTGTCGCTCGTCCAGCCCGTTCAGGTGCGCGACGTGGCGGCGGCGCTCGAGCCGTCGTCGGAAGCCTGGCTACGGGACCGCTACGAGACGCTGATCAACCCGGCCGAATATGACGGCGAGAAAGGCGAGGATGACTTCGCCTATACCTGGGAGTGGTTCCAAGGCGTGCGCGACCTGTTCAGGCACGCGGCGGCGTCAGGCAGCGCCGTGATCTTCACGGTCGACGCCTGATCGGATCGAGCAAGCGCAGCGCTCACATCTGCGAGCCGAGCACCAGCGTCCAGAACGACTTGAACTCGGTCGTAGGCTCCTGCACGAGCGCGATGCCCATGTATTCGGCGTCGCCCAGCAGCAGGTTTTTGTTGTGGCCGGGGCTGTCTTTCCAGCCTTTCATGACCTCGCCGAAATCGATCTGACCGGTGCCGACGTTCTCGGCGGCGAGCCGCGCCTTGAAGCCCGCGCGCTTGACGCGGTCCCACGGGTTCGAGCCGTCGGACCCGTAGTGCGAGATGCGGTCCCACTTGGCGAGATCGCGCGAATGGGCCTTGGCGGCAGCCGTCAGCTCGGTGCTGAGCTTGAGCGGTTTCAACCCATGCTCGGCGCGGTATTGATTGATGATGTCGCGGGCAAACGTCGGGTCGAGCGCGGTCGACGAATAGTCTCTGTCCGAAAGCGAGCCCGAGGGTGCCTTTTCGAACGTTCCCTTTGGGGCCTTGTCGGCATCCAGGCTGGCGACTTGCGTGCCGCCCGTTTTGTTGACGACCGGCGTAGCGCCCGCCGATCCGGTGATGGTGCCACGCGGAACGCTGGTGTCCGCGCCGAGCGAGGCGTCGGGCTTGGTGCGTTTGGAGGCATACGACGGCGGCGGGCCATCGTTGAAGCCCGACGAGAGGTTGCCGGTCCCTGCGGCGCAGGCGGCAAGTGACAGGGCAAGCCCTGCTGAGAAAGCGACGCGATACATTTGAACTCCCGCTAGGGTACGCGCGGATACAGACATGGCGCTCAACATCGCTCCAAACCTCTTAACCCACCGTTAAAGATAACCGTAGGCCAACTGTTGTTCCGATTTTGCATAAATCCCGCGCATCCCACCCCGCCGCGCGCAACCAGCAAGTTCCGGAAACATTACGCAAAAGAAAGGTGTCGCGAGTTGGGCCCGACTGCGGCGGAACGCTGGCGGCGGCCCGGTCTTTCCAGATAAGCGGACCGTCGAATGAGCTGGGGATGAGCCGCGGAGCTGATGAGTTGGGCGCGCGCTCCCCCTTTGAACACGGGCCCGTTTCCCGCACAGTGCCGCAACGATGCGTACTGATTCGGCAGGCTTGCGGGGTGCATCAGTTCCAGGCCGCAAGCGCCAGCCAAGCAACGCCTGAGGAGACGCCAGATGGCCATCATCGCGAGCGCAAACGGACCAGCGCCCCCAAGCCCTAGTCCAGTGAGCCCTAGTCCAGTGAGCCCTAGCTCTGCAGCGCCGGGCAATGCGGGCCATTTGAAACTCGCCCCGCTTGCGGACCTGATTGCAGTGCGTGTGGCGGCCGGCGGTGCGACGCGCGCCGAACTGGTCCGCGATCTGCGCCCGATCACGCATCCCGACCTCGCGCCCGCACTCTGGCGCGCGCGCGCCGACGCAGCCGTTGCAGAGCTGATCGCGTTGGGCCTTGTGGTCGAGGTTCGCACCCGGCTGAAAGCAACGGAATTGGGCCTTGGTCATGCAGCCGCAGCCCTCGGCGTCGAACCGGACGGGCTTTCGACCTGGGCGGACGTGCGCGGCGCCGCGCTTGTGGCGCGCGCGCTCGGATTGCCAGCCGGGGATCGGGGGGTGATCAAGGCGCTCGCCAATCCCGACAGCCTGCGCATCCTGATCGTGCAATGCGCCTTCGGGCTGGGGGAGGCGAAAGCCCAAGGCGAAGCCGGTCAACGGATCATGTCGCTTTCGAAGTTGCGGGCAGCACTCGCTGTGCGCGCGCTGGAGCGCGCCTTCGGCAATCAAATCAAGAGCGGCTTGGGCTCGGGCAGCGGCCTGGGTCCAAAGCCGAGCCGTCTGCTTGCCGCCCAGCTGAGCAAGACCCCACGCGATTACGGCTCCGACGGCCGCCTGATCGCAGCGCTCGCCGCCGAACACGTGGGCGCAGCCAATGCCGAAACCGAGACGCTCAAGATTGCGCTCCTGAAACGCGCGTTCAAGGAGCGCTGCGAAGCGCAAACAACGCCGAAGCCTGTGGCCGCTAAGACTCACACGGCGAGCCCGGCGCCTGTCCCGCCTAAAGCCGTCGCCAATGACCGGGGCGTGGCCGGCCAGCGCCCGCTGCCCTCGGCACGGCCCGATCTGCCCGGTTTCATAAAGGCGGTGCAAGCGGCCGCAAACC
Source organism: Hyphomicrobium sp. (assembly GCA_025351425.1). Lineage (GTDB taxonomy): Bacteria > Pseudomonadota > Alphaproteobacteria > Rhizobiales > Hyphomicrobiaceae > JANXVY01. The sequence goes on from JANXVY010000023.1 coordinate 45,792, forward strand.
TCCGCGCCGAGGGCTGGCCCGGCAACCGCAAGGCGTTCATTTCACACGTCTGGCAGGAGATTAAAGCGGCGCACCCCGCCTGGGCGCTGTCCGAGATCGAGTTCAAGGGCATGTTGGCGGAAGCGCACCGGCTGGGAGGATTAATCCTCGCGAACGCGGACTTAAAAGACAAGAAACACATCCAGGAGTTTGAAAACTCCGCGATTCAGTACAAGAACACGGTCTGGCATTTTGTGCGCGTGGAAGAACCTTGAAGATCTGCAGGTAGACGCTCGCCTGGAGTAACGAATCGGCGCTCATCGGCCGGGAGACGTGATTTTGACCGCAACACATGGCGCACAGGCCCCAGCCGGCGAAGGCTTGTCGCAAGCCTTCGAACACTCGATCACCTGGGAAGACGATATCTGGCGGGCCGACCCCGTGGACGTCGACGCCGTGCACGCCAAGGCGCGCCGCAAGTTCACCGATCTTTTGAACACGATCACGGCCGAGCCGCTCAAGGGAGCAAAATTCTCCAAGTCGGCCCCTGCGGCCGCTCAGGCCCGCATGCTGCTGTTTCACGGCCAGTCCGGCGCAGGCAAGACGCACCTGATCCGCGCGCTGCGCACCGGCAGCCATCGCTCGGAGAAGGCTTACTTCGGCTACGCGCAGATGACGCCCGATGTGGCAAACTACGCCGACTATTATTTGCGCCGCCTCGTGCACTCGCTGGAAAAGCCCTACAGCCCCGATGAACCCGCCGAAAGCGGCCTCGCCCGGCTAACCAACAAGCTTGTCTCCGATAGCATGGCCCTGAAGCCAGCGGACGTGACGGCCCTGCGCGAAGCAGCCCTCGACGAAGACGCTCTCGCCCATCTGATCCTGCGTCTGGCCGACGAGATCGTCTGCGCGCCAAAGTTCGCCGGGCAGGAACTCGACATCAATATCGTGCGCGCGCTGCTCTATCTGCAGCGCGCCGACCCCCGCATCGACCAGCGCATCCGCCAGTATCTCCATGGCCGCCAGCTGACGCCGTTGGCGCATCAGGCCGTGGGTGCTCTCGACCCCAACACGGGCGAGGACCGCTCGTTCGAGATCATCACCGCGCTCGGCCAGCTCATGTGGACCGTGGACCGTGCAGCACTCGTGTTCTGCATCGACCAGGTCGAAGACCTGCGCTTTTTCGACGACGCCGAGGAACGCTTCCAGCGTGCGGTGCGCGACCTGATCCAGATCACCAACCGTGTGACGACCTCGATCGTCATCATCTCGGTGCTGGAGGATTTCTACGGCCAGGTCCGCTCCGTGCTGGCGCAGTCCTACGTCGACCGGATCGAGAAGGCGGGCCCCGTAGCCCTCCTCGAAAGCCGCACGCCCGAAGAGGCGCGGCTCATCATTTCCAAGCGCCTGGAGCATGAAGCCGCAACCAACGCCGATGGCGCCAGCTACGCCGACCCCTCGGCCTTTTTCGAGCCCCAGTTCTTCGAGGAATTCGGCGGGCTCTCGACGCGCCGCCTGCTGGAGCACGCGCAGATGCGCCTGCGCTCCAAGACGAGCGGCGAGACGGATGAAGAGCCCGCAGCCGAGCTGCCTTCGTGGATGAGCCAGCTCGGCAATACGCTGGCGAGCGCGCTGGGCTTCCCCGGCAGCCCCGCCGAGGAGGATCGCCCCACAGCCGATTACCGCGAGCACTGGGACCGGTTCCAGTCGGCGTTCGAAGGCGAGATGTCGTCGAACGACGGCGACCTGATGGACATGCTGACGGGGGCGTTGAAGCTCGCGCGCGCGGAATGGGGTTCAGCCTTCGAGGTGAAGATCAAGCCGTTGGAGCTGGGCGACCAGCTGCCGGCGTTCGATCTTGCGATCACCCACGCAAACGGCCTCTCGAGCGATACCCGCATCTTCCTGTGCAACAAGCCGACCCAGGGCGGCGGCTTGAAGCGCCAGCTCGACAAGGTGCTGGGCGCGATGGGTGGCAAAAGCAGCATCATGCTGCGCGCGTCCGATTTCCCTCCCCAGGGCAAGAGCCAGACCGGCCAGGCGATGGGCAAGTTCAAGACCGCCGGCGGCCGCCAGACCATGGTGCCGATTTCGGAATGGGAGCGCATCCAGGCGGTCTGCCAGTTCCACATCGACCACCGTCACGATCCAGGCTTTGCGTCCTGGTTCGAGAGCGCGAAGCTGTTGTCGAACGTGCACGCGGTCAGCCGCATCCTGCGCCTGGAAACCCTGGTCCGGCCCTCGACTACGCTCGCCCAGATGGCCGAACGCACGGGCGGCCCCCCGCTGGCGATCGACGGCGATGCGCTGGCGGAAGGCGGCCTGACCGGTCTGCCCCCGATGGATGCGGGCGTAGGGCCGGCCTTCCTGCCCGCCAACGACGATGACCTGCCGATTTCGGTTCTGCTCGACGAGCATGGCACAGACCGCTCCAGCATCGTGGCCGGCCGCGACAGCAAGGGCAAGCGCATCACGCTCAACACGTCGGTTCTGAAGCGCCACACGGCCGTGCTCGGCGGCTCTGGTTCGGGCAAGACGACGCTCGCGCTCTCAATCATCGAGCAGCTGCTTCAGCGCGGCATCCCCGCGATCCTGATCGACCGCAAGGGCGATCTCGCGAGCTACGCCAACCCCGACGTCTGGCGCGCCAACGACAACGAGCTGACCGAACGGCGCGGCGAGCGCGAGAAGCTGGGCGACGCCATCGACGTGGCGGTCTATACCCCCGGCCGCGCATCCGGCCGGCCGATCTCGATCACGCTGCTGCCGCGCGGCATCAACGAATTGCCCGACCACGAGCAGCAGCTGCTGGCGAACCTGTCGGCGGCAGCCCTCGGCGACATGCTGCATCTGGGCAATTCGGCGACCCACCAGAAACTGTCGGGTACGCTATCGGTGGCGCTGCGCATCCTCGGCATGCGTTCGCGTGGCAACGCGGAAGTGACGCTGGGCGACCTGATCGGCCTGCTGGAGGATGAAGACCCCGACCTGACCGACCTGACGCAGCGCATGGACCCTTCAGGCCGCTTCCGCCGCGATCTCGTGGCCCAGCTCGACAGCTTGCGGCTGCGCAACGCCTCCCTGTTCGAGCCCGGCGGCGAGACGATGAACATGGAAAGCCTGCTCGGCATCGGCCCGCACGCACGCGAAGGCCGCACGCGCCTCTCGATCGTCTACACGGGCTTCCTGGGCGACAACGAGAACATCCTGTTCTGGGTCTCGCAGTTCCTCTCAGAAGCACTGCGCTTCTGCCAGCGCAACCCCAACGACGAACTGCAGGCCGTCGTGATGTTCGACGAGGCCGACCTCTACATTCCAGCCAACGCCAAGCCGGCGACGGCCGAGCCGCTGCAGAGCCTGCTGAAACGCGCCCGTTCGGCCGGCCTCGGCATCATGCTGGCGACCCAGTCGCCGGGCGACCTCGACTATAAGTCGCGCGACCAGATCACCAGCTGGTTCATCGGCCGCGTCCGCGAGGATACGGCGCTGCGCAAGCTCAAAGCTGCGTTTCAGTCGGATTCGGGGCTGGACGCGACGGCAGTCCTGCCGGGGCAGACGGTGGGCGAATTCCACCTCGTCCAGGAAGGCCTCGTGCGGGCCATGAAGGCGCAGCGGTCGTTGATCAACGCCGAGCAGGTACCCTTCGACCGCATCGAGCAATTGGCGAGCGAAACCAAGGGCCAGGACGAACGGCAGCTGCGCCTTTTCGACATGAAGTAAGCCAGCCGAGCGGAAACGTTGCCCCTCCTATCGCCTTGTCCGCCCGGCAAGCGGCGCCTTGCGGCCAGCCGAGGTAGCGTGGGATCGAAAGGTTTGACCGGTTTGGATCGGACCTTCCTCAAGCGGAAGAAATCAACCGCACGTATATGGCGAAACTATTTATGCAACTTGTGCAAAATCGTGGCAATTAAACAACAGCCGACGGCTCTAGCGCACTGATTCGATGGCCAGTCCGTCTACGCAATAATATTATCCACAGGCTGTGGATAATCTCGCCGCGTTGCAGAGGTGGATTCAGAGGACCACGGAATCCCGTGAAATCAAGGGGATGGTCCGTGCGCTGCCGGAAAGTATGCCGTATGCCACAGATTTTGCCAACGCCTCTCGCAACTGCGAATTCATTCGCTGGGTTCACCAAAGATTAAGGGTGTCAAGTTCAAATTTTGGATATATATTGCAAAAGTGTCGTAAAGTGCGGCGACGAGAAGTGCGGCGAAGACCAAAAGTGCGTCGATAATGTTCGAAGTTGAACGAACCGCAGGCGGCTGCGGCGCGTAAATACTCAGAGTTTCGGCCAATCCTGTTGGTCAAGAGTGCGGTTTAGTCTGCGGGGTGCAGGTGTTATGGTGGCGGCAAAATCCTTCGGCATGTTGATTGCGGCGTCGTTATTGGGTCCGGCGATTGGGGTCGGATTGTTCGTAATGATGCACGCGTTATAAGCTTTGATGTCTGCGTTAAGCGCAGCCTCAGGTGACCAACGTCAGGTATTCGGCCTCACCTGTGCGGCCAATCCAAAGTGTTGGCGCCAAGCTGACGCGGTTGCTTCGGAATCAGCGCTTACTTCAGAAGCCAAGAAAATCCCTTCGCGGGAAATTGAGCGCGTTGGCGTCGTCCGGCCTGAGCGCGCAAACAAACGCGAACATCCGGCCTGACGCAGGCGCGACGCGAAAACGACGACGCGAAAACGACGACGCGAAAACGATGACGCGAAAACGATGACGCGAAAACGATGACGCGAAAACGATCTTGCGTTTGCAGGCCCGCTGGGTCATCGGTGCGCCATGACACGCAAGGATGGAACGCCCAGCGATATGGACAGCGCGGCCGCCCGCGGCGAAACGCCGGCCGGTGTCGCCCTCGGTCTGATACCAACCTTGAACGACGACTGTTTCCAGCCCGGCCAGACGCGGCTGCGCCATTCCGAGGCGATCGCCCTCCTCAAGTCCCATATGTCTGCGGTCGTTCCGGTGGTCGAAATCGGCCTGGCGGACGCGAGCGGCCGCATCCTGGCCGAGGAGATCCGCGCGGCAGCCCCGGTGCCGGCCCACACCAACTCTGCCGTCGACGGCTACGCCTTCGCGGCGACGACGGATAGCCGCGCCCGCGGAATAACGCTGCCCGTGTCGGGCCGTGCTGCAGCCGGTCGTCCGCTACGGGAAGCGGCGGCCCAGAACGCAGCTGTCCGTATCTTCACCGGCGCGGTCCTGCCCGAAGGCCTCGACTCGGTCGTGATGCAGGAAGACGTCCAATTGGTCGGCGATAGTGCCGCCCCCGCAATCGCAATCCCTGCCGGCCTGCAGCCCGGCGCCAATGTCCGCAAGGCCGGCGAGGACGTCGCCAGCGGCAGCGTGCTGTTCGCCCGCGGCGACACGGTGCGCCCGCAGGATCTGGCCGCGCTCGCCTCTATCGGCCGCGCCCGCCTGACCTGCTACGAGCGCCTCCGGGTCGCCATAGTCTCGACGGGCGATGAAGTGCGCTCAGCCGGTAGCGGTCCGCTCGCCCCGGGCGAAGTTTACGACGCCAACGCTCCCATGTTGGCAGCGCTCGCAGGCCTCATCGGCGCGGACGTGACACGGCTCGGCATCTGGCCGGACCGGGAGGACGAGGTGCGGGCGAGGCTGAAGCAAGCCGCAAGCGAGTTCGACGTCGTACTGACATCGGGCGGCGCGAGCCTGGGCGAAGAAGACCATATGAGCCGCGCGTTAAGCGCGCTCGGCCGGCGCCATATGTGGCAACTCGCGATCAAGCCCGGCCGCCCGATGATGTTTGGCCAGATCCGGTCAGGCGCGCACGACTGCGTGGTTGTCGGCCTGCCGGGAAACCCGGTCGCCGTGTTCGTCTGCTTT
>JANXVY010000065.1 GCA_025351425.1 Hyphomicrobium sp.
TTATCTGCTGGCGCCGATCGTGCGCGGCCGCAAGGGCGAATACCGCAAGGAGCTCGCTGAGCTGCAGAAAAAGGGTTTCCAGCGCGTCAAGATCAACGGCACGTTCACCGAGATCGCGGACGCGCCCAAGCTCGACAAGAAATACAAGCACGACATCGACGTGGTGATCGACCGCATCGTGGTGCGCGGCGACATCAAATCGCGGCTGGCCGACAGCTTCGAGACTGGCCTTGCGCTCGCAGACGGGCTGATGATCGCCGAGTTCGCGGATAGGCCGATTGCGGCGGCAGCGGCGCCCCGTCCCAAACGGGGTGAGGGACGGCAACAAGCGATGGCCACAGACGCCAAACGCGAGGAGACGCGATCCGAAGGATCAGACCCTCGTGCCGCCCCTCACGCTCTCCGCGATGCCGCCCCTCACCCTAACCCTCTCCCCGTAAAGGACGGGGAGAGGGAAATGTTGCGCAACAAGAACGAAACTCTCCCCGTAAAGGACGGGGAGAGGGAAATATTGCGCAATAAGAACGAGACGCACGAGCGGATCACGTTCAGCGCGCGCTTCGCGTGTCCCGTTTCGGGGTTCCAGATCGACGAGATCGAGCCGCGCCTGTTTTCGTTCAACGCCCCTGCCGGCGCCTGCCCCACGTGCGACGGTCTGGGCACGCAATTGCAGTTCGAAGCCAACCTCGTCGTGCCGGACGCCGAACGATCGCTGAACGACGGCGCGGTCTACCCCTGGTCGCGCACGGGGGCCGCCTCCCCCTACTACCAGCAGACGCTGCAAGCCATCGCCCGGCACTACAAGGTGGCCATGACGACGCCGTGGGGCAAGCTGCCGATCAAGGTGCGCGAGGCGATCCTCTATGGCACCGGCGAAGAGGAAATCGCGTTCGTCTATCAGGACGGCAACCGATCGTTCTCGACGGAAAAGCCGTTCGAAGGTGTGATCAACAACATCGCCCGCCGCTTCAAGGAAACGGACAGCGACTGGGTGCGGGAAGAACTCTCACGCTATCAAAACGCGCACCCCTGCGACGCGTGCGGCGGCTACCGGCTGAAGCCGCAAGCGCTCGCGGTCAAGATCGGGGGCAAGCACATCGGCGAGGTGACGAACCTTTCGATCAAGGCCGCCAACGCCTGGTTCGCCGAAGTCCCCGCGACGTTTACAAAGCAGCAGGGCGAGATCGCGATCCGGATCTTGAAGGAAATCCGCGAACGGTTGCAGTTTCTGAACGACGTCGGACTCGAATACCTGACGCTGTCGCGGGCGGCGGGAACGCTGTCGGGCGGCGAGAGCCAGCGCATCCGGCTCGCGTCGCAGATCGGCTCGGGCCTGACGGGCGTGCTGTACGTGCTGGACGAGCCGTCCATCGGCCTGCATCAGCGCGATAACGCACGGCTTATTGAAACCCTCAAACATCTTCGCGACTTGGGCAACACCGTGATCGTGGTCGAGCACGACGAGGACGCGATCCGCGCCGCCGACTACGTGGTGGATATCGGCCCGGGAGCTGGCATCCACGGCGGGGAGATCGTCGCCCGCGGCACCCCGGCCGAAGTCATGGCGAACCCGGCAAGCCTGACCGCCAAATACCTGACCGGCGAATTGACCATTCGCGAGCCCAAGGAGCGCCGCAAGCGCAACCCGAAGAAAACGCTGAAGATCATCGGCGCGCGCTCGCATAACCTGAAAAACGTCACCGCCGAAATCCCGCTCGGGCTGTTCACCTGCATCACGGGTGTTTCGGGCGGGGGCAAATCCTCGCTGCTGATCGACACGCTCTACAAGGCCGTCGCGCGGCGCTTGAACAACGCGCGCGAACACCCGGGCGCGCACGACCGTATCGAGGGGCTGGAACACCTCGACAAGGTGATCGACATCGACCAGTCGCCCATCGGCCGCACGCCACGCTCCAACCCCGCGACGTACACGGGCGCGTTCACGCCGATCCGCGAATGGTTTGCAGGGCTGCCGGAAGCGAAATTGCGCGGCTATGGCCCGGGCCGGTTCTCATTCAACGTCAAGGGCGGCCGCTGCGAAGCCTGCCAGGGCGACGGCGTCATCAAGATCGAGATGCACTTTTTGCCGGACGTCTACGTCACCTGCGACCAGTGCAAGGGCCATCGCTACAACCGCGAAACCCTGGAAGTCAGGTTCCGCGACAAATCGATTGCCGACGTTTTGGATATGACGATCGAGGAGGCCGCCGACTTCTTCAAAGCCGTGCCCGCCATTCGCGACAAGATGGAGACGCTGGTGCATGTGGGCCTTGCCTACATCAAGGTCGGCCAGCAGGCGACGACGCTCTCGGGCGGCGAAGCCCAGCGCATCAAGCTCGCGAAAGAACTGTCGCGCCGCGCGACCGGGCGGACACTGTATATCCTGGACGAGCCGACCACGGGGCTGCACTTCCACGACGTGGCGAAGCTGCTGGACGTGTTGCATCAGCTGGCGGACGCGGGCAACACGCTGATCGTGATCGAGCACAATCTGGAAGTGATCAAGACGGCGGATTGGGTGATCGATCTTGGCCCCGAAGGCGGCGACGCGGGCGGGTATATCGTGGCGGAAGGCACGCCGGAGGACATCGCGCGGGTGGAGGAGAGTTACACGGGGCGGTATTTGAAGGACCTGCTCGCGCGGCGGCCGGAGCGGGCGGCAGGCAAACGGGTGAAGGCTGCGGAGTGAGGCGGCTGTGAGCGCGTTGTTTGCAAAGATCGTCAAGCTTGTCGAAGCCCGCGACGTGCTGATTTCGACCCACGGGTTCAAGCGAATGCAGGCCAAATCAATTGCGCTCTGCGAACTGATTACTGGCATTGGGACAGCCGAACTTATCGAAGATTATTGCGAGTATCATGCCGGACCAGCATTGCTTGTGCTATATACGATCAGCCTACCACTCCACGCCGTTTGGGGCTCCAGAAGTGTTCCGATCGACCCGCCGTTCTGGTGACTGCATACAGGCCCGATCCCGCCCGCTGGTCTTCCGATTTCAGGAGGCGAAAGCTATGACCTCGCACATCGCGACCGAATTCATTCACGAAGGCCGTTACGCCGCCGAAGTGGACGTGGTGCTGATCGAGAACGAAAACGAATGGTCGCCTTACTATTCGCTTGAGGATGCCGAGAAACTTGAATCCGTCCGCCTGGCGCTTCAGTGCGGCGATCTGAGAGCCGCCGCCAAGCTCGCCCGCGTATTCGAATTGAAACCGGTGAAGGCTGCGGAGTGAGGCAGCTGTGAGCGGGCGCTTTTGAACCGGGGGTTAGGCCTGCGCTCCGCCGGAGGGGCCACACTTTCGGGGGGGCGGAGCGCGACCCCGCCGTGTGGCCGAGCCGCACTGCTCGCGAACGGGGAGGAGAATCGAGCGAGCCTACTTCCCGATCTGCCTCAGCCCGTCTGCTTCTTGATGATCATGTCGTCGACCTTGGGCGTGTTGGGGCAATAGCCCGCGACGCGGTCGTTGAAATCATCTTCGTCGAGATCGCGCGAGCAGCGGCCGGTGTAGCCGCAGCGGGAACAGGCTTGTTCAAGTTTGCCGACCAATGCGGGATCGGTCGCCTCGATGTAGCCAGCGTCGAGCCCGGCTTGCTCCAGCCGCTGATAGAGGAGCAGGTCTTTGTTGCGGGGCGCCGTTGCCGGATCGGCGGGCGCCGGTTGTGTGCCGGTCAGGCGGCGGAGGGGCGTCAGGACGCGTGAGATAAGGCGTTCGAGATCAAAGCCTGCCACGGGATTCTCCCTGTAAGGTCTCAAGGCTAGCAGCGGTGGCGGTATAATGCTTGATCGAGATCAAGTTGGCGGCGCCTGCGTCAATCAAAGCATCCATGATGCCATTCGTTCCCAAACAGTGTCTCATCACGAGGGGAGTTCGAGGGGTCACCCCTCGAGCGGAGCGTGAGGCGGCAGCCTCGCTCGCGAAGCGGCTTCTTTTTTGGCCTCACGCGCTCTCGATGCTTGCCCTGCTCCGCAGGGGAGCGTTCCGGCGTCATTACTCAGCGATGCTCCGGCTTCATTACTCAGCGATGCTCCGGCTTCATTACTCAGCGATGCTCCGGCGTCTTTGCTTGGCGATGCTCCGCATCATTACTCAGCGATGCTCTGCATCGACGCCGGGTCGCATTCGCTCCCGAGCGGCGGTGGCGCTAGAGCGGAACGGGAGGGGAGTGGAGAGGTCGCCCTACTTCAGACCGACGGTGACGCAACAATCTGCTACATTGGTTGACCAAGGAGCGCTTGCCATGACCGATACTGCCCCAGAGCCGACCATCACGCCGGAGGAGGCGGCCAAGATCGACGCGCTCGTCTGGGAGGCAGCGAGCGCTGAGGCCTGCAAGGTCGCGGTGCTGATCGCGCGGGCGACGGACGCGGCGAAGGCGGCCGGCCTCGACGCGAAGCCCCAGGTTATCGCGGCGCGCATTTATGCCCTGACGGAAACGGGCAAGCTCAGTGTGCAAGGAAATGTGCGGCGCTGGCGGGCGGCCGAGGTGAAGCGCGGCGTATGAACGGGCGGTATCGCAGGTTGCCGCTCAGACGCCGGCACCCGAGCGCAATAGGGTGGAGAATTCCGCCGATCCTGCACGACTGTTCCAAGACTTGGGACACGTCTTGGGACTAGTCTTGGGAACGGACCAACTCCAGGAGACACCCGATGCCGCTTTCCTCCAGACCGATGGGCCTGACTGCCGGCGCGCTGCTGCTGAGTTTCGCCCTCGCCGGTCCTGCCGGGGCCGATGCCTGCGATCAGCCCGTGACCGGCGTCGGCCGCGCGGCGAACCCGTTGAACTACGATCCGCCCAAGCACTACAACATGGAAAAACTTGCCAAAGGCCGCGCCATCGCCAAATGGCGCACCGCCGTCGCGCTCAAGTGTGCGGCCCGCTCGTCGCTGTGGTGGCGCGCCGGCAACAAGAAGATTGCGTGCGAGGGCTATGCAGGCGGACTTGGCTGCGAGGTGACGGGGACGCCTGGCCCGCGCTTCTGGCGCTGAGCGGAAAACGGAGCGAGCAGGTGGCGCGCCCGCCACGAGCAGATAACGAGCAGGGGGCGAAAAGGCGCGAGCAGACGCGGATTGCGCACATCGTTTCGCAGCAAAGTTATCCCCGCTCGCAAAACTTGTGAGACAGTCGGTCCATCGCTTCTCGTGAGGGTCCGGTATGCATGCTGGGTTTATTGGGAGAGGCGGGTTTTGCGTAGAGATTCGGTAACCCCTCAGCTGGACCGGATCGGAATACCGCGGTTAATGCCGCAGCAACGGGTTCAGGATTGGCCCGTTGGTATTCGGATCTAAGCGCAAGACACGGGAGCGGGCGTGCGTTGTAAGACGCATCAACCCAAGATCCCCACTCACAAAACAGGCGGGTTGCCGGCGCAAGCCGGACCGCTCCC
>JANXVY010000061.1 GCA_025351425.1 Hyphomicrobium sp.
GTGAGGGGCGGCGACGCGGAGAGCGTGAGGGGCGGCGACGCGGAGAGCGTGAGGGGCGGTAAGAGGGTAGGTTGGCAACTGTGCTGGATCGGGAACTCAAAACATGCGGCGGATGCAACCCTGGAAGTCGGAAAGATCGCGAACGCTTCGCGCCAATGCAACGTCCGCCGAGGCCAAGGTGTGGACACAGTTGCGAAACCGACAGCTTGCCGGCTTCAAGTTTGTCCGGCAGGCCGCCGTCGGACCGTATTTCGCTGATTTCGTTTGCCGCGAGCGCCGCGTCATTCTCGAGATTGATGGTGCGACCCACGGGAGCGAAACCGAAATTGCGGCCGATTTTGCAAGAACCGCTGAACTGGAGGCGCTGGGATATCGGGTGTTCAGGGCGGACAACCGCGACGTGTTCGACAATTTAGAGGGGGTGTTGAGACACCTTCTCGCGTTCTTGCAGGGCGAGATCGAGTGAGTGTCGTTCAGGATTGCGGCCGCCCCTCACCCCGACCCTCTCCCCGCGGAGTGCAGGCGCGGGGAGAGGGGGAAGATTCAATCCCCTCTCCCCGTCCTTACGGGGAGAGGGTTAGGGTGAGGGGCGGCAACGCGGAGAGTGTGAGGGGCGGCAACACGGAGAGCGTGAGAGGCGGCAATGCGCGCGATCGGACGCCCCCTCCTGCCCCCTCCCTGCCATTCCAACCGGCCGCTACCCGGTACGGATGGCATGCCACCCGATTTCGCCGATGAGCAGCACGCCAAACCCGATCAGCAGCAGCCCAGCGCGCGCGTTGATCAGCGCCAGCCACGCGGGGCTCAGCTTGTGGCGCATCCGCCCGATGACGCTAGACAGCCACAACCACCAGCCGAGGCTGCCCGCCATCACAGACGCCACCATGACCAGCGCATCGCTGCGGCCCTTCACCTCGACGTACGTCGAAACGCCGCCGAAAATCGCAAACAGACCGAGCACCGCGCCGGGATTGGTGATCGTCAGGAAGAACGTCTTGGGGATGTCCCAGGCATAATCGAACAGCGTGCCCGCGTTGCCATTTTCGCTTCTGCCGAAATCGGCGGGCGGCGGGGAGTTGTAGAGCCGCAGCCCGAACGCCATCAGCGCCAGCCCGCCGATAACCTGGATCACCGCCCGGTGCGTCGTGACCGCGCCCGAGATGGCGCCGACGCCGAGCGCCGCCGAGAGTGCGATCAGCCCATCCCCCAGCATCGCGCCGAGACCTGCGGCAAGCCCGCCCCAGAACCCACGCGCGATCGCCCGTTGGATGCACAGCACATTGACCGGCCCGACCGGAGCCGCCACAACGATGCCGATGAGAATCCCGACCGGGATGACGAGAGGGTTCGGCAGCCAGCTCATGCGCGCGCCCGCTCCGCCGCCGTGCCTGCGTGAATGAGCCGGGCGTTCGAAGGCGTGTCCTGTCTCCACGAACAGCAAAGAGGATCGCGATGCGTCAACCCGGTCTTGCAGCCAAACCCAGCAGATACCCGTTGCCTCCGCCCTTCAATCGCGCCCGTCACGTCCACCTGTTCCCCCGTCGTCCCGTCTCTGGGCGTCTTTTTGCGTGTCTTGTGGTAGTGGTGCCCGCTATGCTTGTCCACCCAGCACCTTGGTGGCAACCTACCGCCCTGGCCGCAGCGCAACCAGCTGCGGCCACCAACGAGACCTTGCCCCGCTCCACGGCTGAAATGCGCGACGCGATCTTGAGCGCCGTCGCGTCGGGCAAACTTGCCGACCTCAAGAGTGCGCTGGAACTGAACGAAATGCGCCCCGACATTGGCGACGATGCTAACGGCGAACCGGTTGCCTTTTGGACCAAGGCCTCCAAAGACGGCAAGGGCTCGGACATCCTGCTGGCGCTCGGTAAGATGCTCGCCCTCAAACCCGCCCAGGTTCCGCTCGGCCGCGACATCGAAAACAACGCGATCTACGTCTGGCCGTACCTCGCCGAACGCGACCTGGCCCAGCTATCGGCCACAGAAGAATCGGATTTGGCGTCGTTGATGGATCCCTCTGAAGCCGCAGCACTGAAGGCGGGCAAGCGCTGGACCTGGTGGCGGCTGACAATCGGGGCCGATGGCACGTGGCACGCGTTCCGCAAAGAGAAATAAGCGCGCCGATCCAGTTACTGCGTCCGCCGTTTCAGCGAAAACTCGCCATGGCTGACCCGGCGTTTCAGTCCTTTGACGAGCGAGAGCACGGCATCTTCCCCGTACATGCCGACGAGGTCCGTCAGCGCCGTGAACAGCGCCGCATAAGCCATCTGTTCCGGCGCGAGGCCGCAATCGATGCCTTCGTCCCATGCAGCAAGAATGAGGTCGAGCGCGCAGATGCTGTCATCGTCTTTAGCGGCCATTTCAAACGTGCGCATTGTCCAGTCCCCGGCCCGCGCACCCGTTGCGCCCTCAGCGTCAATACCGTCCACTAGCACGCGCCATCCGTCCAGGGGGTTGCAGAACTAACTCACAGTAAATGTTCGCGGTGAACGGCTCTTAACTCAAGGTATGGATTTGACGAGACCATCCGAGATTTGCGCGCCTTCGGTGAGAAAGCGCGTGATCGCCGTTTGCGCCGTCGGAGTGCAAGTGCTGTAGGTGCGCGCGTAGTTGCGATAGCCCTGATTGAAGACCCGGGTCAGCCGCGTCTGACGCAACGCACTCGAGCCTTCGGCGCGCATCAGTTCTTCCATCCGCTCGCGCCAATACTGGCCCTCGTTTGCGCCGCACAGTTCGCGCAGGAAATGGACCGCGCCTAGAATTTCCGCGAGCCGCAACAGCCGGTCGTCGTAGGGTTTCACATCCTTGCCGGCGGGGGCGGCGAGTACGGGTGCGGCCGACAGAACGAGCGCCAGAACAACCGCGGCAGCATGACGAGCGTTGCGCATCCAAGATCCCGAGCCAAACTGAGCAGCGTCCCTGATACCATCTTTTCCCGCCAACCCAACCGCGAACCGGCGGCAGGCGGGAGCACGCCGCTACCGGTGGCCGCCATGCTTCTCGCGCTGAGTATCCCAGAAATCGACAGTTTCTTCTCGCAGCGTATCCTTGCAGCTGCCCATGCAATTGACCCAGGTGCCGCCCTTGAGCCGCATCTCGAGGCCCATCCGCCCCGCACGCACGGGCGCGGTAGTGCATCCGTTGCCATAGCGCGAACACACGGTGACGGAACCTTCCCCGCGCGCCGCCGGTCGCGCCAAGGCCCAGTCCGCCCCACCGCCGGTGATCATCGCCGTGAGCGTCAGCGTTGCCCAAATACGCCCAATCATGAGTACCTCCTGGTGCAGCCTGGATAGCGTCACGCCTGGATAACGGCGCCCGCCTTGCGCAGCTGAGCAACGATGCGTTCCCGCTTTTCGCTGGGCACGCGCAGTCTCAACTGCGTATCTCCCGCCTCGTTGGCCGCACGCGTCAGAACGTCGGCCTCTTCGTACAGCCACGCGAGCGTACGCCCATCCTGCGCCGGCACTGTGACATTGAGGTGTGCGTCCGCCTTGCCAAGCTGCGCATCGATGGCGGCGAGCAGCAGACCCACGCCTTCCCCCGTCACGGCCGAAACCGCGATCGGCGCGCGCTCGGCAAATCGCGCAGCCCCGAGCTTCTCGTCCCGGTCCTCGCCGTCCAGCAGATCGATCTTGTTCCACACCTCGACCACGTGATTGTCGGCCGGGATCGTATCGACGCCCAGATCGCCGAGTACGCTTTCGACGTCCGCGCGCTGGGCTTCGCTCTCGGGATGAACGATGTCGCGCACGTGTAAGATCAGATCGGCCTCGATGACCTCTTCGAGCGTGGCGCGAAAGGCCGCGATCAGCATCGTCGGCAGGTCTGAAATGAACCCCACCGTATCGGACAGAATGATCCGCCGCCCGCTCTCGAGCCGCACCACCCGCATGGTCGGATCGAGCGTCGCAAACACTTGGTCCTGCGCCAGCACATCCGCGCCGGTCAGCTTGTTGAACAGCGTCGATTTCCCCGCGTTCGTATAGCCGACGATCGCAACCACCGGCGTCGACACCCGTTCCCGCCCCGCCCGGTGCAGCGCGCGCGTGCGCGACACCTTCGCAAGGTCCAGCTTGATGCCGTCGATACGCTCTTGGATCATGCGCCGGTCGAGCTCGATCTGCGCTTCGCCCGGGCCGCCCAGAAAGCCGCGTCCGCCGCGCTGCCGTTCCAAGTGCGTCCAGCTGCGTACGAGCCGCGACTTCTGATACGACAGATGCGCCAGCTCGACCTGCAGCACGCCTTCCTTGGTCTGCGCCCGCTTGCCGAAGATTTCCAGAATGAGCCCGGTCCGGTCGAGAACCTTCGCGCCCCACTCTTTTTCGAGATTGCGCTGCTGCACCGGCGTCAAGGCATGGTCGACGATGACGAGCCCCGCATCATGCTCGGTGATCGCCGCTTTCACGTCCGCGACCTTGCCGGCCCCAAACAACGTCGACGGCCGCGGCGTCGGCACAGCGACCACCATCGACTGGCGCACGTCGAGATCGATCGCCTGCGCCAGGCCGACCGCCTCGGCCAGCCTGTCCGCCGGTGTGTGGAGGGGGGCTGCCTGCGCCGGCTGGTCGTTCTCTCCCGCTCGCGACCGCGCGGCCCGGTGCGCCCGCGCAAGCACGGGCACCAGCACGATGGCGCGCATCGCAACCGCACCCGTATCGAACGGACGCGCCTCCCGCAGGCTTTGCTGCGGCGCGTCGTCGGCGAGGTCGAGACTGGTGTCGGTTTCTTCGATAGCTTTGAACGTCCTAAAGCATTTTCCGACGAAGTGGATATCGGGTAGTCGCAGAAAATGCGACAAAATCAAAAACCTAGAGCAAAATTCCGATTCCGTAGGATCGGAATTTGCTCTAGCTTGCAGGGGTGTCGTTCGGCTCGCCGTCCATCAGGTGGACGGGTGCGCCCGGCATGATGGTGGAGATGGCGTGTTTATAGACCAATTGCGAGTGTCCGTCGCGTCTCAGCAGCACGCAAAAATTATCGAACCACGTGACGATACCCTGCAGCTTGACCCCATTGATCAGAAAGATCGTCAGTGGAACCTTTTGCTTGCGGACGTGATTGAGAAACGCGTCTTGTAAATTCTGGGCACGTTCTGCGGCCATTGTTCATTTCCGTTTTTTGCGTCTTCTGCGTTGGCGCGCGGGAGCAATCCCGCGGCATCGGACGATCATTGAGTCGTTGCATTATGGTCACGATGGTCCCCAATCGCAACCAAAACCGCCGCCCGCGGACGGCCGCCCCGCCGCTGCGAGCCTCACACCCCGCCCATTTCGGCCACCGCATGAAACGCCGCCCGCAACCGGGCCGCGACCGCACCCGGCTTCCCCTCGCCGACCGGCTGCCCGTCGATCTGCACCACCGGCATGACGATCGTGGTCGCCGACGTCACGAACGCCTCGCTGGCGCCCAGCGCATCGGCGACCGTAAACGGCCGCTCGATCACCTTGAGTTGCAGCTCCCGCGCCACATCCATCACCGTCGCCCGCGTAACCCCGGGGAGAATGTCGTGGCCCAGCGGCCGCGTCACCAACTCCCCGGCTTTCGTCACGATCCAGGCGTTGTTGGACGCACCTTCTGTCACAAACCCGTCCCGGTCGACAAACCACGCATCCTGTGCGCCCGCAGCCTTCGCCGCCTGCTTGGCGAGCACCGCCGGCAGCAGCATGACGGTTTTCAGGTCGCACCGCCCCCACCGGTTATCCGCCATCGTCTTGACCGCGATCCCCACCCTCGCCCGCGCATCCACCTTGGCAAAGTCCATCGCCCGCGCGAGGCACACGACCGTCGCCGGATGATCCTGATTCGGCAACGCGAAATCGCGCGCAGCCGCGCCCCGCGTCACCTGCAGATAGAGGATGCCGGAGCTGACCCGGTTGCGCGCGATGACTTCTGCAAACACCCTCATCAGGCAACCCCTGCTCATGGGCGCTGCAATCATCAGCGCCGTTAGCGACCCCGAGAGCCTGTCGAGATGCCGCGTCGGGTCGACGAGACGCCCGCCCCGCACCTCAATCACCTCGTACACGCCGTCGCCGAACTGGAACCCGCGATCTTCGGCATGGATGGCCGCTTCGGCATAGGGCGCATACCGGCCGTTGACATAGATGCAGCGTGTCAAACCCTCAACCCCTCAAGCCGTCTTCAGATCGCCGGTGCGCTGATCCGACGATACGCCCAGCGCGCGCAGCTTGCGGTGCAGGGCCGAGCGCTCCATCCCGACGAACTCGGCCGTCCGCGAGATGTTGCCGCCAAACCGGTTGATCTGGGCCAGAAGATACTCGCGTTCGAAGATTTCGCGTGCCTCCCGCAGCGCGAGGCTCATAAGATGTTCCGCGCCCCCGTTGACCGGCAGCGGCACGTTCGATCCGATCTCGTCGGGCAGCATGTCCGCTGTGATGACGGTGCCCGTTTCGCCCCCCGCCAAAATCATCAGCCGTTCGATGTTGTTGCGCAACTCTCGCACGTTGCCCGGCCAATCGTGGGCCTGCAGCACTGCGATGGCGTCTTCCCCGATCCGCCGCGGCGCAAGTCCCGACGATTGTGAAATCTGCGCCACGAAATGATGGATGAGTTCCGGGATGTCATCGCGGCGCTCCGCAAGGCCCGGCGCGCGTAGGGGCACCACGTTGAGCCGGTGGAACAGATCCTCCCGGAACCGCCCTTCCTGCATGTCGCGCTCGAGATCGCGCGCCGTCGACGTGATGATGCGCACATCGACCGCCACCTTCTGCGAACCGCCGACCCGCAGGAACTTCTGCTCGACCAGCACCCGTAGCACCTTGCCCTGGGTCTCGAGCGGCATGTCGGCGATTTCGTCGATATAGAGCGTGCCGCCATGCGCTTCCTCGAGCGCGCCGCACTTGCGCGGGCCGCCGGTGCGGTCCTCGGTGCCAAACAGCTCCTCTTCCACCCGGTCCGGCGCCATGGCTGCCGCGTTCAACACCACGAACGGGTTGTCCGCCCGGTGCGACTTCATATGAATGACGCGCGCGGCCAGTTCCTTGCCGGTGCCTGATTGCCCCCGGATCAGGATGCGGCTGTTCGTTGCCGCCACCTTTTCGATGGAGTTCTTGAGCTGGTTGATCGCCGCCGATTTGCCGATCATGTCGACGCTGACGGTGGACTTCTCCCGCAGTTCCTTGACCTCGCGCTTCAACTGCGAGGCTTCCAACGCCCGCAGCGTCACGAGAATCAGCCGGTCGGCCTTGAACGGCTTCTCGATGTAGTCGTAGGCGCCCCGCCGGATCGCGGTCACTGCGGTCTCGATGTTGCCGTGACCCGAGATGATCACGACCGGAAGCTCGGGATAGGTCCGCTTGATGATGGACAGCACCTCGAGCCCGTCGAGCCGGCTGCCCTGCAGCCAGATGTCGAGGATCACGAGCTGCGGCCGGCGCTCCTCGATCGCCCGCAACGCTTCGTCGCTGTCGCGCGCAAGCCGCGTGCGGTGCCCCTCGTCTTCCAGGATACCCGAAACGATGTCGCGGATGTCGGCCTCGTCGTCGACGACCAGAATGTCTGCGGCCATTAGCGTGCTCCTTGAATTCGACCGGGCGGGCTTGGCATCACGCGAGCGCTGTTCTTGGACAGGGTCGGCGACACGGAGGGGATAGGGTTGGCTGGCAGTCTAGGCGCGGCCGATGGATGATCGGCTGGCAGCGGCTCGGCTGCGGCGTGCGGTGGATATAGTCCCGCTGGCGCGGCGGCTGGCCCGGCGGGCGGTGTAGCGGGCGGTGTGGCGGGCGGTGTGGCATCGGCTGCCTCCGTTTTGGCTGGCTCCCGCCAATCCTCTGCCGCCGGCATCGGCAGCGTGATCGTGACCCGCGCCCCCCGCTTGCGATCGGCCGTTTCCGGCGCATCGTCCAGTACCAGCGTACCCCGATGCTGTTCGACGATTTTCTGCACGATGGCAAGCCCGAGACCCGTTCCCTTGGCCCGCGTCGTGACATACGGCTCAAGCAACTTCGCGCGGTTCTGTTTGGGCAGCCCGACGCCGTTGTCGATCACCTCGATCACCGCGCGCTCATAGCCGCGGGTCAGCCGCGTCTCGATCCGCCCGCGATAGTCCGCAGGCCGGTCGGGCGATAGCACCAGCGCATCGATGCCTTCGGTCGCATTTTTCACGAGATTGGTAATCGCCTGTGTCAGCAGCCGCCGGTCTGCAAATCCCGGAACGGCCTTGGAGGGCATATCGAGCGCAAATGTGATCAGCGAATGACTTTCGCGGAACAGCACGACAGGTTCGTGAATGACCTCGCGCAAATCCCCATCTTCCATCTGCGGCTGCGGCATGCGCGCAAACGACGCAAACTCGTCCACCATGCTCTTGATGTCTCCGACCTGCCGCGAAATCGTATCGGTCAGCTTGTCGAAGGTCTCCTTGTCAGTCGTGATCTGAGCGCCGTACTTGCGCTTGATGCGCTCGGCCGAGAGTTGTATCGGCGTCAGCGGGTTCTTGATTTCATGCGCGATGCGCCGCGCCACGTCTGCCCAGGCCGAGGTGCGCTGGGCGACCACCAGTTCCGTGATGTCGTCGAACGTGACGACGCTGCCGACCGCGCCTGAATTGGCTTTTTCCCGCGTCACCTGGGCAGCAAACGTCCGCTCGTTCGCGCCGATCATCAGGGAAATAGGATCGGACGGCTTGTGCTTGTGTCCAGGTTCACTCCCCCCCGTCACGAGGTCGGCGAATTCCGGGATCGAAGCAGCAAGCTTTCGGCCCACCAGCTCCGCGCTGCCGCGTCCGAGCAACTGCTCAGCCGACCGCGACACCAGCGTGATCGTACCTTCCGCGTCCAGTCCGATGACACCTGCCGACACCCCCGAGAGCATTGCCTCCATGAAGCTGCCGCGTTCGTTGAGCTGTCCGTTGACGGCGACCAGCGCGTCGCGTTGGGTCTTCAGCTCCCGCGTCATGGTGTTGAAGGTGCTGGACAACCGCCGCAAATCGCCCTCGCCGCGTTTTTCCGGCAGCGCGACCGCAAGATTGCCGCGCGACACCTCTTGGGCGGCTTCGATCAATCGCCGGATCGGCGCAACGAAACGTGCCGCAAACCACAGCCCCGCCCAGATCGCCGCGAGCAGCGACGTCACCGAGATCATGAAATACATCAGCCCGTGGGCGATTTTCAGGTTTTTACCCGCGCCCCGCAGCTTGTAGTAATCGCTCGTGTTCTGCTCTGTCCGTCTGATTTGGCCGACCACGGCGGGGCTCACCTCGCGCGCGACATAAAGATAGCGGCCAGCCAATCGGTCCAGCTTTGCAACGGCATAGACTCGCGCGGTCGACGAACTGTCCAGCAGCGGCACCTGGCCGGCTTCCGCCCTCAAGATCGCATCCTTCGGCGGCCGCTGGAACGGCACCTGATCGTTGTCGAACGCCGACGCGATCACCTTGCCCTCCCCGTCGATCACGTAACCGACCAGCAGCCCGCGCAGCGTCACCTGCGCCAGCAGCAGCTTCTGCAACGGCTCCCGTTCCAGCGGCCCCTGCTCCGACGCGGCATCGAGATCGCGCGCCATGTTCAAAATATCGGTATTGATGAGCTGGCCATGCACATCGAGATAGGCGCGCGCGACGTCGCCCGAATTGTTGATGATCTCGCGGGTCTTGGTCGAAAACCACCCATCGAGCGAGCGCGAGAACGTCGTCGTGGCTGCAAGCGCAAGCAGAATTGCAGGCAGCGCGGCAATCACGCTGAACAGCGCCACGATGCGCACATGTAACCGGGCGCCCGGTACCTTGTCGCGCCAGGCCCGGATGAGCCCCGTCGCCTGCCAGGTGATGGTTGCGATCATGGCGATGATCAGCACCACGTTCACGAACAGGGTCGCAATCACGACGTCCCCGCTCGGCGCGATCGGCGTCAACCCCGTCAGAATGGCATAAGTAGCGGTGGCCGAGAACAAGGATAGAACGACAATGAACAGCCCGATCCAGAACGCCCGGTCGCTGGGATCGAGCAAGGGCGCCGCGCGCGAACTGGTCTTGCCTGGAACATCTCCAGCGCTGGCGATCATAAGCTCGGTCTCGCTGATCATCGGTGGCGGAAATGCCACCATTTCGCGTGGCGCCAGAGTGGCGCAACCCGAACACAACCAAGCAACAAACTGTGACATTTCCGCGACAACCGCAAGAGCCCATATGATCTAATCACAGATCATGCAGCTGCCACGGACAATCACATAATATACAATGATATCAACGTCATGTACGATAAATTTCTATGAAACTATCACACAAGCGGCGTGCGGAAAACGCGAATATCCAGCGCTTTAATTCGCGACCGAAGCGTGTTGCGGTTGAGGCCCAGCAATTCCGCCGCCCGGATCTGGTTGCCGCGCGTGGCCGCCAGCGCTGCCGAAAGCAGCGGTTGCTCGACCTGCCGGATGACGCGGTCATACAGCCCTGGAGGAGGCAGATCGCGGCCGAACGAGGCGAAATACGAAGCAAGATGCCGCTCGACTTGCTCCGACAAGTCCTTCGGGTTGGCAGCCTCCGCCGGCGCAGACGGGCCAGAATCCGCCAGATCCATCTCCACCATCTGCGCGGTCAGCGTATCCTGGCTGTTGAGGGCGGCGAGCCTGCGCACGACATTTTCAAGTTCGCGCACGTTCCCCGGCCAAGAATACCCCTTCATCCGCTCGATGGCCGCCGTCTCGATGCTCTTTTGACCAAGCCCCTCGCGGGCTGCCTGCCGCAGGAAGTGCCGCACCAGGTCGCCCACATCGTCGATCCGCTCGCGCAACGGCGGCAACCGCAGCGGCACCACGTTCAACCGGTAGAACAGATCTTCGCGAAACGCCCCGAGCTGAATCTGGTTCTTGAGGTCCCTGTGCGTCGCCGCGATGATGCGCACATTGGTCTTGATCGGCGTCCGGCCGCCCACCGTCGTATATTCGCCCTGCTGCAAAACGCGCAGCAGCCGCGTCTGTGCTTCGAGCGGCATATCGCCGATCTCGTCCAGAAACAGCGTGCCTCCCTCCGCCTGTTCGAACCGGCCTTGGGTGCGGTTCTGCGCGCCCGTGAACGCACCCTTCTCGTGGCCGAACAGTTCGCTTTCGATCAGCTCGCGCGGAATGGCCGCCATGTTGATCGCGACAAACGGCCCCCCCCGGCGCTTGCCGTGGTCGTGCAGCACCCGCGCGACGAGTTCCTTGCCCGTCCCGCTTTCGCCGTTGATCATCACCGTGAGGTCGGTTTGCGTCAGCCGCGCGAGCACCCGATAGATTTCCTGCATCGCCGGCGACCGCCCGATGAGCGGCAGCTCCTCGCCCTCGTTCTGCTCCGGCGCCCGCTGCGGCTTGTGCCCCGGCTGCGACAGCGCCCGTCCCACCACCGCCACGATCTCCGAGAGATCGAACGGCTTCGGCAGATACTCGTAGGCGCCTTTTTCGGCAGCCGTCAGCGCCGTCATCAGCGTATTCTGCGCGCTCATGACGATGATCGGCAGGTCCGGCCGCACTTTCTTGATCCGCGGAATGAGGTCGAAGGCATTTTCATCGGGCATGATCACGTCCGTGATCACAACGTCTCCCTCCCCTTGCTGCACCCAGCGCCACAGCGTCGCCGCGTTGCCGGTCGCGCGCGGCGCATAACCCGCTCGCGCCAGCGCCTGATTGAGCACCGTCCTGATGGCCGTATCGTCGTCTGCAATAAGAACCGTTCCTCGCGCCATCGTTTCCTCGCAAGCCTTCGATCAAAGTGTCGTCTTGGGTGTGCCGCCGGACGCCTGTCTCAAGCGCGATTCCAATGGCAGCAGGACCCGGAAGGCGGTCCGCTTCGGCTCACTTTCGCACTCGATGATACCGCCATGATCACTGATGATTTTGGCGACCAGTGCGAGGCCCAGCCCCGTGCCGTTGCGCTTGGTCGTAACAAACGGGTCGAACAGGTGCGGCTTCAAATGCTCGGGCACGCCCTGCCCGTTGTCCTCGATCGAAATCATGAGCGGCAGCGACACGCGCGCGCCCGACCCGGGCACCGTCAGCCGCACGCCGGGCCTGAACGCGGTGGTCATGACGATGCGGCCCTGTTCGCGCCCTTGCTCGCCGATCGCCTCGCTCGCATTCTTGACGAGGTTGAGGAACGCCTGCACCAGCTTGTCCCGGTTGGCGAGCAGCGGCGGCAGCGAGGGATCGTAATCCTCGATGAACCGCAATCCCCGGGCAAACCCCGATTCCGAAAGCCGGCGCACATGGTCGAGCACATCGTGGATGTTGACGGCCTCTGTCGCCAACGGCCGTTCATCGCCGAACACCTCCATCCGGTCGACCAGGTTCTTGATCCGGTCCGTTTCCGAACAGATGAGGTGAGCCAGCGCCCTGTCCTCGTCGTTGAGCCCAGGCTCGAGCAGCTGTGCTGCCCCGCGGATGCCCGACAGCGGGTTCTTGATCTCATGAGCAAGCACCGCGGCCATTCCAGAAACCGTGCGCGCCGCCGCCCGGTGCGTCAGTTGCCGCTCGATCATCTGCGCCATGGTCCGTTGCTGCAGCATCAAGATGACGGAGCCTGGATGCTCGGGCAGCGGCCCGGCATGCACATCGACGAGCTTTGGCCCCGAAAACTTCTGCGTCATCATTTCGATGGCGTATTCGTTGACCGTCTGTTCGGTCCGGCGGACCTGCTCCACGAGTGAAATCAGCGGACACCCGAACGCAACGACGGTCTCGAATGTCTCCCGCTTCAACAGCGCAAGACTGGTCGAAAGAAACACCTCCGCCGCCGCGTTCGCATAGGTAACCCGGTTGTCCTCGCCGACGACGATGATCGGGTGAGGCAGCGCCGCCAGCAGCAGATCGAATTCCACCGGCCGCCGGGATTTTGCTGTTGCGGTACGCGGCATCGGTTGACGTTCGCTCATGCGGCCGCCCTTTCAGCTTCTGTATAGAAAGTCCGCAACCCCGCGATCGCCTTCTCGGCATTGTCTTCGGTGCACAGTCTCTTGCGCCACGCCTTGACGGATGCCTCGTCCCGGCCGCTGCTTTCGAGGTACCAGCCGATGTGCTTTCGGGCATTCTTGAGCCCGAGAAACCGCCCATAATGCGAAAGCATGCCGTCCACGTGTTCGCACGCGATCTCGCCTTGCTCGGCGAGCGTGGGCGGCCCAGAATCCGTGCCCGACGTCAGGAACGCCGCGATCTGTCCCGGCAGCCACGGTGCGCCGTACGCCCCCCGCCCGATCATGACGCCGGTCGCTCCGGAGGCGAGCAGCGCCGCTCGTGCGTCCTCGCACGATCGGATGTCTCCGTTCACCAGCACCGGCACTTCGACCGCCGACCGAACCTGCGCGACGGCTGACCAATCGGCAGCCCCCTTGAAGAACTGACACCGCGTCCGGCCATGCACCGTGATCAGTTTCACGCCGGCAGCCTCGGCCCGGCGCGCCAATTCGGCCGCATTACGCGATTTCTCGTCCCAACCCAGCCGCATCTTCAGCGTCACGGGCACCCGCACAGCCGCAACGACGGCTTCGATCAGCGAGACCGCGTGATCGAGATCCCGCATCAGCGCCGACCCCGACAACTTTCCAGTCACTTCCTTTGCCGGACAGCCCATGTTGATGTCGACGATATCGGCCCCAAGCCGTTCGGCGATTTTGGCGCCCTCCGCCATCCAACGCGCTTCCCGCCCCGCAAGTTGTATGACGAAGGGAGAAAGTTCGGCCCCTGTCGCCTTGCGCAATATGTCCGGCCGCTCGCGCACCAGTTCTTCGCTCGCAATCATCTCGGACACGACGAGCCCCGCCCCCAGCCGGTGCGCCAACCGGCGAAACGGCAGGTCGCTGACACCCGACATGGGAGCCAAGACAACGGGATTCTCAAGGGCGATTTCACCCAATTTCATAGGATTTACAGTCCAAGAAGTGCGATCTGACTATATTTTGTGCAAGTTTTTGACGTGCCTGTATGTTGAGCACAATACGTGCAACGCGGCAATACCGCAAGTGCGAACCACAGACGGCATTGCTTGCCGCAGACGGTTTGATTAAGGCTGCAGCCGCGACCGCGTCCAACCGGACCGATCCGACTTCGAGCGCAGCTGTCCCGGCGTGGCGCAGCGCCACCCTCGCCTTCCCCGGCACAACGCACCACCAGGAGTAACCGTTGACCTCCACCACCGCCGCGCTGATCGTTTCTGCCGGTCGTGGATCGCGAGCGCGGACCACCGGCGGGCTTCCCAAGCAATATGAACGGATCGGCAGCGTCCCGTTGCTCGCGCACACGCTGCACGCCTTTTTACGCAACAGCGCGATCCAATGGGTGCAGGTCGTCATCCACCCCGACGATGAAGTCCTCTACCGCGAGGCGACAGAAGGCTTGCTCTTGCTGCCTCCGGTCGCGGGCGGCGACACCCGTCAGGCCTCCGTCGCCGCCGGCCTCGAAGCCCTCGCAGCCTATGACCCCGGCCGGATCCTCATTCACGATGCGGCCCGCCCCTTTGTCACCCGCGCAATCATCGGCCGCGTCCTCGAAGCCCTCGACACGCATGCAGCCGCCATCGCCGCCGAACCGCTCTCCGACACTCTGAAACGCGCAACGCCCGACGGCACGATCGCCGCTACCCTCGATCGCGCTGGGCTGTGGCGTGCGCAGACCCCGCAAGGCTTTCACTTCGCGCCGATCTTAGCGGCCCACCGCGCAGCTGCCGCCCAAGGCCTCCACCATTTCACCGATGACGCAAGCCTCGCCGAATGGTCGCAAATCCCAACCCTTCTGGTCGAAGGCTCGAGCGACAACACCAAGATCACCACCTCCGACGATCTGACAAGGGCCCGCCGCGCCATGATGCAACCTGCCATCTCCCGCTCGGGGCTCGGCTTCGATGTCCACGCCTTCACAGCCGGCGACCACGTCTGGCTCGGCGGCGTAAAAATTCCCCATACCCACACGCTCGATGGCCACTCCGACGCCGATGTCGTGCTGCATGCCCTCACCGACGCCCTGCTCGGCACCATCGGGGATGGCGATATCGGCCAGCATTTTCCCCCGAGCGACCCCCAGTGGAAGGGCGCGGCCTCGATCCTGTTCCTGGAGGATGCGGTGCGCCGGGTCCGCGCACGCGGCGGGCGCATCGTCAGCGCCGACATCACCGTGCTCGCGGAAAGCCCACGCATCGGCCCCCACCGCCCCGCCATGCAAAGCCTGATCGCCACGGCGCTGGGCTGCCGCGAACGCGACGTCGGCATCAAGGCCACCACTACCGAAACCTTAGGGTTCGTCGGCCGCCGCGAAGGCATCGCCGCCATGGCGATCGCCACCGTCACGCTGCCGGACTGATTACCGACACCGACGAACATCTTGACTTCGCAGCGCGGTCCATGAATAACGCGCG
>JANXVY010000038.1 GCA_025351425.1 Hyphomicrobium sp.
TTTTAGGCCTACCCGTAGCTTTTAACACTCGCGGACACAGGAACTGCCCCCGTGCGGGTACGTCCACGCGAAGCGTGGCTCCGCCACGGCGAGCCTCGAGGTCGTCCCATGCGTTATGGGCACCCTCGACTTGCATCCTGCAGCCACCGAATAGAACGCCTTCCGGATCAGCGCCCCCCGTTGCGACAGGACATGGCCAAGATAAGCGACGCATCAGCGGGTGGGGATAAGTCGGCCGATTTTTTTCTAAAACGCGCCAATTTAAGACTAATTACCGGAGGTTATCCCCGCGCGTTCGCGCCTGAATTTGCGGAAATCTCCGCCCGCGTCTACATATCCGGCTAAGCTTCAGGAACCGCAGCCCATGACCCGCCCGCTGATCATCGCTCCCTCCATCTTGTCCGCCGATTTCTCCAAGCTCGGCGAGGAGGTGCGAGCGGCCGACGTCGCGGGCGGCGACTGGATCCATCTCGACGTCATGGATGGACACTTCGTGCCCAACATCACGTTCGGGCCGCCGGTGATCAAGGCCATGCGCGCGCACAGCACGAAGCCGTTCGACGTGCACCTGATGATCGCGCCGGCCGACGCCTACCTTGCCGCTTTCGCCGATGCCGGCGCCGACGTCATCACCGTGCACGCGGAGGCTGGTCCCCATCTCGACCGTTCGCTGCAGGCGATCCGGAGCTTAGGCAAAAAGGCCGGCGTCGCCCTCAATCCCGCCACCTCCGAAAGCGCCATCGAGCACGTGCTCGACCGGCTCGATCTCGTATGCGTCATGACCGTCAACCCGGGCTTTGGCGGGCAGGCGTTCATTCCGGCCATGGTCGAGAAGGTCCGCCGCATCAAAGTGATGATCGGCAACCGCCCCATCGACATCGAAGTCGACGGCGGCATCACCGCGGAAACCGCTCCGCTCGTCACAGCCGCCGGGGCCAACGTTCTGGTTGCCGGCAACGCCGCCTTCAAAGGCGGGCCCAACGCATATGCCGGCAATATCGCAGGGATCCGGGCTGCGGCGAGGTGAGGCGTTACCACCCGCCTTGGAACAGGAAGCCCGTCCGGCCGTTGCCGGTTTGCGTCACGTTGCTGCTGGAGTTGCGGCCAAATTGGAACACGCCAAACAGGTTGTTGCTGCCATTCTGCGTGATAGTGGCGGAATGACCGTTGCCGCGCTGGAACACTTCGGCGGCGTTGTTGTTGCCGTGCTGGGCGATGCCGGCCCCGTTACCGGAGCCGCGCTGGTCGACCTTGGCGCGGTTCTTAAAGCCCTTGAAGAGCGAATAGATCATGAAGCCCTCGCGGACGGCTTCGGCACTTTCGCCTTTAGGCGTCACGAGGACGCTCACGTTGCCATGGCCGTTTGCGGCGCGGTTTGCGGCGCGGTTTGCGGCCGAAGCAGCCGTGAGCGGGGCAGCTGCGACGATGACTGCAAGCGCTGCCGATAAGACAAGACGGGTCACGTGACGAACTCCGGGGCAAAGCATTCCACTGGGCTGAAGCGTGAAAACCTAGGGTCGTTCCGGTTTTAATTGGATCATGGAACGACCTTAACTCCCTGTTTTGTCGTGCTTATTTCTGGAAAACCGCTAGACACTATTCCCGGAAGCACTCTAACGCGGGATCAGGTCCTGCCGCCCGCGCGCTGACTGCAACGGCTTGTGCCGCCATTCCATTTGATGGTCAGTTCGGCCGAGTACGTACCCGCCGGGCCGCCGAGGCTGACAACGCCGAGGTTTACCGGTTCGCCGGGCTTGGCCGAGAAGTTGCCGCTCTGATCGATATCAGAACCACCTCCTGCGCCGGTTGATCCGACCGACAAGCGGTAGGACCCGGCTACGGGAGCCGACGCAAAGACCACGCCTTCGAGGGTGGTCGTGCCACCGCGGGTGCTGACGCGGATCTCGCAGCGTGCACCATCGCCAGCGTGCGCCGGCTGGAGGGATGCCGCCGATGCTGCGGCAAGGGACACCGCCATCAATGCGGGAACAAGGGTCGATACATTACGCGAGAAGCTCGACATGGCCTGATTTCCTGACGACTGCGAATTTGGAAGCTGAGGCTTGAGACGCGGCACGCAGGACGCGCCTCAAAACCGGCGGCTGGGATCAATCCTGAACGATGACCGAGACGTTACCCGCGCCGACCTGGGTCGAGGTCGCGTGATTGTTGCGGCCGGCCTGAATCACGCCGACCGCGTTGCCGCTGCCGTCTTGCGTCGTGACGACGGTGTGGCCCGAGCCGAACTGGGCGACGCCCACGATGTTGCGGTTGCCGTTTTGATAGGTATCGGCCGAGTTATGATTGCCGTTCTGGCCGACGACGGCGCGGTTGTTGCGGCCGTATTGATTGGTCATCACGGCGTTGCCGCGGCCGTTTTGATAGACGGTCATGCGGTTATGAGACCCGTGCTGGCCGCCGCCGACACCGTTGCCATAGCCATACTGCTCGATCGAGACCGTCGAACCGCCGGCGAACGCCTGAGAGGTTGCGAGGCTGAAGGTCAGGGCCACCAATCCTACCGTGAAACTCTTACGCATCGTCATGGGGTACATCCTCGGTTTGGCAGAGGGCTGCTCTGCACCACAACAAGAGTGGATGTTGCGACCTTAGACGGCGTGCTTTGAACCCGTTCTGAACCGGGCGTTTAGCCAGAGTTCATGGGGCGGACACAGTGTGCGGTGGGCCTTGAGGGTGGCTTGGGATTTTACGCTCCATTTTCCCCAGGCGCGTAGGCGTTCAGCGCGAGGGCGTGGACCTTCTTGCCGACTTCGGCCGACAGCACGTTATTCACCATCCGGTGGCGCTCGACGCGGGATTTGCCCGCAAACGCTTCCGACACGATCAGGATGCGAAAGTGGCTCTCACCCGTTCCCGGCGACGAGCGGTGGCCCGCATGCAGCTCGCTCTCGTTGATGACGTCCAGGCGCGTGGGGCGCAGTTCCACCATCAGTTTCTCGCGCATCGCTGCTTCAACGCTCATGTTCGGCCTCGTTCAAAAATGTTTCCTGCCAGCCCACGCACGGACGCCCGTTTTTTTCAAGGGGGTGTGGCCGGGACGTTGTTTCGCATACCTGCCGTCTTGTGCTGGCGCACTGCTTTGGACCATACTGCCCGGCCATGAAAAACACGTCCAAATATTTCGACAGCATCCGGGTCAGCGGCAACAAGCGCGCCAAGACCGAAACCCCGCAAGCGCCCACCGAGCGGGCGCCGTGCGAATGGAAGGGCTGTACCAAGCCCGGCGGCCATCGCGCGCCCAAGGGCCGCGGGCGGGACGGCGAGTTCTTCCTGTTCTGCGTCGAGCATGTGCGGCAGTATAATGCCACCTACAATTACTTCGACGGGATGAGCGACGATCAAGTCGAGGATTTCCGCAAGGACGCCATGACCGGGCATCGCCCGACCTGGAAGGTCGGCGCGAACGCCTGGGCGCATGGCACGCGCGAGGGGTCATCGCACGCCGATCCGGGCGAGCCGATGAAGGACACGACCGGCACCGCGTCGCGCCACAAGGACCCGCATGCGTTTTTTGCGACACGCGCCAAACAAGCTCGCGAAGAGGCCAAGGAAGCCCGCCGCAAGCTGCGCCCGCTTGAGAAAAAATCGCTCGAGACCATGCAGCTCAAGGAGAGCGCCACCAAGGAAGAAATCAAGTCGCGCTACAAGGAACTGGTCAAAGAGCACCATCCGGACGCCAACGGCGGCGATCCGCGCTCGGCCGACAAGTTGCGCGAGGTCATCCAAGCCTATAACTTCCTGAAACAAGCCGGCATGGCGTAAGCACGTCACCCTGCCGTTCCCGAGGCTTCGGCCTGCCCACATCTCATACGGACATCGCCCCACGATGCGCGCTGAAGCCCCCCTCAAGACCGCCGGACCCCAGCCCGGCGCGCCGGATCTTAACATTTCCGTCCGCCAGATGTTCGGCATCGATACCGATCTCGAGGTGCCAGGCTATGCCAAGGCCAGCGAAAACGTGCCCGATCTCGATCCGGACTATTTGTTCAACCGCGAGGTGACGCTCGCGATCCTGGCCGGCTTCAAGCACAACCGCCGCGTCATGATCCAGGGCTATCATGGCACCGGCAAGTCGACACACATCGAACAAGTCGCAGCCCGGCTCAACTGGCCGTGCATCCGCGTCAACCTCGACAGCCACGTTTCGCGCATCGATCTCGTCGGCAAGGACGCGATCGTGCTCAAGGACGGAAAGCAGGTCACCGAATTCCGCGAGGGCATTTTGCCGTTCGCGCTACAATCCAACACCGCGCTGGTGTTCGACGAGTACGATGCGGGGCGGCCCGACGTGATGTTCGTCATCCAGCGCGTGCTCGAAGCGTCGGGCAAGCTCACACTGCTCGACCAGTCCAAGGTGATCCGGCCGAACCCGTTTTTCCGGCTGTTTGCGACTACCAACACCATCGGTCTTGGCGATACGTCGGGGCTCTATCACGGCACCCAGCAGATCAACCAGGGCCAGATGGATCGCTGGTCGATCGTCTCCGTGCTCAACTATCTGCCGCACGACGACGAGGTGCGTATCGTGCTCGCCAAGAACAAGTCGTTCCTCAAGACCGAGGCCAAGAAGAAGCAGGTGTCCGCGATGGTGCGCGTCGCCGATCTCACCCGCTCGGCGTTCATGAACGGCGATCTCTCCACCGTCATGAGCCCGCGCACGGTCATCACCTGGGCCGAGAACGCGACCATCTTTGGCGACATCGGCTTTGCGTTCCGGCTCACGTTCCTCAACAAATGCGACGAGCTCGAACGCCCTGTGGTCGCCGAGTTCTATCAGCGCTGCTTTGGCGAAGAACTCCCCGAAAGTGCTGCCAACGTCGCGCTGAGCTGACGTGGAAGCGCTGCTCCTGATCACGGTGTATTGGCCGCTGATGCTGGTCGCCAGCGTCCGGACACCATGGCACCATTTACCGCGCACGCGCGCCGTGGCGGTCTGGGTCGCGATGTGGCCGCCGATGTTTTTCGTAGCCGGTCTCGGCATCCGCAATCCCGCCGTCCGTGACGCAGCCGTTCTGACGCTGGTTGGGCTCGACCTCCTGCTCGTAACTTGGCTCGCGCACGAATTGCGCAAGCTGTCGTTCGCCGTCGCGATCGCCGTACCGCTCTTCGTCATCGGCGCGTTTTATTTGTTCGAGGGGCACGACTGATGGCGAGCTTTGCCGATGAGATTACCGCTTCGTTTCCACCCCCGTGGCGCTCTCTGCGGAACTTGGGCTGACGGTCCTGAACAAATGCGACAAACTCGAACGCCCCGTGGTCGCCGAGGTCTATCAGCGCTGCTTTGGCGAAGAACTCCCCGAAAGCTCCGCCAACGTCGCGCTGAGATGAAGTGAACACATGATCACCCGCCGGCATTTTTGCCGTTTGACACTCGCAGGGGTCGCTGGAGCGACGACAAAAGGACAAAGCATGGCAGATCCGTCGCCGCCGCCGACATTCCTCTCTCAAGTCGAATCGTCCTTGCCGCAAGGCATGGCGTTGCCGCCCGAATTCCGGACCGCTATATCGTGGATGGAAGCCAACGGCTGCGTCCACAAATACAGGTCGACCGATGGGCGCTATGCGTCGGTCTATCCGCACCAGCAGGGTCTGACACACATTTATTTCAAGCCGGTCGACCCTGGGCATGCTGACGCCTGGGGCGGAATTTCCAAAGAGGCGAGCACACGTCTCGCCCCTATTCTACGCACGGGAGGCGACGGCACGTATATAGCGCTATGGCGCGACGATCAGGACGTCCTGCAGAGCGTTTACCTCGGGTCCGGTTCGGGATCGACGCTTATGTGTCTAGCCGCCCGCTCACCGCTCGACGTGCTTCGCCTCATGGCGATTGGCTATGAAGAATTGTGCTGGCCCGAAACCCTTGCGCAAACCCCCGCTCAAATTGCAGCCGCCTCCGATTATAGTGATGGGGCTCCGCCGGTGCCGGAAGCCTTCCGTGCATTTGTGACCAGTACGTTCGCGACGGCCATCCCACGCACAGCATCCGAAATTGCGCCGGCTGTTGCAGAAATGGGCGACGCCCAGTCGGGCGACCCATTCTGGCGTTGGATGAAGAATGAGCAGCAAAAACTGCACGGTGCAAAGTGCACCTTCCGAGCCGGCGACAGCGCCACCAAGCCCTATTTATTCGACGAAGCCGGGATCATGGCGTTCGCTTATGGGGCTGGCGACATGAACGTGCTGCATCACGACCCGGAGGCCGCTGCCAAGACCCGGTTCAAAGGCATCATCGCCAGCGGGGCGCAGATGACCGCCGTACTGATGGGCTTTGGCGCCAGCACGCTGTCGGAGCGGCACGAGGCGGTCGGGCTCGAATTCAACACGCGTTTCGAGTGCGCCATTCCGGCCGGCACTCAGACCACGCTGACCGTCACGATCACGTCCTGCGAGCCGCATGCCAAGCTTGGCGGTTCGCTCGTCACGTTCGAGGGCGCGATCACCGGGGATGACGGCAAACGATACGTGTCGGCTACCGGCAAAGCCGTGTTATGGGATGATCCGCTCGCGTGACGCGGGATCAGCACCGGGGGATTTATGTATCAAAGAGCCGTCAACGCGAGCGACATCGAAAAGGTCGAATTGGGGTTTCCCGGCGTTACCATGCAGATGCTGTCCAGTGATGCGGAGGGTAACGGGCTTTACGTCATGACGACGATGGCGGCGGGCGCTACGATCCCTGCGCATAGCCACTCGACGGCAGACGAGTTCGTCTACATCGTGTCGGGCGATTTTATCGAAGCGGGCGTTGCCTATGCTCCAGGCGCGGTGTTTTATGGCGTCGCTGGCACCACGCACGGGCCGCACGCGACCAAAACCGGCTGCGTGATGATCACCCACTTCTCGGCGCCGTTGGATTTTATCCCCGCGGCTTGACCAGAGCGCACGGAAAGGACCAATGGCACAGCCGCCCCCCAGCAGACGCAAGGAAGCCCCAGTCGAGCCCTTCAAACGGGCGCTCGGCACTGCCTGCCGGGCGATTGCGGGCGACCACGAGCTCGCCGTCAACTTCGGCCCTGGCCAGCCCGATGTCGCGGGCCATGTGATGCATCTGCCGGAGCCGTCGCGGCTGCCGGGGGCGCGCGAGATCGCGGTGTTGCGCGGCTGGGCGGATGGGCTGGCGCTGCGGTCGGCCTGCCATGACACCAAGGTGCACAGCAAGCTTGCCCCATCGGCAGGACAGGCGCGCACGATCTATGACGCCGTCGAGCGGGCGCGCATCGAGGCGGTGGGCGCCAACCGCATGGCGGGGATGGCGCAAAACCTTGCGGCGCGGCTCGACGACTACTATGCGCAGCCCCGCTTTGCCCACATCCAGACCAAGGGTGACGCGCCGATCGAGGATGCACTGGCACTCATCGTGCGCGAAAAGCTGACCGGGCAGGCGCCCCCGCCGTCGGCTGAGACGATCGTCGAGCTGTGGCGCGCGTCCATCGAGGGCAGGGCTGGCACGACGCTCGCAAAGATGGCCTCACTCACGGAGAACCAGACGGCGTTCGGCAAGCTCGCGCGCGATCTGCTCCGCTCGCTCGAACTCACCACTGAAGAGGAAATGCAGGGCGAGGACGACGAGACCGACGACCAATCGGACGAGGCGTCCGAAGGCGGAGACGCCGAGACCGAAAAGGGCGAAGAGGGCGCGGACGGTCAAGACAAGCCGCAGGACGAACAGCGCGACGAGGGCGAAGCCAGCGACAGCGAGGAGATGACGGACAGCGCGGAAAGCGATCCGTTCGACCCGGACGCCGACGAGGAGCCGGAAGAGGCCGAGAGCCCTGTGCCGTGGCGGCCCAACCCTTCCGTGCTCGATGATCCGGAACACTTCGGTTACAAGGTTTTTACGCGTAGCTTCGACGAGGAAGTCGAGGCGGAAGAGCTTGCATCGCCCGACGAGCTGGAGCGGCTGCGGGGCTTCCTCGACAAGGAATTGCGCCAGCTTTCCAGCGCGGTTGCGAGGCTTGCCAACAAGCTGCAACGCAAGCTGCTCGCGCAGCAGAATCGCGGGTGGGATTTCGATCTCGAAGAAGGTGCACTCGATGCGGCTCGCCTCACGCGCATCGTCATCGATCCGATGGGCGCGCTATCGTTCAAGCGCGAGCGCGAGACCGATTTCCGCGACACCATCGTCACCATTCTGATCGACAACTCGGGATCCATGCGCGGGCGTCCGATCATGGTCGCGGCGTGCTGCGCCGATATCCTCGCGCGCACGCTTGAGCGCTGCGGCGTCAAGGTCGAGATCCTGGGCTTCACCACCCGGGCGTGGAAGGGTGGGCAGGCACGCGAACATTGGCTCGCCGAGGGCAAGCCTGCCAATCCGGGTCGGCTCAACGATCTGCGCCACATCGTCTACAAGCGGGCCGACAGTCCGTGGCGGCGCGCCAAGCGCTCGCTGGCGCTGATGATGCGCGAAGGTTTGCTCAAGGAAAACATCGACGGCGAAGCGCTCGCCTGGGCGCATGCCCGGCTGGTTGCGCGTCCCGAGCAGCGGCGCATCCTGATGACCATTTCGGATGGCGCGCCGGTCGATGATTCAACCACGTCGGTCAACAACGGCAGCTATCTCGAAGTTCATTTGCGCCAAGTGATTGCCGAGATCGAGAACCGGTCCTCTGTCGAGCTGGTCGCGATCGGCATCGGGCACGACGTGACGCGCTACTACAAGCGCGCCGTCACGATCAGCGACCCGTCGGAACTTGCCGGGGCCATGACCGACAAGCTGGTCGAGCTGTTTGAAGAAGACGGCAAGGCGCCGCGGCGTGCTGGGCGGGCATAGGGCTACCGCCAAACCGCGGGGCCGGGGCCGCTGCAGCCGGGCGGGGGCAGCGTCTTGCCGCCGAACGATGCCTTCAACTGCTTACAGCCCCAGTTCTGCACTGCAGCCGGCATGTTCTGGTGGAGTTCGATGCCGACTTCGTCGAAGGGGGTCTTGGTATTGGTCGCATACAAATAATAGCGGGCGCTCACCGCGACCAGCAGCGTCACGGCAATGGCCGCAAGCAATACAAAACTCGGTCTCATTACACTAACCCTGGGCCGCGCAGCGGGGCGCATCCATAATACCGATCGAAGCGGCACGGGACAGCCGTCGTCGGGCTTTTTGGTTACGACAAAACCCGTCCGGCATGTGCCGAACGGGTTCAAATGGTCAAGAAACGAGGTTAACTCGCTCAAGCGGCCGGAGCGGCTGCCTTGGTCAGTTCCGACTTCATCTGCTGCAACGGTAGCGATAGCTCTTCGCGCTTGGCCTTCATAAGGAACGCGTCAAGGCCGCCGCGATGTTCGACCGTCTTCAGCGCCTGGGCGCAGACGCGGACGCGGATCTTGCGGCCGAGCTTTTCGCTCATCAACGTGACGTTGCACAGGTTCGGGCGGAACGTGCGCTTGGTCTTCATTTCGGAGTGGCTCTTATTCTGGCCAGCGAGCGGCAGTTTGCCGGTCAGTTCACAGCGACGTGTCACGAGCGAAACTCCAGGTAGTTAGCGCCAAACCACGGGGCCGGCAGCAGGTATCATCGGTTGAAACGAAAGCGCCGCCGGGGACGACCCAGCGGCATCATCGGCTATAGATAGCCGGGACTGGGGGGAAACGTCAAGCGCGGGGTTAGCGGGGTAGTGGGTCAGTTTGAATTTTCTTGATCGTCTGAGTTTATCTTCTGCCAGTACGCCTCAAAAAGTGCGAGCTTGGCCTCATCCACGGTTGGATACAAGTCGGGTCCGAAGTTCTTGCCGATGCGATACCCCCAGCGGGTCTTGGACTTGTGAATGCCAAGGTTTTGTCCGTCAACGTTGATAAAGGGGTTGCCCTTCATTGATGTTCGCCACTTGCGAGATAACCACTTTGCTTTACGCGCGGCCTTGTTCTTCAAAGTAGTCTCTCGGCGTTTCGCGCCTTCATAATCGCCGTTCATTTTACCAGCACAAATACATCCAACACTGATGGATTCGCTAAGATCGGGATGAGACATTACGTGCACATATCGGACGCGCTCCTGCCCGCACATTTTACACGTGGCGTAGTCGCTGTCGTCCATCGCCTCATCAGAGCCGAGGTCAATAACGTCGTCACAGCTCCAGCCCTTATGCGGCAAGCCCTTCTGATCCCAGCGGCCATTCATGCAAAAACCCTCTTCTTGTATGAGCCGCGTATCTTCGGCACTTCTGCCACCTCCTTGGCTTCGATCAGCGCCACAATGTCCTTCACATCCCAAAGCCGATCCGATACGCCAGCTGCCATAGCTGGCGACATCCGCAACGTTTTGTGGATGCGGCAGAAGTTGTAATACATGAAGTGAAGCGCAACGGCGTTGGCGTGTGCTTCAACCTTCTTGCTGAACCCGTTCGTAAGGCGGGTGAAGCGGCGCATGTGCATCCGCATCGTGAGGTTCTGGCGCTCAACGTAGCTCGTGCTGATGTGGGCTTCGTCGGGCTCGCCTTCGATGACGGTCTTCTTGATCCCGGTGCATTCGGCGGGGCTGTAGCGGCCCTTGAACGTCTCCGGCGCGTTGCCGTACATTTTGACAAGTTGGGCATAGTCCACGTCGGCACCGAATGCGCCTTCGACGGCTTCTAGGTAGGCTTTGTGCCCGTCGCTGGTGAGTTGCACGCGGTTCGTCAGGCGGGCGGCAACGTCGTTCATGAAGACGTTCGCGCACGCGCCGTCGCGACCGCCAACAAACCAACTAATTACGAGCTTGCTATCGGCGTCAATCGCGGTCCACGTCCATGTGTCGCCAGCGCCTTCCGGGGCTGCTTTGGCAGCTGCTATGTTTTTCTGCTTGGCGTAAGTGAAGCTCCAAATTTCATCGACCTGAACCCGCTTTGAGGCAACGTTGCGCACGTGTTCATCGTGATAATCAGCGCAGATACGGCCCGTATCCTCAAGCAACTTTGCAACCGTGTTCTTAGAGGTTCCCGTTGTGCGGGTGATAGCGCGGATGCTCATCCCCTCACAAAGAAGGTGAATGATGCGAGAACGGGTTGTGGAGTCGAGCTTGTTCATCGCTGAAAAGTTAAACCTCTGCGATCTAGTAGTCAAGCATTAAAGGTCAGTTTGATTTTAGGCCCATGTTATGATTTAAAGTGTCCGAGAGCTGTGATAAGGTGAGTCGATGAGTGAACATGCAATGCCCGGCCAATTGATTGCTGAACTTCTTTCTTTGCGAGGCTGGAGCCAGCGAACACTTGCAGCCGTGCTTGAAAAGGATGAAAGCACTGTCAACAAGATCATGGCTGGCAAGGGTGCTGTGACCACCGAAACAGCGCTCGCACTCGAAGATGTTTTTGACGTACCTGCTGAGCGCTTCCTTGAGCTTCAACGTAAATACGAACTCGCAGTCGCGCGGATTGCCAATAAGCCTGACCCACGGCGCGCATCCCGCGCTACGCTATTTGGTGATCTTCCAATCGCAGCAATGGCAAAGCGGG
Source organism: Hyphomicrobium sp. (assembly GCA_025351425.1). Taxonomy (GTDB): domain Bacteria; phylum Pseudomonadota; class Alphaproteobacteria; order Rhizobiales; family Hyphomicrobiaceae; genus JANXVY01. Next base: position 11,448 of record JANXVY010000038.1, read on the forward strand.
GTTGGATAAAAACAGAAAACCTTCAAGATTTAGAAGCTGTCGAGGGCGAACTTCGAAGTTTCTTCGGTGTCGCATCAACCAATGAAATCGACATCCTGTTGCCTCATGCCGCCCGCAAAACAAAAGTTAACACGGAACCGAGTCCGGCCCAGCTAGCATGGCTTTACAGGGTAAAGGCTATAGCAAGTGAATTGATGGTGCCAAAGTACTCACAAGCCGCACTTGATCGGGCACTTCCAAAGCTTCACGCTCTAATGACGGCACCAGAGGAAGCACGGCACGTCCCGCGCATGCTTGCCGATTGTGGGGTACGATTTGTAATCGTGGAGTGTTTGCCATCTGCCAAAATTGATGGGGTCTGTTTCTGGCTTGATGATCATTCACCCGTTATCGGTCTGTCTTTACGTTTCGACCGGATTGATAACTTCTGGTTTGTTCTTCGGCATGAATGCGAACATGTGCTTTTGGGCCACGGGCGCGTCGCTATGATTCTCGACACCGAACTGGAAGGCTCCAAGGCTGGTCAGGGGCCAGATGTTCCCGAGGAAGAACGGCTCGCCAACAAAGCGGCTCAGGACTTTGCTGTGCCAAGTTCAAAGATGGACGCGTTTATCTCGCGGAAGGCACCGTTCTTCTCTGAGCGTGATCTTACCGCGTTCGCTAAAATTCTAGGCGTTCACCCAGGTATTGTTGCTGGCCAACTTCAACACCGCACCGGTCGATATGAGCGGTTTCGTCAGCACCTAGCAAACATTCGGAGCCACTTGGGATCTAGCGTTGCAATTGATGGCTGGGGCGATGTTTACCCAATTGGAGAATGAGGACGAGATGTCAAAGATAGCAGATCGCCAGAAATTCATCCGCCACTGGATGGACGTCACCGGCAAGTCAGAAGTCGATATGACCGAAGTCGCTCAGTTGGCTATGAAGATGGGCTGGAAAGCGCCGCCGCCGATTACCGAACAAGATCGGATGGCGCAATTGTTTAAAGACGCTGCGCGTCAGGATATCCGCCACGACAAAAAAACAGGGCGCCCCTATCGCGGTTACCATGCGTTTCCAAAATACTCCGCCGACGGGCAGATGTCTTTCTCATACATTGATATTGATGACCCAAAGGCGAAACCTGATAATTTCCGCAAAGCCTGTGTAATGCGACGTGAGCAAAGCGTCGGAGATATGGTCCAGTTACGGCTTGATCAAGTTCATTGGAACGATCAGCGACCCGTTGAGCAGAACGTGGATATTCTCCCAGCCGACATGGAGTTTGACCTTGAACTCCGGTTCGCGAGCATGGACGACGAGCCAGAGGTAGCCTAGTCCTTCTTCCAACGTGCCTGGGCGGCAATAGAAGCAATCCGGCCACGCTGCTCTGAGGTTAAAGCTTTCGCGCGAGCTGGACCTCCCTTTTTCCCAGCGGTAGACGCCCGCGCTTCGTTCGGCGACAACTGTTCTTGAAAACCATCACCACCCGTAGCCAGATCTACAACCGACTTCGCCAGTTGGTTGGGGTCGCGCGGACGGTGTTTCCCAGACTTCATAATCTCTGTTTCACTTCGTTGGCCGTTAAGTCACATCCAGTGACGGCGTTTTCCGACAGAACACCAACAACCGCAACATCTTCATCAAGGTGGCTAATTCGCGTTTTGACCGCCTCAACAGCCTTGGCATCATCATCAATAGCAACGTCGAATAGCTGTTCCATGGGCGAGCCACCGCCCAGGCTTTTCGTTGTGACACGCACGACGCGTCCTTTGGTAGTTTCTGCTTCATTGTTCATGCTGTGAAGATGGCACGCGGGATGGATAGTTTCAACACCAAGTCAACCCCGTCCGATTTCAAACTGACCCACTACCGTTAGCGGGGCTGCGCCTCAGCTGCCGCCGGCTTTGGCTTCGCGCTCGATGTCGTGCAGTTCGCGCAGCATTTCCATCGCCTTGGCCTCGCCGTCCGCCTGGGTGCGAACCGGCTGCTCCCCAACCACCGTGCCGGTTTCATCCGTGATGATTGCCATGAACGGGAAATCGTCGTCCTCGGTCGCGATGACATTGCTCGTGTATGCCGGCATGCGATCCTCCAACGTTCAGATCTGAACAGTATAGACCTACCGGGCCAGCTTCCCAGCGGATTTTCGGCCCGTCGAGCCAAACCCGCCAGCGCCGCGAATGGTTTCATCGAGCGCTGCGACTTCGATCAGCCTTGCCTGAAGCACGGGGGCGATCACCAGCTGCGCGATCCGCTCACCGCGACGGACTACGAAAGGCGCCTCACCGTGGTTGATCAGGATCACCTGAATTTCGCCGCGGTAGTCGGCATCGATGGTGCCGGGGCTGTTCAGCACCGTGACGCCGTGCTTCAGGGCGAGTCCGGAGCGCGGGCGGACCTGGGCCTCGAACCCCGGCGGGAGAGCGATCGCGAGGCCGGTCGGGATCAGCACCCGGCCGCCCGGGGCCATGTGGACGGGCGCGTATTCCCCGACGGCTGCGACGAGATCGAGGCCGGCTGCGTCCGCCGACTGGTAGGCGGGGAGCGGCAGCCCCTGGGCGTGGGGCAGGCGCAGGACCTGGACGCCGATGCCGGCGCTTATTTGAGGGCCGCTTGGGTTAGGTTTCATTGCGATTTGCTCTTTGCGTTCAGCGCGTTGGCGGCTTCCGCTACCAGGCGGTCAGCGACCTGGGATTTCGACAATTCCGGCCAGCTATGAACGCCGCCCGCGCGCAGGATATGGACGCGGTTGTGATCGCCGCCCATTACGCCGCCGCCGCCACTTCCGATGCCGCTGCCATGCGAAACATCGTTGGCTACGATCCAATCCGCCCCTTTGCTCGCGAGTTTGGCGCTCGCGTGCGCAACGACGTCGGCCGTTTCGGCGGCAAAGCCTACCACCAGCGCGGGCCGCTCGGGGCCCGGGGCGGCGATGGTTTTGAGAATGTCGGGATTTTCGACGAGGCTCAGCTGCGGGGCATCGGCGCCCTTGGCTTTCTTGATCTTTTGGCCGGCCGAGCCTGCAACACGCCAATCGGCGACGGCTGCCGCGCAGAACACGATATCGGCGGGCAGGCCTGCGCGCACCGCCGCTAGCATCTCCGCTGCGGTTTCGACGTGGACCACGGTGCAGCCAGGCGGATCGGGAAGCGCCACGGGGCCCGACACCAACGTCACCCGCGCGCCGAGGGCAAGGCTTGCGGCCGCGATGGCGTGGCCCTGCTTGCCGGAGGAACGGTTGGCGATATAGCGCACGGGGTCGATGGGCTCGTGGGTCGGACCGGACGTCACCAGAACATGGCGGCCGGCGAGCGGGCCGGCCAACGTCGCCGGTCCCGAAAGGGCGTGCTCGATGGCGGCCAGAAGTTGCGGCGTCTCGGCCAGACGGCCAGGACCGGCCTCGCCGCGCTCGGCCATTTCGCCGGTTTCGGGGCCGGTAAAGGCGATGCCGTCCGCTCGCAGCTGCGAGACGTTGCGCTGCGTCGCCGGGTGCAGCCACATGCGCGGGTTCATGGCGGGCGCCACAAGCACAGGTTTGTCGGTTGCCATCAGCACGCAGGTCGCCAGATCATCGGCGTGGCCACCGGCCATTTTGGCCAGCAGATCGGCCGTGGCGGGGGCGACCACGATCACGTCCGCATCGCGCGAAAGCCGGATATGGCCGATTTCGCGCTCGTCATCGAGATCGAACAAGTCCGTGAACACGCGCTCGTTGGTCAGCGCGCCGACCGCCAACGGCGTCACGAATGCCTGCGCGGCCTTGGTCATCACCACCCGCACGCGGTAGCCGCGCTCGCGCAGCCGGCGGATAAGATCGAGGCACTTGTATGCGGCGATCCCGCCACCGATGATCAAGAGGATTTGTTTCACGGGCCTTTCCAGTTCCACGTTCGGGCGAGGTCAACGTTCGGGCCACACCGGGATACAAGCCGCGTGATAGCATACCTGTCACCTAGCCGCCTCAATTGCGGCATGGACCTGTGTTGATTGGCTAATATTGCCACAGGAGAGCGCGTGGATTGCAGATTTGCGAGCGTCGTGGGATTGATGCGGAGGCTTTCGGTTGGCGCCGCCCTGGTTGCAGTGGCGACCGTTGGAACATCGTTAGGGGCGACAGGCGCCCGCGCGGAGATCAGCGGCGACTGCATCAGCGAGGACCTTTCGCGCCGAGTCGAGGCCTGCAGCGCGTTGATCGGCTCGGCTCAGCTGTCTGGATCCGACCTGGCGCTGGCCTTGTCCGCGCGGGCGCTCGCCTATTCGGTCCAGGGGCGTTACGAGCAGGCCATTTCCGACTATGACGCGTCGCTGAAGCTCGATCCGGGGTCGGCCATCGCGCTCAATAACCGGGCGTGGGCGTACGTCAAATCCGGGACGCCCGAACGCGGCGCGACCGACGTCGAGCAGGCACTGGCCCTCGACCCCGACAGCCCGCATACCCTCGATACACGGGCGCACATCTTTCAATCGCGCGGCGACGCCATGCGGGCACTGCGCGACTATGAAAGCGCAATGCGGTTCGGGGGCGAGCATATCGTCAAGCTCTACCAGTGCGGATTGCAGGCCCATTCGTTCTACGAGGGCGAAATCGACGGGCTGTTCACCAACACGTTGCGGCGGGCGCTTGAAGCCTGCGTCGCGACGACCGGTTGCGACCCGCTGCCGGCCGATGAAGAGTGCCGCAAGATCACGTCGTAAATTTCCCTAGCGCCCCCCGTTCCGATGTCGTTTCGAAAGGACTGCCGCATGCGCTCTTCCCTTGCCGCCCTCACGCTCCTCTGCGCCGCACTTGCGGGTTCCGCGTCGGCCCATGAAGCCACAAAGGATGGCGTGACCGTTGCCCACCCGTGGGTGCGCGCGACGCCGGGCGGGGCGACGACCGGGGCCGCCTACCTCGAAATCAAGGTTGCAGAGGGGGTCACTGACCGCCTCGTTTCGGCCTCGTCGCCGGTCGCGGGGCGCGCCGAGATCCACTCGCACACGATGGACGGCGACGTGATGCGGATGCGCCGGGTCGACGGGCTCGACCTCAAGAGCGGCAGCTTCGTGCTCAAGCCGCAGGGCAATCACGTCATGCTGATGGACCTCAAGGGGCCCTTGAAGGAAGGCGATCTCATCAACTTGAAGCTGGTTTTCGAAAAGGCCGGCGCGATCGACGTGGAGGCGACCGTCGAGCCGATCGGCGCCAACGGGCCGCACGGCATGGACAGCCAGCCGACCGATGCGCCTGCCGGCGGTGGCGAGCACGGTGGCCACGAGCATCATCACTGACGGCGTGTGGCGGGAGGAGTTGCTTGCCAAGCGGGCCGATCATCCCGCACCCCACCCATCAGGGGGCTCAACCTCCAGACCACCCGGTTGTTTTGAATTCGGACGGAGTTTGCGCGGCCTTATTCGGCAGCGATGGTGTGGCCGTCGTCGTCCTGGGGTTCGCTGGTCAGGTGCTCGACCCGCAGCCGCAAGGCCTGGGCCACCTTGCGCAACACCAGCAGCGATGCATTGCCGGCGCCACGCTCAAGTTCTGCCAGGTACCGTTCCGATACCCCCGACGTTTCGGCAAGTGCCCTGCGCGAGAGACCAAGACGCTGGCGCTCCTGACGGACCCGGTTGCCCACGGCCTTCAGGTACGCTTCGGCGGCCGGGGCGCTTCCCCGCCGCAAGTCTGTAACTGGTGTGATCCTGGTCATGTTCGCACTAGCAATACAGCAAATGCTGCACCGCGCAAATACCCGATAGGGTAGGTGACAGCGACTTTGCCGCTTGCCCGGTCTTCCGCCTGAGATCCTAATTCTCAAAGGTAACGTGCAGGGTTCGATCGTTTTTTGCACTTTCCGTTGCTGGCATTCTTGACAGCGAGCGCGGGTGCTCGCATGGTTCGTGCGCTGAAGCGCCGCGGACCAGCGCCTCCACCAAAAATAAGGTCCAAGTCTAGGGAGAGATATAAAGCCGGAGCTGTGCAAACTGCACGCTCCGGCTTTGTGTTGTCTGGGGCTATGCAAGCCCGCTGCATTCAACATACAGCGCGCCTGCAACAAAAAAGCCCCGCCGGTGGGGGCGGGGCTTCACTGTCGTGCGCGGATGGCGGTCGAGCTTCAGTCCTTGAAGATGTCGCGCTTGTAGGTTTCGGGCAGGAAGAGCATCCCGATGACGAAGGTGCTTGCCGCAACGATCACCGGGTACCACAGACCGGAGTAGATATCCCCGGTTGCCGCGACGATCGCGAACACGGTCGGCGGCAGGAACCCGCCGAACCAGCCATTGCCGATATGGTAGGGCAGCGACATGCCCGTGTAGCGGATGCGGGTCGGGAAGAGTTCGACCAGCAAGGCTGCGATCGGGCCGTAGACCATCGTCACGTAGAGAACGAGGATCGTCAGGAAACCTACGACCTTGAGCGCTTCCGCGCTGGCAAACACCGCCGAGAACGACGGTGCCTTCAGGATCCGCGGGTCGCCCGCCTTGGGATAGCCGGCCTCGGTGGCGGCTGCTGCTGCGGTCTTGTCGAAGTCCTTATCGATGGTGATCGGCTTGCCGTTGATTTCGACTTTCGTACCCGAACCGGCGACGCCTGCCGTCATCGAATAGCTGATCGACGACTTGGCCAGCGCTTTACGGACGATGTCGCACTTCTCGGTAAAAACGCGAACGTTGACCGGATCGAACACGTTGCCGCACGTCTGCGGATCGGCGGTCACGAGCACCTTCACTTTTTCATGGGCTTCCGTCAGCGCCGGGTTGGCGGTTTTGGCGATGAGCTGGAACAGAGGGAAGAACGTCAGCGCCGCAACGAGGCAACCGGCCATAATGATCGGCTTGCGGCCGATCTTGTCCGACAGCCAGCCGAAAAAGACGAAGAACGGCGTGCCGATCATCAGAGATAGGGCGATGAGCAGGTTCGCCGTGGTGCCGTCGACTTTCAGGGTCTGGGTCAGGAAGAACAGCGCGTAGAACTGGCCTGAATACCAGACGACGGCCTGGCCAGCGGTCGCACCGAACAGCGCGATCAGGGCGTACTTGGCGTTCGCCCAGGTGCCGAAAGCCTCACCGAGGGGTGCTTTCGACCCCGAGCCTTCGTCCTTCATCTTCTGGAAGGCCGGCGATTCGGCCAGCTGGAGACGAATCCAGAGCGAAACGATCAGCAGCAGGATGGAGACGAGGAACGGAATGCGCCAGCCCCAGCTTGCGAACTCTTCCGGCGACATGTTGAGGCGAAGTCCCAGAATGACCATCAGCGACAGGAACAGCCCGACGGTTGCCGTCGTTTGAATCCATGACGTGTAGAAGCCGCGACGGTCTTGCGGGGCGTGCTCGGCGACGTAGGTGGCGGCGCCGCCGTATTCGCCGCCCAGAGCAAGGCCCTGAACGAGGCGGCAGGCGATGAACGCAACCGGCGCGAGAATGCCGATCTGGGCATAGGAGGGCAGAAGTCCGACGATGAACGTCGAGATGCCCATCAGCATCATGGTGACGAGGAACGTGTACTTGCGGCCAATCAAGTCGCCGAGACGGCCGAACACGAGCGCGCCGAACGGACGGACGGCGAAGCCAGCCGCAAAGCTCAGCAGCGTGAAGATGAAGCCGGCCGTCTCATCGACGCCAGAGAAGAAGTTCGCGTTGATGTTGGCGGCCAGGGAGCCCGCCAGATAAAAGTCGTACCATTCGAAGACGGTGCCAGCAGAAGACGCGACAATAACTTTGCGCTCTTCCGCGGTCATCGGGCGGTAGGCGGCCCCATGCTGCGGTAGTGTCGTCGTGCTCGTCATTCGTAAACTCCTCCTTGAGCCGTGCGATTCTAAATCGAAGGGTCGCGCAGCAATCGCACACGCCCGCAAAGGCGTTTACGACTTTTGCAACAGAAACATCAGCTTGGCTGATACTCCTACCTCTCGCTTCCTTCGATCCCCGCGGAAAAATGGCCTACGGCCTTCTTCCTTTTTGTTTTTTTTATGGTCGAACGTTGTCGACACACCGGCGCATAGTATCGATTGTATACAGCCGCGTCGACACCTGCTTGCGGCGAATTTGGTTTAGTGTTGCACTAATTCACGGAATAGTTTCCACGCTTGGAGCCGCCGCAAAATGATGAGACCACGGACGTATGTCTGCCTCGCCCTTTGGGTCTTGTTCGCGGTTGCATTGCCGCTCGCAGGACCAACGCTCAATGGCGCCAAACCATGGGGATTGCCGCTCGGTTATTTCATGAGCGCACAGGGCGGTCCGCTGCTGCTGCTGGCGATGCTGGCCTGGATGAGTGCCTACCGGGGGCGTGCGTGAGGAACCAAGAGAGGGACGACCAGCCTGCCGGTTTCGCTCCGGGCTGGAAGGACGCCGCCGCCGATGCTTCGCCCTGGTGCTCCGCGGCGCTGCTGGCGGCAATCACGGGTGCGCTCATGGCGCAAGGGCATGACGGGCTCGCGTACACGCTGGGGCTGGTGGGCGCTGCGTTCCTGTGGGCAAGCGTGCTGGTGCCGTGGATGGCCGCGCGCGGGCCTGCGACCACCGTCCCGGCTTTGCTGGCGGATCAATTTCAAAGCCGCAGCGTGGGTGCGCTGGCCTCGGCGGTGCTGTTGCTTGCGCTGCTGGGGTTGATGGCGGCGGAGGTCACCATTGCGGCCCGGGCTAGCATGGCGGCTGCGTTAAGCGTGGGCGGGCCAGCGCTGCTGATCGTAGTGCCGGCACTGGCGGCCGTGGTTCTGCGTGGATCTGCGGCATTGCGGCTGCGGATTTTTGCACTCGTCGCCACGATCCTGGTGCTGTTGGCGGCGCTCGTGGAGCTGGCGGCCAAGGACAGCTGGGCGGGACTTCCGGGGGCGTTCGTCGCCATCCCAGCGATCAGCGACGTGGCAGCGCTCGAACAGGGGCTGCTCGAAAAGCGGATGGCCGATGCGGCGACGTTCAAGCCGCATACGGTGCCGTTCCTGCGGACCGACATGATGAATTTTGCGAGCCTCATCATCAGCCTCAGCCTGGGGCTCGCCGTACTGGCGCAGCTGCCGGTGCGCAGACTTGAAGCGGGCGCGGCGGGCGGGAGCGGCCAACTTGCGGCACGGGCCGGCGTGATCGTGATCGGGTGCGTGCTGCTGGTGCCGCCGCTGGCGGCAGCCGCCAAGCGAGCGCTGCTCTCATTGTTCGCGGGCGGCCTTAAACCCGGCGCGCTACCGGACTGGATGGGGCTCTATCGCAGCACAGGAGGGGTCGAACTCTGCGGCACCACACAGGGCGATGCGGCGGCGCTCATTCGAGCGTGCGGGAAAGGCGTGGGGGCGCAGGGCTGGATGCGCTGGCACGATGCGGCCTTCGCGCCCGATGCCTTGCTGTTTGCGGGGCTTGAGACCACGCCGCTGGGGTTCGTGCTGGTGGCGACGTTCGCGGCCACAGCGGCGCTCGCGTGCGTGTGGACGGCGCGGCGGGCGGGCGCGCTCGCCGGGGCGGCGCTGTTTTCTGGGGCAGAGGGCGACGAGGGTGTGCGGCCGGTGATGCTGACCATCGTCAGTCTTGCCCTGGCGGCGGGCCTCGCGTGGTTAAAACCCGCGGACGCCGCGACACTCATCGCCTGGTCGGCTTCGCTGGCTGCTGCGGCGCTGGTTCCCGCGCTCATAGCGGGGCTGGTGCTGGCTCGGCCCAGTGCGCCGATTGCGCTCGCCGCGATGGCGGTTGGCGGGGGCTTAGCGTTGCTGCTGATCCTGGGCAGCCGTTTTGCGCCGCTCGAACTGTTCGGCTGGACCGGGTCGCTTTCGACCGCGCCGCCCACCGTCGTCAAGAAACTGGCAACGCTCCACGACACCTGGGCGTCGGCGGCCGATGGGCCCGGTAAGGACGCGCTTGCGTTGCAGGCGACCAAGCTCGCGCGGGACAGCCTCAACTGGTTCGGCGTGAGGCCGCTGGCCGCTGGCGTCCTTGGTCTTGCCGGGGGTGCTGCGTTCATGTTCGCGGGATCACTCGCGACCGCGGCGGGACGGCGCGTGCTCAGCACCGGCGACTGAGCGGGCCCGTCGGCCGAAAAGCAAAAAGCGGGGGATGACCGGCGGATCTGAAGAAAAAAGATGGGTATTTACTTCGTTTCGACTGCACGCCGTCGCGTCAGTATTCTGAAGTTGTCCTGCATTATTTACCCATATGCTGGCAAGGCCTGGAAACTCTTTGCACTGCTGTACCGAAGACTTTCTAGTTAACCACTATGATTAATTTCCCCTTTTCGCGTGGTTCACTCTGTGCACGTTGCAGGGCCGGTCAGCCCGTTGCAGGCTGGTGGAATGGCGTGGCTGGGAGAATTTGGATGCGTTGCATATCAAGAACAGGTTTTACGAGGGCAAGCGCTGGCACTTTCGCGTTCATGCTCGTTTACGCCACGATTGCGTTGCTCGCGATGGCGTCCATCTCGACCGCTCGCGCCGACATGATCCGGTTCTGGGAAGAAGAAAGCAGTAAGCCCAGTGTCACCGGCCATGTGCCAAAGGTGCGCGCCAAGAAGGCCCGCGTCCCGCAGGAGGACGCCAGCAACGACACCGACCACGCGCCGGTTGCCCGCAAGAAGCGCAACGTGCGGGTCGCAAGCCGCGGCAACGAAGCTTTCGAACCACGCCCGTCGCGTAGAAGCGTCACGGGCGGCGGCGGCGGGCTGACGTGGGCTGCGTCCAGCGGCTGCCTCAACGGTACGCTGGTCTCGCTAGTGCAAGACGTCGCCTCGTCCTATGGGCCGATCACCGTTTCGTCGACCTGCCGCAGCAAGGGCCACAACGCGTCGGTCGGAGGGGCGCAACATTCGCATCATCTCACCGGCGACGCGGTGGATTTCCGCGTGCACGGCAACGTGTCCGGCGCGATCGCCTTCCTGCGTAGCAACGGATCGGTCGGTGGGTTCCACCACTACGGCGGCGGCCTGTTCCACATCGATACCGGGCCGAAGCGGACCTGGTAACGGCGGGCATGAACCCTCGTTCACCCAAGGTTTTACCGGATCTACTGCTCGTGGACCAGGATATCGAGCGCTTCAGGCCGGCCCCGGATGGTAATCACCTCGCGCGGCGGGAGTTCCATGACCGGCTTGGTCCCGACAGGTTCGGCGCGCTGCAGCGGGGTTGCGGCGACCGTCAGGTCCAAGATGCGGGTGACGAGATCGACGGTGCCGCTCAGGCGCAGCTGATCGCCGCCGGCGGTGGCCCCGACAGAGCCCGCCGTGACGATGCCGCTGGTCAGCGAAATGGTGGCCTTGGCCGGCTGCAGGGTGGTGGCAGTGCGGCAAAGCTGTTCTGGGAGCGGATCTGCGCCCGACTGCGCGACGGCGGCCAGATCTTTCATCGTACATCCGGCCGCCCCGCCGTCCGGCAGGTCGACATCGATGCGCCCGCTCAGGCGGCTCAAGACGTCGATGCCCACGCCGCCGCTCGCGCGCAGATCGAAGACCACGCCACCCACGCCGCGCACCATGGGCGTGCCGACGAGGCCCGACGTCAGGCTCGACAGCTCGACCGCGTCCAGGCGGCCGTGGGCGGTGTAGTTGGGGATGGTCGGCGCGCCCTGGATGGCGAATTCGGCGGCAGCATTCCCACCGCCAGGCAGCGTCAGTTCGGCCAGATTGGCGAGCAACTGGCCGTCGCGTAGGGAAATGCTCGCGGCGCTGCGGCCCGCCTGCCATGAACCGAGGACGAGAGCCTCCGTGGAAATGCGCATATCAGCGTCGATCGTGCCCGTCATCGGCAGCGTCAAGTCACGCGCCGCCTTCAGTTGGGGGAGCAGGGACGCGCTGCTGGCAGCTGCCAGATGTTCGGCCAGATAGGGGGCGAGATCGATGCTCTGGCAGGCAAACGTGCCGGCGATCGCAGGCTTCGACCCACCAAACGTCAACGCCGCGGTGCCGTTGGCTTCGTTACCGTCGATTTTGAAGTTGGCTTTGGGAAACGAGATCGTCTGTCCGCTCCATTCCAGTTGGCCGTGCACCGACAAATTCTTCAGGCCCGCACCGCTCGGCCAGGCTTGACCCAGCCAGCGGGCCAGGGTCCGGACATTGGCGACCTCGATGTCTGCAATCGGGGCCGTCAACTGCAGTCCGTTGCCGACGTCGAGCCGGCCGTCGAGCGAGACCTTCAGTGGGCCACTGCGCAGGGTCGCCCTCATGGGAAGGCGGGAGCTGCCGCGGCGGCCGATGCGGGCGCCGAATGTCGCATCGAAGGCCACGGTCTCGCCGTTGAAGGTCGCGGAGCCCTTGATGCGCACTGCCGTCTTGCGCTTCACGCCGACCTCGGCATTAACCTCCGTGAGGGTGTCGACGCGGCCCCCGGCGGACTTCAGCAACAAGGTGCCGCGATGAATGGTGAGCGTTTCAAAGGTTGCGTCCTCAAGGGCCGTCAAAAGCGGCGAAGTGACGACAACGGGCTGATCCTCAGAGCCGAAGGCCGTGCTCGGCTGCGGCGAGAGCTCCAGCTCGATGACGGGGGAACTGAGCGCCAGCCGGGCGCTGCCGCCCTTGATCAGGGTTGCGAGCGCTTCGCCGGTGCGTGCCTTGCCCGACAGCGCAGACGGCACCGAGAGAGCGCCCGACAGCACGGCGATGCGTGGCTGCTCGCTGACGATGGCCGGCTCCTGGATCGTCACGGCATCGGGAGAGGGGCGCAACAGGTACGTGCTGTTGAAAATCAGGTCGTCCAACAGCAAGGGCGAGAACATGAGGAGGCCGACGGCGGCGAGGAGGGCTGCGAACGTGAGGGCCGCACGGTATTGATTGATACGCTGCAGCGCAAACCGGGCCAGCGCACGCGCGCGCCGATTAAGCCTGCGCACCAGCGGCACGCGCGGCGGCGCTGTGCGGGAGTTGTGCTCCTCGGCTGCGGGGTCTGCTGGCGGCTGCACGCGTTATCTATCCTACTCGCCCGGTCAAGCGCGGGACGGTTACGAGTGTTAGTGCTTCAGGGGTGGGCAGGGAAGCCTCTTGCGAAGCTGCATGGCAATCGCGCCCGTCAGGACACTTGAATTCTGGCATGCGCCATGCGCATTTGGCGGCATTCAGCGTGGGATACCTTATGGGTTTGAGGCAGCCGTTTGTCATTGGAGGCATGTCGATTGCGGCCGGCGAACGCCAACTTGTCGACCTGCCGGTCTCGAAGCTCTCCAACCATACACCCGTCACGCTGCCCGTTCACGTCGTCCACGGCGCGCGGCCAGGACCCGCCATGTTCATTTCGGCGGCGATCCATGGCGACGAACTGAACGGGGTCGAGATCATCCGGCGCGTGCTGCGCACGGTTGCGCCGGGCAATCTGTCGGGAACCTTGTTGTGTGTGCCGATCGTCAATGCTTACGGCTTTATCGGCCGCTCGCGTTATCTGCCGGACCGGCGCGATCTCAACCGCTCGTTCCCGGGCTCCGCCAAAGGATCGCTCGCCGCACGCATCGCCAACCTGATGCTGAGCGAAGTCGTCAAGCGCTGCCAGATCGGCATCGACCTCCATACGGCCGCCGTGCACCGGGTGAACCTGCCGCAGATCCGCTGCGAATTCAAAAAGCGGCCGCGCTGCCGGGATCTCAGCGTCGCGTTCGGCGCGCCGGTCATTCTCGAAAGCCCGGAACGGGCCGGATCGCTGCGCAAGGCCGCGCGCGAGATGGGCGTCGATGTGCTGGTCTATGAAGGCGGCGAGGGCTTGCGGTTCGACGAATTCGCGATCGAAGCAGGCGTCAACGGCATCGCCGGCGTCATGCTCGAGATGGGTATGCTCGAGCTGCCCGAAGGCGTCGACCACGCGCGGCCGCGCAACGGACAGAGCATGCCGGTGTTTGCCAACGCTTCCGCGTGGGTGCGGGCGCCGGAGGGCGGCATCCTGCGGACCTCCAAACGGATTGGCGGGGCAGTCAACGAGGGCGAGATCATTGGCTTCATCGCCGACCCTTATGAAGATGCCGATGTGCCGGTCATTTCGCCGAGGCGGGGCATCATCGTGGGCCGCACCACGCTGCCGATCGTCAACCTGGGCGACGCGCTGTTCCATGTCGCGTGGTCGGCCGAGTTCGAGTCCGGTGCGCCCAAACCGGGCGCCAAGCCGGCTGCTGCAGCCGAGCCGATCATGGATGAGGACGAGATTCTATAAGCCCGCCACGCCCTCTGCCAACCTATTGTAGAATTTGAATAATTCTAATCTTTGAGCGCGTTGATCACGGCCATTGACCCAGCCCATCAGCCGGGGTTACGTCACGGAGCGCGGGGACCTCGCGCAGGGCGTATCGCTCCTCAACCGATACCGGGGCCTTGAACCCCGGACATTGGAGACATCCATGACATCTGCCATTTCGACGAAGGCCGTTTCCGTCCGGCGCGGCCTTGCATGCAGCCTCGCTGCGCTTGCCCTGTTGACCGCCGCGACCGCAGCGCCGCGCACGGCCCGCGCTGGTGCCAACGGCGAAGTCAACATCTATTCCTACCGCGAGCCCAAGCTCATGGAGCCGCTGCTGCGAGCGTTCACCGCCAAGACCGGCATCAGCGCCAACATGATCTTCGCGGGCTCAGGGCTCGTCGAACGCATGGCCGCCGAAGGGCGCAACAGCCCAGCCGACGTGCTGCTCACCAACGAATTCGGCTTGCTCGCCCAGGCGGTCGACGCGGGCGTCACGCAAGGCGTGGCTTCGCCCGAGCTGGAGAGCGGCATCCCGGCCAAATTCCGCGATCCGGCCGGCCATTGGTTCGGGCTGACCAAGCGGGCGCGGGTAGTCTATGCGTCCAAGGACCGGGTGAAGCAGACGGCGATTACCTACGAAGACCTCGCAGACCCCAAGTGGAAGGGCAAGATCTGCATCCGCTCGGGGCAACACACCTACAACGTCTCGCTGATTGCTTCGATGATCGCGCACCTTGGCCTGGAAAAAGCGACCGTCTGGCTCACCGGCCTCAAAGCCAACCTCGCCCGCAAGCCCTCCGGGGGAGACCGCGAGGCGGTGCGGGACGTGGCGGCCGGACAATGCGATATCGCGATCGGCAACACCTATTACATGGTTGCAATGCAGAATAATCCCGACCAGAAGGCGTGGGCCGACGCCGTGCGCATTATCTTCCCCGACAACGAGGGCCGCGGGACGCACATGAACGTTTCGGGAGCCTCGGTTGCAGCCTTCGCGCCCAATAAGGCCAATGCGATCGCGCTCATCGCCTACCTCGCCTCACCGGACGCCCAGCAGCTCTACGCCAGCGCAAACGGCGAATATCCCGTGCGCGAAGGGGTCGCCGTGTCGCCACAGATCGCTGCGTGGGGAACCCCAAAACCCGATCCGCTGCCGCTCGCCGACATCGCCAAGCTGCGCAAGTCTGCGTCCGAACTCGTCGACAAGGTCCGCTTCGACCAGGGGCCGAATTCGTAACCCGGGAGGACGCGTCATGAACCCCGTATCTCCTTCCCTGACGTCGCGCAGACCCGAGCAACTCGTCGGTCTGGGTTTTCGCTGCTCGCTGGCCTGCCTGCGGACCGGCGACCCGGCGTTTGCGCGGGTAGCCTGCTCGCGGCTAACCACGGCTCTGAGCCTGCATGAAGCGCCCCGCGCGCTGGTATTGCAGTTTTCCGCCTGGGCGCTGGCCATCGAGGCCAGCGCGGAACGTCCGATTGGCATCCTGCCGATCGAGGCGATCGGCTTTTGCCGGGACGAATGCCTCGCCGTGGCGCTTGTCGCTGCGTGCCAGCATCAGGCGTGTCCCGCATTGCGCGCGTGCGCCTTTGCGCTGATGGGTACGGCGGACCTGGGCCGGGCGCTGGCTGCGACCGAAACCTTGGCTGCGACCTTGCTGGAGGCCGACGCGTTGCTGGGACACGACCGCATCGTCGAGGCGCCAGCGGCAGCAGCATATGGTCCGAAGTTGCATTAGGTTGGCGCTGCTATGACACCGACGGAACCGAGGCCATGCTAGATCGCGCGCAGGCGCCAAAAGGACGCTTGTCGGACGCATGGCGCCGGATTGCGGTCTGGCGGGCGCGGCGGCGGGCGTCGCCGGTGTGGAGCGTCGCCGTTGCCTGCATCATGGCTCTAATCGCGCTGCCGATCTTCACCGTACTCACGTTGGCGGTGCGGCCTGCCGACAACATCTGGCCGCAGCTGATCGCGAGCGTACTGCCGTCGGCGCTTTACAACACGCTGGCGCTGATGACGCTGACCGGACTTGCGACCCTGATCACGGGCGCCGCCACCGCCTGGCTCGTCACCATGTACCGGTTTCCGGGCCGGGTGCTGGCGGACCGGCTGCTGGTGCTGCCGTTGGCTATTCCCACTTACATAGTCGCCTACGTTTATGGCGACCTGCTCGCGTATTCGGGGCCGGTGCAGACGGGGCTGCGGTCGGCGTTCGGATTGCCGCCGGGGACGCCGGCGCTCATTCCAGACGTTCGTTCGCTTGGCGGCGCGATTTTTGTGCTGGCGGCCGTGCTGTACCCCTACGTCTACCTCAGCGCGCGGGCGAGTTTCGTGCAGCAATCGGTGTGCGTGCTGGAAGTTGCTCGCACACTGGGACGCACGCCCATGGGCGTGTTCTGGGCGGTCGCGCTGCCGATGGCGCGGCCGGCGCTGGTCGCGGGCGTGGCGCTGGTCATGATGGAATGCCTCGCCGATCTCGCGGCGGTCCAATACCTCGGCGTGCCCACGCTCACGGCGTCGATCTATGCGACCTGGCTGCAGCGGAGCAACCTCGGCGGGGCGGCGCAGCTCGCGACAGTGTTGATCGGTGTCGTCGCCGTCGTCTTCTTCGTCGAAGTCTGGGCGCGCGGGGGCGCGCAGACCCACACCACGGGGCGTTACCGCTCGATCCCCTTCCACGAGCTGACCGGCTGGAAGGGGTGGGCCGCTGCGGCTGCTTGCCTGCTGCCGTTCATCGCCGGATTCGCGGTGCCGGTTGCGGTTCTCACGCACAATGCCGCGACGCACCTTGCGCCCGCGTTCGAAGCCGGATTCTGGCCTGCGGTGCGCAATTCGGTGTTGCTGGCTTCATGCAGCGCGGTCGCGGCCGTCTTGGTCGCGCTGGTGCTCGCCTATGCGCGCCGGGTTGCGCCCAATGGGCTGACGCGGCCGGCGGCGCGCATTGCCGGGCTTGGATACGCACTGCCTGGCACCGTGCTGGCGATCGGGCTGCTCATTCCGCTCGGTGCGCTCGATAACCGGATCGACGGATTTGCGAGGGCCAATTTCGGCTTTTCGACCGGGCTTTTGCTAACCGGATCGCTGCTGGCGCTGATCTTTGCCTATGTCATCCGCTTTCTAGCTGTGGCGCTTGGGGCACTGGAAGGCGGATTATCGCGCATTTCACCAAACCTCGATGCGGCAGCGCGGGCGCTTGGAGAAACTCCGCTGTCGGCGCTTTATCGGGTGCATCTGCCATTGCTCACTCCGGCGCTCGCATCGGGAGCATTATTAGTATTCGTGGATGCAATGAAGGAACTACCCGCCACGTTGCTTATGCGCCCATTCAACTTTGAAACCTTGGCGACTCACGTTTACTCCCTAGCAACTATCGAACAATTCGAGGCCGCGGCGCCCGGATCGTTGATGATCGTCATTGCGGGATTGCTGCCCGTATTGGCGCTGCACCGGGCAATTGCAGCGGGACGCGCCGGCGGATCGTGATCCCCTTTCTGCTGATTTCTCAGGATGTTATTTTGTGTCATTTCTGCAATTTTTATCCTCTTAATATGTTATTTATGTTCATCCTGTGATTGTGTTTTACGACCACAGACGGAATGGAATTAATTTCTTGTTAACCAAATCGCCCCAGCGTCGCTCATTGATTAAGGCAAAAGCCTGATCCGCGTTTGTCGACGCGACTGATTTCCAGGGTTCTTACTCCCGCAATTCCAGCGAAAACGGCGCCGCTTCTCAAAACGGCGCCGGAGCAAGGATCCGCCTTTGAGCGTTGGTATCCGAGCTTTCTGTTTCATACGCGTCGAATGCACAGGACGGCACGGGGCCGGTTCCAACGCGCATTTCACTACATCGGCGCCGGTCCGGGGATCCTTCAATCACCCGGCGCTGGAAAAAAGGTTTTTCGGGGATGGACACGATGCGCATTGGCAATCTGACCGGCGACTGCAGCAGCCTCAGGGCAGCGCGGCGCGTGATCGGCCGGGTTTTAACCGCAGCACTGCTGACCGTGGGCGCGGGGCTGGCCGGACAGCCGGCCCACGCCGCGTCGACGGGGCCCTGGACGCCATCTGCCAATGGCGGGACGGCTGCGGCAGGCGGCGTCACGGTGACCGTTTCGGGCGTCGGCACCGGAGGCACGGCTCCGAGCGCCAGCACGTTGAACACCGGCAACGCAGCAAGTTTTTGGACCAACCCCTACTCCGGCGGCACGCCCACGGAAGTGACCCCGGCTCTGACCTTTGTGTTAGCGCCGCAGGGCACGACCCTCACAGTCACGGTCGCTTTCAGCAAGCCCGTTGACAATCCTGTCCTGCACTTTGCCCGCCTGGGCGGCGCTGTGGGCACCACCTCCAATACTTCAGTGTGGGCACTTTCAGGCTCCACCTCGACCGGCGGCGCGGTGACGACATCGCTGCTGGCTGGCGCGAACAGCCCGTTCCAGTATACGGCCGGCAACTTCCAGAGAACGCCGAATGCGACGACGGCGGCAACCACTCCGGGAATTTGCATTGCCGGAGACGCAACACGCACGGCTTGCGGCTCGGTTCAAGTTAACGGGACCGGAATTTCGTCGCTTACGTTCACGGTCACATGGGCCGGCGCCACAGGCGGCATCGGCGACGGCATCGACCTCGCACTCAGCATCCCCGACACGAAGGTCATCATCAATAAGCAGTCGTCGGGCGGCACCAACACCTTCACGTTCACCGGCACCAACGGCATCGCCAACGCGAGCCTCAACACGGCAACGACAAACCCGATCGCATCGGCGGCGTCGACGGTTACCAACAACTCGCAGCCGATCGTCATCACGGAAGGCGCGGGGCCCGCGCCGTTTACGATTTCGTCGGCTGCTTGCGTCGACCAGACCGCAGCGACCGTCACGTCCACGCTCGCCGGCAATGTCCTCACCATTCCGGCCGCCAACTACAAGGGCGGCGGGCAGACGATCACGTGTAATTTCCTCAACGCCGCCGCCGACATGAGCATTAACCTCAGCGGATTGCCGACGACCGGCAGCGTGGGCGTGCCCTACAGCGGCACCTATACCTGCACCAACGCGGCGGCTCCCGCCCTCGCAGCAACGGCCGCAACGTGCGGCGTCACTGGTTTGCCGGCCGGCATCACCTCGGTCTGCGCGCCGGTCCCGCCCACCAGCGTCGCGCCCGGCGGCGTCATCACCTGCACGGTTTCCGGCACGCCGACGGCGGCGGCTACCGCTACCATCAATGGAACCACCGGGGCGACCAACGACGGCAACGCCACCAACAACACGGCCACCACTTCGATCACGTTCACCGGCTCGGACATGACGCCCGACCTTACGGGACTGCCCGCGGCGGCCGTCGTCGGTACGCCGTATTCCGGCACCATCAAGTGTACGAACAGCGCCACCGCCACAGCCAGCGCTGCGGCTGCATCGTGCTCGGTCAGCGGCCTGCCGCCTGGCGTCACCGTCGGCACATGTACGCCTGTGCCGCCCGCAACCGTCGCAGCTGGCTCCAGCATCTCGTGCCCCGTTTCGGGAACGCCGACTGCTGCGGGCAACACGACTGTGACCGTCACCACGGGCGCGACCAACGATACCAACGGCGGCACCACCACCGGCGGCAATAACTCGACCACCAAGGCGATCACCACGACCGCTTCCGACATGACGCCCGACCTCAGCGGC
>JANXVY010000075.1 GCA_025351425.1 Hyphomicrobium sp.
GGGGCAGTTCCTGTGTCCGCGAGTGTTAAAAGCTACGGGTAGGCCTAAAATCTTGCGGGAGCGGCGTCTTATCGCTTCTACCCAATTCGGAATGCCCGCGTCGTGGCAGCGCCACGCTTCGCGTGGACAACGCGCCGCTCCTCCCCCCAATTCATATCTCCGAGCTGAAAAGCTGCGGGGCAAAACAACCTGGAACAAGATGAACGAGCAGCGCCTCGATCCAAACAAAAAAACGACCCAGCGGTGAGGCCGGGACGCTTTTCAGATCGCTGTTCCGTCTCTCAATCAGGCGGCTTTAACGCGAACCGGCTTCAAAACCGAACGGTTGCGGGGCTGAGGCATGACGGCGCGAAGAAGTTCGCCGTCGTTGGGGCCAGCAGACGCTTTGACTTCGCCAACGTTGTGAACCCGCGAAACGATTTTGCAGGGACCGAACGCTGCCTTGACGGCAGCCACCCAGCGGTGCGTTTCGCAAGCGTGCGCGGTAGCGATATCGAGAGCCGCATAGCCAGCTTTGGGCCGGCTATGGAAAGAAATGTGTCCGTCACTGAGCACCGCCACGCCCGAAACGCCGCCGGTGGCGGGAACAGGATGGAGGTGCAAGTGCTGCAACGTCGTGCTCGCTGCTTCGACACAGCGCGTCAGTGTGGTTTCGACATGCTCGAGGTCATCGAGCCCAGAGATCCCATAAACATCGATGGTGACGTGTGATCCCATCGACTGGGCTTTTGTGGCGACGAACCGACCGCTTGCGCGCTCGATGGAAGCATTACTTTTTTGCGCGACTAGTTGCGCGACTTCACCATGTTCTTCCTTTTGGGCGGGGCTTGAACGAGTCAAGTCCATCCCCAATTGGAAGAGGGCGTCATTAAAGGCCATATGACCCTCCCCAACCAGCAGATAGATTCAACCCGAACGCTCCTTACCTTTTGTTGGTTCTGGTTTCCCTCGACCTATCAGGGCAGGTGGACGTACGGACGAAGGGTCATATGAGGCCATCCCCCCCCCTGCGCAAGTAAAATTTCCCCCGCGGGGGCAAAAAATTTTTCCCCAGCGTAACAGCGCATTAACCGGGGCTTCGCGCGGGCGTTACTGATGCGCCAGCGACACGTTTATGACAGTCCCGTGACGCAGCGGCGCTACAGCTGGATACGGTAGCGGACATCGCCGTCCGATGGCGCAAACGAATCGTAAAGCCGGCGCGCCTCAGCGTTACCGGCCATCGCATGCCAGTAGAGCCGCGCCCATCCGCGTTTCATGCCCATCGTGATGAGGTCCTCGATCAACGCGCGGCCAAGTCCTTGGCCGCGGGCGTGCTCGGCGACAAACAGGTCTTCCAGATAGCAAAAGGGCGTCAGCGCCCAGGTCCCCTCATGCAGCAGCGAGACGGAGAAGCCGCGCAAGCAGCCATCTACTTCGGCAACCCGTCCGATCAGCGAGCGGGCCGGATCGTTGAGGCGCGCCCAGGTATGAGCCGTCACCTCAGGCGCAACAATGCCCTTCTGGAACGCGATGTAGGCAGCCCAGAGTACGCGCCATGCGGCTTCGTCGGTCGCCACGATATCCCGGATGACCACGGCCATCGGCTACTTCTTGAACAGCTTGTTGAGAAGATCCTTGGCCTTGGTAGTATCGACAGTCGTCTGGCCGTTGGCGTCCTTGCCGATCACGCCCTTCAAAGCTTCGCCCGCCTGCTTGACGTTGGGGTTGTCCTTGAGTTGCTTGCCGATCTCCTTGGCCGCCTCGATCGCCTTGCCGGGATCCTTCAAGATCCCGCTGGCGTCGGGCATGAACTGCGGCTTCGCCCATGGTCCGGTGATCCGCACAGGAATTTCTAGCCCCGAAAGAGCGTCGGTCGCGCCCTGCCCTTGCAGACTAGCGACGAGCTTAGGCCTCATCGTGTAATCCACGGTTTGAGCGGGCAATGCGATCTGCCCTGCCCCGCTGACACGCAGGAGCGGCCCGACGAGGCGCAGATCCTGGTTCGTCGCCACCCCGTTGGCGATCGTGAAGCTCGCCGCCAGTTCGCTGAAGTCCGTTTTCTCGGCCGGAGATTTTTCGAAACCCGACAGCTTACCTTGCATCAGCCCTCGTATCGCACCTGGGATATTGAATCCGACGATCGCGCCGTTGGCGAAGGCAAAGTCGGCCTTGCCGTTCGCGCTCTGCACGAGCCCGGCCTCGCTCGCGCCTTGCGCGCCCACCGCAACCGTTACGCGGGCGCTCCCTGCTAGCAGTTCGAAATCGGCGACATCCTTGAGCAGCCCCTGCGCCGCTACGCCGTCCACTGTCAGATTGGCCCCCGCGACCGGAACGGACGGAGCACTGTCGATCGAGATGATTCCGCGCCCGTGCCCTTCGTAGAGTTGCACATCGTCGAACGTCAGCCGCAACGCCTTGTTCTTGAGCGCGATCGTCACCGCGGACTGGCCGATTTTGACGTCACGATAGGTGAGCTTGCCGATGGACAATTTAGCGTCCGCATCCGCCATACCGAGCGCACCCAATGGGATCGCCTCCTCGCTCCATCCGGCCCGCTTGGTATAGCCCCTGACCTGTGGGCCGCTTGTGCCCTTGAGCAGATCATCGATCGACTTGGGAGGGGTTTGCCCGCCCGCAGCCGCGGGCGCAGTCCCTGCGGGACGGATCGCGGCGGCCTTGGAAGGCACAACCGCAGTTCCTGCCGCCAGCGTATAGCGATTGAGATCGATTTCGTTGATCTTTAGGTTGGCCGTCACCCGCGGACGCGGCCCCGAGGTGTCGATCTGCACGAGTCCCGTGGCGGTCGAGGAATCGAGCCCTAGGCTCGCCTCGCTCAGCGAATAGCTGGTCGCGCCGGTCTTGAGCTTGCCAACCACAAAAACCGGACCGAAACCGTCGGCCGGTGGCATTTCATGACCGAGCCAACGCAGCAGCGCCCGCAGCGACGGCCCCTTGGCCGTCAGATCGCCCTCCAGGTCCATTGTCGCCCGCACGGTGAGGCTGCCGTCGTACTTGGCTTCTAGCGCCGCGGCCTTCAGGGTAATCGCCAGCTTCGCCGGACGGTCTTCCAAAATCGCCTTGGGCGACGCGAGCTTGAGATCGAAGGCTGCGGCTTGACCGTCGTAGTCGAGCGTGCCGGTCGCATCGAGTGGACTGGCGAGCGACTTCAAGCCAACGCGTGCGTCTAGCGCGCTGATCTGGCGGTTGGTTCCGGTGCGCGCATCCGCATACAGCACCGTCCCGCCATCGATCCGCACATCGCCCAGTGTCAGCTCTTCGAGCCGCGCGAGCTTCGCCTTCACCTGTGGCGAGGGATTGTCGGGATCTGACGCGTTGTCCACGAAGTCCTTGATCGCGTCGGGCACCCCGGTTGCGGGAACCTTCGCCTGGGCATACTGCAGGGGCGCAACGGCACTACCGTCTGCGAAATCCCAGCTGCGCTTGCCGCTCGCATCGACCCGCAGATCGAATACCGGCTGGCGCAGCACCAGCTTGTCGACGCTGATCTGCCGCTGCAGCAGCGGCCATAGTCGCACACTGGCGTCGAGCCCCGCCATGGTCACCAACGGCGGACCTCCCATGCCGGGCGGCGCCGATAGCGTCACGCCCCCCAGCGTAAGTGTCAGTTCGGGAAACACGGCAAACCCCGCCGGCCCCGCAATCGTGAGTTCGCGTCCCGTCTTGGCCTTGACCTGGGCGATGACCTGCTGCCGGATCATATCTATGGGCGGGGCAAAGGCCAGATACGCAGCCCCCGCTCCAACAGTCGCCAGCACGACGAACGCCGTCGCCGCCAGCGCGAGCCCCACCCCCGAACGATGCGGCTCAGGCGCGCTGCGCGAGGTGCGGCCAACGGGAGCCGGGTCGCGCTCATAGGACATCGGCAGCGGACCGGGCGGCGGCCTAGGTGCCTGGCGGCCAAGCGTACGCGGGCGGTCTTCGGGCCGGTCGACGCCCGGCCGGATCGTATCGCGGCGCGGCGGCAAGGGCGGCGGCGTCAGCGGGTCGCGCGGCGGTTTTCGTTCAGTCATCTATCTGGCCTATCGGCGAAACTCATCCCAGCGATTCTAGAGCGCCATTATGTCATAGCGCAGATGACAATGCGGGCCCTCGCGCAATTCAGTTCTATCACCCTCATTCTCGCGTGGAGCAACCCTGCAAAGCGGCCAGGTCGGCCGGCGTATCGATGTCGGCAAACCGCCCGTCGGCGTCCACCTCGACCATGCAGACGCTCTCCTCCTGCAGCATCGATTTGCCGCCTCGATCGCCGCTCAACGCAATCAGCTCTCCAAACAACCGGCGTGGCCAGATGACCGGATTGAGCAGCGTTCCATCGGCAAGAACCGGACAAGCAGGACGCGCAGCTCCGTCTGCCTCGAACGCCGCCAGCAGACGCTCGACCAGCGCTGCAGATACATACGGCATGTCGCCGGGCGTTATGACGGCAGCCCTGACATCGAGCGCAAGGCTCGCAATCCCGGCAGAAATGGACGTCCCCATGCCACGACTGGCGCAGGGGTTAGCAACGATCGTCAGCGCTGGCAGGCCAGCTGCCGATAGGGCCACGGCCACCTCGTCGTCTGGAAACCTCGTCACGACCGTCATCGCAAGCGCCCCATCCGGTCCGCGCACCCCTGCGAGCCGGCGCGCAACCCGCACGATCAATGGGCAACCCTCGAAGGCGGCCAGCATCTTGTTGGCTCCGCCGAAGCGGCGCGACTGTCCGGCAGCCAGAATGATCAGCGCAGTCGTCACAGAACCTCAGGGCGTTGCAGCCGCGGCTGATACTGAACCTAGCCGGGACCGGCTCGCCAGCAAATCCGCACACCTTGCACAACCCTAGTTGCAACCCATTTGCAACTAGGCCGTCGCCCGCCTATGTTTGTTCTCACGATAAACCCGTTGATCCCATCATGCAGGTGCTCGTTTGACAGACGCTGAGACGTCAGCCCACGCACTCGCTGCACCGGTCGATCACGGCTGGCTGAGGCGATCCGTTGCAGGCCCCCTTCCGGAGGTGAACGCAACCGTCGCGGTGTCGGCAAGCCGCTACCCGTTCCGCCGTTTCCTCTCTTTCCTCGGCCCCGGCTATTTGGTGGCCATGGGCTACATGGACCCTGGAAACTGGGCGACGTCGCTGGCGGGCGGAGCCAAATTCGGCATGACGCTGCTCGCCGCGGCAATGGTCTCCAACATCATGGCAATCTTACTGCAGTCGCTGGCGGCCCGCTTGGCGATCGGAACCGGGCGCGATCTCGCCCAGGCCTGCCGCGACGGCTATCCCCGCGTGGTCGCGCTGCCGCTTTGGGCGCTGGCCGAGATTGCAATCATCGCCACCGATCTGGCTGAAGTGATCGGCACCGCCATCGGCCTCAAGCTGCTGTTCGGACTGCCGCTCATGCTTGGCGTGGCGGTGACGGCTTTCGATGTCTTGATTATTCTTGGACTCCAACGGCTCGGCTTTCGCACACTGGAAGCCTTCGTCATCACGCTGCTGGTCATCATCGCCGCATGCTTTGCGGTTCAGATCGCGCTCGCAGATCCCGACTGGGGAGCGGTTGCGCGAGGTTTCCTCCCCTCCAGCGAAATCGTGACCAATCCGGAGATGTTGTATCTGGCGATGGGTATCGTCGGCGCTACGGTGATGCCGCATAATTTGTATCTGCATTCTGCCATCATCCAAACGCGCGCCTACGGCAAGACGCCTGCCGCGAGGCGCGAAGCGTTGACCTTCGCGACCTTGGATTCGACGCTCGCTCTGATGTTTGCCCTGCTCATCAATGCGGCGATCCTCATTCTAGCGGCGGCAACCTTCTACAAGGCTGGCAACTCTGAAATTACCGATCTTGGCCAAGCCTATACCTTGCTGTCGCCCCTGCTTGGCTCGGCCATCGCACCCACCCTGTTTGCCGTCGCCCTCATCTGCTGCGGCCTGTCGTCGACGGTGACGGCGACGCTAGCAGGCCAGGCGGTCATGGAAGGGTTTCTCGACCTCAAGATCGCACCCTGGCTGCGCCGCCTGTTGACGCGGATGATCGCAATCGTGCCGGCAGGCCTTGTTGTATTGTTCTACGGCGAAGCTCAGGCCGGTAAGCTGCTGATCGCCTCGCAGGTGATCCTGGGGTTGCAGCTGCCCTTCGCGGTCGTGCCGTTGGTCTTATTGACCGCCGACCGGGAAAAACTCGGGGAACTGACCGCTCCCCGCTGGCTTACCGCTGTCACCGGCTTCATCGCAGCGCTACTTATTGTCTTGAATATCATATTGGTATTCGATCTTGCAACCGGCGTGGCCTGATCGACATCAACTGTAGCCCAGCCAGATTTTACCGCAAAATTAAGTTGCTTCAGCACGATGATAATCTAATTCATCCTGATAGCATAATAACAACCTGTATATTCAGACTTTTTTTAGCTAGTTCGCCTTAACTGACAGGGAACGAGTCCCCCAGTTGTGTCTGCGTGCGCGGCGCTTGCCCTGCACCAGCGTTCGAGGCTGCCATGTCCCAAAGTTTCACGCTCGAGGAATATCGCCTGGCTCCTGGCGCACCCGTGGCAGGTGCCACGGGCCCAGCAAAAAAGCTTTGGTCGCGGCAAGTCGCTTCCGATGTCATAGGCGTATGCGAAGCCCTCGGTGTCATCGCCGGCGGGCTGCTGCCAGCGGCGATTTATGCAACGACCGGAGCGATCCAGCCGGGCTGGGCAACCATCCTGCAATCCGCATTGGTTGCAGCGCTCATTTACCGGATGTTCTTAGCCTCCGCCGGGATGTACGACACGTCGCGGTCTTATGATTTCTCATTGCGCCCCACCCATATGCTGGGATCGCTGATGCTGGCCGTGCTCGTGGCGCTCAGCCTCGGCGCACCCAAGCAGCTCGACGCCACCAACCTCACGATCTGGTACCTGTTGTGGGTTGCCGCCAGCTATTCGGCCGCAATCCTC
Source organism: Hyphomicrobium sp. (assembly GCA_025351425.1). Taxonomy (GTDB): domain Bacteria; phylum Pseudomonadota; class Alphaproteobacteria; order Rhizobiales; family Hyphomicrobiaceae; genus JANXVY01. The sequence goes on from JANXVY010000075.1 coordinate 6,925, forward strand.
GTGCGCACGATCGCCAGCGACATCATGATCGCCAAGACCGCCGAGGGGCGCTTCGACGAACGCATCGCCGTTTATGGCGCCGGCGAAATCGCGCGCCGGGTGCATGACCACCTCTCCAATCCAGCGCTCGGCCTGCGCTTTGTGGGCGTCTATGATTCTCGCGAAGCCCGCGACCGGGTGAACGCCGAAGGCTTGACCATCGCCGGCGGCCTCGACGATCTGCTCGACGCCTGCCGCGAAGGCCGCGTCGATCGTATCATCATCGCCTTGCCACAGGTTGCCGAACGCCGCGTCAAGGACATCGCCCGCAAATTCGAAGACCTTTCGGTCAATCTCCACATAGTCACGCACCTCGCGTCCGACTATCTGGGCACCCAGCGCACCCATCACGTCTCGCAGCTGGGCCCTGTCGGTCTCATGGACATTAAGTTCAAATCCCATGCCGGCTGGGCGCCCGTAGTGAAGCGCGTCGAAGATATTGTCATCGGCGCCGTGCTCGCGCTGGTGGTGGCGCCATTGCTACCCTTGATTGCACTCGCCATCAAGCTCGACAGCCCTGGCCCGGTACTGTTCCGCCAGCGCCGCCGTGGCCGCAATCAGCGCGTCTTCGAGGTTTTCAAGTTCCGCACCATGAGCGTGATGGAGAACGACGGCGATGTTCGCCAGGCCACCGCCAATGACCCGCGCGTGACCCGCGTCGGTCATGTTCTGCGCCGCAGCAGCCTCGACGAACTGCCCCAGCTCTGGAATGTCCTGTGGGGCGACATGTCTCTCGTCGGACCGCGCCCGCACGCGCTGATCCACGACCAGAAATTCGACGATCTCCTCGAATCGTATGCCAACCGCCATCAGATGAAACCAGGCGTCACCGGGCTGGCCCAGGTCAGTGGTTTTCGCGGCGAGACGACGACGACGCAAGCCATTCAAGCCCGCGTCGAGCACGATCTCGCGTATATTCGCAACTGGTCGGTCTGGCTCGACATCAAGATTCTGGCGCTGACTGTCTGGGCCGTGGCCCTGGGCACCAACGCAAACTAGCTCAGAGCCCGCTTAAAAGTTATACTCGAGAGATAGCTTCAAGGTCTCGCTCGGGGTTGTCGCATTGAGACCGAACAGCAGCCCGACGCCGATCGAAACCGACGTCTCCTTGTCGCCGCCAGCTTCTTTGTCCTCGTCGTCTTTGGCGAGCGTTTTCGCGCTGGCCCGCCTGGTTTCACCATGCGGACGCGCTCCATTGGGGTCGAACTTATAGTAGACGACCGGGCCCAGCCGGTGCTGATCGAACTGGCCAAAAAGCGCCTGTTCTGGCCGACGTGTGCCCGATCCGCCGAGGCGATCGACCGTCCCATACCCTTCCAGTGCAAGCGTCCACGTGGGGGACACTTCGTAGAGCAATTGGGCCGCGTAGGCGAAGTCCTGCTTCTTGTCGGCTGGCAAGAGACGGGCACGATCGGGAGCGCCAAAATGTTGCACGATCAATAGGTTCGCAATCGCCGTCCACGGCCCAGACACCGACTGCAGGATGGGACCAATATAGAGCTGGTTGGCGCCGCCCCGCACAGAATGGTCGTATTCGATCAGCAGGCCCAGCCCCACACCTTGCTTTTTGACCGGCACCGCAACGAACACGCCTTCCAGCGCCACGCCCGTCAATTGCAAGTCCTCGAAGGCGTTGGCGCGCGCCGGCGAAGCCGGGACTTCCAGCCGTTCCTTCTCGAACTCGATCCCAAGGCGCGTGCGGAACCAATTCGTAATGCCCATCTGCATTTCGAGGGCGTAGCGCTGGCTCGCGATCGTGTTGTCATCGTATGCGAATTGGCCCGGCCCCGTCGCCTTGACCCCGCGCTTGGGCTCACCAAAGGCAATTGCGTTCTGGCTCTGGAATTGTAAATCCCCCGGATTGGACTCCAGATCCTTGGTCTCGAACTGATTGACACCAGGCCCCGCTATTGCCGCGCTGGCGCTGAAGACAATCCAAGCCGCGACTGCCTGTGCATTCACTCGGTGCGGCATCCATCGAACCCTCAATTGTTTCCAAACACATTGTGTCAGATTCGATGAAAATGCACTCCGCACGCAAGCTAACCCCTCATCTTAACTCGGGATTATTGGTTGGCATCTATCGTCAAGCGAAACACTCCTACACTTGGGCCACCAATGCTGCGCGGACACACGAACGGCCGTTCACAATCGCTGATGAACGACTATGCCTCGCTGCTGGGCGAAGCCGTGCTGCGCCACCAGACCCGAACCGCCGAACATGCGGCCCGCATCGAAGCCGAACTCGCCAGCCGCGTGAAGTCCGAATTCATCGCCAACATGAGCCATGAATTGCGCACGCCGCTCAATACGGTCATCGGCTTTTCCAAGCTGATCGCCGAGCAGGAGCGCCGTCGGCTGCCGGACGCAGAGATCGTCGAATACGCCAATCTGATTCGCGATGCGGCTGGCCATCTCCTGGCCGTGATCAACGATATCCTCGATATCTCGAAAATTCAGAGCGGCAAGTACACCCTGGACAAGCGCGACGTTCAACTCGACGAAATTCTGCTCGCCGTCCTGTCATCGTTCCGGCTGCTCGCCCAGGACGCCAAGATCAGCCTGGATAATCGTGTTTCACTGACGCTTCCGCTGATGCGCGCCGACGGCGTCAAGCTGCGCCAGATCTTCACCAACCTCGTATCGAACGCAATCAAGTTCACGCCGGAAGGTGGCACTGTCATCGTCGAAGCAAAGCAACTCGACGATGGCCGAATCGCAGGCATCGTCACAGATTCAGGCATCGGCATGACCGCCGAGGAAGTCCAGGTCGCGATGACCCCGTTCGGCCAGGTCGACGGCAGCCGCGCCCGCTGGCGCGACGGCACCGGGCTCGGACTGCCGATCGCCAAATCCCTCGTCGAACTTCATGGCGGCGAATTGCGGGTCAATAGCGTGAAGGGCGAAGGCACCCAAGTCTGGGTTCTGCTGCCACCGCCCACCCAGCTGACCATCGCAGAAGCCCGCGACGCGATTCTAGGACATGCGTCCCTCAACCACCATCATTCTGCACCCGCTGCCATGAGAGAGCCGACACCATGACCTCCCTGACGCAACCCATTCAGCGCGATGCATCCATCGGACGAATCGTTTCGGTCACCGGGGCCAAGGCGATAATGCTGCTCGATCATTCTACGACCGGGCCGCGCGCCCGGCCCGAGATGGGAACACTGTTGGCGATCGAAACGCACTACTCAATCGTGCTCGCGATCGTATCGGCGTTGAGCGTCCCCGTGCCGGCCCAGCGCGACGGCGACGTGGAAGTCTGGATCGCCGAATTGGGCCTTGTCGGCGAATTGGCGAAAGACGCCTCCGGCCAGATCGCCAAGTTCAACCGCGGTGTGACCGCCTACCCCTCGCTCGGCGATCGCGTCCGCGTCTCGACCAAGCCGGAACTTTCGATGGCCTTCTGCGGCGACGACGAAACCTCGGTGCGCGTCGGGTGCATCCGGCAGGACAGTTCGATCCCCGCGATGGTCAAGGTCGACGACCTGCTCGGCAAGCACTTCGCGATTCTTGGCACGACGGGCACCGGCAAGTCCTGCACAACCGCGCTGATCCTGCGCTCGATCCTCAATAAGAACCCCAACGCCCACATCGTGCTGTTGGACCCCCACAACGAGTATGCGACCGCCTTTGGCGACTGGGGCGAAGTCATCAGCCCGCGCAACATGCAGCTTCCGTTCTGGCTGTTGAACTTCGAGGAACTGACCGAAGTCCTGATCGGCGACAATGAGCGCAAGGCCGAAATCGAAATCCTGCAGGAACTGATCCCGGTCGCCAAGAGCCGCTACAGCACGGGCCGCGGTAAGGATAGCCAGAACGTGCGCCGCGGCGTGCTCGATCCCGGCCGTTACACCGTCGATACGCCGGTGCCATATCGGATCTCGGACCTGACGAGCCTCATCGACGAGCGCATGGGCAAGCTGGAGAACAAGCGCGATCTCGCACCCTATCGCCAGATCAAGTCGCGCATCGAATCGATCTCGCAGGACGCCCGCTACGCCTTCATGTTCGGCTCGCTCACGGTTTACGACGGCATGACGCAAGTACTTTCGCGCATCTTCCGCGTGCCCGTTGCCGGCCGCCCCATCACGATCCTCGAGCTGACCGGCATCCCGCCGGAAATCGTGTCGGTCGTGGTCTCGGTCATCTGCCGCATGACGTTCGATTTCGCGCTCTGGAGCGAAGGCAAGGTGCCCGTCACAGTGGTGTGCGAGGAAGCCCACCGCTACGTGCCAGCCAACACCACCCTCGGTTTCGAACCCGCCAAGCGTGCGATCGCCAAGATCGCCAAGGAAGGCCGCAAATACGGTGCGTCCCTGTGCATCGTCACCCAGCGCCCGGCTGAAATAGATCCGACAATTCTGTCCCAGTGCAACACCGTGTTTGCGCTGCGCATGTCCAACGATCGCGACCAGGCGATCGTCCAGTCGGCCATCTCCGATACCGGCTCGGGGTTGCTCGAATTCTTGTCCGCACTCGGCCAGCGCGAGGCGATCGCGTTCGGGGACGGCGTGTCGCTCCCGGTCCGCATCCGCTTCGACGAGATGCCCAAGCAGTTTCTGCCGCGCTCCTCGGGCGCAGCCTTCACCAAGGCGTGGCAGCATTCGCCCGACGACGAGGGCTTCCTCGAACACCTCGTCGAACGCTGGCGCTCGGCCGGACTCGGCTCGACGCTCGACGCCTCGCAGCAGGCAGCTCAGCTTGCCGAAGCGATGGGCGGCCCCTCGCCCGTATTCGACGACTATCCCGCAGCCGCACTCTCCGATGCCGGCGCCGCCCGCAGTGCTGCCCAACCGGCCGGCGCACAGGTCCGGGGCGGCCTGCTCCGCCGCGAGCCTGTCGCCAGCGCCGCCACACCAGCCCCGGCCCAGGCGCGCCGCGGCGTTCCCATCCAGCCCCCGCAACCGGCCGCCGCCCCCACCAACGGCGGCGCGCGTTCGCTGCGTGAGCGCCTGCTTTCGCGGAATTGACACCTGAGCACGTTTGACCCCTGCGACCGATGAAGCGCTTGCGCCGTCCGATGCTCGGTGTTCAAAGGCAACAGCACGGCGGCGCGGCTTGCATCCTACCTGGCTGAACAGAGAGAAATTGTCATGAGCACGCTTTATCCAGTCATCCTGTCGGGCGGCTCGGGAACGCGTCTGTGGCCGCTCTCGCGCGCCATGTATCCCAAGCAATTCATCCGCTTCCACGACGACCATTCCGCCTCGTTCCTGGGCGCAACGCTGATGCGTCTCACGGCCAGCGCGGGCTTCAACGCACCCATCCTGCTGTGCAACTCGGACCACCGCTTCCTGGTGCGCGAAGAACTCGAGCGCGCCGGCATCGACGCGAAGGCCGTCATCCTTGAGCCAGTGGCGCGAAACACCGCGCCGGCAATAGCCGTCGCAGCAGTTGCCGCCCTGCGCGACAATCCAGCCGCCATCCTCATCGTCATGCCGTCCGATCACGCGGTCAAGAACGAACAGGCCTTCGTCGACGCGGTCCAACGCGCGAGCGTCATCGCAGCCACCGGCAAGCTCGTGCTGTTCGGCATCAAGCCCGACGCCCCCCACACCGGCTATGGCTACATCCGCCAGGGCGCGGCGCTGAAGGGAGGCACGCCCGGCGCCTTCCTCGTCGACGCCTTCGTCGAAAAGCCCGATGCAGCAACCGCCGAGACTTATCTGAAGGCCGGCACCTATACCTGGAACAGCGGCATCTTTGTTCTGAACGCGCGCGTTTTCCTCGACGAATTGAACCGCCTCAATCCTGAGATCGTCGCGGCGGCGACGGCAGCGCTCGACCGCGCCAAACAGGACTTGGGGTTCACCCGTCTGGACGAACATGCCTTCGCCGCCGCCCCCAATATTTCGATCGACTACGCGGTGATGGAGAAGACGGCCCAAGCCGTCATGCTGCCCGTCGATGTGGGCTGGAACGACGTCGGCTCATGGGCCTCGCTGTGGGACATCGCCGACCGCGACGCCCATGATAATTTCGTCCAAGGCGACGCCGTGCTCACCGACACTACCGGCACCTACGTTCACAGCGAAAAATCGCTGGTCGCGACCATCGGCGTCAGGGATCTCATCATCGTCGACACGCCCGATGCACTCCTCGTCGCTGACAAGGCCCGCTCGCAGGATGTTTCAGCGCTGGTCAAAACATTGCGCACGTCCGGCCGCCGCGAGCAGGAGCAGCACCTGCGCAACCTGCGCCCGTGGGGGTTCTTCGAAACGCTGTCGCTGTCGAGCCGCTTCCAGGTGAAGCTGCTGCACGTAAAGCCCGGCCAGAAGCTGTCGCTGCAAATGCATCATCACCGCTCCGAGCATTGGGTCGTCGTGCAAGGCACCGCCAAGGTTGTCGTCGGCGACAAAGAGCAGCTCGTTCGCGAAAACGAGAGCGTCTATATTCAGGCCACCCAGTGGCACCGGCTGGAAAACCCCGGCAAGCTGCCGCTGGAGCTTATCGAAGTGCAGCTCGGCAGTTATCTCGGCGAAGACGACATCTTGCGTGATGGCGATATCTATAACCGCCGTCCCGACGAAACGAAGTAGGACCCAGCGCCTCCCTAGAGAGCATCATGACGCAAGCTAACGGTGGTCCGGCATGGAAAAAAGTCATCGCGTTCGTTCTCGACTTGAGCACCGTGTGGTTTGCCGCCGGTTATTCGATTGGCCTGCTTGCAGGCCAGACGACGAACGACGGCTTTGACCTGCAGGGCGGGCCAGCACTGCTGCTAGTCGTCGTTGTTTTCTGCTATTTCTGGCTCGGCAACAAATACTGCAGTGGCACAATCTGGAAGCACGTCCTTGGCACGGCGCCGCTGCGTTTTTCTTGAGCATCGCGCGTCAAACCCACCTGCATTTCTCCAGCAAACTATCTATTCTTGCGACGCGCGGCTTCAATTTCGCCCCAATTCTGCGGCTTATCCGCGCTCCTCGCCGAATACTTATGTCCGGGTTTTAAAAGCCTGGCTGGCGCGCGCCGCTCTGCGGTGGCGTGTTCCGTATTCGAACGAGCCGGATATTAGCTCAGTGGTAGAGCGCCTGCGTTCCGCAGGAGGTCGAGGGTTCGATCCCCCCATATTCAACCAAAGCGACTAGCTCAGAGGTAGAGCACAGGATTGTTACTCCTGCGGTCGCGGGTTCGACTCCCGCTTCGCATCCGACTGCCATCGGACAATGCATGTTGGGAGCCGGTCACATAGCCTGCCCGTCCTCCCCGGGAAACCGGGCGGATGGGCAAGCGGCGATGTCATTTCGCGCCCGCGCGGATACCGCATCCCCGCTCCTACCTGAAACCCGGCACCGGCGCGTTTTCCAGCAATGGCAGCGCGGCCGCAACCGGGACGAAGGGCAGGCGCGGAGATGCTCAAACGGGGGCCCATGATGTCGGCGTGGCACTGTGGCCGGTGACCTTAACTCACGACCACTGACCAGACGTTTATCGACACTGCAAAACAAGAAACGATAAGGAGTTTTTATTCATGCGCCGGATTGGATTGTTTTCTGAAATTACCGTCAAGGACGACGAACGGGCATTTTTGTCCCGCGACGGCCGCTTCGAGCGGCTACTCGGCCCTGGCCGCCACAAGCATTTCGATTGGGACCGCCGGCTTACCGCCGATGTGGTGAAAGTCGTGCGCGCCGAAATTCCCGCCGAAAAGGCGCTGTTGTTTGAAAAGACGCAGCCGGCTTTGGCCGAGCAGCATTTCGCCATTGTCCAGGCCAGTCCGACCGAGGTCGCCATCGTCTCTTTCGACGGCGAGCCCAAGCACGTCGTGCTGCCGAACTCGACACGCGCATTCTGGAAGACGCTGACGCGCGTCGATGTCGAGACGATCGACACAGCCGCCGATATGCGCGTCGCCAAGCGTCACCTGGACAAGCTCGATGTAGCCCGCACGTCGGTCATCACGTCGGCCATCGTGGAAGCCCACGAGGCAGGACTCTTGATGGTCGACGGTAAGCTGGAGGAACGGTTGACGCCGGGCCGCCACGCGTTCTGGAACGTCGCGCGGCTCGTGAAAATCGCCAAGGTCGACCTGCGCCCGCAGCCCCTCGAGGTGACGGCGCAGGAAATCCTGACCAAGGACCGCATCGGCATCCGCGTCACGCTCACCGCCTTCGTGAGGGTCATCGACCCCGAGAAGGCGGCACGCGCGACTGCCGACGTCAACGGCACGCTGTACCGGATGATCCAGTTCGCCATCCGCGAGGCTGTGGCGGCGCGCACGCTCGACGACATTCTGGCCGCGCGTGACACCATCGACACGCAAGTGCGCGAGTTCGTCTCCAAGCGGGCAGCCGATTTGGGCGCTGAAGTCGGCGAGATCGGCGTCAAGGACGTCATCCTGCCGGGCGACATTCGTGAACTGCTCAACAAGGTCGTGGAGGCGGAGCGAGTAGCGAAGGCCAACCTCATTCGCCGCCAGGAGGAAACGGCTGCGACCCGCTCGCTGCTCAACACGTCGAAGCTGATGGAAAACAACCCTCTGCTTCTGCGCTTGAAGGAACTGGAAGCGCTCGAAAAGCTCGTCGAAAAGGTCGGCCGCATCGACCTTCACACGGGCGCGGGCGCGCAAGGCTTCGACGCCCTGTTGACGAACCTCGTCCAGATCAAGGGTTCGCGCGACGCCGATTAGAAGACGGCGAAAGGAACAATAGCAAGCGAGGGGGGGGCAACCGCTCCCTTCGCATCCGCCTTTGTCAAGCCGCCAGCGAATTGACCACTCGAACCAACCCATTGAATCCTGCCAGCACGGCATGGGCGCCAAGCGCTTCGAACGACCCGTCGTTGTAGCCGTGCGCGAGCACGATAACGGGCAGGCCCGCCGCGCGTGCAGCACCCACATCGGCTGCACTATCACCGACAAAGACTGCTCGGGTTGAACCAACGCCAAGTGCGGCCAGCACCGCGTCCACCATGTCCCGCGCGGGTTTCAAGGCGACGCCGTCGCGCCCGCCCACGATGCTGCCGAACAAATCGGCGATGCCAAGCGCCTTCACGACCTCGTCCGCCAGGTCCTGGGGCTTGTTGGTGCAGAGGCCGAGCCGCCAGCCATCGCTCACAAGCTGCACCAGCGCCTCCCGCGTCCCCGGATAGAGCCGCGTTTCGACACACGGATGCGCGTGATAATGCGCGATAAACCGCGCGTGCACCGTCTCTGCCAGTGCCGCATTCCCGCCTGCACCGCGCACAATCAGCGCCAGGTGAACGAGCGTCTTGGCCCCCGCGCCGACCATCGCCGTGACACCGGCAAGATCGAACGGTGCCAATGACACTTCCACAAGCGCCGCATTCAACGCCCGCGCGATGTCTGGTGCACTGTCGCACAACGTCCCGTCTAGGTCGAAAATCGCGGCGCGCATCAACATGCTCCCGGCCAAGATTTGTCGTCCTCGGGCTTGCTTGAGTGGAGATAAAGGCCCTCGAGACAAGCCCGAGGATGAGAGCAATGCAGGTGGTGCACTTCAGGCAACTACCCCCGCGTCAGCGCGACCACACCCGGGAGCTCGGTTCCTTCGAGCCATTCGAGGAACGCACCGCCCGCGCTCGATACATAGGTGAAGTCCCCGGTCACGCCGGCCGCGTTCAACGCTGCAACCGTATCGCCCCCACCCGCAACCGATACGAGTTGCCCAGCTTTCGTCATCGCTGCTGCTTGTTTGGCGAGCGCAAACGTCCCCGCACCGAACGGCTCGATTTCGAACGCACCCATCGGCCCGTTCCACAGTAAGGTCTTGCATTGGGCCAAGACCGCCGCCACGCGCGCGACCGTCTCCGGCCCGACGTCCAGCATCATCTGATCGAGCGGAATCTTGTGCACGCTCACGACCTTGCTCGGCGCGCCGGCGCGGAACTCGGCCGCCACCACGCCGTCCGTCGGCAGCACGATCTCGCAGCCCAATTCCTTGGCTTCCGCCATGATGTTGCGCGCGTGTGAATGGAACTCGGGCTCCGCCAGCGATTGGCCGGTCAGCACGCCCATCGCCTGCAGGAACGTGTTGGCCATGCCGCCGCCGATGATCAGCTTATCGACCTTGGGCAGCAGGTTCAGCAGCACGGGAATCTTGGTCGAAACTTTCGCCCCGCCGACGACCGCAGCCGTCGGCCGCTCCGGCTTTTCGAGAGCCGTGCGCAGCGCGTTGATCTCTTCCATCATCAGCGGCCCGGCGTACGACGGCAGCAGATGGGTGACGCCCTCTGTGGACGCATGGGCTCGGTGCGCGCATGAAAACGCGTCGCCCACGAAGATATCGCCCGACGCGGCAAGCTGCCTGGCAAACTCGGGGTCGTTCTGTTCCTCGCCCTTATGGAACCGCAGGTTCTCGAACACCGCAATGCTGCCCGGCTGCAGACCGGCGGCCCCGGCTTCTGCCGCTGAGCCTATGCAATCGCCAACAAATGTGACCGGCTGTCCGACCAGTTCGGCAAGCTTGGCCGCAACCGGCTTCAAGCTGAATTCCGGTTCCGCACCGCCCTTAGGCCGGCCGAAATGCGAAATCACGATCACACGCGCGCCGCGCTGAGCGAGATCGCGCAATCCCGGCACGATCCGTTCGAGCCGTGTCGCGTCCGTCACCAAGCCATCCTTGGCGGGCACGTTCAAGTCGGCGCGCACCAGCACGCGCTTGCCCGAAATATCCACGCCCGCCGTCGTCTTGAGCTTGTCGAGATTCATGTTTTCTCCCTCTCCCCGTCCAGTACGCGCAGAGGGGATCGTCCGTTGTTTCGCTAGGCCTTCGTCGCCAGTTCCTTAGCCGCAGCGGTAATCGCCGCAACCGTAATTCCGAAATGTTCGTAAAGCTTGGCTGCCGGCGCCGACGCCCCGAACGACTGCATGCCGATGAACCGGTCCGCGGGCCTCAGCCACTCATACCAGCAGGACTGAACGCCGGCCTCGATGGCAATCCGCGGAGCAGCACCGAGAACTTTGTCGCGATAAGCCGCCGGCTGCTTGCGAAACAGCTCGAAGCTCGGCATCGATACCACCGCCGCATGAACGCCGTCCTTCGCCAGCGCCGCCGCCGCGTCCAGCGCGAGCCCAACTTCCGAACCCGTCGCGATCAGCGTCACATCGCGCTTCTTCGGCGGCACGCCAGCGACATAAGCGCCCTTGGCCGAAAGGTTCGAACCGCTGTCGGCCGCCGTCCGCAATCCGTTCGTCACACCGTCGCGCGTGAGTGCAAGAACGGAAGGAGTTGCATGCGCGCCGAGCGCTATCTCCCAGCATTCGGCCGTCTCGATTGAATCCGCCGGTCGCAGCACCAGCAGGTGCGGCATCGCGCGCAAGGCGGCCAAATGCTCGACTGGCTGATGAGTCGGGCCGTCCTCGCCAACCCCGATGCTATCGTGCGTAAAAACGTAAATCACCTGCTGCCCCATCAGCGCCGACAGCCGCACCGACGGCCGGCAGTAGTCCGAAAACACCAGGAACGTGCCGCCATAGGGAATGAACGAACCATGCAGCGCGATGCCGTTCATCGCGGCCGCCATGCAGTGCTCGCGCACACCGTAATTGATGTAGTTGCCGCCGAACGAGCCCGTATTCACGCCCGTATGATGCTTGGTCTTGGTCCCGTTGGAGCCGGTCAAGTCAGCCGATCCGCCGAGCAGCTGCGGCACCGCCGGAATGAGGTGCTCGAGCGTCAGCTGCGACCACACCCGGGTCGCACGCTTGGCGGTATCGGCCGCAAACTGTGCCTTGGCGGCCGCAATCGCGCCGGCAACAGCCGCGGCATCAGCCTTGGCGAGCGCAGCTTTCGCCTGCGGAGCAGCCTTGGCGAGCTTGGCCGCCCACGCCGCATGGGCAGCCTTGCCCCGCGCGCCCGTCGCTCGCCAGGCGTTGAGGATCGGTTCCGGCACGACGAAGGGCGGCGCGGTCCAGCCCAGCTTCTCGCGCGCACCGGCGATTTCAGCCGCACCCAGAGCCCCGCCATGCGCACCCGACGTACCCGCCTTGGTGGGTGCACCAAACCCGATCACCGTCTTGCATGCGATCATCCACGGCTTAGTGGTATCCGCCCGCGCGGTCGCCAGCGCCTTGGAGATCCCGGCCGAATCGTGCCCGTCGATCCGCATCGTGTTCCAGCCCGAAGCGGCAGCGCGCGCCAGCTGGTCGTCCGAGGTCGATAAACCGGTCGGCCCATCGATGGTGATAGAGTTGTCGTCGAAAAGCACGATCAGCTTGCCGAGCTTCAAATGTCCCGCGAGCGAAATCGCCTCTTGCGAAATGCCCTCCATCAGGCATCCGTCACCCGCGACGCAATAGGTGTGATGATCGACCAGTTCGCCGCCCACCCGCGCCGCGAGCAGACGCTCGGCCAGCGCCATGCCGACTGCGTTGGCAATACCCTGTCCGAGCGGGCCCGTGGTGGTCTCAATCCCCGCCGCATGTCCATACTCGGGATGCCCCGCCGTTTTCGAACCGAGCTGGCGGAAGTTCTTGATTTCCTCGATGGTCATGCCGGGATACCCGGTGAGATACAGCAGCGCGTACAGCAGCATCGATCCATGCCCCGCCGACAGCACGAAGCGGTCCCGATTGAGCCACTTGGGATCGGCGGGATCAAACGACAGGCTCTCGGCAAACAGCACGGTCGCGACGTCGGCCATCCCCATCGGCATGCCCGGATGACCCGACTTCGCGGCCTCTACCGCATCCATGCTCAACACGCGGATCGCCGCCGCCATCTCGCGGTAACTGACTTTTACGGCAGCCTCGGTATCGCGCCCAGCCATAGCAACTTCCTCGTTTATCGCGCAGGCAGGCAGCCCGCAACCTTCGTTCAAGCCGCGACGTGTAGCGGCCATGCGCCCCCCCGTCCATAGGCAGGCAGCGCAGATTTTCAGCGCGCTACCCTGTCCACCTCTGAACAAATTGAGATAAGCCAGCCAAGCCGCTTGGCCAATCGCACCCCATATCCTATGAGAGCAAGGTGACGACCAGCGGTAGGTTCGCAAAGACGAGCCACCTGGGACGGGAAACACTTTTAGGAAACGGTCCTGAGATGGATACACCAGCAATGGCCCCAGCGCCCGCGCACGTGCCGCTTCGTAAGCACCTCTACTTCAAGGTCCTCGCTGCGATTTTCCTGGGCGTCCTGTTGGGGATACTTTCACCCAGCAGCCTTAAGACCGTCCCCGAATTCCTTCAGCCTTTGGTGGTCCTCCCCTTAGGCTGGGCCGAAGCGATGAAGCCTCTCGGCGATGTCTTCGTCAAAATGATCAAGATGCTGATCGCGCCGATCATCTTCTGCACCGTGGTGCACGGCATCGCCAGCATGCAGGACATGAAGAAGGTGGGCCGGGTCGGCGTCAAGGCACTGCTGTACTTCGAACTCTTGACCACCGCCGCGCTCGCCATTGGCCTGATCGTCATCAACTTTCTCCGCCCCGGCGCAGGCATGAACGTCGATGCCAGCACCCTCGACACCAAGGCGATCGCATCCTTCGTCGCCAAGGCCAAGGAACAGAGCGTGCTCGACACGCTGATGCATATCGTACCCGACACGGTGGTCGGCGCGTTCGCGCAGGGTGAAATCCTCCAGGTCCTGTTCTTCGCGATCCCGTTCGCGCTTGCACTCCAGGCGCTCGGCGATCGCGGTAAGCTTCTCCTGGGCGTCATCGATGAAGCATCCCATGCCCTGTTCGGCGTCGTCCGGCTGATCATGTTCTTTGCCCCTATCGGCGCCTTCGGTGCGATGGCCTTCACGATCGGCAAGTACGGCATCACCACGCTGCTGTCGCTCGGCCAGCTGATGGCCGCGTTCTATATCACCTGCCTGATCTTCGTCTTCGGCATTTTAGGGCTGGTCGCCTGGCTCGCCGGCTTCTCGATCTTCAAGTTCGTAGCCTTCATCAAGGAAGAGTTGCTGATCGTGCTCGGCACGTCCTCATCCGAGTCAGTGCTCCCGCGCATGATCGCCAAGATGGAGAACCTCGGCTGCGACAAGTCCGTCGTTGGCCTCGTCATCCCGACAGGCTACTCTTTCAACCTCGACGGCACCTGCATTTATCTGACCATGGCCGCCATCTTCCTGGCCCAGGCCACCAACACCGACCTCTCGCTGATGCAGCAGCTCGGCATCCTAGGCGTCCTGCTGCTGACCTCGAAGGGTGCGGCCGGCGTGACCGGCTCCGGCTTCATCGTGCTGGCGGCAACGCTGGCCTCTGTCGGCACCATCCCCGTGGCGTCCATCGCACTCATCCTGGGCGTCGACCGCTTCATGTCCGAAGCCCGCGCGTTGACCAACCTCGTGGGCAACGGCGTGGCGACAGTCGTCGTCGCCAAATGGGAAGGCGCACTCGATGAAGTTCGGATGCACGCGATGCTGAACAAGGAAACGGTTGCGGACGCCGACATCCCTGAAGCCGTGCTCGTCGGCAACGAACTGAAGGCCGAACCAAAGGTGGTCATGTGGGGCAACCAGCCCTGAGTGGCCGGACGCCGACCGCCCTGCTGATGAAACGGCCTGCTAACAAGACGGCAGCGAATTTTTCTCAGCAGGCCTTGACACCGGCTCACCGCTCCTTCTTCGCCGCGCCCTTGCCCGCGCCCATTGGCGCGGCCTCGGCTGCCGCCGCTTCGGCGCTGTCTTCAGCAAACAGCTTTTCCAGCCGGCTCGCATCCGTTCGCGCCTTTTCCTGCAACTTCTCGAGATCGGTATAGTGCTTGTAATCCTCGATCAGCCGCCGCTCGTCGTGCGCCTGGAACGTGGCGATCATCGACCTGGCTTCGCGCTCCGAAATCCCCAATCCGGTCAGCACGTGCCGGGTCATCGCCAGCGACGAGTGAAACGTCTCGCGATGGACATTGCTGATGCCGAGGTCCAGCAGGCGGTGGGCATGGGTCCGGTTGCGCGCCCGCGCATGGATCGGCAGCTTGGGATAGTGCTGCCGCACGATCGCCGCGGTCTGCATCGAGGCCTCCACGTCGTCGATTGCCAGCACGAACGCGCGCGCCTTGCCCGCATTGGCGGCTTCCAGGATATCTAGCCGGCTCGCATCGCCGAAAAAAGCCTGCGACCCGAATTTCTTCACGAATTCGACCTGCTCGGCCGAGATATCTAGCGCCGTGAACGGAATCTTCTTCGCCCTGAGAATGCGCGCAATAACCTGACCCACGCGCCCGAACCCCGCGATGATCACATGGCCGTCGCTATGGGGCGGCGTGTCGTAGACCGCAAGCGGTTGCCCCTTGCGGGCAGCCATGTGCCGGTCGGCGATCAACAGCGGCGGCGTGGCCAGCATCGACAGCGTCACGACGACATTCAAGACCTCGGCGAACTGCTGGAACAGCACCCCGGCCGCAACCCCCGCCGTCAACAGCAGGAACGCGAACTCCCCGCCCTGGCTGAGCGACAGACCGAGCCTGCGCGCGGCGGGCCACGGCAAGCCGTCTCGCCAGTGCCCAAGCCCCGCCAAAACGCTCGCCTTTACAGTGACAAGGCCAAGCACAAGCGCCGTCACCACCAGCGGATATTTGACGAGCAATGCGAGATTGAGCGACATCCCGATCGCAGTGAAAAACAGCCCCAAGAGCAGCCCTTGGAACGGCGCGATATCCGCTTCCAACTCGTGGCGGTATGTGCTTTCCGCCAGCAGTGCCCCCGCGAGAAACGCCCCAAGCGACGCGGACAATCCCGCCGCCTGCATTACCAGCGTCACCAGCACCACAAGCAGCAGCGCCGCCGCCGTCATCGCCTCCTTGACCTTCGCGCGCGCGACGATCCTCAACACCGGGTCCAACACGAACCGGCCGGTGATGACGACGCCCGCAATCACCGCTAGTGCTTTGGCCGCCGCCAGCAGGTCCATCCCCGACGCCCCGACCGTCGCCGTCACCGCAAACAGCGGCGCCAACGCGATCAGCGGAATGGCCGCGAGATCCTGAAACAGCAGCACGGCAAAGGCGAGCCGCCCATGCCGCGCGCCCAGTTCACCGTTCTCTTCGAGCACCTGCAGCGCGAACGCCGTCGATGACAGTGCAAGCACCAACCCGACAAAAGCCGCGCTTTGCCACGGCAGCCGCAACGCCAAGGCGAGCGCCCCCAGCACGAGAGCGGTAAGCGCAACCTGCGCCCCGCCAAGCCCGAAAATGGCCGACCGCATCGACCACAACCGCTTGGGCTTCAGCTCAAGTCCAATGAGAAACAACAGCAGCACCACGCCGAATTCGGCCAGATGCAGCAGTTCCTTGGCGTCGCTTGCCGAAAAAAAACCCTGCACGCCGAACGGACCCAGCAGCACGCCCGCGCCAAGGTACCCCAGCACCGTGCCCATCCCCATCCATTTCGCAAGCGGCGCGGCCAGCGCGAGTGCTGCCAGGAGCACCGCGATTTCGTTCAACGTCACATCGGCCACGGGAAATGTCCTGTCACGGGGAGGGGAGAAAGAGGCGCGCGAGAGGCGAACGCCTCCGCACAATAGGTATCCGATCGCGGCGCCACAACGGCGAGATGACAAACGGAAAAACAATCCGCTATGATCCGCCCATATCGAAGGCGCGCTCCCACGGCGCCCCTAACCCCGAATCGAGTGCCAATCCATGGCTGATCTACTCCAGCAGGTAGCCGTGCACCGGGACGTTGATGCCTTTCGTCAGCTGTTCCAGCAGTACGCCCCCCGCGTAAAGTCCTACATGATGCGTCAAGGCGCCGACCCGAACACCGCCGAGGAACTTGCCCAAGAAACCCTGTTGACCGTTTGGCGCAAGGCAGCCCTCTACTCAGGCGAGAAAGGTAGCGCCACCACGTGGATTTTTACCATCGCCCGTAATCTAAGGATCGACCGGCTCCGTAAAGAGGTCCCGTGGCAGGAATTGCCTGAAGGCCATAACGAAACGCCGTCGAGCGATACCCTGCCCGACGAAGTGGTGTCCGAAGCCGAACGGCGCGCCCGCGTCCAGACGGCTTTGGCGTCGCTTCCTCAGGATCAGCATGAAGTCGTGTCGCTGTCTTATATCGACGGCCTGTCCCATAGCGAAATTGCCGAACGGCTCAACTTGCCGCTCGGTACCGTGAAATCGAGAATGCGCCTCGCCTATCAAAAGATCCGCGATGCCGTTGAGGACTTGAAATAACATGGCGATTACACACCACGCGGATGATTCGACCCTGATGAGCTATGCGGCTGGAACGTTGCCCGAGGCGCTGAGCGCGGTTGTTGCCGCGCACGTCGCCATGTGCACGGACTGCCGCAGGGAACTGGCCACGCTGGACGAACTGGGCGCCATTCTGCTCGCCGATCTGCCCGGTCAGGCGACAGTCATGCCTCTGCCCCGCCAGCCCGCGGTTGAGCCCGCACCTTGCTCGGCGATTGTCCGCAAGCCCTCTGCGGCGGCAGGCACCATCCCCGCGCCGTTGACCCGCTTGGTCGGCAAGGATTTGGACGCGATTGCCTGGAAGCGCCTAGGACTGGGCGTCTGGCACTTGCCACTTCCGTTGTCGGCCAACGCCACCGGCGATCTCCGCCTGATCAAGGTCGCCCCCGGCCAGATCATGCCCGACCACGGCCACGGCGGCGCCGAACTGGCCTTGATCCTGGCCGGCAGCTACACCGACAGCATCGGGCATTTTGGCCACGGCGATTTGGCCGATCTGGACGATGCCGTCGAGCATCAGCCTATCGCCGATCGAGAGGCGGGTTGCATCTGCCTCATCGCCAGCGAACACCCTGCCCGCTTCAAGGGCCTCTTTGCTCGTCTCGTCCAACCCTTCGTCGGACTCTGACCGGCGGCCAGCAATCGATCGTGCATCCTTCCCGGTCGAATGAGGGCACCGCTTGATTTGACCCGTCGGGGCGACAAAGGGAAACGAAGCAATGGGCGCGCCGTATAACTTACCGGCTGACTGGAAGGTGGTCTGGATCACAGGCGCCAGTTCCGGCATCGGCCGGGAAATCGCGCTCCGGCTCGCAGCCAGCGGCGTGAAGGTCGCGGTGTCCGCCCGCTCGGTCGAAAAACTGCGCGAACTCGAGGCCGCCTCTCCCAGCATCAAGGCCTATCCCCTCGATGTCGTCGATCTGGCGGCAACCCACGCGGCAGCCGATGCCATCGCCCGCGATCTGGGCCCGATCGATTTGGCCCTGCTGAATGCTGGCGTCTGGCATCCCATGAGTGCCGTCACCTATGACGCCGCCTCCGTCACGAACGCCCTCGCAGTCAACTATACCGGCGTGACCAACGCCTTGAGCCCGCTGCTCCCCGCCATGATCGCCCGCCGCGCCGGCCACATCGCCATCGTGTCCTCGGTCGCAGGCTATCGCGGTCTCCCGGTCGCCATCGCCTATGCGCCGACCAAAGCCGCCCTCATCAGCCTAGCCGAGTCGCTCTACCCTGATCTGCTCGACGAAAACGTCAAACTGACCATCGTCAATCCGGGCTTCATCGACACGCCCATGACGAAGGTCAACACCTTCCCGATGCCTTTCATGGTCACCACCGAAGACGCCGCCGACCGCATCATCAAGGGCCTGATCAAAGCCCCCTTCGAGATCGTGTTCCCGTTTCGCATGAAGTTGCTGGCCAAGTTCAGCCGGGTGCTGCCGTATCGCGCCTATTTCGGCTTCATCAACACCCTGCCCTCCGACGAGGGTCCCACAAAGACCTGACGTCAACCCAACGAAGCGGTAATGGGTACGCAATGACGATGAACGCCACTTGGTCCGCGGGTACATTGGGCGCGCCCCCTGGCTTCACTGCCGTCCCGTCGCGTCCAAGCCCTCCGCAGGCGCTTGGCCTCGGAGTTATAAGTGGGGGGGAGCAGCGGCGCGTTGTCCACGCGAAGCGTGGCGCTGCCACGACGCGGGCATTCCGAATTGGGTAGAAGCGATAAGACGCCGCTCCCGCAAGATTTTAGGCCTACCCGTAGCTTTTAACACTCGCGGACACAGGAACTGCCCCCGTGCGGGTACGTCCACGCGAAGCTTGGCTCCGCCACGGCGAGCCTGGGGATCGTCCAGCACGTACTGGCACACCCCACTTGCATCCTGCTGCCACCGAATAGAACGCCTTCCGGATCAGCGCCCCCCGTTGCAACAGGACACGCCAACCGTAACGCTGCTTGAAGGGAGCGGGGATAACTTTTCTGGAAAAAATCTCAGGTGTCAGCCTCAGGCTTGTCCCGAGGACCCATCGTGCAGCTTGGCTAGAGCATTTTCCGACGAAGTGGATACCGGTTCGTCGCAGAAAATGCGACCAAATCAAGAACCTAGAGCAAAATTCCGATTCCGTAGGATCGGAATTTGCTCTAGACGCCAGAAAATAAGGCGCGGCTTTGTCAGTCGCCGCCCCAATACGAGAGGTCGCGCCCGGTCAGAAATGGGTGCTCGCGACCCGTTGGCTTCCGCCG
>JANXVY010000015.1 GCA_025351425.1 Hyphomicrobium sp.
GGCAACCTCGCGACACGTCGCGCCATCACCTACAGCAGCCACGACACGCTCACGAAGATCGAGGGAATAGGGTCGAGCCATGCATGCTGGCCTCCGCCTCCAGCATGCAGCTTGAATCAGATCGCAGCTGATTTGGGAATCCCTATTGATTCAGCCTGAGATGAACATGCTCTAGCAGCCGCGCTGGCCACTCATACCGGCCCGCAAAAGTTTCGACTCTTCTTTTGGTGGGTTGCTGGCCGGTATTCTCTCTGCCTTGCGCGCGGCCGCCCCACCAACCCCGCGCGCGGATGCCGTCACGCATAAGTCAGTACTTATGCAGGACCGTATCCTATAGGAGTGACACATATAGGAGCGTTTGACGCTCAGCGCACCTGTGCGAACGCATGGCGCGCGTTGGACACCCTCAGGCCCCAAACTTCAAGCGCAAGCAGAGATCGAAAACAGCCATGACGAAGCCCGCAATCTTTTCGCCGCCCGGCAGCGCCGCCGAAGTGGAACAGGGCCTCGTGTTCCAGCCGCGCTTCGATACCCATGGCCTGATCCCCGCGATCGTCACGGACGCGGCGACCGGCGAGGTGCTGATGTTTGCCTGGATGAACGCCGAAGCCCTGGCGCGCACTATCGAAACACGGTTTGCCCACTTCTACAGCCGCTCGCGCGGAAAGTTGTGGCTGAAGGGCGAGGAGAGCGGCAACCGGCTCCGGGTCGTGGAATTCCGCACCGACTGCGACCAGGACGCCGTCGCGCTTAAGGCCACCGTCGAAGGAGCGGGCGTGGCGTGCCACACCGGCGCCCGGTCATGCTTCTATCGCATCGTGCCGCTGGGCGAGCGGCCCATGGCCGGGCTGGAACTTCAGCCCGCAGCCGGTCAGCCGGTGGTCAAGTAGGAGCGCATTGCGTTCACTTCGAGCGCCATGTCCGCCAGGTGGTACTTGACGACGTCGCCAATGGAGATGAGCCCCACGAGGTTGCCGTCCATGACGACGGGAACATGGCGGAAACGCCCGTTTGTCATCGTTTCCATCAACTCATCCAGCGTGCTGCCCTCGTTGCAGGTCACGACATTGCGGGTCATGACCTCGCCGACGGACGCGGTGAGCGCACCAGGGCCCCGCTCGGCGATCGCGCGAACCAAATCACGCTCGGAAATGATGCCAGCGACACGGCCTCCGTCGCCCACGATCACGATGGCGCCGATTTTCTTGACCGCCAGCTTCTCGGCGATTTCCTTCATCGAGGTTTCAGGCCGCGCGGTCGTGACGGCACGACCCTTCGTCTTCAAAATAGTAGCTACGTTCATTGCTTCCTCCACTGCCGCTCTGCGGCGGCTTCGGGCCAGCCATACGACCGTCCAGCCCAAACCGGTGCCGCTCGACGCGGCTCAATGCCCTGTTGATGCTGCGACATTTTGCTCAGCGACGCAAGCCGTTATAGGCCCGCAGAGCGGCCATATTTCAGCGCCGGAACGCGATTCTAATCAGTATTCTGCTGTTGAGTGCCGCCCATATTTTTCAACCGGACCCGTGAGGGCGGGTCGAACAGCCCAAACAGGATGAGCCCGGCAAAATATCCCCCCACATGCGCTTCCCATGCGACGACACCCGCCTGAGCCGGCGTCGCCAGTCCGTAGGCCGCCAGCACATTGATCAGCAGCCAACTGCCGGTTGCAAGTTGAAGCGTCCGGTCCTGGGCCGCTTGCGCAAGGCTCTTGAGGGGGATGACTTGGGGAACACGCCGGATCCACTCGCCAGCCATCCCCTCCGGTGCCGACGCGATGGCGCTCAGCAGTAGGCGCAGGGCAGCCGCCATGATGCCGGAGATCGCCCCGGAAGCCCCAATTAGCGGCGAGCGCATTCCGGGATTGAGCAGCAGAAACAACAGCGCGCCTGCGACGCCGCACACGATCGTGAACCCGGCAAAACGGAGATTTCCAAGCCGCTGCGCGACCACGCCGCCGAACGCCAGCAACGACGCCGCGTTGAAGATGAGATGGGTGAGATCGCCGTGCACCGCCATGTAGGTCACGGGCGACGTCCACGCGCTGAGCCAGCCGCCCGGCCACTCCAAAGGCTGCGCACTGTAACGATCGGGAATGAAGGCGAGCGCCAGCACCAGATCCGCGTCCGCTGCCTCGCCCAGGAGCAATCTCAGCAGGTGGACGGCGGCCATCACGGCGAGCATGCCGAGCACGATGCCGGGGATATTGAACACGGGCTCGCGGCGGTCGGCCTTGATCACTTTGATGTCCCTCAATGGTTGAGGCGCGCGCGGAGCAACGGCTCCCAAATGGCCTTCACGTTCGTGGCCGGCGCCATTGCAAGCGCCCGCACTCTCGTATGGCACAAAAGCTGCTCTACACCCTTTAACTTCTGACAAACCTACCGCTTCGACGAACCGTTGGCTTGCGACACGTCCCGAAATTTCGACCTTCCACTTCCCAGAGAGCGGGAAGTCCGCGACACGGCAACACCTGCAGCTTCGCCCGCCGGCAACACCCCACAATGACTTGAGTGCCTTGAGCCAATATGAAACAAAAAATTACCCAAACGCTCTTTAACTATTGGAACGACGTGCGGCAGGATCGCGTCGCCCCGCGCCGGTTCGAAATCGAGCCCGCGCAGATCGCCTCCATCCTTCCACATACGTTCATTCTGGAGCGCCGCGATGGAGTTTACCGGTTCCGCCTCGCGGGCACGGCCGTGTGCGATGCGTTTGGGCAGGAGTTTCGTGAAACCGACTTCCTCGACGGCTGGGCGGAGGATGATAAAATCTCGCTCGAACGGTTGCTCACCGTGGTGACCCAGCAAGGTGGGGTCGGCATTCTCGAGATCGAGGCCGCGACCCAGAACAAGCGGACCGTCTCTTTCGAAGCGATTATCCTCCCCCTCGTTCACACGCGCGATGCCATCGACCGCCTGCTGGGCGCAATCTCCCCCATCACCCCCCCCGATTGGCTGGGCTATGAGCCTTTAACGTCGCGTCGCCTCGTGACAACCAAGATTGTTTGGCCCAACGGCAAGCCCCAATCGGTTCTCGAAATGATGCACCGACAGGCCCCGTTCTTGCCTCACGTGAGAAAGGCGCGGATCGTCCGTTCCGAGCGCCGCCAGTTTCGCGTTTATGATGGCGGCCGCACGGATTCCCCCAAGGATTGAAGCAAACTGTTAGGGGCGTTTGCGAAAGAATGGGGCGGCGATTAGCCAAACTTTAATCCCACGGCGGCATTCTGAATTGGAGTGGCCAACCGCGCCCAAGCGCGACCGGCCCTTGTTGTTTCAGATCGTTTTCACGGGTTGCACATGCCAATTGCCCCAACATCAGCGACGGCCAAGCGCTTCCAGCCGTCGGCCGTCGAACCCGATGAAAACGACAAGCGGCTCCACCGGCGCTTCCACGTGCCTTTGGCCGGCCGCTTCATGCGCGCCAACAAGGAAGAATTCGCCTGCAAGGTCACCGACATATCCGTCGGCGGCATCGCCTTGACGGTCGACGAACAAGTCGCTGCCACCATTGAACCCGGCGAAAAGGTCATCGCCTATATCGAACAGATCGGCGGCATCGAGGGTCCGGTCCTGCGCACTTGGCGCGACGGTTTCGCCTTCAAATTGAACGCCACACAGCACAAGCGCGAAAAGCTCGCCGCACAGATTACTTGGCTCCTCAACGAAAGCGATCTGAAGGGCGCCGCCGCCCGCCAGCACGATCGAATCCGGATTACCAACCGCGACAGCAGCCTTACGCTGAGCGAAGGCAATTTCGCCCCCTGTCTCCTGCTCGACGTTTCGGTGTCCGGCGCCAGCATCGCCTGCAAGGTACGCCCCGAAATCGGCGACCAGGTCTGGCTTGCCCGTCTGCGTGCCCGCGTCGTCCGCCATCATTCGGAGGGCGTCGGCATCCAGTTCATGGAGATTTTGGATCAGGAAACAATGCAGGCCTACTTCGGTTGACGAAGCAGCGCCCGTACGCCGGAGCCGATGTGATGCGTGTAACGAGAGTCCTTTCAAGCCTGATCCTGCTGGTGGTGGCGTATGCCCCGGCCAAGGCAGGAGAAGCGAACAAACCGGCAGCCGACGTGGCTGTTTCCAACGGCCAGGACGCCCAATCGCGCTTTCTGCGCGTGTTTGGCCCAACCGATCCGCCATACGCCTTCTGGCGCTTCTGCGAGGAATTCGCGGCCGATTGCACGCGCCAACGGAGCGTTGAAGCCCGCGTGACCGCTTCGGCCCGCAGAATGGCGGAACTCGACGAAATCAATCGCCGCGTCAATGCCGACATCGAGCCAGTCACCGACCTCGAACTCTACGGAGTATCGGACTATTGGACACTGCCGCTCGCCGGCAAGGGCGATTGCGAGGATTACGCCCTTATGAAGCGCCATCTGCTGATCGAGGCCGGTTGGCCCGCCAGCGCCCTGCTGATCACGGTGGTGCGCGACGAGAAACTTGACGGCCACGCCATTTTGACGGTGCGCATGAGCGACGGCGATTTCATCCTCGACAACAAGTCCGACGACATCAAGTCGTGGAACAAGACTACCTACCGCTATGTGATGCGCCAGTCCTACCTCGACCCGAAATCCTGGGTCGCGCTCGACCCTGCCCAGTCGGCGCCGCCAGCCGCCATCGCGGTCGCCACGCGCGCGCCCTGAGCAGGCGCAATTGCCGCGCTGGACATTGTCCGGCGGCACTGATAATAACTGCCGCTTCAGGGCCGTTCGCGGCCCCGTTGTCGTCCAGACCCAGGCTTCGACCGATTATTCGAAACCGAGACTGGGGTGGCTTGGGTGCGTAGCTCAGTTGGTAGAGCAGCTGACTCTTAATCAGCTTGTCGTAGGTTCGATCCCTACCGCACCCACCAATAAA
>JANXVY010000021.1 GCA_025351425.1 Hyphomicrobium sp.
CTTTTGAAGAAAACGGCGGCGCGTGCTGTCGAGACACTGTGGGCCGCCATCGCCGATGCGCTGCCCAAGCTCCGTCCAAACGACTGCCGCAACTACTTCGCCCCGCTGGCTATGGAGCCGTATGATCGGAATCTGCTCTAGGTGCTTGGCCTTTCAGCAGAAAATAGATATTGCGCGCGTAGACCAGGACGCCGAACTGGCCCAGGATGATCACAGGCTCAAGGCGATACATCCCGTACCCCAACACCATCAACCCGCCGATCAAACTGTAATACCAGAAGGTCGTAGGCATCACCGATGCGCGAGCCCGTTCGCTCGCCATCCATTGCAGCAGCCAACGCATCGAAAACATCAGCTGGCCGACAATGCCGACTGCGAGCCACGTCATTTCGCTCAGGCTCGTTCCGGTCCACCACGCGGTGAATTTGCCGGCCAGCGTTGTCAGAATATCCATTCTGTTACTTTCGATAGAAACACTGATTCACGCGCGGAACTTAGCAGTCCTGAGAGCGCGCGCGTTTGCGTCATTTGCTCGCGTTGCATGTGGCTCCCGGCTCTCGGCTTAAGCTTTAGCCGCAGATATGCCGGACGCCACCCGTTCAAGGATGCTTTCTGTTCTGCCAAGCGAGCTAATTTGTCGTCACGAGGCAATCGAGACCGGACGATTTGAGGGCAGCGCAGGGCTCCTTCGTCGCGGTTGCGGATGGAAAGGGTCCCACGCGCACGCGATAAAAAGTACCCATGGTCCCGAAGGTCGTTTCGTCCACCGACGCGCTAGCGGCTGCGACTGCGCCACCCATCGCCTGCAATTTCGAAATGATTGCGCTGGCTTCGTCCCGCGATTTAACGGCGGCAACCTGGATGCGGTATCGCCCCGCCTTGGCGCCGGGCGCTATGGTCAATTTATGGGGCTTGCCCGGGCTGCTGGCGGGATGTGACGGGGACGGCGCAGCCGCTTCTACAGGGGTCGTCGACGTGTTCGCCCAGGGCAGCACTTCGGGTCCGGAGGTGGCTGCAGGCGAAGACTGCGCTGGAGCACTCTCGAGTGGAGCCATCGGTGCGGGTGGCGGTGTGGCGGTGTTCGGTTTTGAGCCGCCGAACAGGTTGCCGAACAGATTACTGAGCCCGCCCGAGCCGGAGGACTGTTCCGACGCGCCATCGCTAGAGAAGCCGCTCTTGACCGGGCTAGCGGAGGAAGATGCAGATCCCGATGCGGCGGGGCTGGCGCTCTCGCCGACGGCCACTTCGCCGCCTTCGCCGAGGCCCGCGTCACGATAGGCTGCGGAGCGGAACCGCGCGGCGTCGGAGCGCTCCGCGTCATCCAGGCCGCCCTTCAGCCAAAGCGCGCTGGTCAGGTCCGAAATAGCTTGGCCAGGCTTGCCCTGCTGTTGGAAAGCCGCGCCCCGATAATAAAGCGCCTTCGCCAGCAGATTGCTCGTGAGCACGCCAGCCTGGAGAGCCGTATTCATGGATGCGACCGTGTCTGCGAATTTTTCGCTCTGGTAGGCGGTGACACCGTTGTTATAGGCGGCCATCGCCGCGGCCGGGTCCTTGACAGAGGAAGCTGCCGCATTCTCGACGGGTGCAGAGTTGCCAGCTTTGGAATTCGCTTTGGCAGCTGGCGGACCGGAAGGGCCTGCGTTCTGAGCCGACGCGCCGGTCGCGAGTGGTCCAGCAGCGGACGAGGCAGCGCAGACACATGCGATGACCGTGAGCCTTATGGTGGACCTACACTTGCGCATCGTGCGCTGACCTTCCACGTGACAAACTCTCTGACCAGTACGCACCCCGCGCTCTATTTCATTCTACCGTGACCGACTTCGCGAGGTTGCGCGGCTGGTCTACATCGGTGCCCATAATGACCGCAGTATGGTAGGCCAGCATCTGAATTGGAATCGCACACAGCAAAGGGCTCGTAAACGGGTGCGCCTTTGGAATGGGCAGGTGCGCCAGAACCTTGCAGCCGACGCGGTCGGGCGAAGCGCTCGAAATCAGAATGATCTGGCCACCGCGGGCCGCCACTTCCTGCATGTTCGAGACGGTCTTGTCGAAGAGCTCATCGTCTGGGGCAACCACGACGACAGGCACCGCTTCGTCGATCAGGGCGATCGGGCCGTGCTTCAACTCGCCGGCTGCGTAGCCTTCGGCGTGGATATACGAGATTTCCTTGAGCTTCAGCGCGCCTTCCAACGCTAACGGGAAGCTGACACCGCGGCCGAGATAGATCACGTCACGGGCATGCGAAAGGGCGTGAGCGACGTCTTCGTAAACCTTCTCGTTGCGCAGCATAGTGGAGATGTGACGCGGGACTTCAGTCAGGGCCTTGACCAGTTCGTCCTGGAGCTTGTCGTCGATGGTGCCGCGGGCGCGGCCAATGGCGATGGCGAGGCAAGCCAGTACGGACAGCTGGCAGGTGAAGGCCTTCGTGGACGCGACGCCGATTTCGGGGCCGGCAAGCGTCGGCAACGCAGTGTGACTTTCGCGGGCGATGGTAGAGGTGCGGACGTTGACGATCGAGGCGATCTGCTGGCCGCCGGCCTTGCAATAGCGCAGCGTGGCCAGCGTATCGGCGGTTTCGCCAGACTGGGAGACGAACAGCGCCAAGCCGCCCGGCAGGAGCGGGGGTTCGCGGTAGCGCATTTCGGACGCAACGTCGATTTCCACTGGCACGCGAGCGTAGCGTTCGATCCAGTATTTACCGACGAGGCCGGCATAATAAGCGGTGCCGCAGGCCGAGAGTGTGACGCGGGTGACGTTGGCGAGATCGATGCCGAGATCGGGGAACTTGATACCGCCCGTCGAGAGGTCGAGATAGTTCGATAGCGTATGGCTGATGACTTCCGGCTGCTCGTGGATTTCCTTGGCCATGAAGTGCCGGTGGTTACCCTTGTCGACCAGCAGGGACGAGGCCACAGACTTAACCCTGGGGCGCGAAACCTTGGCGCCCGCGCGGTCGAAAATGTCAGCGCCTTCGCGGGTCAGGACAGCCCAGTCGCCTTCTTCAAGGTAGGTGATCGCATCGGTGAACGGGGCTAGTGCGATGGCGTCGGAGCCCAAATACATTTCGCCCTTGCCGTGACCCAGCGCCAACGGGCTGCCCTGACGGGCGGCAATCATCATGTCGTCGTGCCCGGCAAAAATGATGCCGAGTGCAAAGGCGCCCTGCAGGCGGTCGAGCGCTGCCTTGACCGCTTCCTTGGGGCCGAGCCCTGCGCGCATTCCATCGGTGATGAGATGCACCACCGCTTCGGTGTCGGTTTCGGTCTCAAACGTGTGGCCCTTGGCGGTCAACTCGGCCTTCAACTCGCGGTAGTTCTCGATGATGCCGTTGTGGACAACCGAGACTTCGGGACTCATGTGGGGGTGCGCGTTGCGCTCGGTCGGCTTGCCGTGCGTTGCCCAACGGGTATGGCCAATGCCGGTGTGGCCGTTGAGCGGCTCGGTCAGCAGCCGGCCTTCCAAGTTGCGCAACTTGCCCTCCGCGCGGCGGCGCTCCAGGTGGCCGTTTTCAACCGTCGCTATGCCGGCCGAATCGTAGCCGCGGTATTCAAGCCGCCGGAGCGCATCGACCAGATCGGTCGCTACCGGCTTCGAGCCCAGAATTCCAACGATGCCGCACATGGGTCAATGTCCTGTTTGTCTTGCTGAATTCACGTTGCGCCCTAAACAGGGCATTACAAAGTCACACCGTATTGCCGAATTTAACCTGCCTGCTTGCGCCGGCCCATGACGGTGCGGAACTTTTCCGCCCAGCCGGGACGCTCTTCCTGCGTGCTGCGTTCGACGGCCAGACTTCCTGCTGCAACATTCTTCGTGATCACGCTGCCAGACCCGATATAGGCGCCTGCACCGATTTTTACGGGCGCAACCAGTGAGGAATTGGAGCCGACGAACGCGCCGTCGCCGACTTCGGTCTTGTGCTTGTTGAAGCCGTCGTAGTTACAGAAAATCGTGCCCGCGCCGATGTTGGCCTCAAGGCCCACCGTACCGTCTCCGAGATACGCCAAGTGGTTGGCCTTGGAACCGGCCGACATGGCCACATTCTTCACTTCCACGAAGTTGCCGATGTGGACGTTATCACCCAGGTTTGCGCCGGGACGCAGGCGAGCGAACGGGCCGATGCGGCAACCAGCGCCGATGTGGGCGCCTTCAATGTGGCAGTTGGCGCGGATGTACGCGTTGTCCGCAATCGTAACGCCGGGCCCGAAAAACACGTTGGGCTCGATGATGACGTCACGGCCGATGCGTGTATCATAGCTGAACCAGACGGTTTCGGGCGCGATCAACGTTGCGCCGTTCGCCATCGCATCAGTGCGGGCGCGGGTCTGGTACAGGCGTTCGGCGACGGCCAGCTGGTCGCGCGCGTTGACGCCGAGCACTTCGGTTTCAGGACAGACGACGACGGCCGTCTTCGCGCCATCGGCGCGTGCGATCTCGACGGCATCCGTGAGGTAGAATTCGCCCTTGGCATTTGCATTGCCGATGCGCTCCAGCACGCGGAGGGTATCGCCGAGCGCGAACGCCATCACGCCCGAGTTGCATAACGTCACCGCCCGTTCGGCGGGGCTTGCATCCTTTTCCTCGCGGATGGCGGTCAGGAGTCCTGCGCTGTCGGTCAGCAGGCGGCCGTAGCCCGTGGGGTCGGCGGCATGGAAGCCCAGAACCGCGACGCCGGCGCCCGCCGCAAGGGTCGCACGCAACTTCTGGATGGTGCCAGCCTGGATGAGCGGGGTGTCGGCATAAAGGATCAGGCAATCGCCCGCCCAGCCCGCGATCGCCTCGCGGGCAGCCAGAACGGCATCTGCGGTGCCGCGTTGATCGGCTTGTACGAATACGGACGCTGCAGGAGCGAGTTTAGCGACTTCAGCCCGCACGCCGTCCATTCCGGGACCGATGACGACGGCAACCTTGTCGGCGCTCGCGCATTCGGACAGCGCCAGGACATGGCCCAACATCGACCGCCCGCCCACGGCATGGAGGACTTTGGGCATCGCGGATTTCATCCGCGTGCCTTTGCCGGCCGCCAGAACGACGATCAGCAGGGGACGCGCAGGGTGTTGGAGCGTCATGAACCTTCCCGGATTGAGACAGCAGTTCCGTCACGTGCGCCGTTGACGCAAGTTCCATACCGGACGCGGGTCTGCGCCAGCAAGGTGCCGCAGCGCCACACGGTATTTGCCGGCTCGTCATTTGCGCCACTCATCCACAGGATCGGTCCACGCGGGGGACAGCATTCGTTGACGGGCCAATGCGACTCGGACGACTTCTGACCCCAAATAACCAGTCATTACAGCCATTTCGTCGTGAGGCGCTTGCCATGTTTCAAAATACCGTGCCCGATCCCGGACAGCGGCTCGATGCGCCGCTCAAGATCAAGCCACGGCTGTCGCGCCCCTATGTTGCTGCATGGTCGGTCATCGGCGGCCTTTCGGCCTTGTATATCGGTCAGGTTGCGTGGGTGAACGGAAGCCCTGGCCGGGGAGGGCATGTGCAAGATCTGGCGGCGCAATCCGAGGTCACGAAGTTACGGCAGACGCTGGGGGCGCTGCAACGTGATCTTGGCTCGGTGCGCACCGATCTCGAACGCAATGGCGGGGACCAAAGCACGATCGCCCATCTGGCCGCGATCGAGGAACGCACCTCAATGGTGACCGGACTTGCGGTGGCGAAGGCCGACTCCAAGCCGCTCATTCCCGCCACTGTCGTGGTTAGCCTGCCGCCTGCTGCCCCGCAGTCCTCGCCGACTGCTGCTCAATCCGCTGCCGCCGCACCAGTTGCCGCGCCCGTGACCGTTGCGGCCAACGAGACCGCCAATCCCGTAACTTCGGCCGCCGGCCCCGCGCCGATCCCGCTTGCGCCGCATGGCCTCGACAAGCTGATGGCGCCCATCGAGACGGGCAGTATCGTGCCGCCGTCGAAGCTCGGCGGACAGCTGCCGAAGCCTGGCGCTGCGCCCGTCGTGCCCACGCTCCCGCCGCCAGCGGCACAGGCTGTAACCGCGGCGGCAGCACCACCGGCCGCGCCTGCCGTGACGCCGATCACCTTCGGACCCCCCGTTGTGAAGGCCGCGCCCAAGCCGTTCGCCGTGCAACTCGCGTCCGGCGCCACGGTCGACGAAATCCGTCTGCATTGGTCGCTGCTCGCCGACCAGCACGGCGATGCGTTGCGCACGTTGCAACCGCGCTATACGGCGACCGGCACATCCGAAGCCGGGCAGACCTTCGACCTGATCGCCGGCCCCGTGAAGACGGCTGCCGACGCCAAGCGCATCTGCAAGCAGCTTGCTGCCCGCGGCGCCGACTGCAAGATCGCGCAATACCAGGGTGAGTCCTTCTGACGGGCAAGGATCCGGCTGACGTGAACGATCTTTCTGACTGTAAGGATCTGGCTGACGTGAAGGATCCGATGGGCTTGTTCGTTGTCTGGTGGTTATAACCCCTCCCGACAACACCAAGCCGCGAGATTGCCTCATGCTCGACAAGGCCACGCCGCCAGCGCCTCAACTCCAACGGCGGATCCGCGACGTGCGGCTCGACGTGTTCCGCGGCCTTGGCATGTTCATCATCTTCATCGCCCACGTGCCCGACAATCCGTGGTCGCGGTTCATTCCCGCCCGGTTTGGTTTTTCGGATGCGACCGAGATCTTCGTATTCTGCTCGGGGATGGCATCGGCGCTCGCGTTCGGGCGCATTTTCGACAGCCACGGCTTTGCCATCGGCACCGCCCGCATCCTGTACCGCTGCTGGCAGGTCTATTGGTCCCACATCGGCCTGTTCCTCGTCGTCTGCGCCAGCATGCTGGCCGTCGACCGGCTGGCCGGCACGGGCGACGCCTATATCCGCGGCATCGGGCTCGACGGGTTCATCGGACCCGATACCGGCCCGGAACTGCTGGGACTGATGACGCTGACGTATGTCCCGCACTATTTCGACATCCTGCCGATGTATCTCGTCATACTGGCACTGCTGCCGATCATGGCTGCGCTCTCGCGTTTTGGCTTGTGGCCGGTGCTCGCCGCCTCCGTCGCACTCTGGCTTGCCGCCAGCTTTGGGCACCTCGAATTGCCGGCGGAACAGGCCAAGTCGACATCATGGTTCTTCAATCCGTTCTGCTGGCAGCTGATTTTCTTCACCGGCTTTGCCTTCATGCGCGGCCTCATCCCTGCGCCGCCGGTGTCGCGAACGCTCATCGGGGCGGCCGTCGCGGTCCTTGTGATCGCTCTACCCTTCAGCTGGCAGCCGGCGCTCGACGCCAGCCCCACACTCGCCAGCGCACACGGCGCGCTTCTACCGTTCATCGACAAGAGCCATCTTGGCGTGTTGCGAATCGTGCACTTTCTCGCGCTCGCCTATCTCGCCGTGATCGCGGCCGGCGAACACGGACGGCGGTTGCGGGGCCGCGCCGCCGAGGTCTGCCGGCTGGTCGGCCAGCAGGCGCTCGCAACCTTCATGACCGGGCTCACGCTCTCGTTCCTCGCCGGTGCGGCCCTGAATTTCACGGGGCGGGGCATGATCGCGGTCGCGGCCGTCAATGTCGCGTGCATGACTGTCATGGTGCTCGCAGCCTGGCTCGTGGCCTGGTTCAAATCCGTGCCTTGGGCGCGGGTCCATCAGGTCGCAGGCCGCCCGCCTCATCCCTGACCGCTGCGCGCTCAGCAGGGCTGCCGCCCCGCACCCCGCCTGAGGGACGTGTCCCTCGGTCTCCCTCTTTTATGTAACTTAGCCAATCGATCGTGACCGGCTCCTTCCCTCAGAGCGCGTTAGGAAAACCGCTGCACACTTTTGCTAACGCGCTCCCCTGCACGCGCCTTTGGCTCCGCAGCGCTGAGCGCCCGGAGAAATAACAGTGAGGGCTGCGGGAGAGGTCCGGGTTTGCACCGGCGGCCTCGCCGTTTTTAAAAATGGGGGTGATGGGCCGGAGCTGGCTCGA